>CAZCJR010000013.1:0-70001 GCA_964499225.1 uncultured Cellvibrionaceae bacterium | reverse complement strand
GGCGATCCCACTGGAATTTGACGGTGACGCGGCCAAATTCATCGGTGTGCAATTCTTTGCCCGGAGGGCCGGTGACCACGGCGGTATCCGGCCCCTGGCTGATGGGTTTGTAGGTGGTGCGCGCCGGGCGATAGGGTTGGCTGCTGGGGTGGGCATGTACGCTCACGTCCATCATAAACGGGGTGGTGCTGTTATCGGCTTCGTAATCATTGGCTTGAAAATTGTAGTCGCACGCGATGATCAAGTATTCCTTGTTGTGCTGCGCCTGCGGGTGTTGGGCGACGGTGAATAAGCGGCTAGGTGCAATGCCGCGTGCGGCGGCTTTGCCGGTGCAGCGCTGGTGCAGGCTGTGCAGTTCTTCCATGCGCACTTGGGCGTAGGCATCGCCTTCGCCGACTTGATAATAACCACCGGGGTAATCAAACACTTCAAAAGCGTTATGCGCATGCCCGGCAGGCTTTTGTTGCTGGGTATCGAGCAGGGCGCTGGCTTCTTTAAACGAGTAATCGCGCGCGGCGTAATGGCCCGAGGTTACTGCACCCGCTGCGTTCCAGCCGGTGACAAAATCCTCATTGGGGTTGCCTTGGCCGGAACTGCGAAAGGGCAGACTGGCGCAACCGGGGGCGGGGCTGGCAAGGCCGATATCGTCGGTGATCACCAGCGTATGGGAACCGGCTTTGTGGTCAAACCAGAACCAGATGCCCTCATGCTCCAGCATGCGCATCACAAAGTTTGCATCGGTCTCGGTGTTTTTTGTGTTACTGATTATTTTCGAAAAATAAAAACCGGGTGATTCAGTTGTTACACCAAATCACCCTCGAGTGTAAGTTCCATTTTGTTAAAACACGTGCATCGCTCCGGATAAAAAGTGTGCTGATTTTTTCCGTTAGTCGTCAAATGCTTTTTTGGTGAGGCCTTTAATATTCATAATTTCTCGTTGACCCATGCTGGCAAGAATATCGGACTGAATAAAGAAATTAACTTTATTTACTGTTTTGAAGGTTTGCTCACCACCCAAGAATAGTGCAGGCTCGAAGGTAAACATTTCATCCTCTGCTAGCGGGCCGAATTTTTTTACCGCTTGCTCGAAGATGGGTTCGTCTGTATCTACGTCTTCCAAGTCTGCTGAAGTGGTTTTTATGACAGTAAAAAAATTCATTATCGCTTCGTTTGCCCCCTCTTTAGCGATATATTTTTCATCGGAGCCATTGTCAAAGATCACACTATAAATTGTTTCGATATTGAAATGTTGCCCTGTCTTTTCTCCCCATAAATAAAGTTCCCCAAATCCTGATCGATCAAATACATGAAATGTATCAAGTTCTAATATTCCAGTACCTTTCAGCCAAGTTTGCATGCTATCTTGATAGTCATCAGGATTCACGATCCAAAATAAGCCATCTTTAAAATTACAGAATCCGAATTCTTGCCAATACTCTAAAAGTCTTTCAGGTAACTGACCTCGATACTTATTCAGTATTTCTTCACTAACTAATATCTTTTTTTGTGGTTCGCCAAATTTTTCTAAAAACCATTCAAATTTTCCATCTAATATAAAATTCATTATTACATGCTCCTTAATCTTTACAGCGTTCAAGTGTTACATTCATTGGTGTGTCTGGGTCAGATTCTACTATTGTTTTCCCTGCGGCTTTATCCATGTCATCGACACGGCCATCTTTTGCCCATTGAGATCCTAAAGAAGAATTAACATTTTTATTGCCTGCTCGGGAGATCGAGTCGTTACCGCCAACAATCAAATCGGGATCATGTAAGACTGCAAGTTGATCCATTTGCTTCTCAGTTTGCTCTTTGGCTAGTTTTTCTGCCTCTTTTCCATAAATTTTGTTTTTGGCTAATGACTCTTCAATTGAGTCCTGGATTTTTTTCGATAGCTGCTTTCTGGCCGCCTCCTGGGCTTTTCCTCCCGTTGTTAAAATCTCTCTTGCTTTCTTGTGCCCATATTTTGCCATTAAATCTTTCAGTATTTTGCGATTCGCCGTGTATTCACTAACAGTCATTTTGTTGGCGCCATCTTCTTGGGCTTTGAGTTGCGTGTAAAACTCTTTCTCCATTTTTTTTGATCATTTTTAAAGCGCTTTTTAAGGGGGTTGCCCGGTTTGAAGCATTTAGGTGTGTGTGGCTTCATTTTGGGCTTGGCTTTGATCTTTCCGCCATTCCCATTCGGCCCTTTGGGTTCAGGTGCTTTCGCTACATCACTTGCTAAATCCGCTGCTTTAGTTGTATCAGCTGCTGAATCAACCGTTTTAGCTGCACGCATAATCCAGCAGTTTTGAGTAATTGTTCAAATTTAATGGCTAGCCAAAACCATTTTTAGTTGATTCAGTGGCGAGAGTAACGGTGTTTGATGGTGGCTGCGATCTTTTTGCGGGCAATAAAAAAGGGCGATTCAGTTGTTACGCTAAATCACACCCTTGCATAACTTTCATTTTATTAACTAACGCTTTTATCGCTCTAAAGATAAATTGTTAATCGAGTTAAATTTTTATAATTTGTGGAGGCTCCATTTGCTGAGCTAAATCGTGGTATACATCGATCTTAACAATTTCCAGATTCTCCAATGTTTCCTTGCCACCAAGTGCTAAACGATGAGAGAAGCCATACATTTCATCTATTTTTAATTGGCCTAATTTTTTTAGAGCACGAACGAAAAGCGGGTTTTTGTTTGAGTCGGTTTTATCTATGTCTTCTGTATTTTGAAACCCCCAAAAACAACGCATATTAAAATTTTCTTCCTCAGCTGACTCAAGCTCTTTGTCCTCTTCAGGAAAATAATAAATTACATTTATATTTGGATTGATTGCCATAATTTGCTTTTTGTTTTTTTCCCATACTTCCAGCTCTCCAAAAGCACTTCGTGCAATTACGCTTAGGTCTGTTCTTTTTTCAAATGGAGAGCTTTCTAGCCAGCTATCCAGAATGTCTTGATATTCCTCTGGGTTGACCATCCATAGCAAACCATTATAAAATCCACTAGCACCCAACGCTCGCCAATACGTGAATAATTGGTCAGGTAATTTATTTGCATATGATTCGATGGCACTTTCTGAAATAGGTTTTCCGTCATGAGGCTCACCGAATTTCTCCAAAAAATAATCAAATTCTTCATCGAAACGATACGTAGTCATTTTCTTTTCCTCTTTCTTTTTTGTTTGCACTCAGCGCTTTCATGCTTTTCGTACGGGCGTAGTTCAATACTTAAATTTTCCTTACCAAGGCCAGCTTTTTCCATCTGGCAAGCTTCTATATCGATGGTGCGGATCCTAGGGCCATTCCACTGACTTCCAATATGTTGATTGGTGTCACTGAGGCCAAAATCTCCATCACCGAGTGTTCTGCTGCCATCTGCTAATAAGGAACCAATTACATCATATCCACCGGCTACCATATCCTGATTATGAAGAGCATCTTGCATGTCATGTTCTCGCTTGGCCTCCCGAATTCGCCGGGGGTTTTCCAAGAGGCGTTGGCGATGCGTTTGGCGTTATCCCATGCGGAGGCTGTGCCGTCTTTGGTGCGTCGCCAAAAATTTTTGTGTTTTTTGGGACAATAAAAAACGAGTGATTCATTTTTTAATTGAATCACCCGTTTGCGTAATTTCCATATTAAATTTTACTATCAGCCACCAAATGCCTTTTTGGCAAGACCTTTAATATCCATCACTTCACGCTGCCCCATGCTGGCGAGAATATCGGACTGAATAAAGAAATTTACTTTGTTTACTGTTTTAAATGTTTGCTCGCCACCTAAAAACAGTGCTGGTTCGAAAGTAAACATTTCATCTTCCGCTAACGGGCCGAATTTATTTACAGCTTGTTCGAATATTGTTTTTTTGGTGTCAACATCTACAAGATTGACGTTTTCAGGTGAAATAACTCCAAAAAAACCCATCAATGATATATTCTCACCCTCTTTTTCTATTCTTTTTTCGTCGTTTCTTTTAAAAAATATTTGGCTGTCAGTTATATCTATTCTCCAGCTTTGCCCCGTTTTTTTCCCCCAGAGCAACATTGATCCAAAGCCTGTTCTAGCTATTACATGGAAAGTATCGAGTTCCAACACTCCAGTGCCTTTCAGCCATTCGTTCATAGAGTCTTGATATTCATCTGGATTAACAAGCCAAAAAGTCCCTTCTTTGAATCTGCAAAACCCATATTCCGACCAGTATTCAAGTAGTCTGCTGGGTAATACGCCAGCAAATTTATTTAGCGTTTCATTATCTACTGCTTTGGATAGTTGAGGGGGGCCAAACTGTTCCAAAAACCATTCAAATCTTTTGTCAAGCTGAAAAGTCATTATCTGCTCCTATTCTTTACATCGCTCAAGTTTTACATTCATCGGCGTGTCTGATCCTGATTCGGACATGGTATTTCCCGCAGCCTTATCCATTCCATCCACACGACCATCTTTTGCCCATTGTGACCCCAAGGATGAGTTAACATTTTTATTGCCTACACGAGAAATTTCGAATTTATCTTTCGTATGCGCGTCATATCCACCTGCAATTAGGTCGGGATCATGCAGAGCGGCAAGTTGAGCCATTTGTTTTTGTGTTTTATCTGTAGCTATTTTTTGTGCTTCTTTACCTACAATATCCCTTCTTTCCAAAGAATCAAGAATGGAATCATTAATTTCGTGTGATAGCTTATTTCTTGCGGCCTCTTGTGCTTTTCCTCCTCCTGTTAAAATCTCTCTTGCTTTTTTGTGTCCATGTTTTTTGGTTAAATCTTTCAGTATGTTGCGGTTCGCGGTGTATTCTCCAACGGTCATTTTATTGATGCCGTCTTCCTGTGCCTTAAGTTGTTTGTAAAACTCTTTCTCCATTTTTTTTGGATCATTTTTAAAGCGCTTTTTAAGTGCTTTTCCAGGTTTGAAACATTTGGGTGTGTGCGGCTTCATTTTGGGCGCGGCTTTGATTTTCCCCCCATTCCCATTTGGCCCTTTGGGTTCAGGTGCTTTCGCTACATCACTTGCTAAATCCGCTGCTTTTGTCGTATCAGCTACTGAATCAACCGTTTTAGCTGCTCGCATCCCTTTTGCCGCTGCTGCCGGTGCTTTTACCAGCGTTCCCAGCGGGATAAAAATAGATGCAAAAAATCCGCCTTGTTGCGCATCATTGGTGATTTCAAAAATATCACCCACTTGCCCGAATTCACGAATGCTGTTGGCTCTGCTTGCCATCGCATTGGCGCTGGCAATATTACCTGCTTCGTAGGCGTTTATGGCTTGGTAATCTAACAGGCTGGCGTAATTATTCAGGCTAAGGGGTGATCCGAATCCACTTTTGGCTCCCTCGACCACCAGGCCAGCAATATCGGAGGGTAAATTGCCTACGCCTTTTAACAACCCCTTCCCGAATTCGCCGGGGTTTTCCCATGAGGCATTGGCGATGCGTTTGCTGCTGTCCCACGCAGAGGCGGCGCCGTCTTTAGTTCGTTGCCATAAACTGCGTTCGTCGTTGGCTTTGTCGATAAGCGCCTGTAATTGTTCATTGGGTTTTTCGTCGCTTTCCTGCGGTTCTTTTTCTGGTGGATTGGCATATTCGGCGCGGTTACCGCTGGGGGCGGGCGTGAAGGTAATTGTGCCTATGGTATTGCCCATTTTCTCAGGTGGCTGCGGTGGTAATTCCAGTGCGCGACCTTGGCGTGAATTTCTATAGGCTTCGTATTCGTCATGCGTTAATTCCGTATAGGCCACACTGGTAGATTCACCTGTGGTCATATTGGTATTTACTTCATGGCGCAGGTTGCTCACGCCCATATAGTGTGCAGTTTCAGCAACATCGATATTGGCGGGAGCTTCCCATGCCATGGTCACCCCTTTGGGGCTATTCACAATAGTCATGCTGCCATGATGGGTAATCTGACTACTGAGGGTGTTGACCTGAATCGGTTGTGTATTTCCCGATGCGCTGCTTCCAGTCATGCGGTGCATTTCCTTTTCGACATTATGATTTCCGATGTGAATTAAAACGCGCAATCACCGGCACGCTAGCCAAGTCCCAGGCATAAGAGCCGGTTGTGGTGATGGCGCAAAACAGTGGCATTAATGGTTCATCCAATATTGGTCGCCGTTGCGCAGTATTCGCTGTTTTCCTGCGCGTACAGTGCTGCTATGTTGGCTTTTTTTGTAGGAGGCTTTCCCTCCAACCGTTCCGCTTTTAACGCCTTTCTGTACACCACTCTGATCACCCAGAGTGGTTGGAATGTGCCCGCTGATAGTGAGCAATTCATCGCCGTTAGCTTTTACATTCGGCAGGATTTTTACTGAGTCGCCGAGCTTGGCGACTATGGGGTAGGGAATAGGTACAACGGCGCTGCCTACGGGGGTTTTGCACACGTCGGGTGCCATTGAAATCACCATCCATTGGCCGTTTTTACGCGCGGTAATATCGTTCGACATAATTAGACGGCCTCGCTGAATGTTGTGTGGGATTGAGCAACATCTGATTCATATTTCAGTAGCGGTGCTTGAGGGTTAATTTCAAAGCGCGCTTCCAGTTTTTTTATTGAACTGCTCCTTTTGATACGGCAGCGCCAGACCACTTCTAATTGCCGCTTCTCGGTGTCGAGTAACAGGGTGTCGATATGCGTTGTTAGCGGAATAGGGGTGTCGTCTTGTAAGCGCGCCATCACAAATGCTCTGTGCCCCGGTAATTGCATTTGTACATAACCTTGTGGTGCTAATTCAGATGAAAATAAAAACCAGGTTTCTAGTTGGCAATCCGGGTTTGGCCATGCGCATTGTTGATCCTGAGGTGCACTGTTCCAGTAGTGATCATCAAAATCGGTTGGTGATAACGGCCAGCGTTCTTGTTGCCATTGGTCATCGTAAGTACCGGTCAGCAAAACACGCGGTATCCAGCTGCGGCCTACCGAGCCGAAACCTGCAGGGCGGCAGGGATATTGCGTTGCGATGGACTGCATTTCTTTTGTGTTTATAACGTTCTTGGGGTGCTGGAAAAAAGCGGGTTCGCTAATCGCTTCATTAGGATAAAAAAAGCAAGTCGCAGGAATAGTTTCTAATGAGGGATGCGCAGCTTTACGTGCTAATTTCTGGTGACGTTTTTCAGCCCAGCCGCAACCAACCGGATTGCTAAAGCAAGCTTCGTTAAGTAACCATTCTGTTTGTGTGGGATCTTGTTGGTGTTTTGGGTTGGCAATTTTGCTTGCACCACCGAACGCATAATCCCAGCGCAGTGGAACTTGTGTGGTGTTCTTGTCGCGCTTTAATGCCCAGCCAAATAATGTTCTGTGAAAATGTCCGGGCGCATAAACGTACAGTGTTTTATCGACTAGCGTTGTAGATGCGGAGTTTTTTTCTGTACTGTTGTTTTCATCTGCATTGTTATTTTCGGAACATGTTTGTGCAAGTCGTACACGCACTGGCCATTGGTCAGATGCTTTTCCTTCTGGCGAATAGGCATTGCCGATGATCAATAAATCGCAACGCGGTTTAAACGGAGCGAGGTCGGATTCCTGTCTTATGCTGCCTCGCGGGTCGTCATCCCAATGCTCATCGGCGAGAACCAGTGGCAGTGGCTCTTGCTCAATCAATTGCAATTCACCTTTCCCGGTGCTTGGGTCAATCACAATGCGATAACCCACCTTGGTTACCACTGTCGTGCAGTAGTGACCAGCGAGATCCAACGATTGAAAAGCCATGCTATGAAACGGCGTCAAATTTACAAACTGCATCAATCCAATTCCTTATACTCGACTTAATTCAGATCGATGTCTTTGCCGGTGATTTGCAATGGCCCGCTGGCTTCAAAAGTAATATCACCACCGATCAATGTAATCTTGCCTTCACTGTCCATCACCAGCATGGATTTCCCTACTTTGAGCGTGATGGTTTTGCCTGCTTCCAATACTAAATTCTCACCGGTATTAAGCGTGGTGTTTTTACCGACTTGAATATTTTTGGTGTGGCCGACTTGTTCTGTATTACTCAGGCCAACGATGGTATTCATCGCCGCACCTACGTTCAAACTGTACGCGGCACCCACGTTGTCCATCCTCGCCAATCCCACATTCTGCATGCTGGTTTTGGCGATGGTTTCTTTTTTGTGGCCGCCGATGTCGCGTGTTTGGTTTTTGCCAATGCTGATGGTTTCGTTTTTGCCGACTTCTTCGGTTCGGTCTACGCCGATACTGATAGTTTCGTTTTTATCCACGCGCTCTTTGCGGTTTTCATGCACGGTAATGGTTTCATTACCATCTACCGTTTCAGTGCGGTGGCGTTTGACGTGTACGGTTTCATCGCGGTCGATGGTTTTGCTGCGGTCATTACCGACCCAGTGGGTTTCGTCATTTTCGACTTCAATATCCTGGTTGCGCTGGGCGTGTAACCAGATTTGTTCTTCGCCTATTTTGTCTTCAAAGCGAAACGCGTTGGCATCTTCCGCTGTGCCATTGGGCGTGGAGCGGGTTAAAAAACCGGATTGGGTGGCGTTGGCCGGTAAGCCCCAGGGATGCGGCTGTAAATTGTTGTACACACGGTTGGTGATGACCGGGCGATCCGGGTCGCCGTTGAGGTAATCCACCAACACTTCCTGCCCGATACGCGGGACATGCACACCACCAAAACCGGTGCCTGCCCAGGGGTGGGATACACGAATCCAGCAGGAGGCGTTTTGGTCATTGGGGCCGTGGCGATCCCACTGGAATTTGACGGTGACGCGG
Source organism: uncultured Cellvibrionaceae bacterium (assembly GCA_964499225.1). Classification (GTDB taxonomy): domain Bacteria; phylum Pseudomonadota; class Gammaproteobacteria; order Pseudomonadales; family Cellvibrionaceae; genus Cellvibrio. Next base: position 61,296 of record CAZCJR010000013.1, on the reverse strand, counting down.
CCAAATTCATCGGTGTGCAATTCCTTGCCCGGCGGGCCGGTGACCACGGCGGTATCCGGCCCTTGGCTGATGGGTTTGTAGGTGGTGCGTGCGGGGCGATACGGCTGGCTGCTGGGGTGGGCATGCACGCTCACGTCCATCATAAACGGGGTGGTGCTGCTATCGGCTTCGTAGTCATTCGCTTGAAAGTTGTAGTCGCAGGCGATGATCAGGTATTCCTTGTTGTGCTGCGCCTGCGGGTGTTGGGCGACGGTGAACAAGCGGCCCGGTGCAATGCCGCGTGCAGCGGCTTTACCGGTGCAGCGCTGGTGCGGGCTGTGCAGTTCGTCCATACGTACTTGTGCATAGGCATCGCCTTCGCCGACTTGATAATAACCGCCGGGGTAATCAAACACTTCAAAGGCGTTGTGCGCATGCGCGGCAGGCTTTTGTTGTTGGGTATCGAGCAGGGCGCTGGCTTCTTTAAACGAATAATCCCGCGCGGCGTAATGGCCCGAGGTCACTGCTCCCGCCGCGTTCCAGCCGGTGACAAAATCCTCATTGGGGTTGCCTTGGCCGGAACTGCGAAAGGGCAGACTGGCGCAACCGGGGGCGGGGCTGGCAAGGCCGATATCGTCGGTGATCACCAGCGTATGGGAACCGGCTTTGTGGTCAAACCAGAACCAGATGCCCTCATGCTCCAGCATGCGCATCACAAAGTTGGCGTCGGTCTCGCGGTACTGCACGCAGTACTCCCAACTGCGGTAGCTGCGGCTGAGTTCAAGGCGCAATTCAAAACCGTATTTACCCAATACTTCCTGCACCATTTCCGGCACGGTTTTGTGTTGGAAAATGCGGTAATCCTGCCGCCGGGTGGCGTACCACAGCCAGGGGCGAATGGTGGCGGTGTAACCATAATGCCGCCCCTGCTGTTGGGTGCTGGCAAAGTGGGTGCATTGGCCGTTGAGGTAGCGCTTGGCACCGCCGGGCATGGCGATCTCCAGCGTCATGGGTTTGCCCAGTAAATCATTGGCGGCGATATCGCTCTTGGCACTTTGCAGCGTCAGCCTTAATCCAAACAGCTGCGATACTGCCTCGGTGCCGTCAAGGCGGACAAAGCGCAACACATCGGCGGGAAGGGGGCTAAGCAGGTTGTAAATCCGTTGCATTGTAAAAATTCCTTATGCCATTGCCGGGATGTTGAGTGGCTCACTTTTGATACCAGTTTCGTCGCACTTTTTAGTCGTCTCGTCGGACTTTCGAATCGTTTCGATTGTTTTGCCAATTAATGCGGGAGTAAATTCGTAGTGGAATTCTCCCTGTCCGTTGACTTGCGCCGCGCTTAAATGCACGGCCGTTAATGGCTCACCACTCGCCAGGCGAGTCAGCAGTTCACGGCTGATTACCGGCAGTAAATGATGAGTAAGAATCGCGTCAATCATGCGCCCGCCTGATTCCACTTCAGTGCAGCGCTGGATGATCAGATCCACGGCGGCAGGGTCGTAAGTGAAGTTGAGTTTGTGCTGGGTGAGCGTGCGCTGCTGAATCCGTGCGAGTTGCAGGCGTACTATATCGGCGAGGGTTGCATGGCTGAGTGGGTAGTAGGGAATCACCACCAAACGGCCGAGAAATGCCGGTGGAAATACTTGCAGCAGAGGTTCACGCAAGGCACCGGCCAGCGCCTCGGGTTCCGGTGCCAGCTCCGGGTCGCGGGTGAGGGTGGCGATCAATTCAGTACCGGCGTTAGAGGTGAGCAATATCACCGTGTTGCGGAAATCAATCGCGCGGCCTTCGCCATCTTCCATCCAGCCTTTATCAAAAACCTGGAAAAATAATTCATGCACATCCGGATGCGCTTTTTCAATTTCATCGAGCAACACCACTGAATAAGGTTTGCGTCTTACGGCTTCGGTGAGTACACCGCCTTCGCCGTAACCGACATAACCCGGTGGTGCGCCTTTGAGTGTGGAAATGCTGTGCGCCTCCTGAAATTCACTCATGTTAATGGTAATGAGATTTTGTTCGCCGCCGTAGAGGGTTTCGGCGAGGGCCAATGCGGTTTCGGTTTTACCGACACCGGAAGGACCGACCAGCATAAATACACCGATGGGTTTGTTGGGGTTATCCAAATGTGCCCGCGCGGTTTGGATGCGACGGCTGATTAGCTCCAGAGCGTGGCGTTGGCCGATAACGCGCTGGTCGAGATTGTCGACCAGATGCAACACATTGTTAATTTCATTGCGCATCATGCGGCCAAGCGGGATACCGGTCCAATCGGCCACTACGGTGGCGACAGCCGTTTCATCTACCGCGAGTAATACCAGTGGATTTTCGCCTTGCAGTGTGGCGAGTACGGCTAATTGCTCTTGATGCTCTTGTTGTAGCTTGGTGATATCAACTGTAGAAACTTCTGTTTCTGATTCCTCTGCAGGGCTATCCGTTGGCGCCGGGGATTTTTGCAAATCTTTTTGTTGCAGATTGGCGGCGTGTAGTTGTTGACGCAGGGTTAACAAATTATCGATGCAGGTTTTTTCTGCCAGCCAGCGCGCCTGCAAGGTATTTTGTTCAGCGAGTGCTTGTTCCAATTGTGTTTGGCAATTTTCGTGGCGCTCAGCGCTGACCAAACCAAACACAGCTTCGCGTGCAAGAATACCGGCTTGGGTGCGCAGGCTCTCAATACGCTTTTGGCAATCTTCCAATGCGGCTGGTGTGGCGTGTTGGCTGATGGCGACACGCGCGCAAGCGGTGTCGAGCAGGCTGATTGCTTTATCGGGCAGTTGGCGCGCGGGAATATAACGGTGCGAGAGTTTTACTGCAGCGCTAATTGCTTCATCGAGCAACAAAATTTTATGGTGTGCTTCGAGGTTGGCGGTAATGCCGCGCAGCATGGTAATCGCTTTGTCTTCGTCTGGCTCATCCACTTGAATTGCCTGGAAACGGCGGGTGAGTGCTGGATCTTTTTCAATATATTTTTTGTATTCGCTCCAAGTGGTCGCGCCTATAGTGCGCAGTGTGCCGCGCGCTAAAGCGGGCTTTAATAAATTGGCGGCATCACCTGTGCCTGCCGCACCACCGGCACCGACGAGAGTATGAATCTCGTCGATAAATAAAATAATCGGTTTAACACTCGTTTGTACTTCGTCGATGATCTGGCGCAAGCGCTGTTCAAATTCACCTTTCATACTGGCGCCTGCCTGCAGCAAGCCAATATCCAGCAAAAACAAACTGACGTCTTTTAATTGCGGAGGTACATCGCCCTGCGCAAGACGCAAAGCAAAACCTTCTGCAACAGCCGTTTTCCCCACACCGGCTTCACCGGTTAATAGCGGATTGTTTTGGCGGCGACGCATCAGGATATCGATGATTTGACGAATCTCTTCATCGCGCCCGGTAACCGGATCAATTTCGCCACGGCGTGCGCGCTCGGTTAAATCAACAGCGAAACGCTGCAGCGCTTCCTGCTTTCCCATCGCTCCGGGCGCCATGGCTCCGCTTGCTTCGCCCGGTGCACCCGGATGAATAAAATTGCCATCGGTTGCGCCCAGATTTTTTTCCGGCGATTCATTAAGAATCTGCGCAAAATCTTCGCCTAAACGGTCAGCGTTGATGGTTGCCAGCGTGGGAGAAATTTGTACGAGCTTCGCACGCAAGTGTGGCGTTTTTAATAATCCCAGTAACAGGCTGCCGCTGCGCACCTGATGCTCATTCAACATCAGTGTGGCGTAGACCCAGGCGCGCTCAACGCTATCCTCAATAGTCCCCGACAAATCGCTAATGCTATTGGCACCGCGCGGCAGCTGTTCAAGGGCCCGGGTCAGGTCTTTGGCTATGGCGGCACTGTCGAGTTGGTAGTGACGCACGATGCGATGCAGATCGCTATCATCGAGCTGGATGATTTGATGCAGCCAATGCACTAATTCCACATAGGGGTTGCCACGCAACTTGCAAAAAACCGTAGCGCTTTCAATAGCCTTATAAATAACCGGATTTAATTTTCCAAACAATGCCGTGCGACTTATTTCACGCATAACAATTCCTTTTTATTTGTCGGTGCTGGTAGATGACTTTTTAGTGGCGACTTTTTTTGATTTGGATTTTTTATTTGTTTGTACCGCCGCCAGTGCTCGTTGTTGGCGAGCCTTGTATTCGGCTGCCGACATGCGTGCACCGGTGAAGTAGTGACCTTTGCGATCAAGCTCGTCGGCAACCGGGGTGGAATTGGTGCTCGCCAAGGTCCAATGGGGGCCGCCAACATCTTTTGTCAGCGTGTAAGACACCGGTATTTCATTTTCCAGCGTGCGGGTAATTCCTCTGCGCTCAAGACTGTAAAGCAATACTTCATAGGCGTTGGTATTATTGTTCTCATCCCAAGCGGCGGGCACCACGCGCGCGTAATTTAATACTTGTGAGTTGGGTAAGCGGCCAAGTACACGTTCACCCAAATGAGCATCAGCAAAGAGTGGATAGTAGTTGGTAATGTTATAGCCGCGTCCTATATCGAAAACATACAAGAACCGATAACGCAGCCAGTCGGCGGAAGAAAATATACTTTGCCCTTCACCGGATAAAATCGTGTAACGGGTCTGCGGAATACTGATTTCCAGCAAACGCATAGTGTCTGGATTGAGAAGTGGAAAGCTGCCCCATTGTGTTGTTATGGCGGGGTACTTTTTACGTCGATATTCAATTGCGCCCACCTCGTAAGATTCTTGTAAATAGATAGGTGCATTTTTCACCTGAGGTGCGTGCCGTAAGATTCCTTTCTCTACCAGCGTATCTACCCGATCACTCAGAAGCGTGGTGGCACTGCGCTCCATTTTCCACACGCCTTCAAATGCCTGGAGTAAAAATGGGTCAGCTTGGTTTGCGTTCACCAGCGAGGGACTAAATACGCCCACTATCAAACTGAAAATGGCAATGCTATTTTTCCAATAGCCGCTATTTCTGTTGTTGGTGTTTACTGTATTGTTGCTAATGGTGGCGATCATTTAATTGCTCATCTCTTAAAGGTAAATTTCTAATAAAAGTAAATTTTTGGTTAAAGGTAAATTGTCAACTAAGACCATAACTGCCTGAATTTTTTTCCGGAGTGAAAATCGTAGCGTTAAAATCTCTAAGATGTTCGGAGTGGCTGCCAATCCAGCTATTCCATCCCAGACGCTGTTGCCCCCCTAGTGTCAATCCCGATTTTTGCTCCGACGTTTTCAAAATTAAATGCAAATCCCAAGTGAGTTCGACGCCGATATAGCTGCGTACCCAATCGCGTAATTGTTGGTACTTGTGGGTAGAGGGTAGGAACTGATCATATTGATCGTGCGTCATTGGCCCCAAGTGAATACGGAAATGGTGTTGGCGATCGAGGACTTTTTGGCCAAGTACCGCATCGAAACCTAACTGCGCCCCTTTTATTTTTCCCAAGCGGGTCTGCTCATCGCTGGGTAGTTTTAACCAATGGTGAACAAATTCTTCGATGCGTACCGGAACCCCAAAAAAATTGTTGAGAATATTTTCAAGACTTTCGGCGTTGCGCGCCTGACGCAAAAGATGACCAGTGTTGTACCAGCGGGCATGATCAGGTATTGAATCGACCTTGGTATTGGGTTGTATTCCGGTTGCGCTGAGTTGGGCTATGTAATGCGTAAATTTTTCTTCTTTCCGATCCAGACTTGCACAGGATTGTGCATCGGCCCAGGCGCGATAAAAAAGCATTATTAAACGGTTATGAAAAATATCCGCGAAGTCGCTCAGGCTATAGTCGCCGTGGTGCGCCATACGCTCTTTCACATATTCGGTAAATACCAATGGCATAGCACCGTTGGGGCCAAACAAGCCAAAGCTATTAATTGCCAATTTGGGTTTGCGGCCATTGGTAAACCGATAAAGTTTGGCGATGCTGGAGCTGGCGAATATTGACGAAGGTTCCTGCCCAAATTGCAGTGGCTCCTGTACATAGCGATTGGCTTGACCAAGCCGTACTTGATCCGGCTTATTCGCATCCACACGGCGCATAACACTGAATAAATCCATCGCAAATGGATTGGCTTCAAGTTCGTTGAGCAGTTCGGCCAATTTTTCTGGCAGCGGGGCGGGGGAATTCACAGATTGCCTCGCTCACCAAAACGCGCTGGCCAATACGCGATGGTGCCGCGTTGGGCGCTGGTTAAGTGCATTTCAGTAAATGAATTAATGCCGGCGTGCCGCGCTAAATATCGCTCTAATACTGCGCCAAATACATAAGGGCTAGCACCGGCAAAAGGAATTTCATCCACTTCAATTTTTATCGCCGTGCCCCGGCCAAAAATTAACGGCCCTTTACCCGGCAAGCGACGGGTCACCGGGTTTAATTCGCACTTAAGTAAACTGGTGCTGTAACGCCCGAGCGAAGGATCGCCAAGTGAAGTATATAAACTCAGTAATTCACGCAAACCTTTGGCACCTTGCTCGGGTGCGCTATGCGCCAAACTTTGATAGGAAAGATTCAAGTGGCTGATAAAACGCCAATGCATTTGCCCTTCTTCAATGGCCGGTACCGGGCGGGTGGGGCCGCTGATAATGCGAATGCCATCCACGGGAATAGACGAAACCGGACGCAAGTCTTGCATACTGCCGGTGGGAATTAATAAAGGTAGATCGCGATTGGTGGCGACTATATCAACTCCCAATTGACGCATTTTGCGATCAAAGGGTGCATCGTCCTGATCGACTAATGAAATAAATACTTCCGAGCCTTGGTAGGTTGAGCGGGCTCCATTTTGCAAAACATTTTCTGAGGCAATGCGCGGTTCCCGCCGCAGCGAAAAATACGCGCCATGGTTGCCTTTGTCCTCCGCACTGGAGGCGTAGAACGGCCGAAACTTTCGCTGGATAGCGTGATCGCGGTCAAATCCATCGGCATTGGCGACGCTGTAAATTTCATAGTCCAGCGGACGCTCCCGATCGGCAACCACATGAAATTCATTGCGTGCATCTGATATGGGCAGGCGATCAGCGCGCATGGAAATTAAATTAATAGCCGGCGTACAGAAGAGCGCAAACTGATCTACATCCACCAGCTTTTCAAACTCCGTGCTCTGTTGATCCAGTAAAATAGCGATTTCAAATTCGCGACACTTTGGTTGAGTGGATAAAAAACGTTTGATGTGATGCAGCGAAAAAAAATGGAACCGTCCTGGCAGTGCAAAATATTCATGGAGCAAACGATATCCCTGAAAACTTTGGTTTTCATAGGGAAGTAGTGCTTCACTTTCATCAAACCCGACCGGTGTTATAGCCTCGGGTTCAAAATGCCAGCGTGGATTATCTGTGCCGTTGAGTGCACGCAAGGCGATTCCTACGTTGTGCCCCATGATTAATTCGTACAGACGCGACGCCAGTTGATTATCGCCACACAGATGGACCGGAATTGAATCGCTGTCGCCAGCAGCAAACGCGATTGGAATACTGAGCGAAAATTTCAGCCGCAGAATAGATTGCGCGCGTTTTTTTTCAACGTGATAAAAGTTCTTTAAGTCCGCGCTGACGGGTTGAAATTGCGCTTTGTTCAAATTTAGTGGCAGCAGTTCGACGGGGTGAGCGGTGCGGAATTCGCAATGGCTTGCCCCGGGCACAGGATTTGAGCGTAGGCGTGTGCCTTTGGGCGCAAGGTAGGAGCTACGCTGATTGCGCACTAATTCACCCGGCGCAAATCGAACAATGCACATCGATGGCGTTGGTGCTAAATAATTGGGATAGGTAACCTCAATCAGGCGCTGAATGAAGCGCGGAAATTCCGCATCCATTTTTAACTTTATACGCGCGGTTAAAAAACTAAATCCTTCCAGTAGCCGCTCGACATAAGGGTCCGCAACTTCGGTATCATTAATTGCCAGGCGCGCGCCTATTTTTGGATAGTGCTCCGCAAATTTTGCGCCTGCTTCGCGCAAATAAGCCAACTCATTATTGTAGTGTTCAAGCATCTTTTGGATCATGGTGTGGTATCCAATAGATCGGTAAGTTGGACCAAGCCAATTTCCAGGTCGATGTGGCTGCGCAATAAAAATTCCAGCGGATAGGGTTCTGACCAGAGCTGCCCCTTAATCTCCAATGACAATTGGTTGCGCGCGGCATAACCATCATCCAAGGGCAATGCTTTGACCTGCAGTGTGTGCGGAATTATGCGTGGCTCATAAGTGGTTAATGCACGGGCGATAGACGCGGCAATCATACCGCGATCATCGTCAACCAAATATTGGCCCGAAAGTGCAACGACGCCGTAATTGATTACCGATTTTTGCGCGTGAACCAGATCACCAAAATCAATTGCAGAATCAGAATTAGTGGTATTGAGCAGCCAGCCGATATCGCGTAACACACTTGCGCGATAATCGCGTTTGTTCATGCTGAGCGAACTAAGCACTTCTTTTCTTTGCTGTGGATTATGGTCTGTCAATCGGTCCAGTAAGCTGGGTGTCAACCGGGTTCCGCGCGGCATTTTGGATATCGCTTTAGCACTCGTTTGTTGCATGCTTATTCGGTTCCTGATTGCAGCAGCGAGTGAATCGACAATAACGGATATTCAGCGCTGTCAGTGACAAACATTTTTTGTCCAATACCTGCCCAGCTTTGCTCACTGAGTGGTGCCCATTCCGTTAAGGTTGAGAGCGCTAATTGATCTTTACCTGCTTGATAACTCAATGCGTATCGACTCGGTAAAAAACCAAAATGTTGTGAAAAATCTGTCAAAATAATTTTGGCGGGTATCCACACCAAATCACGCAAATCTTTAGGCTGTTCAAGTGTTAACTGTTTAATCTGAGTAAAAGGTAACCAGTAGTAGCCACCGTTTATAAATACTTCACAAATGGGCCCCAAACGTGAATCCCCATCGGCGATCCAATTGGCCTCATTGCCATTAATTGAAAATGTATTGCAGGGGGCTAGATCAAACGCCTGTTGTTGGAATTTGTCAGCAAGTTGGATTTGATTATTGGCGCGCGCTATTAAGGCTTCAGCAAGCAGATCTTGCCAGTGTGCAGTTTCCCCAAAACCAAGTGGATCGCGCTGACCCTTAAAGGTTTGCTCGCGACATATTTCCGCTTGAATCAGCGCGCGATAAGTCTGCGCCATAGCAGTGGCTTTGGGATCGAGCTGTGCGGTAATTTGTAATTGTTGTAAGCAAGGTTCCCATTTCCCGGCGACCATTAGTAGCTGCGCAAGATGAATTCGATGCTCAACTTTTGCCGGGTTAGCACGAATCAGGCCCTGCACTTGTGAAATCTGCAATTCTATTGCTACATCGTGAGTGTTTGCATTTTTGACAACTGTCGCTTGCATTCCTTTAATCCTTGCTGTGCTGGTTTTATACGCTGTTACTATTAGTATTGAATTGGCGGCAATTATTCACTGGATGGCTATTTGAAAAAGTTGCCTGCAAGCAGGCAACTATTCAGCCGATTACGCAGCCTTATTTTGTTTTACATCCCAAGCGCCGGTAACTGCAGCGCCCAAAGAGCCGTTGGAGTTCTGCTCTTTTACTTCCACTTTGATTTTGGAATAAGAAATACCAACTTCTTCGAGCACACGTGGGCTGCTGGAATCACCAGTTGGGCGAACGTGAGTGATGAGCACATCGTTCAGAGTAACTTTCATATATTCCTGTTGGCCGTCACCCACTTTGCAGCAGGAGAGTTCAACGCTTGGAATGTGCTTTCCACTGGCACAGTATTTCATCAGGTTTGGAGTGGCTTTATCGATGTAATGTGTAAATACCAATTCACTGAAATGGGCTTTACCTACGCCGCCGCCGCCACCAGTGTTGGCAGAAGACGACTGGTTAACTGCATAGCCCCAGTTGAGCACGTCAATTTGGCCTGAATGATTGGAGTCTTTTGACTCGCCAGCAATGCCTTCAATCTTGATGAAAAAATCCTGTAAGGATTCATGTGCAGACATAGTTTTTCTTCCTTAGTTAATACAACATCAAAAAATAAATACCACCTTACATGGTGATACTGTTTTATCAAAAGCCCGCTACCGAATAACAGGCTTTCAATATCTTTTAACCGCCCGTTTTTACCGATGGCAGTTTTGAGACCAGTCTTAATGAAACGGTCAGACCTTCAAGTTGATAATGCGGTCTAAGGAAGAATTTGGACGTATAGTGCCCAGGGTTCCCCTCTACTTCTTCCACATGCACTTCCGCCGCAGCAAGCGGTTTTAATGCTTTGGTTTGCTGCGATGAGTTGGCAGGATCACCATCAACGTAATTCATGATCCAGTCATTCAACCAGCGCTGCATATCCTCACGCTCTTTGAATGAACCTATTTTGTCGCGCACTATACATTTTAAATAATGAGCAAAACGGCAGCAGGCAAATAAATAGGGGAGGCGTGCGGCCAGGTTGGCATTGGCGGTGGCATCCGGGTCAAAAAACTCGCCCGGCTTTTGCATTGATTGGGCGCCAATAAACGCGGCTATATCGGTATTTTTGCGATGTATAAGTGGCATAAAACCATTCTTGGCCAACTCTGCTTCGCGACGATCAGAAATTGCGATTTCAGTTGGGCATTTCATATCAACACCGCCGTCATCGGTGGGGAAGGTATGTGTGGGCAAATTTGGCACGGCACCACCTGATTCGACGCCGCGAATAGAGGTACACCAGCCATATTCTTTGAATGAGTTATTAATGTTGACGGCCATTGCATAAGCAGAGTTTGCCCAGCAATAACGTGAGTGATCAGCCCCTTCAATACTTTCTTCGAAATTGAAATCGTCGATCGGATTGGTTTTTGCGCCGTAGGGAGTACGAGCTAAAAAGCGCGGCATGGTGAGGCCAAGGTAGCGAGCATCATCTGATTCGCGCAGGCTACGCCAAGCAGCATATTCAGTATTTTCAAAAATTTTGGTTAAATCGCGTGGGTTTGCCAATTCTTGCCATGATTCCATTTGCATAACTGCTGGATCAGCGGCTGAAATAAATGGGCAGTGAGCGGCAGCAGAAATCTTTGCCATTTCACCCAGCAATTCGACATCCGGCGGCGAGTGGTCAAAATTATAATCACCTACCATACAGCCGTAAGGTGAACCACCCAGTTGATCGTATTCCTGCTCATAGATTTTTTTGAAAATCGGGCTTTGATCCCAACCGACACCTTTGTGACGGCGCAGGGTTCTGTGTAGTTCCTGCTTGGTTATTGGCAGAAAGCGGATTTTCAACATTTCATCAGTTTCAGTGTTATTCACCAAGTAATGCAGACCGCGCCAAGCGCTTTCTAATTTGAGAAACTCAGGGTGGTGAATAATATTATTGATTTGCTCCGAGAGGCGCGTATCAATTTCAGCGATAATTGATTCAATGGTTTTATAGGCATCGTTGCTTACAGTCATTGAAAGTGACAAAGCTTGTTGTGCCAAAGTTTGCACCGCTGCTTGCACAGCCGTTTTGGCTTCTTCAGTTTTTGGTTTGAATTCTTTGTGCAGTAAGCTGGAAAAATCGTTGAAGTGACCAATCTGGTCAGCGGGTTTAATAGCTTCGCTCGTCTCCATCTGGAGTGCTCCTTTAAGTTGGTCTTAGTTAAACGACTTCAGCAGTTGCTGCGGGCTCTGTTTTTTCTGTGGGTATTGCCAGACTTTTTAATAAAGTTGGATCTTGCAATACCTTGCCAATCAATTCTTCGGCGCCGGTTTTGCCGTCCATATACGTCAGTAAATTATTGAGTTGCGTGCGCGCATCCAGTAGTGCTGCGAGGCTATCTACTTTCCTGGCGATTGCAGCGGGAGAGAAATCTTCCATGCTATTGAAAGTGATATCAATTGCAAGTTGACCCTCACCGGTTAAGGTGTTGGGTACGGTAAATGCCGCACGAGGTTTGAGTGCTTTCATGCGGTCATCAAAATTACTAACATCAATTTCCAGGAATTTTCGGTCGGTAATTGCAGGCATCTCCTCTTTTTGCTTACCAGCAAGATCGGCCATTACACCCATAATAAAAGGAATCTGGATCTTTTTTTCTGAGCCATAAATTTCCACATCGTATTCAATCTGCACACGTGGTGCGCGATTGCGTGCAATAAATTTTTGACTGCTTTGACTGTTACTCATAGAAGCTCCCCTGCAATTTACGCAGACATTAGTGGTGATGGTTTAGTACTTTGTTCCCGTGATGTGTTCAGCTTGTGCTATTGCGTCTGGTGCTATTTGACTTAGTATGGTGAAAAAATCCTGGCCAATCATATTGCGCGCACGTTTGATTAGCAGTGGCGCAGGGTTTGACGGATCATTTGTTTCAAGAAACTCACATACTCTATCTAAAGATCTAATTGCATCAGATCGACTTCTTATATTAAGAAGGGCTTGTTCTTTTGCTGGCATTAGCGTAGCTGGACTGCTTGATTCCATAGATAAGTCATGCTCGGGTGCAATGTCTTCATCGGCGATGGCGACAATCGGGCTTATGCTCTGCAGCAAATTTTTTAATTGGCTGAAGTCCGGTGCGTGCTCTGCTCCGAAGTGTAGGCTTAAGCTTCTTTCGAGTGTGGCAACTGCACTAACCAGCTTTTTTAGTGCGATTAAATCGCTGTTTTGTCTAAGTGTTTCGTCGCGCAATATTTGTAGCAATTGATCACGAGTGAACGATTCATCCTCTTCTCGGCCGCTTAGCGTTTTTTCCATGCGTGCTATGGATAATTTACCGATAATCTCCAGGTTAATATCGGTAGAGCGTAAATCACCCACCAGGCCGCTTGTGGCATTGAGTTCGGCAATCGCATTACTCCTGGGTAGCAAGTCTGTTTCCCCGTCACATGTTGTGCGTGGAAATGCACCCTCCCAAAAGTTTTCTGTCAGCGCAGAAATGATATCAATGCCTTTTAGCGCACCCGTTATCCCGTATTTATGCGTCAAAGCACGAGTGATAATGCTGCACAATCGGTAATCTTTACTTTTGCCCAGTAGCTCCGATGCTTTTGCCAGTACTTTTGACCAATCCGTTGGCGCGGCGGGAATAATGGTTGCCCCGTACTGCTGATCGGATTTGGCGGTAACCATGTTCTCCAGTTCGAGAAAGTCGGGGTCGTAATCAATTTCAATACTGCAATCGGTATCGAGTAATAGTTTGCTTTCCAGCGCGTCGAAGGAAAAATCGGCGATGTGGTAGTCCATTTGATGCCTCAACAATGCTCGTTGCCCAGGTTAGATGCCATTCAATCCACTTTGGGCAACAATAAACTCCGGGCCCCACAATGGATGAGTGCTTTCAGCTGCAGTTAGCTCAAACCCGGGATCTAGTTGCAGCGCTTTGTAAAATGAATGGCGGCACAAAGTGACGCGCTCGGTGACGCAGTAGATGAACGCAAGATATTTAAGCGATTCAATTTTGGATGCTGCGCCACCTTTCCATATGCTCGCATCTAAAAAATTGGTTTCAGCTGATCCATATTCTCCGCTATGAAAATGTGACTTGCCTGCTTCTACTTTTAATTGTGCCTGAGTTAATTGGGGGGCTGGAGCAGGTTTGGACACGCACCCACTCAAACCAATTGCCAAAATACTGAGGCTGACAATCACTATCGTTTTGATTTTTATAGTGCTATTTTTCATAAATGTATCAATCACTTTAGCGCTTCTGTAAACAAGAAAAGTTAATGGTTTGGTTTTCATTGAAAGTTGTGCTCTATATTTTCTGTTGTAGGATCATCCGCCGTTATCTGAATGGTCTTGGACGGATAGCTGGGGTGGCGTATCTCAATGGTGTGTTCTCCGGGCACCAATTTCAGGTCGTGTAGCGGTGGTGTTACACCCACCATTTTTCCATTTAAAAATATCTCGCCCCAAGGCAGAATTTTAAAACTTAAGGTGCGTTCGCGAGTGATCGACGGTTTTGCTTTTGGTACAGGCTCGATAACAGGCTTGGTCTGCTCTTTTGCATCATTATTATTGGTGTCCTGCTTGATATTGCTTTTTTGAGCTTCCTTTGAGTTTTCCTTTTTACTGCTGTTGTTATTGTTGCCGTATACATCGGTGGTTGGTTTTGCTGCTGAAAAATTGTGATAAATAGCGGCGTTTTCGCCTTTTCCGAATGTGAGTGTGCGAGTTTCTGTGGGCAGCCCTGGATTGCGCAACTCGATTGTGTAGGTGCCTGTTGCAAGCACTATCTCACGCAGGGGAGGGCTAACACCGAAACGTTGGTTGTCTACCCATATTTCCCCCCAGGGTACTAGCGTTAGCTTAGCGGAGCCCATTTCTGTTATTTCTGTGTCGATTTCGACTCCTTTTATTGCTTGGGTAGCAATTTTTCCTGCGGACTTTTTCGCATCGTTATTTTGTTCTTGAGCCTTATCTGCGGTAAAACTATTTTGCGCTTCACTGGCAGGTGGATTGGCTTGGGGAGACAGCGGCTCGCTTAAAACGTCTGTTTGCTCGGTTAAAGTACTGTTGGTTGTTTCAATCGCAACCTTTGGTTCTTGATGGTCAATAATGCTAGTAGATGGTGCTATAGAAAAAATATTTTCCGCATCCGCGGCGCGAAACTGGTCGCTGTTTACCGTATTCGATTCAACAACTTCTTGAGTAATTGACGGACGAATAATATTTTCCTGCTCTGCATCACCTATGCCCGTCTCTTTGATTTCATACGAGTCGCGAGTTGCTTCCATGATGTCATTTTGACTTTTACCGTTCGGGTGCGCGTCATTTCTATTAGATGTAACAGTAAAAACTGCCGCTACAATAATGCCGATGAGGACGACAGCGCCAATCTTCATTGGCTGCTTAATTGAGCTGCCGCTCACAATAGATGAGTCGTTTTTCCTCTTGGTTAATTTATCCTGATAGGAATACTCTGCCGCTCTCTCTACCTTAGCCTCATCTTTATTTCGTTTGGTGTTTTTATGTTTGGCTGCATAGTTTTTATCGGCGAGAAGGTCTTTTACATCAGCGAAGCTACTTATGTATTGGTCATTTTTTGTTGGCGATGCATTGCTGAGAATGTTTTCATTAAATTGTTGCTGCATTGGTGCTGTAGATGAATGTAGCGATTGCAGTAACTTTTCCTTAAAAATACTTATTTCGTCCTCCGATAAAATGAGCGTAATTTCCTCGTCTTTATACTTATCAACTATTTGTGGTTCTTGAGTTGTTGCTTCTTCGCGCGTTGCTGAGTCGAGCGAAATATTGCCCGCCAGTGAAGTGTTTATATTTAATGCGTTACGAAAGTCAGCAATAGATTGAAATCTGTCGCAGGGGCGTATTTGCAGGGCTTTGTTTATTGATGCCAGAAAGCTATCGCTATAGTGTGGATGGTCGTCAGTATTGAGCGGCTTCAGTGAGTCGCGCATCATCCTTGACACTGATGCAATAGGTGCGGAACCACTGATCGCAAAATACAAAACTGCACCTAGTGCGTATATATCGGTCCAAGGGCCTTGCTCGTTTGCAGTATCTTCCGTGTATTGTTCGATTGGCGCATAACCGGGCTTCACTACAACTGTTAATGCACTCTGCATACCGGCAATCACCCTTCGTGCCGAACCTAAATCCAATAACACTGGTTGACCATTGTCCTGAATCACAATGTTATCGGGCGCTATATCGCGATGGTAAACATGGCTACTGTGAAGTAGCTCAATGGCATCAAGCACTGGGCCAAGAATGCTCTTGAGCCAGCGTTCTGAGCATACATTGCGAGAGGTTTTTAAAATATTTCGCAGTGTTTTTCCAGAATAGTGCGGCATCACCATATAGGCTGTGCCATTTGCCTCCCAAAAAAGAAATATTTCAACAAGGGCAGGGTGTTTGAATTGCGCTAGCAGTCGCGCTTCGTCAATAAAGCCTTGCATTCCGGCGACAAAGGTTTGCTGGTGACGCACTGAACGCAGATTAATTTTTGATGATGCCAACCTACTGGCGATTGCAGCCGGCATATACTCTTTGATTGCCACATTCCTCTGTAGCAAAGTGTCTTTAGCAGAATAAACTATACCAAAACCACCTTCACCTATGATGCCGGTAATGACAAACTCGTTGAGTTTTGCACCGATAGCTAGTGCAGATTCAGAGTGCAGTCGCTGCTCGCTGGTGATGGGTTTTTTCGTTTGTGGTGTTGCAGTTGCACTGGCGTCCATGCGGTTTCCGCTGAAAGTGATGATGGCTGTTGAGGAACTACAAGGAAGTGGAGGCACAAATTAATTTGCAATTTTTGTGATTGCTTCCCTTTAATTTACAGGGGGCGATTCTATTTACAAATCAAATCTGTCTTTGTGATCCAGATCTCCATTTTGGATTTGTGATGTAAAAAAATATCGCTATGATGGCGCCACTTTCTGTGAATAGCATTATTAGTAATGTATTCATTGCTTTCAGAAATAATTTTCTGCAACTATATGGATATAGATGTCATGTCATACGCACCTAGATTAGTAATCAAAGCCGTTACTTATAATGGCGCATCAATAAACAACGCTGCAATGTTGTGTGAGTTTGGTGCCGGTGAACAAATTACCCTTGGCAGAAGTGCTGGCAATCATTTAGTGCTTGATGATCCCTCTCGTTTGGTGTCCCGTGTTCAGGCGAGTCTTTTGTATAGAGATGATTCATCTGCACTTATCAACAATATAAGCAATTCTACTGGAATATTTATTGGTGAAACTGCGTTGCAACCCGGAGCATCCGCTGTAATTAGCTTTTCTGACACCTTGATAATTGGCGCTTACATTTTAACGTTACAACGATCCACGGCCTCGCATAACGAGCAGCCGGTTGCCATGCCTGAAGTTAAAACAAGTGCTGGTTTCACCGATGCAAAAAATTTCATTCCTGTCGATTTCGATTTTTTTTCGATGGAAAAACCGTTAGAAAAAAAAGTAGACTTTAGTTCATTTGCCGACATTGCAGAGGATGCAGGCGCCAATAGCTTATTAGGCGATAATTTGGATTCGCTTCGCAATGATAGGAGCTTTCTCAATCACCATGAGGAGGTTCCATGCGACAGATTGTTGCAAGAGGAAAGTTCAGATCCTTTGGCGTTATTGTCTGCAGGAGATAACGTTAGCGCTGTAGCAACTCATAATCTTGATGACGGTAACGAGATAAATTCATTGTTTGTCGTCCCTCGCGTTACTAATCAAACTGGATCAAATCATCACGGGATTAATTCAATCGAATCAATTCCACCTGTCATCGCGCCGACCAATAATCGTACTACGAAGCAAGCGCCGGCTGGCAGGCAATCAACCAATACCGGCGTGAGTGATGGTTTATCTGATGTGCATCGTCAGGCCTTTGCACGCGGGTTACAAATTGACGAAGGTAAATTGCCTGAATTTACGCCAGCATTCTTTGAGCTCTTGGGTGGAGCGCTGCTTCATCTAACCGCTGGCGCGGTCAATATGATGCACGAGCGTGCCCATATAAAACATGAGCTGCGTGCGGATGTAACTATTATTGCTTCATCCGGGAATAATCCTCTTAAATTCGCTCCTGATGCGCAATCTGCGTTAATGCATTTAATTGGCGAGCAAGTGCCAGGGTTTATGCACTCAGTCGAAGCAATTGATGATGCCTTCGATGACTTACTGGCACACCAAATCGGATTGATGTCCGGTGCTCGAGCGGCAATCTACGATGTGGTAAAAAATTTCAGCCCGGGAAAAATCCAAAAATATTTGGTCAATAAAAACGTTGTGGATTCGCTACTTCCAATGTCTAAAAGATCCAAGCTCTGGGAACTGTATGAGGCGCATTACGCTGAGGTAGCGGGCAATGCCAGAGAGGATTTTGAAATGCGTTTTCAGCAAGCCTTTTCGCAGGCCTATGAGCAGGAGATTGATAGGATGTGTGAAGCTCGGGAGCGCGCATGACTTCTTATCTCGCCACGTCAGGCATGACCATAGAATTTGCCACCCTTTCTCGTCAGGGCGCGCGCGACTACAACGAAGATGCTTGCGGCTATTGGATGTCAGAGCTGGGCGCCTGTTTTGTAGTTGCCGATGGGGCAGGAGGTCACGGCGGTGGTGATGTAGCCTCAGAGACTGCTGTCAAAACTTTTTTAATGGGGTTTTCTACCCAACCTAGCATCGAGAAAAGCCATGTCGATCAGTTGCTGCATCAAGCCGATTCGGCGATCCGTTATGGCCAAACGCTGGCTAATCAATTGAAAAAAATGAGCACTACTGTCGCCTGTCTTTTTTTTAATGACGATGCCGGGTTAGCGCAGTGGATTCATTTGGGTGATACGCGTATCTATCTGATTCGGCGACGCAGCTGCAAGTTGCTCACAAAAGACCATAGTTTGTTACAACGTTTTATCGATTCCCAAATGATGAGTGAGAATATTGCGCAAGGGGGCGTGGCGAGAAATATTCTTTATGCCGCTTTGGGTACTGGTGAAGAAGTCTATTTTGAGTCGCTTGACGAACCCTTCCCGCTGCACGAAGGGGACGCGTTTTTATTGTGTTCCGATGGTTTCTGGGAGGGCATGGATGCAGATGCCATGGTGGCATCCTTGAGTTTGGCTGGCTCAGCGGAAGAGTGGTTAATTAGAATGGAACAGCTGGTGTTAGATAGAAACTCTGCTACTCAAGATAATTACAGTGCGCTGGCTGTGTGGGTCGGCGGCCCGAATGATATAACACTCAGTTTAAATGCCAATGACATTTCTAAGCTCAGTATGGATGTGATTTGATATGTCAGCTTCAGGTCACGTCTTATGTGCTCTTTTCAGTAACAACGGTTTTCGTCTCGCGCTTTGTGCAAAAATTATTTCGTGCATGTCTCTACTCGTTTTAGTTTCCTGCGCTGCGCCTGCAGCCAAAAAAAATAATGTATCACTGATACTGGTTGCTTCACCTAATCTGAACCCGGATATCAATGGCCGCGCTTCACCGCTGTCGCTGACTTTCTATCAGCTGAAAAATTCATCATCGTTTAAAAAAAGTGACTATATGTCCCTTGTCGAAAACAGTAAATCAATATTGGGGCGGGATCTCGTTGCGACAAATACCTTGACTATTCGCCCTGGTCAAACACTTGTATTTGATTATTCAGTCAGTGAAGGGGAGGGAGCTCTTGGCATAGTGGCTGGGTATCGGGTCATCGATAGCAGTGGCTGGCAACTGGTGTACGAATATCCTCGCGTCAAAAAAGGCTTTTTTCCTAAGTTGGGCGGAGAAAGCACCTCCTCACACAAGGTATCACTCGAAGAGAATAAAATTAAATTAGAGCCTTTGCCTAAACAACATTAATGGGAGTTTTTTGTTTTATGGATACATATAAAAAGGTTGTTTGGTCTGAAGGGATGTTTTTGCGGCCACAACATTTTCAGCAGCAGGAGCGCTATTTGGCGTTAATGCGCCACCAGCGCGCTCAAGCGCCTGCCCATTATTTCTGGGGGTTTAGGCGGCTGCAATTGGATACAGCTTCACTGGCGCTCGGTGTTGTTGCTATCCTGGAAGCTGAGGGAATATTCCCGGATGGTACACCCTTTAGTTTTTCTTCCAATTTCGACGCACCGGCACCACTTACAATAAAGGATGGCGTTGCTGACCAAATTATTTACCTCGCTTTGCCCTCACAAAATAATCAAGCGGAATCGATTGCTTTCGATGCTCATGAGCAAAGCCTTGCGCGTTACTCAGTCAAAGACGCCGTGATTGAAGATACCAACTCTGTCGGCGGCGATGCTGCGGAATTGCAGTTGGCAAAACCTCGGTTACGTCTGTTGTTACAAGCTGAGCTGACAGACTCCTGGATCGCATTGAGCGCTATTCGGATTTTGGAGAAGCGCAGTGACCGTCAGCTCTTATTAGATAACCACTACATTCCTGCCTTGATCTCCAATTCAGCATCAAGTTTTTTAACTTCGTTATTAAATGAAGTGCTTGGGTTAGTAAAGCAGCGCGCTGATATATTGAGTACCCGTATCAGTCAACCCGGGCGCGGTGGAGTCTCTGAGGTGGGAGAATTTTTAATGTTGCAACTGTTAAATCGCAATGAGCCGCAATTGACGCATTTGTTGCAGACGCATGGCGCTACTCCTGAGGAGGCTTACAAAATATTGATTGCACTCTGCGGCGAGTTGTCGACCTTTGCCAGCGAAAGCAAGCGCAATGGCGATTTGCCACTTTATTTTCACGATGAGGCTGCCAAATCTTTCGTTCCACTTGTGCAGATACTTAGGCGCTATTTGTCGACTGTGTTGGAGCAAAACGCCATTGAGATTCAGTTGGTAGAAAAAAATTACGGTGTACGCATTGGCCAGGTAACCGACCGCGAACTATTTGCTTCCAGCCAGTTTGTTTTGGCCGTTCATGCCAGTGTTCCTCCCGATTTGCTAAAGCAAAGTTTTCCGAAGCAAATAAAAATTGGCTCCGTTGATAAAATCAGGGATTTAGTCAATTTGCAATTGCCAGGTATTTTGTTGCATTCGCTGCCTATAGCACCACGACAAATCCCTTACCACACGGGCACGCATTATTTTGAATTGGATACCAGCTCGGATATGTGGAGTGCCTTCAAGGCCTCAGGCACTATCGCTATGCATGTGGCGGGTGATTTCCCCGATTTACAAATGCAGTGCTGGGCAATACGTAGATAATCTGACGTTTACAAGGAATTATTATGCTCGATATCGAGTCATTTGGAGTGAATACCTCTAGAACCTTTGTGGTGCCAAATCCGGGGGGGCGAGCCAAGGCTGCAACTGAGTCACTAACGTCCAATACATTTTTTAGCGAAGCGGATGACGTTTTTTCTGGTGGTAATCCGATTCTGGCAGTTGCCAATCCAATTCTGAATATGATTTATCAGGTGCGAACCCTGGTACACAATCCTGACCCTTCACAGTTGCGTAATTATTTAATCGATGAGATTAAAAAATTTGAAGCGCGTGCGAAAGCCGAGGCTATATCGCCGGAGCACATTTCCGCTGCGCGCTACTGTCTTTGTACGGTTATCGATGAGACGGCAGCGCAGACTCCTTGGGGCGGGGGTGGTGTCTGGCCGCGATATAGTTTGTTGGTAACCTTTCACAATGAAACCTGGGGTGGCGAAAAATTTTTCCAAATTCTGGCCAAAGTATCCCAGACTCCAGCACTTCATCGTGACCTTATCGAATTAATGTTCTTTTGTATCTCGCTCGGATTTGAAGGCAGATACAAAGTGGTACCTAATGGTCATTCACAACTGGAACTTCTGCGCCGACGCTTGGCTGAAATTATTGCCGATGTAAAAGGCGAAAAAATAAAAGCACTATCACCGCATTGGATGGGATTCGCAAAGCCCCGCACTGCGATATGGACACTATTGCCGGTGTGGGTATCGGCACTTTTTTGTGTGATTGCGGGAGCGGCTTTGTTCGTTTTCTTCACACTTAAATTATCGGATTACTCTGATTCAGTATTCGCTCAAGTTGTTGGGTTGCCTATACCTGAGGTTATCGTGACACCACCAGCACAGGTAACAGCTGGACAAATATCGCTAATGCTACAGGAGGAGGTCGATAAGCGGTTAGTGAGTGTTACCGAGTCCTCAGGCATTGCTGTCGTCACTCTAATGGGCGACGGCTTGTTTGAATCTGGCAGCATTACTATTAATTCAAATTATCTTGCGGTCATTCGAAAAGTTGCCGATGTCGTTGAGCGCTATGGGAAGGGTGCCGTTGTTTCTGGTCATACTGACAACGTGCCTATTCGCAGCGCTCGTTTTCCATCAAATTGGCATCTGTCAGTGGACCGTGCGCGCAGTGTTGCTAGTTATTTGCAATCCAGCCTGGTAAGTAATAGATCGATTGATGTTCAAGGGCTGGGTGATGCAGAGCCCGTTGCGGCTAATAGCACCGCAGAGGGGCGATCGCTTAATCGCCGTGTTGAAGTAAAAATATTGCTGACTTCTGCAAAATATTAAAGGGAAACCGGGTCGTGATTCGTAAATTTATTGTTTATCTAACCCATCCAGCGCTATGGAAGTTGGCCGCGATATTCTTGCTCGCCTGCGCTATCTGGTTTATCGGGCCACTGTTTGCGTTTGCAGAGTGGCGGCCACTGGAAGCTGTTAGCCATCGCATAATATTAATTGCGTTGTTGCTTGCCTATTCCGTTATTAAGAAAATAATTGCTGTTTGGCGCGTACACAGAATTAACGACAAATTTATAGATGCGTTGGCTGGTAAAGGGCTGCCTGATTCTAATAGTGGCTTGGCGATTGATGAGTTGAGTCGGAATTTTGCACGTGCTATGGGGCACTTGAAGAACTCCACCGCCGATACTCGTACAGGATTTTTTGCAGGGCTTAGAAAAAGATTTGTCTACCAATTTCCCTGGTACGTTTTTATCGGGGCGCCAGGTTCTGGTAAAACAACGGCGTTAATCAATAGCGGTTTGCAATTCCCATTAACCGACGTTGTTGGACGGGAACCATTAAAAGGTGTGGGCGGTACACGCAATTGCGATTGGTGGTTTACCGATGATGCTGTTTTTATCGACACTGCAGGCCGTTATATAACCCATGAAAGCCACTCTGAATACGATAAAGATGAATGGCTTGGTTTTCTAGGGTTACTGAAAAAATTCCGACCAAAGCAACCGCTAAATGGAGCAGTATTAACTATTTCAATGAGCGACCTTTTGGCTGGCAGCGAACAGTCGCGCGATAGACATGCCGCGATTATCAAAGCGCGATTGAGTGAACTCGGTAAATCCTTGGGGATCAGTTTTCCGGTTTATATCCTGATTACCAAGGCTGACCTTCTGGGTGGCTTCAGCGATTATTTTTCCGATCTTTCCAAAGAAGAGCGCGAGCAGGTGCTGGGATTTACCTTTCCTCCCCAGCCTGACCATGCTTCTGGCAAGGCGAGTGTGAATGAGCTTATTCGCACTGAGTTGGGGCTGATTGCGCGACGTTTGTTTGATGGTATGTCCGATATTATGTTGCGCGAAACGGATTTATCACGGCGCGCGCATGCTTATGCTTTCCCGCAAAACTTTTCCAACTGTTTACCGTTAATTGGAGATGTGGTCGATAAAGTTTTTTCGGGTAGTGATCTTTCCGGTGTACAGGTGCGTGGTGTTTATTTTGCCAGCGGTACTCAGGAGGGCACACCTTTTGATCGTGTCCTCGGGGCGTTAGGGCGTCGTTTTGGCGTTAGTTCTAGCATCAATATTAATAAGAAGGGCACCGGCGGCCGCAGCTTTTTCTTAAAGGATTTGATAACCAAAGTTATCCTTCCTGAGGCACATCTGGCCGGTAAAAATCGACGCGAGGAAAAAAAGGAATTGTGGTTTGGGCTAGGTGCGCACAGTCTTATTTTATGTGCATTCTTGTTATTTTCGGCTTTTTTGGCCGGCAGTTATTACAAAAATATTGAGTATCTAAAAAGTATCGAAGCCAAAAGTCGCTCGGCATCTGCTGCATTTTCAGGATTATCAGATTCGGGGGTAACGGACTTTATTCAATATCTGCCTGTGCTCAATGAGCTTTGTTGTCTGGCGGAAGGAAATGGTTTTCCTGTCGAAGAGCCGCCGTTACCCATGACGTTTGGCTTATACCAAGGATTAAAGCTTGATTCAGCAACGCAGTACGCTTACGACCGCGCTTTGCGCAGCACCTTGCTGCCCGTGGTGGCTCAGCGCTTGGAACGGCTAGTTGACACCTCATCGGAACGTGATCTGGACTTGACCTATCAGTCGTTAAAAGCCTATTTGATGCTTAATCAGCCCGCTAATTACGATGGCGCGCAGTTACTGGCGTTTGTTGAAGCTGACTTCAAACAAAATTTCTCACCCGACATCTCACGTGAACAGCAGTCGGCGATGCTATTTCATTTACGTAATTTGCTCAGTCAACAAACACTGGTGTCGCCCTATGCGATGAATGAGCGCTTGGTGCAGGATAAACGTAGAACACTAAGCGGATTTTCATTTGCTGAACGTGCTTATCAAACAGTTAAAGCCAGTCTTCTGAAAAATAACGTCACTGACTTTTCCTTTTTGAGTGGTGGTGGTGCAAAAGTTA
The DNA here is from genome assembly GCA_964499225.1 of uncultured Cellvibrionaceae bacterium. Classification (GTDB taxonomy): domain Bacteria; phylum Pseudomonadota; class Gammaproteobacteria; order Pseudomonadales; family Cellvibrionaceae; genus Cellvibrio. The sequence goes on along the minus strand of CAZCJR010000013.1, from coordinate 37,333 downwards.
ATTTTGTTTTTCAGCGTAATAGTGGAAAACCACTCAGTGACGGCATTCCAGGTTTGTATACTCGTTCGGGTTACCGGCAAGTGTTTTTGCCAGCGCTGGAAGGAATGCTTGCCGACATCGTCACTGAAGAGTCTTGGGTGTTGGGTTCCTACTCTTCGTTTAGTTCTGGAATAATTGATGCTTTAAAACAGTCTGATACTGAGCTGGCGGTAACGCGTTTATATCTACAGGATTATGCTGCCCTATGGGACAACTATCTTGGCGATTTACGCTTGGTAGAAACCCGTTCCATGTCCGAGTCTATTGATGTGGCGCGTATTTTATCGGCGGTTGATTCTCCACTAATACAATTGCTTGATGCTGCAGCACAAGAGCTGCGTTTAACCAACGGTTTATCTGCGTCGTCTGGCACCGTGACCAATGAAGTGGTAAAGCGGGTAACTGCTAAAGTTCCGGGAATGGGGCGCACTATAGATGGCTTGTCTTCTACCATGGCGATGGATGATGCATTGGAAGACATAGTTGACATACGGTTTAAAGAATTGGTTGATTTCAGTTTGGGATCTAATAAAGAAGCCGAAAAAAGTGCATTGTTGAAAATGTTCAACGAGGTTTATATAAATCTTTCTAATACCGATTTTTCCATTCGCAGTGGTGCAAGGGCATTGGGTCAGCAGGATGTTATCGCACAGATTCGTTCGGAGGCAGCCCGTTATCCAATTCCCGTGCGCACGATTTTGGAAGGCTTAACCGATGAAGGTAAGCGTCAGGCTGAGGGCGGCGTTCGCGGGGCGCTGAGTGCAGAGTTAACGAGTTCAGTGGGCGAGTTTTGTCGTGTTGCTATAAGTGGTCGTTATCCTTTTGATCGCACGTCAAAACGCGATGTCACCTTTGCTGATTTTTCAAAGATGTTTGCACCTGCGGGAATGATGGACAGTTTTTTTAACGAGCATTTAAGGCCTATTACCGATATGAGCACTCGCACTTGGTCTTTGCGCCAGTCAAACGCGGGGCAATTACCTATCGAGTCTTTTCAGCAGGCTGCAAAAATTCGCGATGTATTTTTTCCAGCTGGCGCGCGTACACCCGCGTTAAATTTCGAATACAAAGTATTGGAAATGGATGCAGCTATTAACCAGCTTTCACTCGATTTTGACGGACAACTATTTCAGTATGCTCACGGGCCACAAATTCCGCGCGCGGTATCTTGGCCCGGCCCTCTGGGTACTAATCAAATTCGTGTGGAATTAAGTGGTGCGGAGATCAATCGCAAATCAATGGTGGTAAACGGTCCCTGGGCGTTGATGCGCCTGTTTGATTTAGGTGAGCGGCGTCGCTTACAGCCAGAAAAATTTATCACCACATTGTTCATTCACGGTCACAAAGTGGTACTTGAGGTGACGGCGAGCAGTGTAAATAATCCCTTTTATTTGGCGGAATTAAGTAATTTCTCATGTCCGGTGCGACGCTAATTAAATGAATACTCTTGCTTCTGTGCTGAACTGGGGGTTTTATGGAAAAATTCCCAGCGCCGGGGATTTTGTCTCGCGCCACATTCCCCATCACAATCTCAAATACATTGATGATTGGTTTTGTGAAGGAATGGCGAGTTTAGCCATTGAGCAGCACGCGTGGTTAGATGTCTACTTGACAGCACCCGTGTGGAATTTTGTTATTTTTCCTAAACAATGGGGGGATGAATTTTTCTACGGTGCGTTAATGCCTAGTGTTGACTCAGTGGGAAGATATTTCCCCTTTATAACTGTTCTAAAAGGAGCGCCCAAGGATATTGATCCGGTTTTGGTTTCACATCTGCCGTCACTGGCGAGTGAACTTCCAACATTGTTGCAAGGAGATGTGTTGCCCGATGATGTGTGCGGCTTCCTTGCTGAGCATGTTAGATCTGAAGCTTGCGCTACTGATATTCTCGAAGCGCTTGATTTAGTTCAGCCTGATACAGGTGCTAGTTATTGGTGGTTTTCAGACCAAGAAGTGACGTCGCACACCTCGATAGTTCATCACGGCCCACCGAACCCGCAACTTTTCAAACAACTCTTTTTTGATTTTCAGTCGCTATTGCCCTAAAGCAATAGTGACATCGCTGCTTCCATTTCTGCGCTTAAATCTTCTGAGTCTGCGATATGCATTTCCGGGTCGAGCCCCAAACGTTCGAAGGCTTTTACTTGGGAGCAATCTATTTTTGCCATGGGTGAGTCTGAGCCGAGGTAGCTTTGCAGCATGGCGACGGTGACTATATCGCCGTAATCGGCTTTGGGGCTTTGGCGGGCGAAATCGATATGTTGGGTGGGGATGTGGGCTAGTTCGTCGGGGAAGCCCCAGGCTTTTAAAATCAGGTCGCCGATAGGTGCGTGCAATTCGTCGATGACGGCGTCGAGAGTGAAGCTGTCTTTGAGGAGTGCTGGGTGGTCTTCGGCGTAGGTGAGAATGGGGAGTACGCCGATTTTATGAACGAGGCCGGCGAGGGTTGCTTGATCTGGGCGCAGGCGAGTGTAGTGTTTGCATAATACGTGGCTGATACCGGCGACTTCACTTGAGCGGCTCCAGACTTCGCGCATGCGCATATCCACCAGGTCTGAAGTGGCTTGGAACATTTGTTCCATGGCGAGGCCGGTTGCGATATTGCAGGTGTATTGAATGCCGAGGCGCATAAGCGCTGCGCGCAGGTCTTCGATTGCGCGGCTGGCACGTAGGAGCGGGCTATTGGCTACGCGGATAATGCGGGCGCTCAAGGCGGCATCGCCACCGATGACCATGGCCAGTTTGTCGATGTCGGCATTCGGGTCGTCGGAGACTTCCCGTACTTTTAAGGCGACTTCGGGCAGTGTGGGTAGTACGAGTTGGTCATTGTTGATCGCGGTGATAATTTCGGTGCGAACTTTTTCAGCAATGGGGTTCATGCGTGATCCTATTACGGCGCTGGTCATTGATGGTGCTACATATTGATGACGCTACTTATTGACTTCCTGTGCTAATCAATCGCGGTGCTAATCAGTGGATTCATCTGCTGTAGGTATAGCATAGGGAAGTGGCAGCTGTTTTAAAAATTCTGTGCTGGCTTCCAGAGTGACTTGATCCAACTGCTCATCCAGGAGTGAGGCCAGAATCTCGATCTGATTATCGGCGGAGAAAGCCGTGGCGACTATGTGGCCACTGATATGCCCGGTTGTAGCATTTACCAGCGCGGTTCCGGGGGCGGGGCGCTGATTGCCACTGAGTTCAAAACGGTACATGTGACGTTTTAATTTGCCGCGATAATGCAGCCGCGCCACGATCTCCTGCCCGGTATAGCAGCCTTTGCGGAAATTAATCCCATTAATTAATTGATAGTTGATTTCTTGCGGGGTAAACAGCTCGATTGTCTCGGGGTAAATATCGGCGATACCGGCGCGAATATTCAGTAGTTCCCAATCATTTAAATCACCAACAACGGTGTGATCGCTCAGTTGTTGTTCGAACGCGGTTGCAAACGCGGTTGCGTCAGCGGACTTGATCCAGCATTCAAAACGATCCTGCGCTAACTGAATCAGGATGTTTCCGTCTTTTTCGATCCAGCCATCATTATCTGTGGGCAGTTTATTAAAAACAGTTTCGGCTGCGCGTTTGGCGTCATCGCCGTAGATGCCGAATAAACTGTACTCGCTGTCGTCGTGCAATTTTGCTTTGGAGAAGACGATGTATTTGCCGAGCGAACTTTTCGCTTTCTCCATCATGGATGAGGGAATGCGCAGGGCGATAGTGCTTGCATCGATTTGCAGGGCGCGAAAGCTGATTAGTATTCGCCCTTTGGGATTGCACTGGGCGCCTATTCGGGTGACGGGCGCATTCAGTTCGCGCAGGTCACAGGTGACCTGGCCTTGCAAAAACTTGCTGGCTTCCGGCCCTTTGACCAGAAGCAGCTGGGTTTGATGAAGTTTTACCAGACGGGGTGACTGGTTGGATGTGGGCTTATGCTGGGTCATAACTACCAATACCGCTAATGTGTGTGAATCTTTCTGTTGCTGCAGATGATGGTGCCGATGTTGATCGGCAGGGTGATGTGGTTTGCATCATACCGTTTTTTGGCAGTGTGCTCATTGGCAGTTAGTACATTCTGGACTATAAATAGTCAGTATAAAGTAGATTTTTCGTCAAATAGTCATAAGGACTAATTGGGGCTTAAGACCTTCGAGTCTTGAGAGAGGGATCAGCTGTGTTAAAGAGTCGGCATCCATTATTCAGTCTGACTATGTGGAGTGTTTACTCATGGTGAATCTTTGTGACTGCTAAGCATTACTCCACCCTCCGACAAAGTGCTTTTTATAAGCTGTTCCTCTACTGCATGATCACAGTGTCTGTGATGTATGCCCATGAGTTTTTGCCCGCCAAAAAAATGCTTGTCGTCCCGTCTACGAATATCCCTCACTATATTTATGCCGATATGAATTCAGCGGGTGAGTCCATGGTGCAGTGGACTGATTTTGAAGGTCTCGCGTGGGAGTGCAATATCGAGAATGATGGCAAAGTGCATGCATGTGGATTCAATGTCTATCTCGGTGGTGGTTTGGGTACTACGGGAATAGATTTATCGAGTTATCAAACAATTAATATCGATTTGGATTATGAAGGGGGTGACCAGAGGCTGCGCTTTTATTTGCGCAATTATGAGCCGGGTTTTTCCGATATTAATGATTTGCAGACCGCGAAATTTAACAATGTGCAAATCCCGGTTACTTATATTAAAGATGATCTGGTATTGAGCTTGTCCGAGTTTTCTGCGGCTGAGTGGTGGATTACTCAATACAAAGTGCCGCGTGAAAATGCATTGCCAAACTTTCGTAATGTTATCGCCTTCGGGATTGATACCAGTTATCCCGCTACGCCGGGCAAACATAGTTTCAAGCTGAATAAAGTGGAGTTTATCGGCGAGTGGGTCGCGCGGGAGGATTGGTATTTAGGGATACTGGTATTTTGGTTGAGCGTCATTATGTTTGTCGGTGGTATCAGTTTGGCCAAGCTCACCAAAGAGATTCGTCTGGAGCATCAGCGCCTCGAACGTTTGGCAAATCAAAATTCACTGCTGACGCAAGAGACAGATAAATATAAAAAATTGTCGATGATTGACCCTTTGACGGGTTTGTTGAATCGCCATGGACTGTCGGAGTACATCGCACAATATTTTCCGATGGATACCGAAAAACTGGTTTCTATGGTGATTATTGATATTGACCACTTTAAAAAAATTAATGATTCACTCGGGCACGATGGTGGCGATCTGGTGCTTAAGAAAGTGACTGAATTAATCAAAGCTCATACGCGCCAAAGCGATCAAATTGCGCGTTGGGGTGGTGAAGAGTTTGTGCTGGTGTTGCCCGATACACATTTGGAAGCCGCCTTTGCTATCGCCGAAAAAATGCGTGCCTTAATCGCGACCGCTAACGTTGATCAGTTTCCGGAACTGCATGTGACCATTAGTTTGGGTGTGGGCACTAGCGATGGAAAAATTCCTTTCCATCAACTATTCCGCAGTGTGGATATGGCGCTCTACCAAGCTAAAGCGCAGGGGCGGAATAGGGTGATCAAAGCAAGCGTTTAGGGAATGGCTCGTTTATAATGCCGTTCCTGTCTCGCGATCAAAATGGGTATAGTTGTGGAAATGAATCGTTTGTTTTGGGGTAGCCGGCGCGGAATGCTGGAGCTGGATTTGGTGTTGATGCCGTTTCTGGAAAATGTCTACCCGACCTTGGAGCAGGCCGACAAAGAGCGTTACTGGTTATTATTAGAGGAGCAAGATCAGGATTTATTTGCCTGGTTTATGCGCAGGAATGATCCTGCTAACCCCGAACTACAACGGATTGTGGATATTATTCGTGCAAATACCGGTCTTCAAAAAAGCAGTTGATATCGACGATATTGCTGCCGATTCCTCTGTTTTAAAACCGCTGCCGATGCTGGCAGCGGTTTGTATCAACAACTCCCGCTTTGCTTTGCTACTTTATCGCTGCAGTTACGGCTTATTCGGTCTGAGCCTGCTGTTGGTATTTTATCCATATATCATCGAGCAGCCATTTTGGGTGTTGGGGCTAATTCTTTGCTGGAGCGGCTTGTGGGTGGTCAACCGGCGAGAAGTAAAAAGTTGCACAACGCGTGCGGTCAGTTATTCCGGTAGTCATTGGGTGCTTGAGCAAGACGGTCACACCTACCAATTGGAATTGGCAGGTGAGGTGTTGTGCTGGTCTTGGTTGATTATTTTGCCTTTACGCGAAACGGCAACCGGCAAAGCGCGACGCTTATTAGTATTTAGCGATGCCTTAAGCAAAGATCATAACGCCAGTTTACGCCGCTGGTTGCGCGCTTGTTTGACACCCAAAGCGTAGCCCTCGACGCCTAACTCCAGAAGCCTAACCCGGGCGTCAGACATCCTTGCTCACAATCACGTCTTGGCCTGCAAAATTTGTGGGCACCACAATCGTATCGCGGGCTATAGATGACTTCTCTGGATAATCGAGCGAGAAGTGCAGGCCGCGGCTTTCTTTGCGTTCGTGGGCGGAGCGGATAATTAACTCGGCAACAATCGCAAGGTTGCGCAGCTCGATCAAATCGCTGCTGACCCTGTAGTTGCTGTAGTACTCGGCGATTTCTTTTTGCAGCAGCTTGATGCGGTGGGTCGCGCGTTCGAGGCGCTTATGTGTGCGCACGATGCCTACGTAATCCCACATAAAGCGGCGCAGCTCGTCCCAATTGTGTGAAATCACAACGTCTTCATCGGAATCCCTTACGCGCGACTCATCCCATTGCGGCGATAACTCCGGTGCGTGGATCTTGTCCAATTTCGCCAAAATATGCAGCGCCGCTGATTGCGCATAAACAATACATTCGAGCAGCGAATTACTCGCCATGCGGTTGGCGCCGTGCAATCCGGTAAATGAGGTTTCGCCGATTGCATAGAGATGCTGCAAGTCGGTTTGGCCATTTTTATCGACGACAACGCCACCACAGGTGTAATGGGCTGCGGGAACAACGGGAATGGCTTCTTTGGTGATATCGATCCCAAATTCCAAACAGCGGGCCTTTACCGTAGGAAAGTGCTCGCTGATAAACTCTTCTGATTTGTGGCTGATGTCCAGATACACACAATCGCAACCGAGGCGCTTGATTTCATGGTCGATGGCGCGAGCGACTATATCGCGTGGCGCCAATTCTTCGCGTTCATCAAAGCGCGTCATAAACCGTTCGCCGCTCGGCAAGCGCAAATAGGCACCTTCGCCGCGCAGGGCTTCGGTAATCAAAAAGTTTTTTGCGCGCGGGTGATATAAACAGGTGGGGTGGAACTGGTTGAATTCCATATTTGCCACGCGGCAACCGGCACGCCACGCCATGGCGATACCATCACCACTGGCGCTGTCGGGGTTGCTGCTGTAAAGGTAGACTTTGCTCGCACCGCCGGTGGCTAGCACGACGACTTTTGCCTGAAATACATGTACCGCATCCGTTTTACTGTCTAGCACATAGGCACCGGTGCAGCGCAGCTTGCGTGAATCTGCATCTGCCTGCGAGATCAGGTTCACGGCAACATGGTGTTCAAAAATATCGATGTTGGCTTGTTGATGAACTTGCTCGATGAGTGTGGAGTGTACCGCTTGGCCGGTGGCATCCGCGCTGTGAATGATACGTCTGTGGCTGTGGCCGCCTTCTTTGGTGAGATGGTAATCACCATTGCTATTTTCCTTGGTGAAGTTGACGCCTTGAGCGATGAGCCATTGAATCGCATCTTTGCTGCGCTCTACCGTAAAACGAACCGCGTCTTCATGACATAACCCGGCACCGGCGATCAGCGTATCGGCAACATGTGCATCGATGGAGTCTTGATCATCTAATACCGCAGCTATACCACCTTGCGCAAACCAGGTTGAACCCTGGTTAATTTCATTTTTGCTCAGCACGGCAACCCGCGCCTGTTGGGCTAGACTTAGCGCCAGGGTGAGGCCAGCTGCGCCTGAACCAATGACCAGAACATCGTATTGATAGTGTTTCTTCATGCAGATAGAACCCGGTTTGCGCGAGGAGCGCCTGAAAAAGAGATAGCAAGCGGTGCAGTATATCAAGCCTGTGTCGCTTTATACGAAGTAAACAGCCATTGGAGTAATAACCCCGTATAATCGACCATGAACTTTTTATGCATGGTTTTGTCTATGAGCCGGCCATCTTTAATAGGCTCAGGCACTAGATTAAGAGTTGGTTTTATTAGGTCGTATTCAAATGGGTCAATTGGCTTTAGAGTACTGACGCAGATTTGCCCGATAACCGTGAGGTTGGGGCGCTTGGGGGTTAAAGAATGACAGCGCAACTAGCGCCTGATGTTGATCAGCAATTGGTCGAGCGAGTTCAAAAAGGCGATAAACGCGCGTTTGATTTGCTAGTGATTAAATACCAGCACAAAGTATTGGCGGTGATTAGCCGTTTTATTCGCGATCACGCCGAAGCTCAGGATGTGGCTCAAGAAGCCTTTATTAAAGCCTATCGTGCGCTACCCAATTTTCGTGGGGACAGCGCCTTTTATACATGGATTTATCGTATTGCCATTAACACCGCCAAGAATCATATAGTCGCGCGCAACCGTCGCCCGCCGACCAGCGATGTAGAAATCGAAGATGCCGAATTCTTTGATGGCAATGACGGCATGCATGAATTGAATACACCTGAGCACAATATATTGTGTGAAGAGTTGCAAGATACTATTTTACAAGCGTTCCGGGATCTCCCCGACGATCTGCGCACGGCGGTGACCTTGCGTGAGATTGATGGTTTGAGTTATGAAGAAATCGCCGAGGTGATGGCCTGCCCGGTAGGTACGGTGCGGTCGCGTATTTTCCGGGCGCGCGAGGCGATTGATAAACGTATCAAACCGCTGATTGAAGATTAGCATTCGGCGGGTTGCCATTTTGACTGCAGGAAAATTGCAACCCCCTTGAAAAACTTGCACAATTTTTTGTAATTTCGTGAACCAATTGACTATCGTCTAGTCATAGAAAGCAGCTGAGACAGATACCACCAAGGTGTCAGGCGCTTGGCAAACCATAACGCAATTCTTAAATAATAGTTTTTGCATAGAGGCACCAGCGAGAATGACAGAGCAAATCCAACCACCAGTGCTTGCCGAATCCCTGTCAGCACTTATGGATAATCAGGTATCTGAGTTAGAACTGCAGCGGCTGCTTAAAGCAGTGGAATCAGACTCTGAACTCAAGTCAACTTGGTCCCGCTATCAAATCGCGAGTGCTGGTCTGAGAAAAGACCTGCCGGTGATAGCATCTAACGATTTCGCCACACGCATTAGCGCTGCAATCGATGCTGAAGAAACTTACTCGATTCAACCGCCCGTTACTGTCCGGACTGATTCCGAGCAAACCGCAGCTGGCAATATGATAGCTATTCCGTCGCGCTGGTGGCAGCAAGCTGGTCGTGTTGCAGTTGCCGCGTCGGTAGCAGGTGCGTTGATTGTGGGTGTGCAGCAGTATCAGGCAGCTGCGCCGCAAACTGCAGAATTTGCCGCTAACGCGTCAGTAGCTACTCCCGTCGGCGCTAATGAAACCAAGGCAGCCAATCTGCCCTCTGGTATTAACGCCCCGGCACTTTCGGCACGTACTGTGGCAGTGCAGAGCGGTTATGAATCACGCCCGCAGGAAAATCGGCGGGTAATGTTTGTACCGCGTCAGGAAGCAGCCCCGATTTATAATGAAGATATCAGCATTTACGTGAATCAGTTGATTCAGGAACACACCGATAATGCTTCGCTCAATAGTGGCCAAGGTATGTTGCCTTACACGCGCGTTATTCTGATTGAAGAGGAATAGTTTCCCCAGCTTTAGCTTTGCCGCATAGGCTGGAGCTTTGGCTAATATAAGATTCGTTGCATTAACAGGTGGAGCAGTTATGCTGCTCCCTTGATTCACTCTCCCTCGAGTCCAGAATGTCCACTTCCCTTTGTATTCGCACCATCTTATTATTATCCCCGTTAGTCTTCTCTCTCAATGTGCAGGCTCAATCCGCCAGTGCGTCAGCAACTAATCAGATTGCACAAACATCTGCCAGTGCAGCCCAATCCCCTCAAATTGCAAAATTATTAAAAAAAATGGCGAGTGTTCCGCACACCCTGAATTATCAAGGGGCATTCACTTATCAACACAAAGACAATCCGTCACTGCAAAGTTTCCGCATCACTCATTGGGTGGAGGATGGGATTGAGCACGAGCGCCTGCAGCACCTGAATGGCCCTGACCGTGAATTTACGCGTTCTGGTAAGGCTGTGGGTTGTGAGTCAATTGGCGATCAACTATTGCAGGGTAAAATGAGCCAGCTCGGTTCTAATCTCGCCCGTATGGATCAATTTTATAAATTCGAGATTCGCGGCCCGGAGCGTGTGGCGGGGCGTGAAGCCACTGCTTTGCTGGCCTTGCCGCTGGATAGCTTTCGTCACAGTTCACTCATAAGTATTGATAACGAGACCGGTCTGGTTCTTAAATCCTGGTTGGTAGACGAATCGGCGCGTCCGCTTGAGCGCTATCAATTTATCGATATTGACTTGAGCCCGGATTTGGCGAGCATAAAACAACAACCAGCTGCTAAATTGCAGCGCTCGACCACCACGCAATTAACGGAGTGCAACCCATCCACAGGTAAACAGCCAGAGAATTGGCAGTTGGCTTGGGTGCCGCCCGGGTTTGCTTTCGTTGGACAAAGACAGGTGCGTGAGCAGATTGATATGTTGATGTATACCGATGGGTTGACAACCTTCTCGGTATTTATCGAAGCGGCAAGCGGCGCTATACCCGAAGGTGTAGCCTCACGTGGGGCGACTTTGGCAGTGATGGATTCTTTGAGTTATCAAGGTAATAGTTATCGGATAACTGTAGTGGGTGAAATACCGGTCGTCACCGCCCAAAAAATTGCGCAGAATATAGAGGGGATTTAATCCTTTTTTTATCTTAGACGTTTATTCAGTCATTTATTCTTGACGATTTTTCTATAGGGTTTTTTCAGGCGTTTTTTATGATTCTCGAAACCGGCCGCATTGTTGCGATAGAAACTGAAGGTGTTTGGGTGGAAACCATCCGGAAATCCGCCTGCGGTTCCTGCAAGGCGGAAAAAGGTTGCGGGCAGAGTCTTATCAATAAATGGGATGGTCACAGCGCCTATATTTGGGTGTTGCTGGAAGGACGTAATCCATCGAGTTATCAGTTAGGTGATGAGATTCAAATCGGGATCCCGGAAGACGTTATCGCAAAAGGGGCATTGCTGGTCTACATGGTTCCCTTAATAACGCTTCTGGTCGCCACTGCGGTTGCTCATCATCAATTTGCCCACGAGGGTATTACTACGCTCTGTGGTTTTGCGGGTTTGCTGCTGGGTGGGTTGATTGTGCGCTGGCATTCCTGGCGTAACCGCTTGAATAGCGATCAGCAGCCAGTGCTGGTTGATGATCGAAAACCGCTGCATTTTTACCAAACCGCAGAGCAGCATTAGTATGTTGCGCGTAAACGCCTCGATTGTAATTCCCCTGAGTGAAATTGAATGCAATGCTATGCGTGCTCAAGGAGCGGGCGGGCAAAATGTCAACAAGGTGTCGAGTGCGATACATTTGCGTTTTGATATCCCTAATTCGTCGTTAAGTGAGTTTTGCAAAGCGCGTTTGTTAGCATTGGGCGATAAACGCATCACTAACGAAGGTGTGCTTGTTATCAAAGCCCAGCGTTTTCGCACGCAAGAACAAAACCGTGAGGATGCTTTGGTGCGCTTGCAGGACGTTATTCTCGACGCGATAAAAATTGAAAAAATGCGCCGCGCAACCAAACCTACTTTTTCATCCAAACAGCGCCGTATGGATGCCAAAACCCAGCGCGGTTCTATTAAATCTGCCCGTCAAAAAGTCTCATTTGATTGACTTAATCCGACGTGCTGCTCAACTAGCAATTTATTTAGCAAGTAGTCCGGTTAAGTGAATTTCTTTCTCTACACTTTCTTTCCACAGTTGCTGTTGCAAGTCATTAATGTTTTCGCCACCACCGTTCATTAACCAATGTACCAATGCTTTGGAGACATCAGGGTAATTACGAGGATTGGCTGGTGGTTTTAGTGGCAGCCATTTGCCCAAGGTAGCCACATCAAACTTTTTGGCGGCATAGCCATAACCCAGCCTTTCAAGCGCCAGCGCATTAGACTTCTGTTCCATCTGACCTGCGACGGGTTGAACTAATATTTTTTTACCCAAATGAATTGCTTCACTGGGTAATTCAAATCCTGCACTGCAAATCACCCCTTCGCAGCGATGTAAATCCATTTGAAAGCCTTCCCGTGAAAAAGGGCGAACGTGAATATTTCCTTCGTCATAAGCGGCGGGTACAGGTTGATAGATAAAAAAATCATAGTCAGGAAATTCACGCAGCTGCGGTACTATATCTTCCAGGCCCGCAAATGGCAGATAGACTAAATATTGTTTGGGAGTGGAAACATTAGGGTAATGCGATGATTCTACCAGCGGCGGAAGAATTGGCTGGTTGAAGTGGTGCCAATGCAAACCGATGGGTTGAGTAACCGGGGCAAAATTATGCATAAACCAGTTGGTCACAAAATTACTGTCGGCTTTGGGAATATCGTAAAAAAACGCATTTTGATGCGAAATACCGATGACTTTTTTCCCTGCACGTTTCGCCGCCCATGCGGAAACAGGTTCAAAATCATTAATAATAAAATCGTAACCTTCTACATTAACTTTCTTTGTGTCTTGATAAAGCTGGGCAACATTGGATGTTAGCGCTGTTTTTACGAAAAGCACTTTGCCATTTTGTGTGGCAAACGTAAGCCCGCGATAAGACTGAAACTCACCAAAGGCTTCCATATCAAAATACTTGTCGCGTTCGCGGCCTGAAAACACCCAATCAACTTGTGCGCCTACTTCGGCAAACGCTTTGGCCATAATGCGCGCGCGCGTGGTGTGACCATTACCGGTACCCTGAACTCCATACAGTATTTTCATGCGGTCTCGCTTCGGATATTAATGTAAAGAAACAATCAATGAGTGCAAGTAAATCCCCCAGAATGCACAGGTGCTACCGAGCAATGCACCAGCAACCAGATCAGTTGGGTAGTGCACGCCGAGCAATACACGGCTCATACCGATTGCACAGGCCCAAATGAAACAGGGGATTGCGAACAACGGATAAAAATTAAAAATTAGACAGGCAAATAAAAATGCGGCAGCAGTATGCCCCGAGGGAAAACTGAATTGATCTGAAGGTGTAATCCACGCCTGATAGGTTGTTATTTTTGCGGCGGGGCGATCGCGCTTGATTAGATTTTTCAGTAACAAATATAAACTGACATCAAACACGTAGGCGATAATTCCCGCCCAGAAAAAATATCCACCAGCAACAGGTTCAAGAGTGAGTAGTGCTAGCGCCACAATCAAATACAGAGGGCCATCGCCCGTCTGCGAAATAAATCTCACCGAGCGACGATACTGGAAGCCTTTGGTCACATGCACCCACAAAAAGGCCAATGTGTCCAAGTGATGGACGCGCTGTAAAAAAGTGTTCATGATTCACCGCCATTTTAAATAGTTGCAGATGAAATCGCGCGAACAAGATAAATTATGTCCGCGTCCATCTATTAGTAACATTGCTGTGTGACTATTGTGTGAATGTGCAATTAACCTGTGATGACAATCGAGCGGAGACAGTGAATGAGTAAGCCAGGCAAAACCGGTATTCCACGTATAGTTGATGCGTTTGGTTATTCGATGAAAGGCTTCGTGGCGGTATGGAAGTATGAGGCGGCATTCCGACAGGAAGTGGGGCTCGCGGTTGTGCTTATTCCTACAGCATTCTGGCTGGCACAAACGCATATCGAACTTATCTTGTTGATTGCGAGTGTTTTCTGGGTGCTGATGGCGGAGTTAGCCAACTCATCGGTGGAGGCAGTAGTAGATCGCACGGGATCTGAGCGCCATGAGCTTTCCGGGCGCGCCAAAGATATTGGCTCGTCACTGGTATTTATGAGTTTGATGTTGTTGGCAATCGTATGGGGAATAGTTGCGTTTAATCGTTTCGGGTAATTGAATTTACCCATCCTCGCTGATTTTCTTGAAAGCCCTGACCAACCCAATTGGCAGGGCTTTTTTATTTTTTGTCGATTACATTCTCGCTTTTATTGAACATGCAAAGGGTTGATTGCAGTGCGCTCGGGATTAGGGTAAATTGTGCTGATCGGTTAATTATCATATTTATATGCACTAAGCCTAGAATAAGAACCTTATGAATGAAGAGTTTTCAGTTAATGAGCATCCCCATCGCCGCTATAACCCGCTATCGGGTGAGTGGTTGCTGATTTCCCCGCATCGCACCAAGCGACCCTGGCAGGGGCAGCAGGAAGAAAATCAGTGGCCTGAAAGCCCGGCCCATGATCCTTCGTGCTATCTGTGTGCGGGTAATGAGCGCGCTGGAGGTGAGATCAATCCACCCTACAAAACGACGTTTGTCTTTGCTAATGACTTTGCTGCCCTGACGCCGCAAGTGCCCGAAGCCCCTGTTTCAAGTGACTCGCTATTCCAGATTCAGGCAGAGCATGGCACTAGCCGGGTAATCTGCTTTTCTGCCGACCACAGCAAAACCCTGCCATTGCTAAATGATGAAGAAATAAGTGCGGTTATTGGCACCTGGATGGCTGAAGCAACTGATCTAGGAAGCGACTACGCGAGCGTGCAGATTTTCGAGAACAAAGGCGCGGTGATGGGCTGCTCTAATCCTCATCCCCATGGCCAGATTTGGGCGCAATCGCATTTGCCAACACTGGTCAGTAAAGAGGATGAGCAACAGCGGCACTATCACCACCAACATGCAGTTCCGCTACTGCTGGACTACGCGCAGAAAGAGTCTACCGCCGGTGAGCGGGTGGTGGTTGAAAATGAGCATTGGTTGGTGGTGGTACCCTTTTGGGCGGCCTGGCCTTATGAAACTCTGCTATTGCCCAAGCAAAGGCTTGCGCGTATTACCGATCTTAACGAAGCTCAACAACTGAGTCTGGGCAATATATTGCGCGATATAACTGCCCGTTACGATAACCTGTTTGAATGCTCATTTCCCTATTCAATGGGCTGGCATGGCGCGCCATTTATGACCGACGATATAGCGCATTGGCAGTTGCACGCCCACTTTTATCCACCGCTTTTGCGCAGTGCGAGTGTGCGTAAATTTATGGTGGGCTACGAGATGTTGGCAGAACCCCAGCGCGATTTATCGCCCGAGCAAGCGGCTGAACGTTTGCGTCAGCAAAGCCCTGTTCACTTTCGATTGAGGTAAGACGAGCGTGAAGACTCTTTCCAGCGCTCGGGTGAGCGAATTATTTGAAACCTATTTTGGTACAAGTCCGGTTGCGACCGTCAAGGCGCCTGGCCGCGTAAACCTGATTGGCGAGCACACTGATTACAATGGCGGTTTTGTGCTACCTGTGGCGATCAACTATCACACCTATATTGCCTTCGCACCGCGCGATGACCGCGCTTTGCATCTCGTCGCTTACAACTTTGATGATGAATCCGTCACAGTCGATCTTGATGCGCCGCAGGTACGAGAGGCGAGTGTCTTCTGGAACAATTACGTGCGCGGTGTTGTGCAGGAGATGCGCAAGCAAGGTTTTAAACTGGCGGGCGGTGATTTTTATATCGCAGGTGATCTTCATTCCGGGGCGGGTTTAAGCAGCTCGGCATCGCTTGAGATGGCTCTGATTCGCGCGCTTACCTCCCTCAGTGGCGAGCAGATTGATCCAACGCAGGCTGCACTCATAGGGCAGGCAGCCGAGAACAATTTTGTCGGCTGCAACTGCGGCATTATGGATCAGCTTATTTCAGCGCGCGGTCAAGAGCATGCTGCATTACTTATCGATTGTCAGGATTTGTCTACTCGCGCAGTGCCGGTTCCGGCTGATTGGGAAATTCTGATAGTACATAGCGGCGTCAAGCGCGGTTTAGTCGATAGCGAATACAACCAGCGTCGCCAACAGTGCGAACAGGCGGCCGCGTATTTTGGAAAAACATCTTTGCGCGATGTCGACCTTGCGCAGCTGCTTGCAGCAGAGGGTAAGCTGGATGAACTGAGCTTCCGCCGCGCGCGCCATGTGCTGACCGAAAATCAGCGTACGCTCGATGCCGCCAAGGCGCTTTCAGAGGTTGATTTGGCTTGCTTGGTAAAGGTAATGGCTGAGTCACATGTGTCTATGCGCGACGACTTTAATCTCACCGTACCTGCGATAGATACACTGGTCGATATTCTTGCGGTGGCAGGAGAAGGTAAAGCGGGGGCACGGATGACGGGGGGCGGGTTCGGTGGCTGTGTCGTTGCGGTAGCTCCAGCAAGTGTTATTCCGCAGTTAGTTGCTGCCGTTGAATTGCATTATCAAGATCAAACGGGTTGTACGCCTACATTAATTCGCGCTAAAGCAAGCGCGGGTGCCTTCGCCTGATTCTCCCTGTAGGGGCATTGCTTGGCCCTGTTCTTTGTTTTTGCGGTGTGCGGTTTCCGGGCGCAGCAAGCGGCGCCCCTACGTAAAGAAAATCATCAATGCTGTGTTTTGCTGGTCGTATCTGCGTCTTTTAAAAAGGCGAGGTAGTCATCGGCAATACTACGTTCATCATTACGACGCTCCGTGGATTTGCGGCGTTTGCGGTGGTACAGATCCAAAGGCATATTTTTACAGGGGTCGCGATCCAGTCGGCGATCGTTCCCCTTGCGGCGGTCGAAAAAAAACTTGTGCTCACTCATCGTTGATACTTCTTCATTCGGTCTGTTTATCGTTATTACCTTGGATTTAACTTCTCACTGGTTGCTCCAGGTCAACACAGTGTAGATCTTTGCCGCTAAAATACGGCAAGTTTTTTTGCATAGACAGATCTAATTGGATAGTAATCGTCTATCCACGTGTGATGCTGTTATTGCCTCGTGGAAAAGGTTGAACCCTATGAATCCTGTTGAAAGTCGTATCCATACCAAGCTGGTGGCTGGGTTCCAGCCTGTGCATCTGGTAGTCGTCAACGAAAGCTATATGCATTCGGTGCCGCCCGGGTCTGAAACACACTTTAAAGTCGTTTTGGCCTCTGCGCAATTTGCGGGAAGGCGACAAGTGCAGCGCCATCAGGCGATTTATGCCTGCCTTGCTGAGGAGCTGAAATCCGGCGTTCATGCGCTGGCGCTGCACACGTTTAGCCCGGAGGAATGGCAGGCTAGCAGCCAGATTCCTGCATCTCCGCAATGTCTGGGCGGTAGTAAACACGACCAGCAATAAGTGCTGGTTGTGCAAAAACTAAACGCCTATAATGCGCGCCCAGCGCAATCCTGCTTGCCTTTAAATCCTTAAATCTGATTACCGCTAACCCGTTAAGTGAAGTTTATGAGCCAAATTGTCGTTGCCGCCCTGTATAAATTTGTCAAATTACCTGATTACGAAACCTTGGTGCCACGGTTGAAAGACCTATGTGACCGGCTGGGAATCAAGGGGACATTGTTGTTGGCAGAGGAGGGGATCAATGGAACCGTATCGGGCTCGCGCGAGGCTATCGATAGCCTGATGGCGTCTCTGCACAACGACGGTCGTTTTGAGAATTTGAGCTACAAAGAGTCCTTTTACGATGAGCAGCCCTTCTATCGTATGAAGGTTAAACTCAAAAAAGAAATCGTCACCATGGGCGTCAATGGCATAGATCCACAACAAATTGTGGGTACCTACGTCAAACCTCAGGACTGGAACGCATTGATCAGTGATCCAGACGTGCTGGTGGTCGATACCCGCAATTCTTACGAATACGAGATCGGGACTTTTGAGCGCGCGCTCGATCCTAAAACTGAAACCTTCCGTGAGTTTCCTGCCTATGTTGCAGAAAATCTTGACCCTGCCAAACACAAAAAAGTGGCTATGTTTTGCACCGGCGGCATTCGCTGTGAAAAATCCACCGCCTATTTAAAAGAGCAAGGATTCGAAGAGGTTTACCACCTTGAGGGCGGGATTCTTAAATATTTGGAAGAGGTGCCGGAAGAGGAGAGTTTGTGGCGCGGTGAGTGTTTTGTATTTGATAACCGTGTGGCCGTTAATCATAAGCTTGAAAAAGGTGTTTACGATCAATGTCACGGCTGTCGCTATCCGATCACCGAAGACGACAAAAACTCCGAACATTACATGTTGGGTGTGTGCTGCCCACGCTGTTTTGATAAGTTAACGCCCGAGCAAACCACGCGTTTTGCCGAGCGTCAAAAACAAATTGAACTGGCCAAGCAGCGCAATCAGGCCCACATAGGGGTATTGCCGCCAGAGCGTCAATTGCGTCGCGCGCAAAAGATTGAACATCGCGAGGAGCAGCGTCGGCTTTCATTAAATGCAGCGGGTGAACCGAAGCGGTCATCAGCAAATAGTATTTAGCTATTTTGTCACAGAATTACTTTATGCTTTAATGCGATTTCCGTTAATAAATACTTGTGGTATCTATGAATTTTGACGATTGGACAGCCGACATGGCTGCAGGCACGGCAACCCACGCCAGCGGGTTCACCATCCGAATTGAAGGTAATCCAAAAGATCCTTCCGAGGTATATCCAGGCAAGTTTCCTGAGGGCGTGAGCTTTGTTGACCAAGCGCGGCTGTTGCGTTCAGGAATGGAGTTTTTGGCAAAAACAGGCGGCAGTGCTCCTACGTCCTGGCAATCCAGTCCGGTGCAGGATGCAAAAACAGAAGCCATTAGGGCTCGTGAAGAGCTGGCAAAACGCTTCGCTGATCGACCTGATAAACCACAGCGCTCCGTGCTCTCATTGAAAAAGAATTCTTGAGTCTGAAAGTTGCAAGAGGCTAATTGCCTTTGTCATAAATAATCGGTTCATAAAAAAACCGGCCTTTTTATACGCCGGTTTTTTATGTGTCGAAACGACGAGTTATCAGCTTACCCTTAAAGTAAACCGCGTCTCTGTAATTCCAGGTAATGTCCATCCACCAGTTTGAATAATTCGTCAAATCTTTGCGTTGCAGGTGCCGCGACCACCTCCAGATTCTCAACCTCGACTTTAGGGCGCTTCATAATTTTCTCCAGTTCGGCGGCAGTATTGTTCATCGCTGTAATAATTTTTTCGGTATTTTCTTTATCGCGGAAAATCCTGCCTTGCTCCGTCAGTTGCAAATAATTATCGCATTCTTGCAGCCAGTCTTTGCGCTGTAAAATGAAGTTGCGAATGTTCTTTGCGCCACCCCGGTGTGCGGTGGGCAATTGTTTGTCGCGGTAGGCCTGCAAACTCTTGCGCCCTTGCAGCAGGAAATCAATACCGGTTGATTGACAGTATTTGGCATTCAGGTAGCTGGCAAATTTCACATTGTTGGCCGATTCTGCTTTGGCGCGTTTACAGGCCTCATCGCAGGCAACACTGTATTGCGAGAGTGAGATCATGGCGATAATTAGGAGGATTTTTTTCATAGAAGGCTCACTGATTATTAAAGTTATGTGAAAGCTGAATACCTAGGTTGTGATATAAATCACTTTTCCGTGAACGTCAAGTATTGTAAATAAAATTAAGCTTGAATATAGCTTTTAGTATTAAGACTAGGAGTTCACTGCGAAATTGCAAATCTGAGTGAATGAGTAGATGGGGCGAAGAGGCTTAGCGGGGTAACAAAAAGGCAGCGCATGGCTGCCTTGAAGAACAGCATTAACTAACAGTATCTAACTAAAAAAGCCGAGCGGACTTCTAGTAATAGCCACACTGACAATATAAGCAAATACGATTAGCGCGCTGATCCAAAGTAGTTTGCGTGCAGCAGGGTAAGGGACTTTGAACGCTGCCACACCCAGGCCGATGTAGACAACCAAACCGATAATTTTGGCCATCAACCATGGGTGGCCGCCGGGCTTCATGCCAAGGTGTACCGCGAGCACCACCCCACTCACTAATAAAATGGTGCTAATAATATGCGGCAGTATTTTCACCCATTTTTTACCGAGCATGCTGGAGTTCATAAACAACCAGATGCCGCGCATAAAAAATGCCAGCAGTGATAAAACAACAAATGTCAAATGGATATGCTTAAGGGCTAGATACACGGCGGTTTCCTTTTATGAAATGTTTTTGTGAGTTTTATTGTGCGAGCTTTCTATTTTTAACAAGTAATTGTATTAAGTCGCTGACAAGGCCTTCCCAACCAATCCCAACATGGCCTCTGAAAGCGGAAGTTTTAATGCTGCTTGATGGCCTCTCTCCGACATTTTATTCCACGTCTTGCGAATGATATCGATGAGTTTTTCTTCATCGTGTTTGCTGGCAAAGTCTTCCAGATAAAATTCAATGAATACCAGGCAGATAACATCCTCCAGCGCCTGAACTTCATCATCGCGTTTTAAGCTGCGCTTGAGTAGCAGGTCTTTCACCCGCGAAATCACGGCGTCGTCGTAGCCATGCTCTGCCATAATGCCGCCGGCGATTTCACCATGCAGCTGCGCCAAATCCAGTCGCCACTTTTTGTAGCCACTTCTATCCATCGGGTAATCGCTACGCGGGCTTTTCCAGCGACATATATGCTGGCTGCGTGTCGCTAGCTGCAGTACTTCTGACGGTGCTTCACAAAATTTATGCAATTGCGCACTCATGCGCTGCGCGTAAATCCATTCTTTAGCAACGGTTTCTCCGGCAACAATTTCTGTATTGGGGTCTTCCAGGTTGGCGGCGTCAAATGCGGCGAGGGTTCTTTCCAGGCGGGTTTGATCGGTCATAAAGTTCACTCGTCAATGCTCAGCAGTGCGTATCGCCATTCGCGATAGCGCGTAGTTGATCCATGTTGGTAATAACTATTTCTTTTTTATCCACGGAGATTACTGCCTGTTTTTGCAGGCGAGTAAATATGCGGCTCACCGTTTCTATCGTCAGCCCCAAATAATTGCCTATGTCGGTGCGCGACATAGGTAAACGAAAGGCATTGGCAGATAACTGGCGGCGACTATTGCGACTGGAAATGCTTAACAACAATGCGGCAATTCGCTCTTCTGCACTGCTTTTGCTGAGCAGCGTAATCACCTGCTGGTCCTGCGTGATTTCGCGGCTCATTAATTGGAAAAAATGTCGCTGTAGATTGGGAATTTGCAGACTCAGTTCTTCCATGCGATTAAATGGGATTTCGCACACCGACGCAGTTTCCAATGCTATAACGGAGTTGGTATAGCGGTTGTCAGCAATGCCATCCATACCCACAACTTCACCCGGCAGATAAAATCCGGTGACTTGCTCTTCGCCATTATCACTGAGCGTCATGGCCTTTACCGCACCTGAGCGAATAGCATAGACAGAGTTAAATTGATCATTAGCTCGGTAGAGGTAATCCCCTTTCTGCAGCGGCTTTCCGCGCTGGATAATGCTGTTAAGCCGATCAATATCATCAATATGCAGGCTGATGGGCAGGCAGATAGTGTTCAGCCTACAGTTGCCGCAGCTAACTTTTCTATCGTGCGGGCAACTGGAATCCTGGGTTTTTACGATGGTTTGATTGATTGTCATGCTGCGGAAACCTCAAGAGGGCAGCTATTCCAGATGGCATTCTGGCCGGAATAGATTAATGAGGTGATTGTTGCAGCTTTGCTTGGGAGGGTAAATAGTTGATTTGGGTCAAATGCTTGGGTGAGGACTCACCCAAGCATTACAACAGTGGTTAGTCGACGCTCTCGGTAACTGTGGCGGCGCCAGCTTCACTCCATTCCTTCGCCATTTTCTTCGCCAAACTAAAATCCGTTTTACCTGAACCTAGTAAAGGCATTGCGTCTACTTGCATCCAATCGCTGGGGATAGCGAGTGCGTTCAAGCCTTGCTTTAACACTTCAGTGCGAATGTCCTCTCTCACGACGGGCGCATTAGTCATCGCAATCAAGCGCTCGCCTTTTTTGGCATCATCAATCGCTACAACAATTACATCAATTACGTCATTGTTGATGGCTTTTTTCAGGGCACTTTCAACGAGTGTCAGGCTGACCATCTCGCCGCCGATTTTGGCAAAACGCGAATAACGATCCTGAATAAACAGGAAGCCGTCTTCGTCGATAACGCCTTTATCGCCTGTTACATACCAGCGCATATCCTGGATTTCTTTAATAGCGCTGGCGGTTTTTTCCGGATTGTTTAAGTAGCCCACCATCACTTGCGCACCGCCGATTAAAATCATGCCTGCTTCGCCGGTCGGCAACTCTTTAAATGTAACCGGGTCGACAATCATACAGCTTGAGCCGGGCAGGGGCATGCCCACTGAGCCGGGGCGATTGCCCGCTTGTACTTGCCAGTAATGAGTGTCGATTTTATCGGGCAAATTAACGCTGGCGACCGGTGTGGTTTCGGTTGCGCCGTAGCCTTCATAAATCGGCAAGTTAAATTTCAGATTAAATGCGGTACGCACTTCCTCTTGCAATTTTTCGGCACCAGCAACTACCAAACGCAAACTCTCTAACATGAGCGGATGAATTTTATGGTTGCGGCAATACAAGCGCAGGAAAGTAGAGGTTCCAAACAAAACAGTTACACGGTTTTGTGCGATGGCTTTTGCACTGCCTAAAGCATCAGTTGGGTCGGCATGGCACACCATAGGTACAGCTTCGAGCAGCGGCATAAATTGCGTCACCGTTAAACCAAACGCATGGAACAGTGGCAGGTTAGCCATTACCACATCTTTTTCTTCTACGTTTAAAACATCCGTAATTTGCTTAACATTAGCGATAATATTTTTGTGGCTGATTTTTACACCTTTGGGAATGCCTTCGCTGCCGCTGGAAAATAAAATCACGGCGATATCATCCGCTTTCTGTTTGCGTGTCCAGAGTGCTTTTAATACAGCTGCGGGTAATATCTTAATTAACAGCAAGCGCGCAATTTTTTCGGCGGTCGAAATGCTGGCCGCAAAATCTTCCATCGCAATTACATTAACGCCTTGCAATAAATTGTTGGCGGGGATGCCTTTATCTTCAAGCTTTTTAAGAAAGCGGGCTGACGTAAATACCGTTTTGATATTCGCCTGTTCAAGTGCCGATGAGAAAGCGCTTTGGCTGGCAGTGTAATTTAAATTGATCAGCGTTTTGCCGGTCAAAATAACGGCGAGGTTGGTGAGCACACCCGCAGCACTGGTCGGCAAAAGTACGCCGATATTCTGGTCAGGCAATTTGGCGATGCGGCTGGCGATAGCACTGGCGCCGGCTAACGCGCGGTGTGCGCTCAGCTCGGTACCCATGGTGTCGATAATGGCTAATTGATTGCCCATTTTTTTAGCGGCATCAATCCAGCAGCGGCCGATAGTATCCAAACTATCTACATACTCTTGCCAAGAGTGAATGGATAAATCCAATACACGGCGTTTTAATACATCGGCTTTGGTTTCTTTAGGGAGTGATCTTCCGAAAGCGACAATCAAGTCGCGCTTTAATAACGGGCGGTTTTTATTTTTTAAGTAGGCAGATGAACGGGAGAATTGGCTGCCCCATAAACCGCGCAAGTAAAAGGGCACAATCACCACATCGTCATTGGCTTTTTCGCAGGCGCGTTCGTAGCCACGACGGAATTCGCCCAAATGACCGGTGCGGCTGATTGCACCTTCAGGAAATAAACAGACTACATCGCCATTATTTAAACTCTCTGCCACTGTATCCAACGCGTTGCGGCTTTGCGCACCGGATTCGATTGGAATACAACCGAACAAATCAAAAAACCACTTCAAGTACCAGCGTTGGTAAATCGCACGCAACATTACAAAACGTACGGGGCGCGGGCTGGCAAGTTGCAACACCGCCCAGTCAATCCAACTCACATGGTTGCCCAGCAACAACACACCACCTTTAGCCGGAATATTTTTCATACCTTGCACCAACACGCGGTAGCGCTGTGATACAACGCGTGAGAAAACAAAGCGCACTAGACTTTGTGGCAATTCGTAAATGGTGTAGCAACAACCAATCAAGGTAATAACGGCAATAATTTCTAACAGGGTTTTGCTGCTGAATCCAATAAACGAGAAGCCAACGGTTACACCGAGAAAAACCAGCATCACCACATTTTGTACCCAATTATTGGCGGCAAGGGTGCGGCCTAATTCGTGCTCACCCGCGTGAAATTGGATCAGGGCATTAAGGGGTACCGTAAACACACCACCGCTAAAACCGATAAACAAAAAGGCAACCACAAATGCGGTATAGGAATGCAAATGGGGTAACGCCAATAAGCCGAGTGCAAAACCCAGTGCCCCCAAAGGTAATAAGCCTGTTTCAATATAATTGCGTGAGAATCGGCCGGCGATAATCGAACCCAGTGCGATGCCAATCCCGCTGCAGGCGAGAATGCCTTGCACGATCATAGCGTTATCCATCTGCAATTCTTCTTTGATAAATGCGGGAAAGGCGGCCAGCATTACCTGGCCGACACCCCAGAAAATCGCAAGCCCAACAACCGATAAACGAATCACGCGGCGGCGCATAACAGGCGCCATATCTTCGGCAAATAATTTGCCAGTTAAATAAGCTTTGGTTGAAAAGGTCGCGGTGGTTTGCGGTGCTACTTGTTCGGGCAAACGATAAATCATCACCACTTCGATAATTGCACTTATCACCAACAACCAACCTAGAGGGGCAATAGCTTGAATCACTTCTTTCTCTGAACCTGCCCCCTTGGGGTAATACATTTCAAAGAAAATAGAAAATACGGCGATGCCCGAAAGAATGGCGATCATGGAAAGAGCACCTACCGCACCATTCGCTTGGGCCAGCTTTTCTTTACCAAACAATTCTTTGATGTAGCCAAACTTGGCCGGCGAATAAATCGCCGCTTGTGCAGCGAGCAACAAGGTCATACCAAAGGCGGCCCAAAACCAGCCAAGGTAGTAGAAGAGGGTAATCAAGAGCGTCAGGGCCAGGGCAAACCAAGCCATTGCACGCATCACCCGAGTTTTGCGCATTACGTCAGATAAAAAACCGGCCGGGCTAAGCAGGAGGATAAACGGCAGTAGCATCATCGCGTTTACGACAGCGGTGAGTAAAATTTGCTCGTTGCCGTCGTAGAGTTTAAAGACGGTATTTTGGATAACGATCTTATGGCCCAGATCGACAAATGCATTGAGAAATACAGCGATAAAAAAGGGGATGGCCCCAGTGACCTTATGAACTTGTTGCATGGATTGCTTCCTTTACCTGTTATTGGTGGCGCTACTTTGCCTGAGCGCATTCTAAACGCAATTGGAATAGTAAGGGTGTAGGTGGACTGTACCGAAAGTCGCATTTTGCGCAACTTGGGCGAGACGGGTTAGGTTAGCGGCAATAAAAATGGGCTGGCGAACCAGCCCGAAGGAGATTAACCGGTGACCCGGTTAAGTGAAAGATGGTGGATCATCAGGGTGATTGGATGGGGTTATCTTATCGGGCAGCATCAATTTGCGGGAGTGACAAATTGCCGCACGCCAATTCCCTTATAACTAAAAATCACATATCGCCCGCTACAACAAAGACTTTACACAAAACAAGAGCGGGAATATATTTGGGCTGCTGGTCTATTCACAGCATTATTTATGGCAAGTCACCGCGTTGTTCTAGCAGTACATCTATTAGCGCCACGTTATGTTCTTCATAAGTAACATCTGAATCCGCCAGCACAGCTCCACTTGGGGTTTTCATTTTTATATACAAAGAACATCGAGGTTTATTATGGCTAGAAGTACTGGTACGGTTAAATGGTTCAATGAATCTAAAGGTTTTGGTTTCATTGCAGGCGAAGCCGGGCAAGACGTATTTGTTCACTACAGCGCTATCACTGGCGCAGGCTTTAAAACCTTGGCTGAAGGTCAAAAAGTCGAGTTTGATGTCAAGCCAGGCCAAAAAGGCCCGCAGGCTGAAAACGTAATTGGTCTCTAATCGAGTGTCGTCCTCCCGTTAGCGATGGAAAAACCGCCCAGGTAACTGCGGCGGTTTTTTATTGCCTGCTATTTTTGAAAAATTGGAGCCTTGAAAGATATTCGGCACCGGGCGAGCAGATTTTCTTTTATTCCGTCAGTTGTATATCTGCTGTAGGCTTCCCCAGTCAGACCAGATGCAACTGGAGTTCAGCGATTATGTGCAATGTTGGAATTTTCTTGTTTCCTGAAATCGAGGTGCTGGATTTTGCTGGCCCCTACGAGGTGTTTACCACTGCGACACGTGTTGCTGCGCGGCAGAACCCGCAGCATGAACCGGTCTTCTCAGTTTTCTCGATTGCTGAAACTCAGCAAACGGTACGCGCGAGGGCTGGCCTGCAGTTTATTCCTGATTTCCCATTCGATACTCATCCAACAATTGATCTGCTAATCATTCCCGGTGGCGTGGTTAGTGCGGAGTTGGGAAAACCTCACGTTATTGATTGGATTAGTCGTGTCGCCGCCGCAACGAATATCACCGCATCGGTTTGCACAGGCGCATTTCTTTTGGCAAAAGCTGGTGTCCTTTCATCACACAGAGCGACTACGCATTGGGAGGATATAGATGACCTTAAAAATGCATTTCCCTCACTCGAGGTGATCAACAATGTACGCTGGGTGGATGAGGGATCTGTAGTGACATCTGCCGGAATATCGGCGGGTATTGATATGAGTCTGCATCTGGTTTCACGTATTACCGGAATGCAAGTCGCGGAGCGCACGGCGCGGCAGATGGAGTTTGAGTGGACGCTCAATGGCTTAATCGCAGCGAGTAGTTAATCTGACCAGCAAAAATCGCTGTGCAATAATATTATTGAAAGGAAATTAACATGTTAAAAAAATGGTTTATCGGAATCTTAATCGCGATCCTCGTAGTGTTTGTTGTGGCGGCGGTATATGTCTTTTCTATTATAGAGAGCAGACCAAACGAACCCCAGGAAGCAAGATCCATCGTGCATCAACCAGAATTTAGCGGTCACGCTACCCACGCTGTAAATTGGTTGAATAGTGTATACCAAGAAAATAATATTCCTTCGCTATCCGCCGCGGTCGGCGTAAATGGCAAGCTTGTCTGGTCTGGTGTAATCGGGCATGCCGATTTGAATAAAAAAATACTAGCAGATAGTGAAACTCAGTATCGAATAGGCAGCATCTCAAAATCAATTACGGCTTCGGCGGTAATGCGTATGAGTGAAAAGGGTCTCATTGATATCAATGCGCTATTTAAACTCTATGTTGACGATTTTTCCGCTGGAAAAACGGAATACACCATTAAACAACTGCTCTCACATCAAGCAGGTATTCGGCACTACAACCCGGGTATTGCGGAGCTTTTTAATAGTAAGGAATATACCAGTACCCGTGAGGCGGCGGCGATTGTCGAAAATGACCCTTTGATTTTTTCGCCCGGAGCTGGCTTTAATTACACCACCTATGGTTACACGGTGTTATCTCTTGCGATGGAATCTGCATATTCATTACCGTTTGAACAAATTGTAGTCCGCGAGGTTCTGTCTCCGGCCGGTATGGCTGCGACTCATCAAGAGAAGGCGAATACTGTGGAAGACCAACATCTTGCGGCACCCTATTTGTTGATGGGCGACACGTTAATCGAGGCACCTGAAGACAACGTGAGCAATAAATATGCAGGTGGAGGATATGTGTCTACACCTATGGATTTGGTGAAATTTGGCAATACATTATTAGGCAATGAATTTTTGTCTGCCCCGGCAAAAGCCGTGTTGTGGACCCCAGTACCGCTAGTCAATGGTGCAATGAATCCTGAAAATTATGCATTGGGTTTTCGTGTGGGGCAGGATGAATCTGGAATATTCGTACATCACGGTGGAAAAAGTAATGGCGGTTATTCTTTCTTAATCATTTATCCTGATACAGGCATAACTGTCGCTTTCGCTTCCAATATGGCTCCCGCAGAAGGTGGTTTTGATCGGTTGGAAAAAGCTAAACAATTGGCGAGAGTCTTTATGGTCGAGTCAACGGAAAAGTAAACTTCTTGCTCGGACATCTCTTGTGTCATTTTTTCGCGAAATCTGCGCGGTCTTGCTTCGCGAAAGATCCCAAAAATCCACTTACGATAAAGGTGAGTGGATTTTCCTTTAATCCTCAGTGCAGCACAGCATCTGTGCATGGAAAATAAAATGAACAATCAAATGGGACAAAACTATAAACGTTTTCGCAACCTATTCTTCGGCTTGTGCATTCTCGCTGCCGTACTGCTTTTACTAACCACCATGAAAAATATTATCAACAGTGTTACTGCTGCAAGTTGGGAAACTCACCAAGGCATTGTCACCAATGGTAGCGAGGACATGAATCGTACATTTACAACGCCTTACAGCGTAACCAACCGCTGGTTGGAATATAAATACGAAATCAACGGCAACGAGTATCGCAATACCACGGTCGGCTACGGCATCAACAAACCCGCATCGGTTTTACGTGCCGGCGACGATGTTAAGGTATATGTAGATCCTGACAATCACGCAGTGTCTGTATTAGCTGTTGGTTTTGCCAAAGGGCATTTTATGGGGTTGTTATTTTCGTGCGGGTTTGTGGTGCTGGGGTTTTATCTTTGGCGAAGAGTTTAGTGTTCTATAGTCGGTAATTTTATATGGCATTACATTTTGAGCGGTTTAAAAAAACGTGCTTGCGTCAAGGCCGGTAAGGGCTACGAGTGTTTGACTTAATGCTATTCACAGACGGCAGTGTGGATACCAAAACAGGTATCGGTTTTGGTGCTTACCTTGCTGTTAAGGATATGGAATTACCGCTCACCGATTTGAAAGCGCAGGTAAAAATTAAACAGTTTGCCAATACGTCGTCAACAACACTGGAGTTGCAGACTTTCCTCTGGGCTATAGATGATGAGTTGTTGTTAGGCACTGAAAAAACCATGCGGATAGCGATTTATAGTGATTCACAAAATCTTGTGGGTTTGCCAGCGCGGCGAAGTGGTTTAGAGCAGCGGGATTATTACGCAGCTAATGGCAAACGGTTAAGTAACACTGATCTATACCAGCAGTTTTTTAAATGCGTAGATCAACGCAATTGCCAATTCTTTAAATTGGATGGGCATAAACCCCAGTGCGCCAAAAGCCATCTGGATCGGCTGATCGCCTTGGTTGACAAATCATCGCGGTCCGCCTTGCGCGAGTTCACTTTGTAGTGGCTCAGGCTAATACCATTTTTCAGTGGTGGTTTAATAGGGCGCCACCTATAAGGCGAGGAGAAAACTATGCACTCAATCTTTTCGGAACAAGATAGAAAAGAACTTCAAGTTGCAAAAAATCTATTGGAAAATCCTGGCGTCGCAGCAAAGGTCACTAATTTTATAGGCTCGCCTATCGAAAAAGGCCTCGCCTTATTGCCCGATAGTTGGAATAAAAATATTGGTGAAGTGACGCGTGCGGCGTTACTTAAAGCATCGCAGGCCGCCATTTTTACTATGAAAGATATTCCCGGCGAGGAATCGTCCAATATGTGGCATAAGCTGGGCGTGGCTGTCAGCGGCGGGGTAGGTGGGTTTTTCGGAATTGCCGCCATATCCATCGAGTTACCTATTTCTACATCGATCATGTTGCGTTCAATTGCCGACATTGCGAGAAGCGAAGGTGAATCCATCTCGGCTCTGGAAACGAAACTGGCTTGCCTGGAGGTTTTCGCTCTCGGTGGCAACAGCGAGGGCGACGATGGTACGGAGAGTGGTTATTACGCAGTGCGAGCTACGCTTGCGAAATCCATAGCGGCAGCTTCAGAGTTTATTGCAACTAATCGATTAGCCGATGAAGGCGCGCCGCTGTTACTAAAATTTATTGCAACAGTCGCGCAACGATTTGGTATTCAAGTAACAGAAAAGGCCGCCGCTCAGGCCATACCTGCCATCGGTGCGGCAGGGGGTGCAATCATAAACACAATATTTATCGACCACTTTCAAGATATGGCAAGAGGGCATTTCATTGTGCGAAAACTTGAGAGAAAACATGGTAAAGAATTAATAGAGCGTATGTATCTTGAGCTGCCCAAGCTTGACCTAATCAATGGCAAAATTTAAATCTTGCCCCCCCCCCCCCCGCACAAGCCGGGGGGCAAGATGTATAAAACTACTTCATTATAAATTTCACTAGGGTTGGGCTAGCACAAATGCGCGCACATGACTGGCATCGTAGCCCAGTTCACTGCTCCAACCATCGGTGGCCATGGAATCCACATAAAGATTTTCACTAAAACCTGCAACAGGGCATCCGTCTAGGGGACAACCTACCGGCAAATTAGTGTTGAGCAAGTCATTCACCGATAGCGGGTAATTCACTGTAGCTGCACTCACCTGTGTTGAAGGTATAGACGCTACACCGTTGGCTCCGCGCACCACCGAAAAACTATAGCGGGCAAAATTGTGCGGATGTCTGGCCTGGAAGCTGAGGTTCACCTCGTCGTCAGTCTGGTATTGCAACACACCACAGCACGGATCAGCCTCAAGGCTATTGATGGTGGGCGGTGCAATATTGGCATAACAACGGTTGTTATCTACATGCAGTGTAATCACCATAGTGTTGCCACTAACAAGGCCCAGGCTTGCAGCATCGATGGTATTGATATTGCCGAAGCTGTCCGGATCAGTAGGCACCGCAAACACAATACCGAGCGCTGCGATATCGACAGGCTGCCCGAGGCTATCAAACAATTTCACCTGTAGCTGATACTTGCCGCTGGTATCAGTGCCTTGCAAGGTGCCAGTGGCATCATAGGTCATCCCGGGCGCGACATCCTGCGTAGGAAATTTCGCGTTGGCAAAGTGCTCTTTTATTTCATTGATATCCGGCGGCACACCCCAGATACCGGCAGGTGCCACAGATTGAAACGGAATTTTAAATAGATTGGGAATAAAGTGTCCTGCACCATCGCTTACATTGAATGGCCCCAATAATTCCGGTGACCAGACTGGTAGAGTGCCAGTAGGTGTTGCTACATCGTGGCGATAGTAGTGATGCACTTGCCCTTGAAGTGGCAAGAAAGTACCACTACTGCCTTTGCGCCAGGATATTTGGTAATAGCGAACCCCTGCTGCTTCCAATTCAGTGGAGAATTCCAGTCGCGGCAACAGCATGCCACCCCAGGGCGCACCGTCTACAGTTAAACCCAGATTCGTTGCTGTGGTCGTCACTGATGGGCTGGATTCAGTGCCGTAAATCCTGTTAAGGCCGTGGGCTCCAATCGACATAAATGCTACCCAGCGATTTTTACCATTAGGGCCAATCACGGGTGGGCAAGGCGAACAGGTTTGCGCCCAAGGGCTGGAGCTGTATAAATTTACTTCAGTGCCGCACTTATAATTCCACCAGGTGTGACACGAGATAGGTGTGGGCGCGTAGACATACACATTTAAAAAGCCAAACAATTTTTGTTTAGCTTTGAAATATAAATCCGGCGTATCCGGATTATTAAAGCCTTTATAAAAAATAGTTTGGAAATGTCCGCATTCATCGGTATGGGTAGTGGCCACTAATTGCATTGTTACCCATTTTGGATAGAGCCAACACAGCAAGGGTCGGATCAGGATTGCGTTTTCAATCAGCGCGTTCTGAAATTGCAACTTACTGCCGGTCTGGGCGATGAAGCGCAATTGGGTCGCACCGGATAATTCTGTAAAGCTGGCTGCGCTTGCTTCGGTAAATGTCCGCTCAGCGACAGCGGTTGTTTGCAACATGGCCGTGCGCGCAAAGGGTGTAGGATCAGGCTCTGGTCTGGGAGTAGGTCTTGGTATAGGTCCATCAATCGGAAAAGGAATTTTGATAGGACGTGGATCTTTAATAATATCGCGCAACCGCTCCAATTCCAGATCGGGTAGTCTGGGGATGATTATCCACAGTGGATCAACTTCATAGACTTCGACAGTCGCATTGCAGATCGGATAATTCTCATACTGCCCACCAATCAACACGCGTTTGTTGAGGTTTCCGCGCACAAAACAGAAGCCGGATAACCAGGAGCGCCATATATCGGGCAGTACGCTGATGCTGACCTGCAAGCGCTCACCGCTATCTCTGAAGTTCAGATGTTTTTCTTGTGCGCCGCGCCGCAAAAGCTCTGCAAAAGAGGGTGCTTTATCGTCAAGCCTGGGGCCAACTAATACGCGCGCACGTGTGTCGTTAGCGGTATCTACATAAACAACAGCCGAACCTTTTTCATCCAGCGGCTGTGCTGTTAAAAAACGTCCTTCTGAAGAAAATACATAAGCTGCTAGATCCGGCGCTTTTTCAGCGTTATCACGATTTAGCAGCTGCGTTTGTACTTGTACGGGGATGGGTTTTGAGTCTGAGGTATTCATTTTTCACTCCTTGCATATAAAAAAATAGGCAACGAGAGCGGAACCTTTCAGTCCACAAGGGCAAGATTTATTTCACAACAATTTTTCAGCCACTTGCACGCTTTCCGTTGCCTCCGGTTAGCAGCCTGATTTGAAAAATCCTTAGCTGCTTACTTGAGTCTATGCCTACGTAAACTGGCATCGCAGTGAAAAAAGTCACTGGGGAAAAGTGCGTTAGTGGTTTTTTATGATGTTTCGAGTAACTTCCCAACGCTAACCAAGTAAAGTGCAGTTTTAATCGGCAGTGTTTCCATTGCTGTCATTAATGCTTCATATCGCTGCAACTGCTCTTTATAGATCATGATCTCACGTTCAATAAAATTCTCCATGCATTGCCCAACTTCTGGCTCACTGCTTTTATAGTCCACAATCCAGCGCACACCTTCGGCGATAAACGTGCGGTCGATGATATGTTCGCGTACATCCCGTTTATCCTTTTGCATCAACGATAATTCGCAAGCGCTTTGTTTCTGGTCGCTATTTAGCAGCCAACGGCCTTTTTCGCTGTTGAGTGTTGTGGTGATTGCATTGGCGATTTTTTTCGTTGCGCGATCCAGATTGTCGCCACTCCAGCCAAGCTGTTGGAGTTGGATTCTCCAGAAATGTTGCTGTTGTTTGATAAATGCTTCGGCAGCGATACAGTCGCTATTGGTAACAAGTTTGTTTTCTACAATCGCTTGCAATGCATTGTGGATCACTGTGCCGGTGTGGCGGGCTAGGCGGGCACCGGTTGTCTCTACTTCGGGAATATTGAGTGGGTTATCGTCTTCGCTCATGTTGAATTCGTGGCCACGATATTCTTTCAGTAGGATGACGTCAGTTAATGCTGGTGCTTGCCAGTGCGCCGGTAAACGCAAGATGTGTTGCAGACCCGGTTTAGTATTTTCGGCGGCGTAGGAATCGCTGCGGTTGATAGCGTTATTACTGCGCACAATAGTTGCGTCGTCTTTTACAAAAGGCCAAATGCTGTGCAACAGCGACACTTTTGCGGGTGCGACTAATTCATCTTCTTTGGTGTTGATGCAGGCGAGCAGGTGCAAACGTTTAATGGCACGAGTGCAGCCAACGTATAACAGGCGCGTCGCTTCAAAGGCTTGCTGTTTATCCGCTTCGCGGCGCATAAAGGTGTAGAGGCCATCTTCTTCTTTGCCGGTGGCAGCGAGAGAGCCGAGCAGTAATTGTTTTTCACCGTGATGATTAATGCGTTCTTGCCAGAGCAATAATTGTTTATCGTCTTTGCGTGCGCTGCGATCCAAACCGGGGATAATCACCGTATCAAATTCCAGACCTTTGGATTTGTGGATGGTCATGACTTGTAGTTTGGGGTCGGCATCGGCACGCGGTGCGGCAAATAAACGGTCGATGGCGTTGTTGAATGCTTGCCAATCGCGAATGCTGCCGCCTTGTTGATGTTTGTCGAGTAGCGCAAAAAAGCTGTTGATATTGTCGCGGTCGTTGGCATCTAACAGTGTTGCAGGGCCGCCTAAAGCAAACCAAATTCCTTCAATCCATTGGCGCAGTGGTTTGCGATAGCGCTCTTGTAATGCCTGCTGGAGAATCGGCACAACGCGTGCGAGGATTGCCTTTCCTGATTCGCTCAAACTACTAATCTGTTCATGCAACTCAAGTTGCGGCCAGAGCACCGCAAATGCGGTTTCATTCACGCGGGGATTTTGTTCGGCGAGATTTGCAGTGGTGATGGTATGCAGATCGCTATTGTCCAAACCACACCAGGGTGCGCGCAACACGGATAACCATGCGATACGATCCGCCGGATTTAACAGCGCGCGGGTGAGCGAGAGCAAATCCATAATTGCCATGCGGCTGGCGAGGCGATCAATTTCGGTAGCTTGGTAGTGCAAACCGGCAGCGGTCAGCGCTGGCAAAATGCGCGCGAGGTGATTGCGCGTGCGCACCAGAATGGCAACGCTGCCGTTGGGGTTGTCGTAGCGTGCTTGTTGTACCAGCTCGACAACTTTTTCTGCTTCTTGTTGTTGCGCGTTGAGACGCGATGGAACTTCGTCATCGTCGCTATCACTGGTTTTTTCTACCGTTTTTGGATCGACATTTTTCTCGGTAGAGTAAGTACAGGCATAAAAGTTTACTGCATCGCCATCAATCGCTGGTTTAAAGGCAACTGACGGTGAATAGCTTACAGCGCCGCGGCTTATATCATCTTGCAGCGGAAACGCGTTTTGGAAAATGGTATTAACCCAATTCACTACACCGGCTTGCGAGCGGAAATTTACGCGCAAATCCAGCGCGGTTAAATCGACTGAACCTATACCTTGCTGGCGGGCATCCAAAAACAAACCTACGTTGGCATTGCGGAAGCCGTAACAGGATTGCATACCGTCACCCACAATAAATAGGGTGCGACCATCGCCCGCTTGCCAACCGCTGGTGAGTTTTCGCAACAGTTCCAATTGCGGGCTGGCGGTGTCCTGGAATTCATCGACGAGAATATGACGGATGCGATAGTCCAGTTGCAGCGCTAGATCTGTCGGTGAATCTTCTTCGCCTAATGCGAGCAATGCAGCTTGGCTAATTGCTGAATAGTCAGTGGCGCTTTGTTGTTTAAATACAATAGTGAGTTGTGCAACTAGTATCGGCAAAATGCTGGTCAAACTATCGAGCAATTGCCATTGATGTTCGGCGTAGCTGGGCGATGGCAGTGAGCGGAGTTCTTGTAATAATTGTTCTGCTTCCGGTGCAGTGTCGGTAATTGCTGCGATTAATTCGCTGAAACGATTTTTTAATTCAGCGTTTTCTTTTCCGGCAGGAAAACCTTCGGCTTTAGTTAAGCGCGCGCGCCAGGTGTCGCCGTTGGTTAAGAGTAAATCGGCGATGGCTAGCCACTGATTAAGTGATTCCGGTTCGGCGTCGGGCAGGGCATTTATGCCGAGTAATTCGTGGATGCGATTTTTACGATCACCTTCATCTTGTAAATTGGTCGCGGCGCGGTCGGCGATGTTACATAACTCGCTGCTGTGAATTAACAGCGCGGCTTCGACTAGATCCAAATGCTCGCAGACTACATCGCGCAGCACCTGTTCAAGATAAGCACGCGCATCTTCATGGCGCGCTTGCAACAATACACCTAGCCATTGTTCCCGTTTGGCGAGCAAGCTGATTAATAAACTCTCCACTGCTTGCAAATTATTATCCAGATGGCGCAGCAATCGGGTTAAATCATCGCGCATTGGCGTTTCTTTTTCGAGCAAGTTAAATAATTCGCGCACCGCTAAACGATAGGCTTGGTCGGCATCTTCCAGTGTGTCCGGCTGCGCACCTATACCGCTGGCGAGCGGTAATTGTTTGGTGATGGAGCGGCATAAACTATCGATAGTTTGCACGCGTAAGCGCTGCGGGCTTTGCAATAAATTCCACTGCAATTCGCGGTCGCGCTGCAACACACGCTGGGCAAGTTGCCAGGTGCGCAGTGCGTGTGGATCTTGCGGTTCAGGTTGATCGGCTGCTTGCCAGAGCGCATGCATAATCCGGTCTTGCATTTCACCAGCGGCTTTGCGCGTGAAAGTAATCGCCAATACCTCTTCCGGTTCATCACAATAAGCGAGTAATGTTAATACACGCTGTGTTAGCAAGCCGGTTTTACCAGAACCGGCGGGGGCAGATACCGCAAAGGATGTTTGTGGATCAAGTGCATCAAAACGGACTTGTTGGTCGATAGGCTGAGTAACAATTAATTCAGACATTACTTAGCTCCCTGCATGCGGCGAATAAATGCATCAAGCGCATCTTTTTCTTGCAGGCGATTGAGCGGGAGCAGATCTTCCGCGTATTGAGCAGCAGTGGGGTTTTTCATATCGACGCGTACATCGCCCTGAATAAAATCAGCGGCCAATTGTTGTAAGTGCATTTGCCATTCTTGTAATTGTTGTTCCCAAGGCTGTTTGCTGGGATAAATGCCGTCGTGATAGGTATTTAATGCGCCGGTGCCGATCCACTTCATCGCCTTGGCATTAATCTGCGCAAAGGCGATGGCTGCCACTTGATCGGTTGCGGTTACGGCATAGAGCGGTAATTGCGGTTCATCCATGCGCTCACCCTGCCAGCTTTGTAATTTTGGTTGGCCGGTTTTGTAATCAATCAATAATAAGTCGCCGTTAGCTAATTGATCGATACGGTCAATACGCAGCCGCAATGGCAGGCCGGTAAACTCAACTTGAATTTCTTCTTCAATGGCGACTACCGTAAACGCAGGGCGCGTTTTTTCTTGCGCGAGCCACTCTGCAATTAATTGTGCAAGCCGCTCTTGCTCCAGCTGCGCGTAAAAAACGCCTATGCTGGTGCCGCGTTTTTGTTTGAGTGCATCCACCACGCTTTGTGTGGTGGTGTTGATCAATGTTGATAA
Source organism: uncultured Cellvibrionaceae bacterium (assembly GCA_964499225.1). GTDB lineage: Bacteria > Pseudomonadota > Gammaproteobacteria > Pseudomonadales > Cellvibrionaceae > Cellvibrio. The sequence goes on along the minus strand of CAZCJR010000013.1, from coordinate 599 downwards.
TGAAGCTTCATCTAATGCGAGCAAGCTGTGCTGGTCTTGGAGTTGTTTCCAAATGATCGCCAGCGCATCGTGCAATAAATTGCCGCGTTCAATGGCCGAGAAGCCCGCGACGGGATCGTCAATACGCGCTGCGCCCAAGCGCAACCGTGCAAAAGCATTAAAGGGGCAGGCGGCTTGTTCTTTAAATAAACTGGCGCCGCCGCGCACGGGTTCTTGCGCAATTAATAACGGTGGCGCTTGCGTGGTGGACACTATTTCCAAACTGCTGCTGGCAGCGAGTGTTTGATAATTCTGTGCGCTAATACTTTCATTGTTAGCAATTAAAGTATCCATAGCGGTTAGCGGTAAATGACGAATTAACGCACTTGGGCTAAGTTCACTGTCGTCATCGCTGTGCGCTGAGCTGAATACCACCAGCGGCGCACATTGGCGATAGTGTTCAGTGAGTGCACGCGCAAATTGCAATTCCCGTTCGGCGCTTGCATGGGGCATTTTTTGTGTGCGCTGCAAACTGCTTGGCAGCAGCGGATTGGGTGCAGGTACTGGCGGCCATTGGCGATGGTGTAAACCCATCACCCAGCAGTGGCTGAATTGCAAAC
>CAZCJR010000012.1:0-71528 GCA_964499225.1 uncultured Cellvibrionaceae bacterium | reverse complement strand
TGAATCGATAGAAACACCAATCACTTCCACATTACGCTTTTTGAACTCTTCTACTCGATGGTCAAATGCCAACAGCTCTGATGGACATACAAAGGTGAAGTCCAGTGGGTAGAAGAAGACAACAGCTTTCTTGCCTTTGGTGGCTTCAGCAAAGTTGTAACCGTCTACGATCTCGCCATTTGCCAATACGGCAGATGCAGTGAAATCCGGTGCTTTTTTACCAACTAATACGCCCATAATTAATCTCCTAATGGTTAAGACTCAGTGGCTAATGCTTGAATCGGTGAAGTAAAAACAGGAATCGGGAGCCAAGATACTATTCACTGATTGTGAACATTTGATGGTCATTTATTGATTACCTGATATTTATCGATAGTGCGCCGCTATCATACACAGGCACGCAGGGGTGTCATATTGATTTTCTATATGATGCGTACAAACCTGTGACTATGATGATTTTGTTGGCACATTATTCATCAATCAATCACCTGGTTATAACTGCGAATCTAAACCCCTACCAATCGAGAAAAGTTCTTAAAAACTGTTGACATGAATTCTCATTAGCATTAGAGTTTCTTCGTACGCGATTTAACCCCCCCCTGAAGGGCAATCACATCGGAAGCCTCTATATATGTACGTCTGTGTCTGCAAAGCTATTACGGATCGCCAAATCAAAGCGGCTATCGATGATGGTGCCAACTCAATTGGCCAATTGCGCAAGGCCTTGGGCGTTGCCAGCCAATGCGGTAAATGCTCAGTGATGACTCGCGAGATTCTCGACGAGGCACTCAACGATACCCCTATGCTCAACGGCCTGCCGCAGTTTTACGCAGTAGCTTGATCCTGTAGTGCTCGGCAAGGAGCCAAAACAGAATCTAAATCATTGCGATTTTTAGTATTTTTCCTTTCAGCATCAAACACTTAGACAACCCAAATCCTTGACATAACGCCCCTCGAAGACCAGACTCTCCTTTTATTATTTGCTGCATTAAGGAGAACTCCATGAAAGGCGATCCGCAAGTCATAGCCGTATTGAATAAAGTACTGGGTAACGAATTGGTTGCGATTAATCAGTATTTCCTGCACTCGCGCATGTATAAAGATTGGGGTCTTAAAGAGTTGGCCGATCACGAGTACCACGAATCCATTGATGAAATGAAACACGCCGATGTGTTGGTTGAGCGTATTCTGTTTTTGGAAGGTCTACCCAACTTACAAGATCTAGGCAAATTGCATATCGGCGAAGACACCTTGGAAATGCTCAAATCCGATTTAAAACTCGAATTAAAAGCAATTCCCGATTTGCGCGACGGTATTATTATTTGCGAAGGCGTGCGTGATTTTGTAAGCCGTGACTTACTGAAAAGTATTCTCGAATCAGAAGAAGAACATGTCGATTGGCTGGAAACACAACTTTCTTTAATCGATAAAATCGGTATCCAGAATTATCTGCAATCCAAAATGGCTTCAAATTCGTAGAGTTTTTCCGAATCGAAAAACAGAAAAGGAGCTGATTGCTCCTTTTTTTGTCCACACCTGTTGCCGCTGACCGATCAAACTACATATTGATCCAACCACTGAGTGCGCGCAGTTTAAACACTGCGTTGCCGTGCTTTAAGATTACGCCATCAACAAAAATATCCTGCACAACAAACTGCCCGCTCCCAATAATATTACCCACGCCCGTGGTTTGATTATTAATAACAACGCTACTAACCCCATTGGCAAGATAGTTATGGCGAGCATAAGAAATAGTGGGAATTCGCTGCCGCATATTCCACGGAAGCGCATTAAAATCAGGAATATTTTTGATGCTGTCAAAGGTGCGTGGTGGAGCATGCTCTTGAGCTGTTACCGATACCAAGGCTGTGCTCGCTGATGGATTACCTATTGGTGCGTTAAAAGGATCGATAATCGTTTCGGATGCCGCTGCAATGGCAGCCTCAGCTGCATAAAGCTCACTAACACCCGCATCAGTCGCTGCTGGAGTTTCAGCATCGTCAGCAGCATAGAGTCTATTGATGTCGGCGCTGGGTGCAGTAATCTGCGGCGCCGTTTCTACCACCGACGCTACAGCTGGCGGCGGTGCAGTGGTTATTGGTTCAGCCGATGGTTGCTCAACGACAGCCACTGGTAATGGCACCGCAACAGATTGTTGCGCAGATGCTGTTTCCATCACCGATACTGGCGCAACTGACTCTTTGCGCAGCATTACGACCAATACAATAATTATGATGATCAATACCAAAACCACACCAACGCCCCACCACAGCGTGCGGCGCGTTTCCGGTGAACTATCCATTTCTTGCGGGCGATGCAGGGTATTCAGATCCGGCACCGCGTTCTGGTTTTTGCGCTCATTTTCGGCGCGATTCAGGGCATCCAAAATTAACGACATACTTTTACAGCCCTTGCGTATTCAAAGGAGCAATTATCTTTCGCTCATCCAATTCCACCAGAGGTTTATCTACCCCCAACACTTCATTTAAACGGCGCAACGTCTGCGCGTTGATGGTACCGTCGGGAAGAATATTATTAGTCGACTGAAAAAGTTCGACGCGCTTTTTTAAGCGCTCGGTAAAAAACTGCCGTGTAAGCGGTGCTGGCTGCTTATCAATTATCGCGAACTGCTCTGCAATCCAGGTCACCAAATCGCTTTTATCACCCATTTGTAAATCGCCTTCAAAAGCTTGTGGGCGCGACCATACATACAACAAATCGCCATTCCATAAAGCGGCGATCTCACGCCAAGTCACGATTTTTTCTGCCCCATTTTCCAATAGCAGTGCATGGTTTTCACTCAAACCGACCATCAATGCATAAACCCATTTCTTATCGGGGGTTGCAAGGGTTATCAGCCCGGGACGATTAACATCTTTCAACTCATCCCATGAATTAATGCGTACTTTTTCGCACACGTAATCCGCATCTTTCACTACCAGACAAGGATTTTTTTTATCCACTACTGTAATACCCACATAATTAAACAACGCCAACTGCGCAGCAACTAAATCGCGAGTAGCCATAGAGACAACAGCGGGTATTTGCGATTTGGGTTGATTGCGCAATTCGCTGAGCGAACCTGATGCAAGTTGCTGAGACGCGCTAGAGGATGACCGGGCAACCGATGATGTTGGCTCACCCGATGAGCTACTTGTTGCTTGCACCACTGCGGGCGCAACCGGCAACGGCGCCTCGTCCGGTACAAAAAACCAGACGGCAAGCATAATTCCGATCAATGCAACTACAAACAGCGCATGCCAGGATGTTCTTCGCGTAGTCGCTAACTTTTCTTCCTGCTGGGTTGTAGTGCCCGCAACCTCTTTCACTGCTGCCGCAAAAATATACTTGTCAATCTGATGATGGTTCTGCGCGTAAGCACCTAGCAGTAATCGCTCGCTGATAACGTTAATCAAGCGCGGAATACCACCACTGAACTGATGAATTTTTTTAACCATCGCATCATTAAATGGCCGCTGGTGATCGGGCAAGCCAGCTATTTTTAACCGGTGGGCAATATAGGCTTTGGTTTCCGGGAGGCTCAGCGCTTCGAGATGGAAGCGCGCGGTGATCCGCTGGGATAGCTGCCGCAAAGCCGGGCGCGCCAATAATTTTTTTAATTCCGGTTGGCCGACCAGCATAATCTGCAAAAGTTTTGCAGTAGTGGTTTCCAAATTAGTCAGCAGGCGAATTTGTTCCAGCACAGGCACTTTTAATAGCTGCGCCTCATCGATCAACACAACGGTTTTACGACCTTTGCGATGGTTGTCGAGCAAAAATTGATTAAGGGCATCGGTCAATACCTTTACCGTCAATTCATCGGCGATGTAACTCACTCCCAACTCATCACAAATCGTCGAGAGCAACTCAGGCGCACTGCCCATCGGGTTAAGGATAATCGCCATATCGGTATTGGGCGGCAGCTGTTCCAGCAAGCAGCGGATAATAGTCGTCTTACCCGTGCCCACTTCACCGGTGAGCATCACAAAGCCGCCGTTCTGGATACCATACAACAGGTGCGCCAACGCTTCCCTATGCTGGTCGCTCATAAAGAGGTAGCGCGGGTTTACGGCGATGGAAAAAGCGGGTTCTTTGAGCCCGAAAAAATCGTGATACATAGGCCTATTAATACAGAGTTATTATGGAGCCGCAGGTTAGCGAAGTTGAATCATATCAGGCCTAAGATTCAGCTGTTACCTTCTTGTTCCGCAGTCATCGATGAAAAAGCGTAATAGCCATCGACTAGCAAACATCAATCGACGCCGGATGAGTGAACCCAAGCGCGGCAAAAACCGTATTGGGTCACAGCTAGATTGCCCGAAAAGCCCCAAATTGGTACCATTGCCGCCTTTTTAAGCAGGGGCGCTGTTTACCGGTAGCTCGTAACAGGTGACGTCTAATTGGCAACCCCGGCCGCACCCCCTCTCCCGCCTTTATTATTGATTTCCTTACAGAGAGTTTTTATGTCAGTTGATTTTCGTTCAGCTTCGTCTGTTGATTTCCGTTCCGCTTCGCTAGGGTTATTGGCCAATCACGACGAATTCGTACAGCGTCATATCGGCCCGGATGCCCGACAAACTGCTGCCATGCTGGCAACGCTGGGCGTTAGCTCAGTTAAAGAGCTGATCGACAAAACAGTACCGGATAATATCCGCCTGAAAAACGAACTGAATTTGGGCGATGCCGTCAGCGAAGCCAATGCGCTGGTCCACCTCAAAGCTATCGCCAGCAAGAACAAAATCTTCAAAAACTATATTGGCATGGGCTATCACGATACCCATGTACCGCTCGTGGTGCTGCGCAACGTATTGGAAAACCCCGGTTGGTATACCGCATATACTCCCTATCAGCCGGAAATCGCCCAGGGCCGCTTGGAAGCTTTGCTCAACTACCAGCAAATGATCATTGACCTCACCGGCATGGAAATGGCCAACGCGTCAGTATTAGATGAAGGAACAGCCGCCGCCGAAGCCATGGCGATGTGTAAGCGTCAAAACAAGAAAAGTAAATCCGACGTGTTTTTTGTGGATGCCGATACTCACCCGCAAACCGTCGCCGTGGTCAAAACCCGCGCCGAACATTTCGGTTTTGAAGTCTTTGTCGCCAAGGCCGATGAATTGGCCAATGGCGATTACTTCGGCGCCCTGCTCTCTTACCCCGGCTCCAGCGGTCAGGTACGCGATTTAACCGCGCTGATTGAAACCGCCCACAATAACAATGCACTGGTTACCGTCGCATCGGATTTGATGGCGTTGATGCTATTGAAATCGCCTGGCGCTATGGGCGCCGATGTAGTCGTCGGCACCAGCCAACGTTTTGGTGTGCCTATGGGCTTTGGCGGCCCGCACGCCGGTTTCTTCGCCTTCCGCGATGCCTACAAACGTTCCGCTCCCGGCCGCATTATTGGTGTGTCTATTGATACGCGCGGTAAACAAGCGCTGCGTATGGCGATGCAAACCCGCGAACAACATATCCGCCGCGAAAAAGCCAACTCCAACATTTGTACCTCACAAGTATTACTCGCAGTGATGAGCGTGTTCTACGCGATTTACCACGGCCCCGATGGCTTGAAACGCATCGCCAATCGCATTCACCGTTTGACTGCCATTGCAGCAGCTGCATTAAAAGCCAAAGGCTTTGGCATCACCAATACCCAATTCTTCGACACCATTACCGTCAACGTAGGCGATAACCAAAAAGCGATTTACCAAGCGGCATTAAATGCTGAAATTAACTTGCGTTTAATCGGTAGCGATTCATTGGGCATCAGTTTGAACGAAACTACTTCGGCTGCCGACCTGGAAAATTTACTCTCGGTATTTGGCGTAACCGGAATTGAATTAACGTCATTTGACGAACAAATTCTCGCCGGAAAAAACATTACTGCTAACAATGCAATCCCGGCTGATTTGCTGCGCAGCGACGCCGTGCTCTCTCATCCCATATTCAACACCTATCACAGCGAAACCGAAATGTTGCGCTATTTAAAGCGTTTGGAATCGCGCGATATCGCACTCAATAACGCGATGATCCCGCTCGGCTCTTGCACCATGAAATTAAATGCAACTGCTGAAATGGTTCCCGTTACATGGCCGGAATTTGGCAAGCTGCATCCGTTCGCGCCGATTGACCAAGCCGAAGGCTACAAAGAATTATTCGAAGAGTTACAAGAGATGCTCAAAGCCTGCACCGGCTACGATGCCATCAGCTTGCAGCCTAACGCTGGCTCACAAGGTGAATACGCAGGCCTTGTTGCGATCAAAAAATATTTTGAAAGCAAAGGTGAATCCCAGCGCGATATTTGTTTGATTCCCGCGTCTGCACACGGGACCAATCCCGCATCTGCACAAATGGTGAGTTACAAAGTTGTCGTGGTTGCCTGCGATAACAAAGGCAACGTCGATCTTGCTGACCTCGCCGAAAAAATCGCCACCTACAGCAATCAAATCGCCTGCATCATGGTGACCTACCCATCCACGCACGGCGTATTTGAAGAAGGCATCACCCAATTGTGCGATATGGTGCATGCAGTCGGTGGTCAAGTGTATATCGACGGTGCCAACATGAACGCACTCGTCGGTGTCGCTGCACCGGGTAAATTCGGTGGCGATGTGTCGCATTTGAATTTGCACAAAACCTTTTGTATTCCACACGGCGGTGGCGGCCCTGGCATGGGGCCAATCGGCGTCGGCAAACATTTAGAGCCCTTCCTTGCTGCGCATCCCGTGCAAGCAGTTCCGGGCACCGATGTAAATAACGGTACTATTTCTGCTGCACCTTGGGGCTCAGCCAGTATTCTGCCGATCAGCTGGATGTACATCAAAATGATGGGTGCCGTCGGTATGCGTCAAGCCACTGAATTTGCGATGCTCAATGCAAACTACGTAGCGAAAAAATTGGAAAGCGCCTATCCGATTTTGTACAAAGGCACCAACGGCTTTGTTGCCCACGAATGCTTATTGGATTTGCGCCCGCTAAAAGAAGCCAGCGGTATTAGTGAAGAAGACATCGCTAAACGCTTAATGGATTTCGGCTTCCACGCCCCTACTATGTCGTTCCCGGTAGCGGGTACGCTCATGATCGAGCCAACCGAATCCGAATCCAAAATCGAATTGGATAAATTCATCGAAGCAATGCTGATTATCCGCAAAGAAATCGATCAAGTGATCAATGGTGAAATTGCTGCTGAAGCAAGCGCCCTGCACAACGCACCGCATACGCAAGACGACGTACTGGAAGAAAATTGGACCCGCGCTTATTCCCGCGAAGTAGCTGGACGCCCTGCTTCTTGGTTGAAAAACCACAAGGTATGGCCGACGGTTAATCGAATTGATAACGTGTACGGGGACAGGAATTTAGTTTGCTCGTGCCCCAGTGTTGAGAGCTATATGGAATAAATTTCCGATTTTTTTTAGCTTATTGTAAGGGCGCGATTTATCGCGCCCTTTTTATTTAAAGTTTCAACACAACATCTATATAAGTTCTCATATGGGGTGTAACACACCGATAAGCAAATTGCTGGATGTTATAAAAAGAGCTTACATATTTCACGGAGGTGCGACATGCCTAACGAACACGAGATCCGCGAGCTGGCTTACTACCTATGGGTGACCGAAGGAAAACCCAGCGGGCAATCCGATAGACATTGGCAAATCGCCACTAAAATGGCAGCGGAGCAAAAGCATGGCGATTCAGCCGCAAAGGCATCTACTGATCCTTCGGAAGCAAAAGGAACTACGGAACCGGAACAGCCGGACCAGACATAATCTCTGTTTATTTTAGCTTGTACCCATGGAGACAATCTGCCAATAGGTTCGCCATAACGGCCGACCACCAGACCGGAAAATAAATCACTGCGCATAGTTTCATTAACCCCTGCATCAATCGCGGCTTCAAGATTTTTTAAGCAGCATATTATCTGTCCGATACTTTATTTAAAACATGGCGAGTGGTGGCAGACAATAGGAGATGGCGACGAGCATCATATCAATAAATAGCCATTTGCTAGGCTCCAAAACAACACAGCAATGAGCGATGTCTGACTTGATTGGCGGGGGTTTTACGGGTTAAATGTGGTTGCGAAAATTCGGAAGCATAAGCCTATTAAACTTTAAGGAAAATTTCCACAGATGTATCTCAGACCAAGTATGCTCGGCCTATGCTTCGTGCTGCAGCTCAGCGGCTGTACCTATTTAAACTATGCAGCGGTACAACAAGACTATGCGCGCATACAAAAAGCGACGCCTGCGCAAAAAAATCTCAAACATCTGATTGACCATCAAACTTTTTACATTGTTGGGCACACCGAAGACGTTGGCTGCCGCTGCCACAAGTTACCTATGGCAGTTGCAGCTTATGCTACTGATACCGCCACCTACGAACTCGTTGACACCATGCGCTTTGCAAATTCAGGCACTCACTTTGGACTCAACTTGCCCGAGGGAAACTATGATTTACTTGTATTCGCCGATTTTGATGGCAATCAACAGTTTGATAATGATGAAATTATTGGCAAGCAATTACTTAACGTAAATCAGGATCTCGCGCCTGAAAACGTAATCAGTGATGTGGTCATTGATCTTGGCGCCAGACAAGAAACACCGATGGTTACACCCATTGCTGCACGCAAATCCGCAGAGATTCGACAATCACTTTTTTATCCCGGAGGAACACTTCGCGATCTCAATGATCCTCTATTTGATAGAGGAATGGCCACTCTGGGAATGTACGACCCTGCTGCATTTCTGGAGCAGGCGCCAACCATGTTTTATGCCTTGGAAGAAGAGCATTCTTACAAAGTGCCCGTAATTTTTGTACATGGGATAGGCGGTAGTACGCGGGAATTTAGCGCACTGGCAGAACGACTTGATCGAAACCTTTACAAGCCCTGGTTTTTCTACTATCCATCCGGAGGCGATTTACACCAATTGTCCGAACTCTTTTATCGGATATTTTTGTCTGGAAAACTAATTCCAACCGAGGATATGCCCATAGTCATTGTTGCGCATAGCATGGGCGGACTCATTGTGCGCGAGGCACTGAATCGTTACGACTCCAGTCACGATAATAACGTTAAACTTTTCATAACCATAGCCACCCCCTTCGCTGGTCACCCTGCTGCCGCGACCGGTGTTAAGCACGGCATAATGGTATTGCCCGCTTGGCGGGATCTTGATCCCGGCAGTGATTTTTTGCAGGAATTATTCCGCTTAAAAATTCCCTCGAGCATCGAATATAAATTGATTTATGCCTTCGGTAACGCCAAAACAATAAAGATGGGCGAGAACAGCGATGGTGTTGTACCTCTATCGAGTCAACTCCGCCCCGAGGCACAAGCCGAAGCAAAAGCGCAGTTCGGAGTTGACGCAGGCCACACAGATATACTACAAAACAAGGTATTGCTGGATTACCTGACAGAGCGAATCAGTAACATTAAAACCGTCTACCCTGACGATCATTTGAAGGCTATATTCCAAGGTGGATTCGACTTACCACTGAACGATTACTCTCCCACCTTACAATACTCGATTCGCAATTTCGGTTTTTACCTTGTCGCATTGCATAAGGGTGAAATTGAACCCATTTCCAAATCTCAACAGGATTTTTTGAAATTGATCCGCAATGAAAGGAAGCCACGCTTGCAAATCGAGCGAGAGTTTTTAAAGTTTACAAACGAATTTTCCGAATATTTTCAGAAAACCAAAACTGAGTGATGCGCCTGGTTTGTCTCTCACTTCTTACGTCCATTCAACCCATTGGTGTACTGGATTGCCGACCTGTAATGCAGATATCCAGAATTGATGTGGTTTTTATGCTCCCAAAGCACTGCCTTCACGTATAGGATAGCGACTTTACTTTTTCGCGATGACAATCCTAATGCACTCACCGATAAAACACGAAGTACTTCTGGTTATTTTATTAGGTATCGCAACATTGCTTGCCGGTTTTTTCTCTATTAGAGAGTTCACCTCACTGGATTCCTTGCAATGGCTATTGATCGCTGACTGTTTATGGGTTTTTGTGTGCTGGCAATTGTGGCAGCGGTTGGAACTGAATCGTGCGCATGAAAATGCACCGCTCTACCCCAGGCTTGGCTGGGCAAATCATTTGACATTATTGCGCGGCGGATTGATTGCATTGACTGGGGGTTTTTTGTTTCAACCCCAAGCGGAGGGATGGGCAGCGTGGATTCCCGGCGTGCTTTACACCATCGCCGCGATACTTGATCGCATGGACGGCTTTGTCGCACGGCGCGGCAAACAAACCAGTTTGTTGGGTAGCGAGCTGGATACCGTGTATGACGCTTTAGGTTTATTAGTTGCACCGCTTCTAGCCGTGGGTTACGGAAAAATTCATTGGAGCTTTTTATTGGTAAGCGCCGCCTACTACATTTTTGTATGGGGCCTGTATTGGCGGCGCACGCATAACCTGCCCGTTCATCCACTTATGCCCAGTCTGTTGCGCCGCACACTTGCGGGTTTCCAAATGGGCTTTGTCGCCTTTATTTTATTGCCCTGCTTTTACGCGCCCGCGACTATTATTCTCGGCATCGCCTTTATGCTACCAATCCTGTTCGGTTTTATGGTGGATTGGCTGGTGGTGAGCGGGCGAATCCAATCAAGCGCAACTAATACACAGGTTTTTAATCGCCTCGCGCAGATCAGTCACACTGTTTTTCAACCGCTATTACGACTGGTGTTGTTTATTGCACTCCTATTGCTACTAGGTAATGACAATATTTTATCGCCGACATTTTTGCCGATTATTTTGCTACTTGCGGCAGCGATGGCATTGTTTGGATTTGCGGGTCGCGTAGGGGCGCTGATTGTGGTGGTGCTAGTCACTTTTTCACTGGGGGACAACGCCGTTGATGGTATTACTGCCACGATTATTTTCAGCGGCGCCTGGTTAATGTTACTGGGCACCGGCCGTTTTAGTCTCTGGCAGTGGGATGACCGCTGGGTCAATCGTCGCGATGGCGAGGAACACAGCTGATGCAGCACGCCAAACTCTTTACATTGTTGCTGTGGCTGATCGCATTAGGATTGGCAGCATGGACACTCGCGCAATTACCCCTGACCGACATAACAAACAGCATTAGTTCACTCAGTACACTGCAATGGATTTTTTGGTTAGGCCTTAACGCGCTTATTATTCTGGTGCTCGGCATGCGCTGGCAGCTATTGACGCAAGCGTTGGCAGTGCCCGTCAACTTGTTAAAACTTTTGCTTATTCGACAGGCAGGACAAACCGTGAGTTTTATCACGCCCGGCCCGCAATTTGGCGGTGAACCACTGCAAATATATTGGCTGTATAAAGATGGGCTGCCGCTGCGCAAAGCACTTTTGTCGTTGGGGCTAGATCGTTTTTTTGAGTTGTGGGTTAATTTTTCAGTACTGTTATTAGCAGTGCTATTACTACTTGCTGGTATGGGCCAAAACGATGGCAAAAATACCAATACCACAATCGGCGATTGGCAAACAGCTCTGGTGCCGCTGCTGATTTTTCTAGGCTTGATGTTTTCGCTGGCATGGATTTTAGTCAAGCAACCGCAATGGATAAATAATCGCCTTGAGCGCATAGCAGCGCGCTGGAAACACAATCATCGTTTAAGCAGTATTAATCAACACTGGCAGTCATTGGGTGATGATTTACGCACTGCTCTGAGCACGCAAAAAATCCGCTTTCTGCTCGCGATTCTATTGTCGTTACTAGGCTGGGTGGGATTATTGGGTGAGTTGTATTTGATTTTACACTTCGTAGGAATTGAAGCCGATTTACATTCTTTTCTTATTATTTTGGTGGCGATGCGCATGGCGTTATTGTTGCCTATGCCCGGTGGGGTCGGCACGTTGGAAGCATCTGTACTCTGGTCTTTTCACACACTGAATTTACCCGCCAGCGCGGCATTAGGTTTAATTGCATTGATGCGGGTGCGCGATGCCATTGTATTGGTGATTGGGCTGGCGTGTTTGCGCGCTAGCAATTCCGCCAACGCACAAACAAAAACGATTGCCGAATCTTAAAATTGTTTACGATAGGCCGCCCAGCAAGTGGCATTTTCCCATAGTTTGATATTGAGAGAACCGGTACCTGGCGGGTGAATCAGTGCGATTATCTTTTCATTAATAATGCGACTGAAATGTTCAATACTGGGATTCAAACCGGCGAACTCTTCCTTATCGTTAAGCAGGCTATCGCGGAAATAACCAACCACTTTATCCAACGCCGCTTCTATCTCAACGATATCCACTAAATATCCGTGTTTATCCAACTGATCGCTTTCAATGCTGACTTCCGCAACGTAATGATGTGCATGCGGAAAATTTTCACTGCCCCAATCGCCGCCGATCAGAAAATGGTTGGCGATAAAATCGCGGGTCACTGCAACGGTATACATAAAAATTCCTGCCTGCTGTAAATTTAAAAATTGAACAAACATTAAGAGTGTGAGTAAGAAAAAATAGCCTGCAATATCTCCGCCGGAGCTTGGTGCAGACGCTGATAAAGTGCCGGGGCCTCAGCCAGTGGAGCACGATGCGTAATTAATTGGCTGGGGCGCAGATTGCGCAGCATTTGCCAACTGAGTTCAAACCTGCGTTTTTTATCCCAACGGCCGCTTAATTCCGGCGCAAGGCTACTGACTTGGCTGGTGGTAATGGTTAAGCGGTTGCGATGGGCATTACCGCCCAATGCTATCGCCGCCGTTTTATTGCCGTACCAACTGCCGATAACAATCCTGCTCGCAAAACCGCTTAATTCAATCGCAAGGTTTAATGCATCGGGTGCGCCGCTGACCTCATAAATAAGATCGGCGCCGGTATTTTTTTTTGTACCACTGTTGGCTGCACCATGGCTCGCTTCAATAGTGCTCGCAACACCCGTTAATTGTTGTCTAAGCGCGTTAATGTCCGCAACAGAAAAAGGATCAGATACAGCGTCGAGGCCAAGTCGCAAGGCGCGCTCGCGGCGCAAGGGAATTGCATCCACGCCATGCAACTGAGCCAACGGAAATTGTGCTAATAAATGGGCAAGCAATAAACCCACAATGCCCTGCCCCAACACCACGACGCGTTCACCTAATGCGGGGCTGCCATCCTGAATCAGATTTACGGCAGTTTCCATGTTGGGTAAAAACACCGCGTCTTCTGCTGCTATATCAGCGGGAACAGGAATTATTTCTGCGAGAGTGGCGATGAAATGGCTGGCGTGGGGTTGAAACGCAAATACGCGCTGACCAAGCAACGCCGCATCAACATTTACACCCACCGCTTTAATAATTCCAACACTGGCGTAGCCGTATTGCAAAGGATATTGTTGCTGATCCTGTTGTTGGTTTTGCTGCTGATCGCGTAGCGCAGCGATACTCGCATCAAGCGCCATATCGTTTGGAATTTGCCCACGATACACCAGCATTTCGGTACCGGCGCTGATCGCCGAGCATTCCACTTCAACCAGCAACTCAGCAGCACCTGGTGCAGAGAGAAGTTGTTCACGCACCTCAACTTGTTCAACACCGGTGAACCAGAGTTGCTGCGCGCTCACAGGTTTGTTTTCGATAACCGTATTCGTCATGCTGCGTAATCACCGTACTCCAGATTACCCCACACGATCAGATCATCACCCAAACGTTCAGAGAAAAATGGTTTCAGTTTTGGCAATGCGCAGCGCGATAATTTCCCCAAATCATTTACCGCTTTATAACCGCCAACAAATTGCGGCGTGATAGTGAGCACCAGTGCATCCACCAAGCGCGCTTTTAAAAAGGCACTGATAACACTTGCACCACCTTCCACCATCAAACTTTTAATGCCGCGGCTCCACAACAACTTCAACGCGCGTTGTAAACATACCTGGCCATCCGCATTCCCTTCCAATGCAGTAATTTCCAAGCCTTCAATCACCGTACCTTGGTCATCAACTGTGGTTAATACCCAACAGCGCTTATCCGGCAGACAGCACAAACGTGCTTTTGCGGGAATGCGCAACTGGCTGTCCAATACAATCGGTTGTGGGTTATGTCCACTCCAATGACGCACAGTGAGTTGTGGGTCATCGCTCAAAACAGTCCCTATGCCGACTAATATACCGTCGTGCATACTGCGTAGCTGGTGTGTTAATCGCAATGAGTCCTCACCACTTAACGCGAGCGGTTCATCGCAGCGCAATGCAATGCTGCCATCGAGGCTCTGCGCATAGCTCAGCGTAACAAAGGGCCTATCGTTTAAACGAAAAGCGTTTTTATTATCCGTTAGCCAATGTTCAATTCGTTGATTGAGGTTCATGCAAATCACTGTGATGGGATGAGGCAGACGGCTTGCTAAACAAAAGGTGATCCATACGCTTGGCTTTGGTAATCATATAACCCTTATTCTCGGCGTTGACCGCCATCTCCAGCGGTACACGCGCAATTACCTCGATGCCTTCGGCCTGCAATGCATTGATCTTGGCGGGATTATTAGTCATCAACCGCACCGATTGCACGCCCAAATCGGCCAGAATACACGCCGCCAGCGAGTAACTTCGCTCGTCGGCACCATGACCCAACATCAAGTTGGCGTCAACTGTGTCGTAGCCCTGATCCTGCAGATTGTAAGCGAGCAGCTTTTGTTCAAGGCCAATGCCCCGCCCTTCCTGACGCAGATAAATCACGACACCCTGCCCCTCATTTGCCACTAACGCCAGCGCACGGTCCAGTTGCTCACCGCAATCGCAGCGCAAAGACCCCAACACATCGCCAGTAAAACATTCTGAATGAACGCGGGCCAGCACCGCTTCAGCTTGTGCAAGATCGCCCATATAAAAAGCCAAATGTTCTTTGTTGTCTAGCGTATTGGTGTAGAAGCACAATTGGAAATCCCCGTAGCGGGTGGGAATTCGGGCAGCGGCAGTGCGAGTAACAGACGGATTTGGCATACACAAAATCTTCAACGGTGAAAGGTAGACTCTATACGAAGGCCGCGATCTTACGGCTCAGTTTCGCAATAGGCAAGGCAAGTTCCCCATTAGTGTTGCACAGTGCGAACCAAGGCTTTTTCTGCTGAGGCTCCAACCGGCAAGTGTTTATTTTTACTCATCAATGCCGACAATGAGTCAGTTAATCCACTGGCAATAAATCAGACACTGATAGAGAATTGCCCGGCGTCGTCTTATCGAAATCTTCTACGAGCATTAGTGCAATGGCTGAATTTTATTTTGCGATCCCCGGCGATATCAACACACTGACCGGTGGCTATGCCTATGACAGGCGATTGATGACAGAGTTGCACGCACAGGGCAATAAGGTTGTACATCTGCAGTTATCCAGTCACTTTCCTGCACCCGACGCTGAAGCGCTTGCCGATGCAGCCGCACAATTTGCCGCGCTACCCGACCATGCTGTGGTAATTGTCGACGGACTCGCCTATGGGGTCATGGATGCTATCGCTGAGCAACATGCGGAGCGTTTGAATATTATTGCGCTCTGCCATCACCCTCTCATGCTGGAAGCAGGATTATCAACCACCCAAACGCAGCAACTTTTTTTATCCGAGCAGCGCGCGCTTAATGCGGCAAAAGCGGTAATAGTTACCAGCAGAATGACGAGTAAAATTCTCGTTGAGCAATTTGCAATTCCCGTAAAAAAAATAACCGTTGCGCTGCCGGGTACTGATTCGCAATCATTTGCGCCCTGCTTAGGCAATCCACCGGTACTCTTATGCGTTGCGACACTGACCCGCCGCAAAGCTCATGACGTACTAATCGATGCGCTTGCCAGCAGTAGACATTTTGACTGGACAGCGCGATTTGTTGGCGGAATGGATTTTGATCCAGAATGGACTGCATTTTTAAAAAACAAAGTCTCTACTTACGGGCTTGAACAACGAATTCTTTTTATCGGCAGTGTTGCTAACCCCGCCAGCGAGTATGCCGATGCAGATCTGTTTGTATTGCCGTCTTTATTTGAAGGCTATGGAATGGCGTTTGCCGAAGCACTGAGTTTCGGCTTACCAATTGTGGCTGCACGTGCTGGTGCGGTACCCGATGTTGTACCCAAGAGTGCGGGAATTTTAGTTGCACCAAATGATTCAACTGCACTCGCCGATGCTTTGCAAAAGTTGTTAACCGACAGAGATTGGCGAGAAAATCTACGCGCAGGCGCCCAGGCCGCTGCACGCAATCTGCCGAGCTGGAGCGATACGGCGAGGGCGGTCGAACAGCTAATTAGCCAGATACCCATTAATCAAACATCAATAAATCAAACGTCGATTAGTCAAAAGTAATTAATAAAATAAACACAACAAGCGAGTAATCAATGAGTAGTTTTTCAATCGCATGGCTGGATTTACGTGAAGGCGCCGACTTTACAGCGCGCGACAAAACACTGGTAAAAAGAGCGTTGGACTGGCTTGGGCAGGCAACTGACCCTATATCGCCCGACCGGATTATTGTTGATCTGGGCGCGGGAACCGGCTCGACATTGCGCGCAATGAGCAAGCTAGGCGCAAACAATATTGTGTGGCGATTAGTGGATCTGGACGGAAAATTATTGGATGAGGCACTGCGTCGCCACGGCAAACAGTTTTTAATTGAAGACTATCAGGCTGATTTAACGATTGTTGACGAACTTCCCCTTACCGGTACACACATCGTTTCTGCTTCTGCATTATTTGATCTCGCATCGAGCGCATTTATCGATGCGTTAATTGATCGACTCGATGCACGTAAGACTGCAGTCTATGCTGCACTGAATTACGATGGCACTACCACATGGACACCAGCGCATCCGCTGGATGAAAAAGTATTGGCCGCCTTTAATCAGGATCAACGCCGCGATAAAGGATTTGGCCCGGCACTTGGCCCCGAATGCACCGGATATTTGCAAAAAGCACTGGAAAATAAGGGTTTTATCGTCAACATCGAACCCAGCCCATGGCAACTGACCGCAAAAGATCATGCTATTTTGAACGAGCTGATTAGTGGGATTGCCGCCGCAGTAAGTGAAGGTTATGGATTAACTACCAGTGAACTGGATGACTGGAAAGACTTTCGTGTTGCCAATGTGGCTGAAGGCAAGTGCACTATTGGCCACTGGGATCTACTTGCGCTGCCGAATGCCGTTTTGTAGACGAAAGCTGTGCAAATCTGAAAATTTTACAAAAAACCGCGTTCGCACGCGGTTTTTTTTGGAACGATAAACCAACTTGAACTAGTTCATCATACGTTTACGACTGTAACCCAAGGCAAGTAAGCCAATACCCAAGAGCACAAGGCCAGCAGGTTCAGGAACATTTTTGACATTGGTGAATACAAATTGATGGTCGTTGAAATCTAAATCACCAAGATCGGGTAAATCCTCAAACGACACATAGGTGCCCGCAGGTACCGCCCCAGCTCCGCCAAAATCTGTGGCGTAGGTGTGGTTCTTCAGATCGATATTGAGCGAGGCGAGTGAATACCAGGACGTTCCCGTCGAAGAAACCCAAAGTTCAAACACAACCTCGTCACCGGCAGAAACGCTCGGTGCTAAGACTATGCTATCGCCATAAGTTGAGGTGTTATTCCACAACCCAAAAATGCCCGTGGACACTCCATTAATCAAAACCCCTATTTGGCTTTTGTAAAGAGCGCTGGTGGCAAAAAAGTAGGCGGTGATATCACCGTCAGCCGTTGCAACAAACGAATTTGCCGGAGCAGGCGTACCTACATCCGGGTAGGGAATTGGCCCTGCCTGAACGGACATAGCCAAAGATGCACAAAGAGCGACGACGGCAATACTGATTTTTTTAAACATGATACTTCTCCTTAAAAAGGTTAAACAATGCGGTTTCAGATATGAGGCTAACGAGTGGATCAGATCCCATGTCGCAAAAAGCGCGCCATATAAGAAAACCTAAGGAGAATTTAGATCTATATAATTTTTGGGCTTATTCGAAGGGCTGAATATAATAATTACTCGCGGTCTTATATCTATCAATCGCAGCAGAAACTTCGTTTTTAGTCACTTTTTGCTGAGTTCCCGTTAGTCTTAATTTCAATACTTTCAATTGGCGTGGAAAAAGCGCTTATAAAACGATCGCGAACCTCATTCATGCGCCAAACGGGCGCATCGTCGGACGGCAACATCGACTCAGTCCACGACCAATCAGCCACCAATTTCATTACCTTGGGATCGCGCGCAATAAGATGAACAGGGACATCGCGATTACTCGTCTCGCCGGTGACAATAGGTGCAGGTTGATGGTCGCCCAGCACCAATACCACCAAATTATCATCGCCATATTTCGTCAAGTAGGACACGAGATTGTCCAGAGCGTACTGAATCGATAATCGAAATTGTAAACGGATGCGCGCATTGTCCTTCCAGACTTCCTCCGGGCTATCGCCACTTAGCGCCTGCGAATTAAACACGGCTCCATCACCGATGGCATTCCAATCAATCATTTGTGGAACAGGCGTCCAGGGAGCGTGGGAGGAGATTAAGGCAATCTCTGCCATTACCGGCGGGTTGGATTCTGCTGCCAATTCACGCTGGTGAAATGCGGCGAGCGTGTATTGATCGGGCATGGTGACCCAATTAAAGGGCTTTCCTTGATAACCAAGATTGTGTGCATGGTAGATATGGTCGTAACCGTAATATTGCCCTTCTGGCCACGCCATAGTAATCGCTGGCATCACCGCCACTGTGCGCCAACCCGCTTGCTGGAATAGACGATTCAAGGTCGGGCGCTGGCTAACCATCAAACTCTTGTAACGAATTTCGTTATCAATCCACAAACCTGACATTGCTGTGCCGTGTGCCAACCAACTTAAACCGCCCACTGTTGGTGATGTTAAAAAACCGCTGCGTGTGGCGAAGCCTTTCTCTGCCAATTCCCGGGTTGAACGCTCCAGCAATGGACGGATGTGCGGTGCAAATTCCGGATTATCCAACACCGTGCGACCATAGGACTCGACAAAAATCACCAACACATTTTTGCCACGCAATTCTGTAAACAGATCTTTTTTGTCATGCACCACTAAATCCGTCTTATCTAACTCTTGATTAAATAAATGGATGTCTGCCACCGCAGCGACGACAGCGCGTGTATGTGCCGACAAATGCCAGTAAAACCTTGCTGATGCTACTGAGGAACCGATAAGAAAAAGTACTAGCCATAACACACTTCCGCCCACCAATACCGACGCCGATATACGCAAGGAACCTCGCAACAACGTCTGTACACGCCCCAACAACCAAAACGCCGCGACGATAATGGCGAGGACTAGCAAGACAAGTAGCACTGCCACCACCACCGCGGCTGCCTTACCAATGGTGCTATTCAGTAAATGCATTCCGTTAGCCAACAAATAACCGTCAAACACGGGATTGAATGGACGCGCGAAAACGTTGAAGGTTGCCATATCGGCACATTTTAAAATAACGCCCAACGCCAGCAGCGATGCCATTATCCAGCGCGCAACCAAACCAGCACGTCCAGGCAGCAATAAAAGTGCACCCAGTAGCAGCATTTCCACAGGAAAGTACAACAGGGATGAAACACGTAGATCACTGATGCGATTGGGTAGCACCAAGGCAAATAGCACAAGCATTAGCGTTGCACTACCCGCAACAAGGGAAAAATAGCGCGAAAGAAACATTGATCTATTCATAATTAACACAGGCGGTTATTAAGATTATTTTGCGGAGCGACGGGCATTATAAACACGGGAGGCTAAAAAGGCCTGAGCATATTTACGGCCCCTGTGCCAATCCATGTTGGGTATAATCGACAAAACCTCAACCGATACCTGCATCTATGGCCCCCACTGCGCTTTACACCGATTTATCCGGCTATTACGACTTGATGTGCGCCGACATCAATTATCTTGAGCAGAGCGACTATGTGCACCGACTACATAAGCTATTCGGCAATCAAGGTAAACACTATTTGGATTTAGCCTGCGGTACCGGGCCGCATATGCGGCATTTTATCGATTTCGGCTATACCGCGAGCGGCGTGGATATTAATCAACCGATGCTCGATATCGCGCAAGTGCGCTGCCCTGAAGCGCGGTTTACGCAACAGGATATGAGCAACCTGAATCTGCATGCGCAGATGGATTTGATCAGTTGTTTTTTATATTCCATCCACTACAACCAAAGTATCGCCACCCTCACGGATTGCATCGCCAGTGTGCACAGCGCACTCAAGCCCGGCGGCCTATTTTGTTTTAACGCCGTGGATAAAAACAAAATTGATAATCGTGCCGGTATTAAACACAGCCTCACGCATGACAATAGCGAGTTTGGTTTTCAGTCGAATTGGTATTATGACGGCAAGGGCGAACAGCAACTGTTGCAGCTGAGCATCGATAAAACCACCAAGGGTATTACTGAAAATTGGTGCGACCAGCACACTATGGTCGCCCTCAGCTTTCAGTATTTACAACAACTACTTGAACCCTATTTTGAGGTGCATATGTTTGCGCATGATTATCACAAAATAACGCCTTGGGAAAACGGCTCGGGAAATGCGTTTTTTGTCGCAATAAAACCTTAGAAAAATGGTATAAGTACTTTGACTATGATGGGTAAAGCAGTCCACCTCAGGATTAAATTTAACGAAAATTTAATTGCGCGTTTCAATTCCGTTGTTCACAGGACTAATCATGAGATATTTATTACTGAGCATCTGTATTTTATTGGCAAGCTGCACCGGCATGCCGGAAAACATTAAACCTGTAGAGCAATTTGAACTGCCACGCTACTTGGGTACCTGGTATGAAATTGCCCGTCTCGACCACAGTTTTGAACGCGGATTAAGTCAGGTTACAGCCAACTACACGCTGCGCGATGATGGTGGAGTAAAAGTGATAAACCGTGGTTACTCGCAAGAAAATAAAGAGTGGAAAGAGGCCGAGGGCAAAGCCTATTTTGTTGATAAGACCGATACCGGTCATTTAAAAGTATCGTTCTTCGGGCCATTTTATGGCTCTTACGTGGTATTTGAATTGGATAAAGAAAACTACAACTACGCTTTGATTAGCGGCCCGGACAAAGATTACTTTTGGATACTCGCGCGCCAGCCACAATTGGAACCCGAGCTGCTGCAGCGTTTAATCGCACAGGCGAAATCACTCGGCTTCGCTACCGAAAAATTAATCATCGTGGATCATTCTGGTACACCGCAATAAGCAAATCTCCAACAACACTATGAACAAAATTTTTGTTATCGGCCTACCGCGCACTGGCACCACCAGTATCAGTGTCGCGCTGCTGGATTATGGTTTTAAAGTAGCACATACCGCTTACACCAAGCGCGCGTTTGAATTGGCCGATGTAGTCACTGATGCGCCCTGCTTCGCTGACTATAAAGAGCTGGACACACTATTTCCCAACTCAAAATTTGTCTACTTGGATAGAGCCATGGGGCTCTGGCTGCCCTCGATACAGATGCTGTTAAATAAGATGTTGCCGGAATTAGCGCCCAAATCAGGCTATCTGAATCCCGTACTTAAACGCTGTATTAATAACGTCTTCGCGCCCTTAACCGTAGAAAACCCACTCGATAAACTCTATTTGGAAAATTGTTATAAAACGCATCAACAAAGCGTATTTCACTATTTTGCAAATCGGAATGATTTGTTGGTAATCGACATAAGCAAAAAAAACGGTTTGCAAACGTTATTGGAATTTGTGGGGATTGAAGACTCAACAGCGGGTGACTTTCCGCATGTCAATATCGGCAAGCAAGTTGACAGCTGGAAAGAATTCAAACACCCCAATAAAATAAATTCGTTAAGCGCAGGCAAAGACCATCGCAAATTTTTTGACTACCAATAAGCGTTAACTATCGGTTGGCGAGTGGTGATGTACAATGCGATGCACCAAATCAAGTTTTTGAATAACCGATTCAGTCAATACAAATGGATAGGCATGCGGGTGCCCCACACTGCGGTTCAAACTATTTAGCGCGTACATTAATGGCAGCCAATGTTCGATTATGGTGGAAAAATCTTTACTGTTATAAGGATTGATTTTTACATCGGATTTCAAATTCTGATTATTGGCAATTTGGGGGGCAACAGTCAAACCAAACCCCTGCGCCGTCTCCAAAGTGTCGATGATATGTAAATAATGCGCCCAGGTTTCTGCCCAGTCTTCCCAAGGGTGGCTACTCGCATAACTACTTACGTAATGTGATTGCCAATCGTGCACCGGCCCATTTTGATAATGCGTCGATAAGGCTTCGTCGTAATTTCGGGTGTCATCACCAAACAATGCTCTTACCGGTTCCAACCACTGCGTATCCCGCACCAGCACATCCCAATAATAATGCCCGGATTCATGACGAAAGTGGCCGAGTAATGTGCGATAAGGCTCGGCCATGTCCTCGCGCATTTTCTCGCGAATAGATGGATCGGCTTCATTGATATTAATCGTGATTAGTCCATCATCATGACCGGTAAGAACGCGATGAGATTCGTCGGCTGCTAATTCAGCCAGAAAATCAAATGCCAGCTGCGGTGACGTTGGATCAGCCTGTGCAAGTGGCAACCCCAGCACTAGCAAGCTGTAGATCAAGCGCCGTTTTTCAGCTTCAATTTTTGACCACAACTGCAGATGGTTCGCTACCCCCAAATCAGGAATAGTACGGTTGAGCTGGCAAGCAATACAAAGTTCACTCGGACCGTCAACCTCCACAACCCAATTACAAACGTTGTAATTGAAACCATTCGCGCAATAACGATACTTAACCGATTGCGGGGAACCCACGGGAGAGAGCAAACCGTCGGGCGTCGGCGTAAACGATTGCATCTGCAGCACATCGGTATTGAAACCTAACACCGCGCCGCAGCGAGTGCAGGCTGTGTTCTCAAAATAAACAAGTTGGCCGCAACTATTGCACGTGGATAAACGCATAAATACCTCCTGGTATTTTATCCTGAAGAAAGTGATCAACCATTACTTCGTCAACAGACGTAGGCGATAGGAAATGGCTGAAGACTGCTGTTCTACTGATAGTAGCGAGAGTAACCGCAACTCTGGCATTACTCTGTGCGAAAACGTACGATACCGTGCCGCGCATGAACTAACGGCAATGATCACCACGAGGCTAACTAAGCTGGAATTCCGATCACCGGCGGACAAAGAGTAAAAAAATAGACTTGTGAAATTCGACACTCGTGCAGACTAACCGAGCCGAAATACCTAAACGACTACGCACCCCATACCAAAATGATATCTACATGAGCACCCAAGGAGATCGGATTTGAAAATCACCCATGTAACAGCCTACCTTAGCAGTATGTGTCTTTCACTCGCACTGACCGCCTGTGGAGGAGGCTCATCTACCTGCGATGAGGATGCAACCGCAAAAGAATATCTGGTGAATAACTATCAGGTAAAAATGGTGCAGTATGCAGAAGCAATCGACAATCAGTCTGCTTATAAGCTACCCACCACCATAAACTCCGGGGCGGAGGTTAATTGGAATGCATTTAGTATTGAAGTGAAAGCTGACGTTCAAACCTACGTTGTTGACGAGAGCGCTTTTCCTGCAATCACTCTCTTCAATCAAGCGCTGGCTTGCTCGCCCAACCCCGGAACTGCAAAACAACAGCTAAGCGAAATATCTATCACCAGCAGCCATGATTACAACGACCAGTACCCAGCAGGCAGCGAGCTGGCAAGTCTGTTTGCAAGTATCGAATTCCCCTTTACTCCTGTTGCTGATTTTACGAAATACGCTGCACCAGCACCCAAAGCGATAAAGATTTATTTGCTTGAAGTACCAGCGACGGCACAGCAGAATTTTACCATTGCAATAACATTGGATGACGGTAGAAAATTTTCACTCGCTACAGGCGATGTGCGTTTGAAATAACGCATATGCCGAGAACCTGTTAACTACCCATACTAACTAATCACACTAACAAATCCTGCAACCCACCCACTTTCGCTAGCGCGACCATGCTGGCAGGTGCCTGCAAAAATCGCAGGGTTTTTTGTTGCTGTTCGGCAGTGCGCAACCAACCCAGCAGCAGTGCAATACCAGCGCTGCTGCTGTAAGTGATGGCGCCGAGGTCAAGCTTGCACTCACGCGTATCCGCGTCCAATATCCACTGACGCCCCTGCTCATCAACTTCCAGTACAGTTTCATGATTAAGCACACCGGTCAGGATAAGTGTATCGCCTTTGACACAGACACTCGCCCAGATAGCCATTAATTGACTGACTCCTGCTTGGGTGGATTACTTTTTAATACAGGTGCACTACTTTTTAATAAAACGGCTTTAGGGTCTACTTGCCAGTTTGCAATAACTTTATCAATATCACCTTTGTAACGGTCTGCCGACACTGCAAATTGATTGCGGTAAGTGAGACCAAGATTGATACCTTCGACAATCAAATTATTTAGTTTCCATTCCCCATTTTTAGTACGGCGCATACTGTATTGAATTACATAAGGTTTACCTGATGCATTGTAAACATTTTGTATCACGGTCACCGCACCGCTCGCCAGGTCATCACCCTTGCGTGACGGCAAGGTTTTAACATTTTGACCTTTAAAATCAAAAAGCCCCTTGGCGTAAGTGTTAACGATACCCCGCTTAAATGTAGTACTGAAACTTTTTACTTGCTGTTTAAAAGCCGTTTTTTCTGCTGCAGTTTCTAGCGATTTATACTGCTGCGCACTGGCATAACGCCCCATAACACCACGCGCAAATTTATCAAAATCAATTACTTCTTCTAATAACACCGTAACCTGTTCATTGAATTTCTGTGGATCTTTTCTATAGTCTGCTTTAGCGCCCTTGATAACATCCAACACTTGTTCTGTAGTGTGCTGCACGACTTTATGGGGATCGTCTTGTGCGGGAGCAGCCATTGTCATGCCAGATACAACCACACCCGATACAACTACGCAATACAAAACTGCCCTACAAAAACGTGGCACCGATAAAAAACGCGTTATGAGCTTAATCATTTTATTATTCCTCTTTGCCACCCAGATTGGTTAGCATGGTGCTGATTAAATCTTCCAGCACTAACGCCGATTGTGTATCAATAATATTGTCGCCGTCCGCCAGCATCTCAGGGTCGCCCCCCACTACAATCGATAGGTATTTTTCCCCGAGGATACCTGCTGTCTGAATAGCGGCGATGCTATCCACTGTTAGAAAATTCACATCGGTTTTAATGACCATTTCAATTTTTGCGCGATTATCTTTCGGGTCAAGTGCGATAGCAGAAACGCGCCCCACCATCACACCCGCAACCGTTACTTGTGCTCCCGGGGATAAACCTGCGGCATTATTGAAATGGGCATAAAGTTTGTAAGTCGACGCGGTGCTGTCACTAATGTTCAAACCACTCACTTTAATCGCGAGAAAAACCAGAGCGAGAATTCCCGCCAGCATAAACGCACCCACACTGATCTCCATGGTACGAATTTTCATTATCAATTCACTCCAAACATAACAGCGGTAAGCAAAAAATCCATTGCCAAAATGGCTAACGACGAATACACCACTGTACGTGTGGTTGCCGCACTAATTCCTTCTGACGTTGGAACAACATCATAGCCCTGGAAAATAGCAATCCAGGTTACTACCACACCGAACACGATTGACTTGATCACACCGTTAATTACGTCTTCTTGAAAATCTACTGCTTGCTGCATATTGGCCCAGAAAGATCCTGCATCAACATGCAACCAGAAAACACCAACCATCACTGCACCCATAATCGCAACCACATTAAAAATTAGCGCGAGAATCGGCATGGCGATCATGCCCGCCCATAACCGCGGGCGCAAAATACGCTTGAGTGGATCAACGCCAATCATTTCCATGGAGGCAAGTTGCTCGGTGATTTTCATTAATCCAATTTCGGCGGTTAATGCAGAACCCGCGCGCCCGGCAAATAAAAGTGCCGCAACCACGGGCCCCAGTTCGCGCAGTAAAGAAAGGGAGACGAGCTGACCGAGTGCTTGATCAGCGCCGAAACGAACTAACACGGTATAGCCCTGCAAGGCCAACACCATGCCGATAAAAAGACCAGACACAACCGTAATCACCAGCGAATAAACGCCGATAAAATACAGTTGGCGCATGAGCAAACCCGGGCCATTGCGCCAATCCGGCACGCCAATGATAGAACTCCACCACAACAGACTCGCTCGCCCTAATACGCTGAGCGTTTTGAGTCCTGCCGCACCCGTGCGCTGTAAAAAATTTAGCAAGCTACTCGCTCCTTAGCAGGTGCGAGGTGTAAATCGTGTCGGTAATCGTCGGCAGGGTAATGAAATGGAACTGGCCCATCGGCAAGGCCGCAAATGAATTGGCGTAAATGCGGATCGCTGCTGTGCAACACCGTCTCCGGAGTGCCGCTGCCAATCACACGACCATCGGCAATCACATAAATATAATCAGCAATACTCGCGGTTTCGTGCACATCGTGAGAGACAATAACGCTGGTCAAACCCAGTGATTTATTCAATAAGCGAATGAGCTGTACAAGCATGCCTTTTGCGATCGGGTCCTGCCCGGTGAAAGGTTCGTCATACATGATTAATTGCGGATCTAATACAATCGCACGTGCTAATGCTGCGCGCCGCGCCATCCCGCCCGACAATTCAGCCGGCATTAAATCGCGCGCCCCCCGCAAACCCACTGCGTGTAGTTTCATCAGCACCAAATCGCGAATCATCGTTTCCGGCAAGCGTGTGTGCACCCGCAACGGAAAGGCGACATTTTCGTAAACCGTTAAATCGGTAAACAATGCACCGCTTTGAAATAACATGCCAATCTTGCGCCGCACAGCAAACAGTTCAGCACGATTCAATTGCGGAATGTTCTTGGAATCAAGCAGAATGGAGCCGCTATCGGGAATTAACTGCCCACCCAGAAAACGCAGCAAGGTCGTTTTACCAGAGCCACTCGGGCCCATGATGGCGGTAATTTTTCCGCGCGCGATATTGACATCGACATTATTGAAAATCCAGCGCTCGCCGCGCTGAAAACAAAGCTGTTTTACTTCAATTACATTCTCACTGCGGCTCGCTGTTTGGTCTGTCATGCGCTACTCGATAATGAACGTCCCGCAGGAGCATTAATCGCGCAAGTGTAAACGCAGGTAACACACCGGCAACTGACGGAGCTTACTCGCAATCCATCATTCCCACTGTACGCTAGACCACAAACGGATTTTACTTGCGACCAACCCCTGGCGGAGCGTTTTAACCCTAGGGGGTTGGTCGACCACCTCTGTAATTCTCGTGGCCTTATGTAGGCGGGGCGAGCTGCTGTGGGTTTGTCGGGCTTTCCATGTGATCGCACAAGAGGTTTTTCTGCACTAGAATCCTATTAAAAATCAGTCTCTATAACCTCGGACCAATACTTATGATTTCGCTCTCAACGGTCAAAGCTCTAACACTTGCCAATCCATCACACAAAGACCGGCACCCGCACCTGAGCGCGGCTAGCGGGCTAGTGCAAGTAGGCGGCAGGCTTTATGTAGTCGCGGACGACGAAAATCATTTAGGTCTATTTCTGCGCGACGGAGATGATCACGGCGAATTGGTCCCACTGTTCTCTGGTGATTTACCGCTTGAGCTGGAGGAGCGCAAAGCCGCAAAACCGGACCTGGAAGTATTAACCCTTGTACCACCCTCAAAAAAATTCCCGAGTGGTGCGCTACTAGCGCTGGGCTCCGGGTCAAAAGACGCGCGTCACCGGGGTGCGATTATTTCATTTAACTCACAGGGTGAATTAGGCACCGCAGAAGTAATTGATCTGGCACAGCTTTACCATGACCTTAAAAAAGAAATTGGCAAAATTAATATCGAGGGTGCGGTTATTATCGAAAAAGATATTATTTTGTTTCAGCGCGGCAACAAGAAAAATAAACTCAATGCAACCATTCGTTTTCCACTTAAACAATTTTATCAATATGTGCTCGCTAGCGATAAAAAGGCCAAACATAAACTCACTGCGATCGTCACTCCCTATGAGCTAGGGGAAATAGGCGGGGTGCCGCTCTGCTTTACCGATGCAACGCCCCTGCCCGACGGCACTATTATTTTTACCGCCGCTGCTGAAAATACGTCTGATGCTTATCTGGATGGCCAATGCATGGGTTCCATCATCGGTGTGATCAACGGCACGGGTGATTTGCACAGCACTAGCGCCATCGATAAACTGATCAAAGCCGAGGGGATCGAAGCGCAGTTGATCAACGATACAATTCACCTGCTGTTAGTTACAGATGCTGATGATGCGTCTGCGCCAGCGCAACTCTATGCCGCAGAAATTAGCTATCCGTTTTAACATCCTACACAACGATTTTTTACACAACCATTTTTTTACAAAACAGGTAAGCCAATTAACATGATGTATATCAGCAAAAGTATCGCCGCCCTATTCGCACTAATTTTATTTGGCTTTGCCGCGCTTCAAATCAATGACCCCGACCCTGTGATCTGGGTGATTTTTTATTGCCTCTGCGCGGCAGTCCCTTTATTTTTATTGGCTAACAAATTTATTCGCCCACTTTTCTGGTTGACGTTGACGCTGTGTGTCATAGAATTATTCCTGTCTGCGCCCGGTGCTTACAATTACTACCTGCATATGGATCAAGAGCCGCTAATGCAAAGTATGAATCCAGAGAAGCCTTACATAGAAGAAGCACGGGAATTTTTGGGAGCGATGATTGCGGTGGTTCTGGTGGGTCTTAGCGGTTTGCTTGCGCGTTATGCAGTTAACAATAACAAATAGCACTCCAGCAAGCAGGCTGCTCCAGCCTGCTTTTTTCCAACTTTGATAAGGTAATTCAGCATATGCAATTACAACAAAAACTAGGTTTCGGATTTATTCTCTTTGGTGTTGCCATCATTCTCGGGATGTATTTTGTGGCAGATGGTGGAGCCTTTCTCTTTTCGGCCTTGATGGGCTTGATGGCAGTTTTCTTCGGTGCATTCCAGTTAATGATTAACGCTAATGCGACTACAAAACCGGCGGAAAAAAGTAAGCCGAAAAAAGGCCGAAAATAAAATCATTCCGCGTGGGGGGGGGGCAATTTACCGGATTGCCATCCATGCGGCCTCCGTGGCTCACACTTTTGCCAGAGCGACCTGATTGCGCCCCGAATGCTTCGCGCTGTAAAGGGCCTGATCAGCACGTTTAATCCAATCCCCAGCCGATTCACCGCGTTGTAAATCTGCAACACCTAAACTGATACTCAGTAGTTCAGTCAGACCAAAGTCAGCGGTAAAAACCGCCTGGCGCAATTTCTCTGCAACATTGGTTGCCGCTGCAACATTAATTTGCGGTAGTAGAATTAGAAACTCTTCGCCACCCCAGCGCCCCAGCGCATCCGACTGCCGTAGGTTTTCGCCCAAAATATCACTCAGCTTGCGCAATACTTTATCGCCCACCGGGTGACCATAGTTGTCATTAACGGCTTTGAAGTAATCGATATCCAAAAGAATTAACGCGGTTGATTGGTTATAGCGCTGCGCGCGTTCAACTTCATCATGCACTAACGATTCTATATGCCGACGATTAAATACTTGCGTCAGCGAATCGGTAATCACCAATATATTGGCTGCCGCTAATGCATCTTGCAAAGCCTGGGTGCGTTCATCCACCCGTGCCTCCAAGTGACTTTGGTAGTCCAGATTATCATCCAATACCACGCCCATCAGTAACATGGGTGTCCCCAGCGCGAGCACAATGAGCGACCAACGACTAAAAGCCTCGACACCCGCACCGAGATGCAATGGGTCAATTCCGAGTACTACGAACAATGCAGCACTTCCACCCGCGACTGAAACAGCCAAGGCAGCGCCGACAAAGCGCAGATGAAGGATGATAAACGCCACCAGCGGAAATAATAATGCTGCCATCGATGGCTCAAGCCTTGCCAGTAGCAGGGGCACCGGGATCGCCAATGCGCTGAAAAAAAGTGGGTAGTGGATGATGGCGGCGGTGTTATCGCGCAAAGCGAGCCAGAGCGGCACTACTAGAAACAATCCCTGCATGTCTGCTAAGGCCATCATCGTAAAACGCGAAAATAGCTCATCGATACTGATCAGCCCAATGGCCAAATGCAAGATCGCAATACCCGCGACACTGACAGACACCGCCACAAAAACCGCCGTTAAAAACCGCTGCAGCCCAATACGGCTGAGACGCGGTTCGTTGTCCAGACGCCATAGACGCCAAGCGAAAAAACTTTGGAAGGTATCAAACAGGGGGCTAAAAACAATCAAAGCAAGGGTCGCTACCAGGCCATTATCGGGTAGCGCTTGTAGGGCAAAAGCGCCATTGATTAATAGCGATGCAAAGCACACCAAGGGGATTGCGTGGCGCCGATAAAGGGAAAACATGATCAAGCCAATCCCCGAAGGCAGCCAAACTTGCGCAAAGAAAGTGCCGGGAAACGCGGCATAGCGAATACCCACGTAGCCCAAGACTACATAGGCGGATACTAATAAAAACGCCTGCAGCCAAGGAAACACCGAAGGAGCATGCGCTGCAGAAATACGGAACAAGATGCACCTCCACACCCGGCAACTCTTACAAGTATAGTGATGATTGGCGGTATGGCGGCTAAAACTCTAACAACATCGAGAGAATACCCGTATTGAGAGGGGCTCTCAACAATATGATATTGCCGATTCCCCATGAGCTTAAGAATATAGCCCCTATCCCCCGGCGCATCTATAAAATTTTATCGGGCCTGATTTACAAAAATGTGAGAATTTTTGCAACAGAGAGGCATAAGATCAGCTATCGAAGTAGCTCCACTGGAGCTTCACAAAATTATAAGTAAAGGAAATCACCATGCGACTTATCGCATATATCATGCGGGGCTTGATTTGCATCTGGGCAATAGCGGCAGATGAAAATAAAATCTACCAGCATCAATGGGGTACGAGGGACAAGGACATCAGAGATAAAATTAATTGTTCAATATGAAATAAAAAAGGAGAGCTCTTCTGAAGGAAAGAGTCACAAAAAATATTCAAAATCAATCCTTTATATTACGTGAACCGCAAAAATTGAAAAAACTACAGCTCACATGAAAGTATTTCAAACATACATTTTTAAAATAAACAAAAAACAATGCCAATCGCTTAATTAGCCATGAGTTTTGCCTTGAAAACCCCGACTAAAACTCACTTTCCAGATCAAACAGCACAAATTGTACCGGCTGGCACACATGTTGCAAAAACCCCCTCACTCAAAAGAATACACGGATTAGTCCTGCATTAAACAGCGAGATTATTTTCTTTTTGATGAAAAAGGGGAAACATATGTCAACCTATATTGATTCACAAAAAAACCTTCTTATTGATGCACTTAGCGTGGAAACCCAGTGTCGCTTGCGACCTTATCTTGAAATTGTTCCATTAGAAAAAGGAGCAGTTCTCGCAGAATCTGGCGACGTGATGAAACACGTTTATTTTCCGATAGACTCCATCGTGTCATTGTTGTATGACACACGTGAAGGTAATTCCACAGAAATTTCACTTGTCGGAAACGAAGGTTTTATTGGTATCGCCTTGTTTATGGGTGGCGAAAGCACACCCAGCCGCGCTGTTGTGCAAAGTGCTGGTCATGCTTACCGGCTGTCCGGCAGAAAATTTAAAGAAGAGCTTAGTCGACATGGTGATTTACAAGAACTAATGCTGCGCTATATCCAATCATTATTCACACAAATGGCGCAAACCGCCGTGTGTAATCGTCACCACTCAATTAATCAACAGCTGTGCAGATTTTTGTTGCTTATGCTTGATCGTCTATCAACCAATCATTTATTACTTACGCAGGAAACTATTGCGAATATGCTTGGGGTACGACGCGAAGGCATTACGGATGCAGCAGGAAAATTACAAAAATCAGGCGCGATTGAATATACACGCGGCCGCATAACCATTTTAGATAGAGACGAATTGGAACATTTAACCTGCGAATGTTATTCAATTGTAAAACAAGAGACTGATCGCTTACTGCCAAAACCGCAGGTTCATCAACATAGTGTTTACCGTCAAACAGCTTAGTTGGTTTCAGTTGATTATAACTTCGATGCAGCTAAAAATAGCCAACACGCGACTGATGGATTAGTGGATTGGTGTGCGATGCAAAGACCGTTCAAAAGTTAATTGATTGATTGAATGTTCGACCTAAATAGCAGATGCTAAGAATCAATGATTAACATTCATCAACTACGGAGTAGAGGCTATGAATATTCTGGCGATATGCGGCAGCTTGCGAAAAAAATCCACCAACATGGGTATGTTGCGCTTTGCACAAGCTAATGCTCCCGAAGGCAGTACCGTCACGATTGCGGACTTATTAGCTATTCCTTTTTATAATGCCGACCTAACTGAACAGCCAGCTGCAGTCACCACCCTACTCCAACAATTGGCCGCCGCTGATGCACTGATCTTTGGCTGCCCCGAATATAATTACTCAATCGCACCCGCGCTAAAGAACGCACTGGATTGGGCCTCACGCGAGCCAGAAAATGCGTTACTAAACGGTAAGGCTGTCGCCTTAATGGGCGCTGGCGGTGGTATGGGAACATCGCGTGCGCAGTACCATTTGCGGCAGGTCTGTGTATTTTTAAATTTACATCCGCTCAATAAACCCGAGGTGTTTGCCAACGCCTTCACTGGTGCATTTGATGGCGATGGCAACCTGGTGGATGAAAAAATTCAGGGCGCCATCAGAACCCAACTATTGGCACTGGCCGATTGGGCGCAGCAACTAAAAAAGTAAATGCGTTGCGGAAATTGATGCAGGGGCTGGTACAGGCCCCAAGCACAAGTCCTGCAAGGCAATTTTACAAAAAAGCAATTACAGCACATTACACCTGCCGCAAAGCAATGCCCTCCCCCAATTATTATAAAAACCTCTAAAGCCACAATTTAATATGGCACCTCCTCTGGCATTCTCTTGCTCCTGTTCTATCCTTCAATCAGCTTGCAATGTCTGTCTTTAGTTATTCCTGCTATGGCGGTTCCCCTACGGATTTAATAATGAGTGATAGCCAACAAAACCACTACTGCCTGAACCTGATTGAGGTGAATAAAAAACAACCCGTTGTTACCAACCAGCATATTTTCAATCAGCAGGGATTACTGTTGATAGCGGAAGGAGCAAACCTTGATGAAAAGCGCTCGCAGATTTTACTCCAGCATAAATTAGTTAAACCACTCGAACATTGTGTGGGCATTGCTCAAAGTATGGATGCCCAACAGTTGTTCACTTACTTGAATAAATTCGCGCAGAACCTGCCGGGCCTTCATGCAGTCACTAACAATGACAGCTACCAAAAAAGCTTGCGCCTGGCCTGCCAGTTTTATGAAAAGTTTCCCCTGCTTCAGCAAAATCTCACCGTGCTGGCGCTGCGCGCCAAACATCTTTATTTTCAAGGTATCTTCAGCGCGCTCGCGGGCATTGCCATTGCGCGGAAACTCAACCTGAGCCTGCCGGAAATACATGCCATTTTTATCGCCGGCTTATTTCACGATGTTGGTTTTTTATATCTCTCGCCTGACCTACGCGAAAAAAGCCAGGGTTTTAACATCAGCGAATGGAAAGCGCTGCAAGCACATACACTGATTGCGCAGCGATTTTTAAACATGGTGCCAGGGCTGCCCAAAGAAATCGGCATAGCAATTGTGGATCACCATGAACGTATTGATGGAACGGGTTATCCGCGCCAGCTGTTCGGCGACAAAATTTCTATCGTCAGTCAAATTATTGCGGCGACCGACAATATTATTTTTAACCACAGTCGTTATCGGGATTACGGTGTGCATGCCCATAGCATGCTGTTGGCAGCACTTAAACTCAGCGACAACATCTACTTTGAATCCGTTTACGATGCAGCCACTATATTATTTAAAGTCGCACCCACGCCGACGGAAAATCTGCTGGCTTTACCCTCGGTTGAATTGCTGCTGACCCGGCAAAAAAACTTGCGCCAGCAATTTACGACAGCCAAAGGACTCGCCCAACAACTATTGCCTCACCAGCAAAATCCCTTGGTGCGATCAGTGACCGCAGCGATGGGTAGACTGGCGATTTCCGTGGTGCGCAGCGGTATTTTGCAACCAGAGCAAGAGGATTGGTTAGGTATGCTCAACAACCAACGCGACGCGAGTGATAACTGGCCGCTGGTGGAAATCAGCGTGATGCAAGACCAAATTCACGACCAGCTGATACATCTCAAAAATCTTATGGAACGCGCGATAGAACAAATCCCGCAGGAAGATGCGCAGTTCAATCATTTCAGTAACCTACTACACCACCTCGACTTACAAGATACTGCGCTCGCCTGACAGCAAATCCTCTATAATCGCTACTTTCACTATTATTGAGGTATTCCCTTGAACTACGATGCCCGCACTAACACCTCCGATGCCGACCGCGCCGCCTTCATCCAATGGCTGACCGAACAAACAGTCGCTGAACTACAAGCCGCACGCGAGAACGAAACCGCCATACATGTCGCCGTGAAAAATTACGTCAAGCACGCTCTGGATGCCTACCTGCCCTTCGAAGAAATTGAAGAAATCCTCGGCATCAATGTGCCTTGCATTATGGATTTGGCAGAGCTGTCGGAAGCTGATGAAGAAGCAGTTGTCGATATATTTGAAGACCTGTGTAATGCTTGATCCGCGCAAAGATTCCCTGTTGGAATACCAATCTCAGCTATAGTTGAGAGGCTTCCCCCGCCCAACCAACGCTACAGGAGCTCGCTATGAATCCCTATCACCAAAGCCTGATTTTGATTGGTATGCCAGGTGCCGGTAAAAGCACCTTGGGATTGCTGCTGGCTAAAAACCTGGCAAAGGACTTTGTCGATACGGACTTGCTGATCCAACTGGAGCATCGCAAAACTCTGCAGGACATCTTGCATGAAAAAGGGTATCTCGCCCTGCGTGAAGCAGAGGAGCGAGTACTGCTCAATGCGCAGTACCCAAGCCATATTATTGCCACCGGTGGCAGCGCGGTTTACAGCGCAGCGGGAATGCATCACCTAAAACAATTCGGACCGATTATTTTTCTGGATGTCAGTATCGAGTCTTTAGAGAAGCGCATCCACAATATGGACAACCGCGGTATCGCCCGCCCCGCCAACCAAACCTTTGCCGAGGTATACGCGGAGCGCCGCCCGCTGTATTTGCGATATGCCGACATAGTGATCGACTGCAACGGCAAAAATCAGGAGCAATTGGTGGACGAGGTCATCTACGAAGAGGCCGATGCATTTATCCAATATGAGGCCTAGGCTGTGTAAAGCGTGAAATTTAGAGCCTATTGGCGTAGAGTGGCAGCCCGTTCGAGACCACCGAGACAGCGCAATGGAACCAATAGAAAACGAGATCGCCCCAGAGGAACCCGCCCTGCTCAATGCCATTGAAGCCCGCGTACTGGGTTCGTTGATGGAAAAACAGCTCACCACACCCGACCAATATCCCCTGACCTTGAACAGCCTGATATTGGCCTGCAACCAAAAAACCAGCCGCGAACCGATTAGTAACTACGAAAGCGGCGCCGTACAGCGCGCTGTGAGCGAATTGCAAGACCGCAATTTTGTGGCCGTCGATTATGGCAACCGTGCCGCACGCTACGACCAGCGTCTAACACGTGTCCTCAGTGTCGATAAACCAACCCAAGCCATTTTGACCGTGATGCTACTGCGCGGCCCACAAACCGTAGCAGAGATCTTAACGCGCACCCAACGCATGAGCGAGTTTGCCAGCCCGCAAGCGCTGGAAGAGAAACTGCAACAACTTTGCGCTAAGACCAAACCGGTCGTGGTACACATTCCCCGCCAAATCGGTCAGCGCGAAGACCGCTATATGCATTTGCTGTGTGGCAAACCAGATTTGGCTGCGATCGCCGCGATGCAAAACTCCCCTGCTAGCTCAAGCACATCTTCAGGCCGGACCAATAGCGGTAATGATGAGCAGGTAGCGCAGCTGGAGCAAAAAGTTCAGATGTTAGAAAGCCGTGTCGAATTATTGGAAAAACAAGTCGCCACCCTGATGGATTTAAACGGCGTCAGCAACGCAGATTTAGCCTGAAGCCATCCGCGACAACAGCAATAGAATTCAGCAATTTATTCAAGTGTGATTTAAAAGAAAGGTAAAACCCATGACCGCAGCAAACTATGCAAACGACAATGCAAACGAAAAAAAAGCCCCACAGCGCAGCAAACGTTTGCGTAAAAAATTATTTCAAGATGAGTTCGCCACGTTTGGTTTTGAACTGGAATGCGAATTTAAAAATGACTTGACCGACGAAACCATCAGCCAATTTGTCGATAGCTTTTTTATCGATGCGATCAATGCCGAAAACCTGGTATTTGGCGGCGGTTTATCCAGCAAACGCCTGTCCGGTTTTATCGGCTCAAGCAAACGCTACGGCTCCGCTACTGAAGCTGACAAAGCGAAACTGCTCGCCTGGCTCAAAGCGCAACCACAGGTTGCAACGGTGGAGCTGAGCGAAATTATTGATGCGAATTACTACAGCTAATTAGTTTTCGCGAGACACGATTTTCGACGCAAAAAGCCCGCACAAGTTTTTGTGCGGGCTTTTTACTTTTCGTCAAAAAATTTACCCTATTAAATTAACATCACTTCCATAATTCAGTATCACCTGAACGTGTAGTTAATTGCCAGTCCATAGGTACGCGGCGGATTGTAGAAGCCACGGGGCACGCCAAGAAATGATACTGAGCGCTGCCGAAGATTTGTTTCATCGGTGATATTTTTAACCCAGAGGGAAATATCCCAGTGAGGATCAATAGTTATCCCCAAACGAGCATTCGCAGAAAAGTAATTGAGAATGGCGTTATCCTCAGTATTGTTAGGATTGGAAAAATAATCGCCCGTGTAGCCGTAATCGATATGGCCATAAATCTCTGCCTGATGAAATAGCGGACTCCTGTAATCAATAGCCACAAAATAACTATGCTCGGGCGCATAAGGGAGATAATTATCATCATAATCCACCCCTAACCCACCGCCGTTTTTAAATTCGTCAAACTTCGCTTGGGTAAATGCAGTGTTAAAACTGATGCTCAGATGATCGGTCAGCAGCGCGTGAATATCCAACTCAATACCTTGGGTTGTGACCTTACCCGCATTCGTCAGCGACAATACCGTGCCAGATGATTGAGTAGGAACGAATTGAAATACTTGAAAGTCATCAAATTTAGTAACAAAGCCAGCGACATTCATAATCAGACGCTTATCAAAAAATGCCGACTTTACCCCTACCTCATAATTGACGGCGTATTCAGGATCAAACTGGAAGTTCTCAAGGGTGGTAATGAAGTCCGCATTCCAACCGCCACTTTTATAACCGCGCGCAATACTTGAATAGAGTAGCGCATCGGATGTTAGCTGGAAGTTAATTCCAAATTTTGGCAGCAGCTCATTGAAAGTCAATTGGTCACCGATATGACTTGCATTAATAAATAAACCTGTTGTATCGATACTGGAATAATCAATATTTTTCTCTTCATGCAAGTAGCGAAAGCCCGCGCTCAGGCTCCACCTCTGGGTAAAATAATAATTACCATGCAGGAATAACGAGGCAGATTGAACCTCTGAGGTGGCGGGAGTCTGTACCGATTGATTAGGTGCCGGCCGGAATAAAGCGCCGGTGATCGCACTGCGTTTGGTCGAAATATCCTGATCTAAAAAATAAGCGCCGATAACATAATCGCCCCGATCTCCCTTAGGGGAGGCTAATCGAAACTCCTGGCTGAATTGGTCACTTTTCTCATCGACCAAACTGACAGCCACATCCAGTGGAGAATAATCTTCTTCACTCAGCTCACTGAATTTGTTGGTGCGAATGCCTGTAATAGAGGTCCAACGAAAATTTGCCGGTGTTTCGATGCTTGCCTCAACAATAGCGCCCTTAAGTTCCCGCTCCTCAAACTCATCAGCGTTGTGCGCGACGACAAAGGGCTCTCGGGCTAATGTAAATCCATTGAAGCTGCCGTTGGCAAGGGCCTCGGCGTTAGTGGATTGATCGTCATCGTTTAAATAATCGAAACCGACATCCAGTGTTAGACTTTCAACACCTACGTAGCGAAACTTTAGTTTTGCTACGTCCCTATTAGCACCTTGAAGATCGCGATTGAGAGTGATGTTATCGACGTAGCCGTCTTGCTTACTGGAACCAATCAATAAACTTGCAAATAAATTCGCTGTGAGTGGTAAGTTAATTTTTCCTGTTAGAGAATTGGAATCGTAGTTACCAGCATTCATGAGCAACTCAGTGCTAGCATAGCCCTCCGGTTTTTGTGTCACAATATTGATCGAGCCAGCCAACGCATTAGTGCCAGCCAAAGTACCCTGCGGACCTCTCAAGACTTCAATGTGCGTGACATCTAACAAGCTCTGATCAAAACTGGATGAGCGCCCAGTCAATACACCATCAATATACACAGCAACGCGAGCATTTGTACCTACGTTGCGAGAATAGTCACCGACTCCCCGTATCGCGATCTCGCCGCGCGTATTCCTATCGCCACGCCCAAAATTGATATTGGGAATCGCCGACTCCATTTCCGTCAACGAACTTGCGCCCACCCGATCAATAAATTTTTTGTCGTAGGCGCCCATTGCGATAGGAATCGTCTGCGCACTTTCATTGCGCATTTGCGCAGTTACGATAACCTCTTCCAGTACTGGATTTTTCGCACTTTGCGACAAGGCTACAGAACTGTAGGTAGCGCAAACAATGCCGCTATTCAGATAAAAAAAAAGGAGCGGTGAATATTTTTTAATAATTAGTCCCATGAATAACAGACTCTTAAAGGGGCTTTAATTGGTAAGTATCACGCATGCTGAGCGTAAACGCGCAATACGTTTTGTAGTCCCTTCATTGTCAGAGGTTTTTCGAGAAAATCCGTAAAACCTCTGGCCAGCAATCCCGATTGATTGGCGCCCAAAGGCAGGCTGGTCAATCCAATAATAATAGTTTCATTGCTTACACGCGTGCGCAACGCCATGGTTGCCTGCTCGCCATTCATCTTGGGCATATGCAAATCCATGAGGATTAAATCATATTGTTTTTCCTCGCATTTGCAGATGGCATCCAAGCCATTTTCTGCAAAATCCACCTGATAGTGAGGCGAGAGCAAACAAGCTCCTATATCACGGTGCACCATTTCATCATCAACCAAAAGAATCGTCTTTATTGCGGCCGTTCTCGTTGCTGTACTTGCCGAAGCCTCAGTGTTGCCATACTGGCAAGTTGCGACCATGGTATCGCTTGATGGACCTACACCAAAATTATTAGCTTGCAACAAGACAGATTCTGACAACAGGTTTATTTTTTTTTGTACTACATCCAGGTTTGACAACATGATATCCGGTGCACTCATTAGCGCCTCGATAACTTTCTTATCGTCAGGCAACAAATGCAGAAAATCAGGTGATTCAGCCAGTGATTTAATTAATTGCGGCAGGTATGAAGCCAAAAGACTCGCTTTCATTTTTGCAATCAATAATGGGGTCGCGATGTCATGAAATAATGTTTCGGCGCTGTCCGATTCATATTGATTTTGGTATTTATCTGCCATTACGCACTAACCTTAATAATTTTCGAATAGTCACATCCCTAGAGTATTTTCTCCATTGTTACAATCTGGGCACGATCAAAATATCCATTCGTTACCGCATTTCCGTTAAGTAGCCAAACGCCAATGCAGACACGCATTATCGATAATGCGAACCCCTTCGCACCATTCAATCACTTAGCCATGAAGTTTTAAAGTGTTGTTTTAGGTCGCATATTTTTTGAGCATAATGGAGTTTGACGCCAAGTCCAAGCCGAATCGGCGCCAATAGCATCCATGTGGCACTTAAACCAACATTTACGATTTTTGCGCTCACATCATTCAATTTTAATGGCACTTAGCCAAGAGGTATCATATGTTAACGAATGCCCTTCAAACTCAAGAAAAACCACAAAGTGATTACTACAGCGTAATAGCAAAAGGCCCAATGTTAGATCGCGTATACTCAATGCGATACAGAAGTTATAGCACGGAGGGGTATATTGAAGAAAACTCTTCTTTAAAGTTTATTGATGAGTATGACAACAAACCAAACAGCACTTGCTTTCTTTTGTACAATCAAAACAAAGCAGTAGGCTCAATACGAACCTGTGTTTTTGATGTCCGTGACCGCCTAGCCATTCCGGTTATGGAGGTTTTTGATCAAGAAATTAAAAACAATATTGGGTACGATAGTACTTTTGTAGAGGTTAATAAGTTTGTAATTGATCCATCGTTCCAACGAAAAGGCGGGGTAGAAGCTCGAATGCAACTTATAGGCTCAGCAGTAGAAGAAGTAATTCGCCGAAACTCATCAAGCCTTTTACTTGCAGTAAGGCCTGCACATGTACGGTTTTACAAAATGTTTGGCTGTTATCCAATATCGGATGCCAAGTCCTATCCGCACCTATCCTTTAAAACCGTACTCATGGCCAGCACCGATATTCAATGGACAAGAAATTTCATCAGAAGCAAAGTCGATGTGGTAGAAAAGCACGATGATCCAATACTTACTTACCGCAATTATTGATGTCGTCCTCGGGATTCTAGCCTTTTCCAAAAAAGACAATCCCGCCGCCAAGGCTCTTGCTCTCACTGCATTTAGCATGGGGGTTTGGTCGCTTGAGCTTTACTTGCTCACTGTGATAAAGAACGTTGATGTTTTAAACGTTCTTTTTCACATAACACGCTGGGGAATGTTCTTTATCCCGGCAGGATTTGCATTTTTAACATGGAGATTAATCGGCAGCCGCTCAAAAACATTTAAACATTTGGTTGTCATTCCCAATTTCGTTGTAAGCGCACTATTATCGATCGTTAATGCCTTTATCCTGCCATCGACATTACGGGAGGTTGACGGTGGTTACTTGCCTATTCCCGATGGCATTTTTTATGCTTTTCTTCTCGGCTGGCTTTGGAGCTTTTTAGGATCAATTGGATTTGTTTTTGCTTCCTTCAGCTCATCATCCGAGCGTGAAAAACAAAGATTAAAATGGTTAATTATAACACTTTGCGTAACCTTTACCGGCGGAGTGATTGGCATAACTTCCGTGTCCAGCGGTTTTTACTTATCAAAATTTATTGGCTCCATTACAAATATAATTTTTGTCGTGCTCTTATTCTATTCTACTATTCAACATAACCTAATGGATTTTAGATTAGCCCTGAGCGTGGGCTTAACCAAAGCCATTTTGCTTGGTTTCTTTATTTGGCTGTACTTTGTGGTCACATCAGTTGTAGGTAACCACATGGAGTCGGTAGGTGGAGTATTGATCTTATTGTTATTTGTAGCATTAATTTTGGAGGCTTACCCAAGATTATTAAAATGGATTTTACCTAATGCAAAGAAGATTTTAGCTAAACATGGCTATGAATTTGATCAGGTTAAAGAAGATACTGAAGCCGCACTTAGAAACTCAATAAATTTTTCCATGATGACAGAAGTACTGGATCATTTATTTTTAAAAGTGCTCAGACTGAAAAACTACAAAATTTTGATGATTAAACTGCAGGCAGAACTAGCAGATGGTGATATAAAAAATAGATTGAATAGCTTGCCTTTTGAGTTAATCAGTGAAGACAACCCATTTATAACCTACTGCGCTCAGCAAACCCAATTGATGATGGCAGATGAAATGCCAAGGGAGATTCGCAGTGAAATGGAACAGTATCACGCTGGATTATGTTTTTCTGTGTATTCGGGGCGAAAAGCCCTCGCCATTGTGCTAATAGGAGAGCCGACACAGTTCTCTTACTATCGCTACGATGATATGAAAGTTTTTGAATGGTTAAAAACGGAACTCGAACAGGTGCTCATCCGCTTGATACGCCTAAATAACATGCATGAACAACTAGGTGAAGCCAAGAAAACACTGTCCATGCTTAGCCTGATGAACCACTACCATCATGATATAAAAGCACCCTTCGCCATTATTGACGGAGTATTGTCCAATGATGTCTATGACCGTGACGAACAGCGAGACATTGTATTGGCACAAGTAGAGCGAGGCTCAAAGCTTATCGCTACCATGGCGGGAATTTTGGGTGGTCATCATAAACGGCGGATTCAGGCTTGCGCATTGGAGTCACTGGTTCAAGACTGCCTCTATCTGTTCGAGAAATCCTTTGACAAAGTAGAATATGAACTAGGCGGCATACCTAACATCAAGGGCGACGCTGAAGACTTGAAAATTCTCTTTATTAATTTAATTAAAAATGCTGCGGAGGCACGCCGTGAGAATGAAGATTTAACTATCAAAATAAAATCGTGGACCGAAAACAGTAATGTGTACTTTTCAATTTCAGACAATGGTACCGGTATGACCGAGAAACAGCTAACGAGCTTGTGGGAACCCGGCTTTAGCGTAAAGAAATTCGGGAACGGTATTGGGATGCAGGCCATTAAACGCATCGTTGACGAGCATAACGCGCGCATTGAGGTGAAAAGTGAGGTCGCAAAAGGATCAGAATTTACCCTATGTTTTTTTGCACCTCAGGTCGCCCATGAAGACGAGGACAAAGATAAAACGAAGGATGAGCTGGCCGAAAGACGTGCAGCCAATCACATCGAAAAAAGACACACACAGTGACACTCCCGATATCTTTGCTCTGGGCCTGGCGTCAGTAAGCGACACAACTCTTATACAGACATGAGGTTGTCGCACCAAGCGCCAACACAAGTGCGGCGCCTCCGTCCATCCTTTATTTTGGTTACCCCTCTTTGCCATAATTGGCTTACAATATCCAGCGTGTACTTACTATGGCTAGTTCGCAGATGATTCACTAGACCTTTACATATACTTGGGATTCCTAGCGTGAAATCAAAAATTCCTCTTTGTTTTTATCCCACACAGATCGTGTTTGTAGACGACAACCCTGACTTTCTGGATGCGCTATCCGTAGCATTCTCCAAACAATTTAACGTACAGACATTTGACAATGCGGATGCAGCGCTACGCCATATTAATGAGTATAAACGCGAGGCCGATCTCGTCGCGAATGATGAAAAGCCAAAGCTTCAGGGCGACTCGGATGCTTGGGTTAAGCAGGTGCTAACGCATCAAAATATAAAACGTTTTGATGAACTGCGAATCAAGGAGGTATCAGTATTGGTAGTTGATTA
Organism: uncultured Cellvibrionaceae bacterium; assembly: GCA_964499225.1. Lineage (GTDB taxonomy): Bacteria > Pseudomonadota > Gammaproteobacteria > Pseudomonadales > Cellvibrionaceae > Cellvibrio. The sequence goes on along the minus strand of CAZCJR010000012.1, from coordinate 28,338 downwards.
CTCGATGCCGGGCATGAACGGCATTGAGTTCTGTGAGAAAATAAATAATGCTTCCATAAAAAAAATCTTACTCACCGGCTATGCAACACCCTCCGACGCGGTCCGAGCCTTCAATAACAATACCATTCATTATTATCTCAAAAAAAATGATGCAAATATGCTTCAGGATCTGGAGACCGCGATCAATCAATTACAACACGCCTATTTTAATGAACTATCGAGCAGCCTGAAGGCAGAGGCAATTGATAGTGGCACTCCTTTTTTCGCTGATCCACAGCTTGCGAACTATTTTGAGGAAGCATGCAACTCCTTGGGCGCCACTGAGTATTACTACCTGACTAACCCTTCGCGCTTTGCATTGCGCACCCGAGATAATAGAAATTTTTTCTGTGTCATCTATACCGAGGAGGACATTGTAGAACAATTACAAATCCTGCTGGAAGAGAGCGCACCTAAAGCCCTCTACGCTGCAATAGAGTCGCGCAAATTTGTGCCTCTATTTCAAACTGCAGATGGGTTTTATGAGCCTGGCATCACTGATGCGGCGGCAAATATGTATCCCGCAATGCATGTAGAAGGTGCAGTCAATTATTACTGTGCAATCATTGAGGAAACGGGGGATGCAAAATCCCCTGCTATTAAACTACCAACTGGTGTGCTTCATTGAAGCTGGGAGATCCCTCTCCAATCACGAGATTAAGATTTAAGAAAAATCCCGGAAAAGCTTGCGGAATGTACTTGGTGATAAACCAGTCCAACGTTTGAATGCATTGGTAAAACTTGTTCGATCAGAAAAATCGAGCGCACGCGAAACCAAGTCCACACTGAGATTGTCATCGATCAAATATTTGATGGCGTAATGAAACCGAAGGTCGTCGCGCAATTGGGCAAAATTTGTATTTTGACTCTGCAGCCGACGCTGCAAGGTGCGTTTGGTCAAGTTGAGATCTGAGGCAATCTGCTCTATTGATAGCTGAGTATGACCAACGCGCAGATGTAATGCGTTGATAACACGGGCCGGAACTCCATCGCAGTGGGGAATTCTCGCCAGTGACAGATACTCTTCATAGGTACGAGTATATGGCTGACTTAACTCACCCTCACCAAGGTTATTACTATTGTTGTAGTTGCGTTGTAGCTGAATCATTTAAGCCGCTCCTTACGCCATTAGGCACATGTAGAAATTAGAGGGAATCCTTGCAGCGAACGCTTAAATCATTTCAGGCCGCGCGCACTGCTCTTGTCCTGATCATAGCATAATCATTTTGAAGTAGTCTGTACCCGCTCACAAGGTTCGGGATAACTGCGGAATTCGGTAGAGATTCGGCCACATTCGAATAACGACCAGAGGCCAATCTAGAAAAGCCCAGTGATTATAATTTTGTTTGCACGTTCAATTGAAATAATACGCTCATGGATAACTGCTGCCAAATCAACAACGGTCGCGGTAAGCGGCGCCAGAAAAGCAACATAACGGCAGATGCAAAGCCCGGTGTCGCGCTAATCATCAAATTGAATCTTGCTCAGAAGGAAAAGTGCAGATTCCAAAGATTAAAGATCAGCGAACAACCAACCACCGCCGCTAACTAAAGCGTCCAACGTTTGTGGGGATAGCAAAATGAACTGTCTAGGGGTTTACACTACCTCATGCTAAGCGAATTAAAAACCAGAGCACAAAATACTGTAAATCATCCTAAAAGCGTACGACTCACCAGTAAATTAATTTTTACATTTAAAAAAATTCGGTAGACTCGCCATTATGGTCGTGCTGACCATGTGAACGCTCGCGCCTAAGGGCTAATCATACTAAAACGGCTTTTCGGCAAAAATTGGGGCCTTGGTTTTAGCGGCAATATTGGCTTGCGTCAGCTTCACTGGCCATGGTTAGACCTTAAAGAACATTGGCAGCGTTTAGGCAATTTTTCTCCAGAAACCATTCCATTAGTTTGGGTTTATCAGGGCGACCATTTAATTCGTCATGGAACGATAGATGAGAGCAACGATACCAACTTAAATTTTCTGATTTTATTCCATTCCAATCGCTGATATGACAACTTCAGAATCCAATATTCGGCAATTTTTACTAGCCGAATGTCGAACCGCCTAATAAAAAATGCCCCGTGATCTTTAATGAAAATCACGGGGCATTGACGGTGGAGCGTAATTCTTTGGGGGTTAACTTGGTGTTAGAGATCGCTTTTCCAAAGTTTAGGTATCCATTCAAACTGTGCGTCTTAAAAATATTAGCGCGAAAACACCACTGTCTTAGTGCCATTCAACAACACCCGATGTTCTGCATGCCAGCGCACTGCGCGGTTTAATACTACTGCTTCAATATCGCGCCCAATTTCTGCCATTTCATCAGGCGAGTTTACGTGGGACACACGCTCAACTGATTGTTCGATGATCGGGCCTTCATCCAAATCGGCTGTTACAAAATGCGCGGTTGCACCGATGAGTTTTACTCCGCGTTCAAACGCTTGGTGATAAGGTTTTGCGCCTTTAAAACCAGGCAAAAATGAGTGATGGATATTGATCGCGCGGCCATTTAATTTGCGGCACAAATCGTCGGAGAGGATTTGCATGTAGCGCGCGAGTACTAAAAATTCGGATTGCAGATCCTGCATCAGTTGCCACAACTGCCCTTCTTGCTCGGCTTTGGTATCGGCGGTGATGGGCAAATAATGAAATGGCAATTCGTACCATTCGGTTAAATCGCGCATCACGTTGTGGTTAGACACCACACCCACAATATCAATCGGTAGAGAACCGTTTTTCCAGCTGTTTAACAGCGCATTCAAGCAGTGTCCCCACTGGGAAACGGCAATTAACACCCGCGGCTTGGTGTGGCTATCGAAAATATTCCAATCCATTTGGTACTGCTCACCCAGCGGCTTAAACAGCGAGCGAATCTGCCCGAGGTTATAACCTACCGGGCACTCGAATACGGTGCGCATAAAAAAGCGGTTGCTTTGCACATCTTCAAATTGCGAGGACTCTTTGATGTTAAAGCCGAGGGTGGCAAATAAGGTGGCAACAGCAGCCACCAGTCCTTTGGAGTCTTGGCAGCTGAAGGTTAAAACGATCTCTTTGACGGCAGACATTGCGTGAATTCCCGTTGGTTATCTCAAAATAGCGATGTATAAAAATAGCCGCCAAGCCTACGGGATTCAGGAGGTGCAATTCAAGCGATTCACGCCTTCTGATTCTCCAGCTCCCCAAGCGCCTACAATCGAGTAGCCACTGCCTTGGTGGCAACTTGGCGCTCAATAGTTTTTAATGCGCAGATATCCACCACCAAATGGCACAGCGGATGAAGGCACCAGCAATCCTCGACACTATTGAACGGCTTGGCAACAAGCTTCCGGATCCCATTCTCTTGTTTGTATGGATGTGCGCGCTGGTGCTGGGAGTCTCAGCGCTAGCGGCGCTGTTCGAGTTCAATGCGGTCCACCCGGTTAGCGGTGAACAACTGCAAGCAATCAATTTGCTCAGTACTCAAGGTCTGCACCGCATCCTTGCCGAGACGGTGACTAATTTTGTTACCTTTGCGCCAGTCGGCACTGTGCTCGTAGCCCTTATGGGCATAGGCGTAGCAGAGCATTCCGGATTACTGAGCAGCCTATTGCGCGCAACTGTATTGAAAGCGCCACCGCAAATGCTCACCTTTTCAGTCGTGCTGACGGGCGTGTTATCAAGCCTGGTGGTTGATACCGGTTATGTCATCCTGATTCCCCTGGCGGGTATTATTTTCCACGCAGTCGGCAGACATCCTTTGGCGGGGATTGCCGCTGCTTTCGCGGGCGTTTCCGGCGGTTTTAGCGCTAACTTGCTAATCGGCCCGCTCGATGCACTCTTCGCAGGTATATCGACTGAAGCAGCTGCGCTGGTAGATCCAAGTTACACAGTCACCGCAGCGGGCAACTATTACTTTACCGTTATATCCACTCTGCTAATCAGCGTGATCGGCACACTCATCACTGAAAAAGTCATTTATAAACGCTTGCCGCCTTACAAAGGTCCCGCAGCCGAAAACCTCGAACAGCTCAACGAAAAAGAAAAACGTGGACTAGTCGCCGTAGCGATTTTTACGCTGCTATTTGTTAGTTTGCTGCTGTGGGCGCTAGTGCCGGAGACCGGTATTCTGCGCGACCCCAAAAATCAGAGCGTGCTGAGTTCCCCTTTTATTAAAGGAATAGTGACCGTCGTTGCACTTTACGCAGCAGTGGCGGGAATTTTGTTTGGCAAAGTCAGCGGCAACTACCGACGCAGTGGCGAATTTGTGCGTGGTATGGAGCAACATATGGCCACCATGGCCGGTTATCTGGTGCTGATGTTTTTTGCAGCGCAGTTCGTTAGTTATTTTGCCTGGAGCAACCTCGGTAGCATTACTGCGATTAAGGGTGCCGCACTGATCAGCATGCTCGATGTTCATCCAGGCGTTTTACTGCTGGTTTTTATCCTGATGATCAGCGTTATCAATTTATTTGTGGGTAGCGCTCTGGCCAAGTGGGCACTGGTTGCGCCTATTTTTGTACCTATGTTGATGCTCTCCGGGATATCACCCGAGGCCACGCAAATGGCCTACCGTATTGGCGACAGCAGCACCAATATCATCACGCCGCTGATGCCCTACTACGGCGTGGTAATCGCTTTTGCACAACGCTACGACAAAAACCTCGGTATCGGCACCCTGATCGCAATGATGTTGCCTTACTCAATCGCCTTTTTGTTGTCCTGGTCGGCGCTACTGATACTCTGGGTTTTATTCGATTGGCCGCTAGGCCCCGGTGCCGGTATTTTTATGCCTGAGTAAGGTTTGAATTTTTTCGCAGTTTAGTGAGCCCTCCATTTAACCCGTAACACCAATCAATCGTTAACCAATAAGGCAGGAATCTACAAACTAAACAACTGCCTAAACCGCGCGGCGTGGCGGCGGGAAACCTCGAGCACCACACCCGACCGTAGTTGCAATTGATAACCACCATTTACCCAAGGCTCTACATTAACGACTTCTGTTATGTTCACGATTTGTTGGCGGTTCGCGCGGAAAAAATGGGTTTCAGGGAGGCGTAATTCGATTTTCCCGAGGGCGCGAAACAGCGTCACCTTTTCATTCGCCCAAAATACTTGGGTGTAATTGCCACAGCTTTCAAAGTAATGAATGTCTTGCAAACGAACCCAGTAGCACTTATCCCCGTCACGCAACATGACTTGGCTGTGAAGCTCCAGCGCTGGCTGGACCTCTTCCGTCTCATTGGCGGCTGCGTCTGTTTTAAGTTTATCTAAGGCTTTTTGCAATCGCTCTGGGGATACCGGCTTTAACAAATAATCGACAGTATTGAAATTAAAGGAGTGGATAGCTTGGTCGGCATAGGCGGTGATAAAAATCACTTTGGGATCGTAGGTTAGTTCTTGTAATAATTCAAAGCCATTTTTACCCGGCATATTAATATCCAGAAACAAAAGTTCCGGATGTTCATTCTGGATGATTACATGTGCATCGCGTGGGTTTTCTGCATCGGCACAGAGCGTAATGTGGGGATGTGCGAGCAATAACTCTTTTAGCTCCTGACGCGCCAGACGTGAATCTTCAATGATCATGGCCTTCACTGTGAATACTCCAAAGGTAGAATCAAGGTGGCAAAGACCACCTGATTCTTTTCACTTAAATTAAAACTGGCGTTGCCTCCGTACAATAACTGCAAACGCTCGCGGATATTCTTCAAGCCCAAACCAAAACCTTTTTGTCCGGACTCTTTTTGCATGCTGCCATTATTGCTCAGTATGCAGCGCAATTTTCCCGATGCAGCGTAAACTTCCAACACTAATTTGCCACCATCCGGTAGTTGGCTAATGCCATGTTTAATGGCATTTTCCATTAAAATTTGCAAAACCATGGGCGGAATTAAGGCTTGGGTTAATTCGGGGTCAATGTTTTCTGCGTAAGCCAAGCGATGCTCGAGTTGAATTTTACTCAATTGAATGTAATTTCGTGCGAGAGTCAGTTCATCTAGCAAAGGGATTTTACTGCCGTTACCAGCCAGCGGTATACGCAAAATATCCGACAACACCAAAATTGATTCGCGGGCTTTTTCGGCATCTTCGCGAATCAAAGCACGGATATTATTCAGTGCATTAAAGATAAAATGCGGATCAATTTTTCCCGCCAACAAGTTTAACTGGGACTCTTTATAGTTTTTCTCTAACTGCAACTGCTTTAGCTGGTGATAGCTTTGGCGGCGCTGCGCGACGGACTTTTCATATATCATCACCCACATCCAGCAACCCGCGCTGGTTACTGCGATCAGGGGGATAAAAAATCCACCGCCTTTCACCAGGTCTTCATACTGTTGCAGTTGCACCGCCGCGTCGCTGGCAAATACGATGACGTAGCCCATTAACCACAACCCTCCGGCTAATAGCAAACCGAATACGAGTGACAGCAGAAACATTGCAAGCGAAAAACCAACAAGGGTTTTATCCAGCAACTGGAAGCGCTGAATGAGAGAGCGCATCAGTAACCCAACAAATATGCCACCACTGATGAGTGTGATTAGCATAGTGCGCGCAAAACCATCGGATACTGACTGCCAGCTCAACAGATCCGAAAAGTATAAATAGAACCCCAGCACTGACCAACCACCAATATTGTAAGCCCAGAATTGCAGCCAAATTTTTAAGTCAAGCACCCTATCGGATGACGGTGTGGTGAAATGCCCATAAGGATATCTAAAATACATCAACAGTAAAACGATAACCGCTTGTAGATCCAACTGCGAACGCAAGGTGCCGATAAATTCGTGTTTGCTCAACCACAGCTGACCAGAGTCGGTAAAAACAGCAGCTATGTTTTTCGGCAAATCCACTAAACTGCTCTGCTCCAAACTTTCCATAGCAAAGAGGATGCGAAAGGTCAGCATACAAAAAAAACTGGTGCAAAAAATAATAAAAACCAGACCAGGAATTGAGGAAAGTAGATAAGAGCCAAATACCGGATATTGGGCACGAAACAGCAGGACTGACGCAGCAAAAACAACCCCGGTGAGCAACACATAGAGATTGTTCATAAAAAAGTCAGGGGAGAACAGAAAACCCTCCGGGTTGTAATAAGCAATTACCACCAGTGTGTGAAAAAATTCATTGAATAGATACAGCACAACCACTGCAACTATGCTTAACCATCGCGTTGCTTTTTGCGGACAGGGATCATAGCGTTCGGCCTGAATGAAATTAAATAGCAGCAGCCAAATAAGCAACACATAGCTGGTACCAATCCACTGACTAATAGCAAAGGGAAACCACCAGTAATCCTCCGGCTTGGTTATCAAGCCGATAACGATGTCTTTTACTACCTCGCCTCTAAGCACCGAATAGTCAATCAACGTAAATACGTAGCCAAATACGACAGCTAAAAATACGGCGATAGGAATCAACGTGAATGGATTTTGAAAATGCCAGCAGAATTGATGTGCGCTATAGCGATACACCAAGCCGAATAGAACCCCCAAACAGCCGATTAGCAACGAATGGGGTAACTGCCCAAAAAAATCGCCATTATGAAGATAGACGCCGGTTGCATTAAGCAAAACATACAGGCCCCAACCGACTATGGAGCAATACCAAAACTCCTTGGCCGGAAATCGATTAGCCGTGCCGCTTTCTTTTAAAGGGAAATTTTCGCTCATAGTGAAATTTTCTACACTCATTTGACACGCATCGTCTATTTATTTTTTTGTCAGCTTACCAGACGGAAGCTCCAACTCCAGCGATTTTTTGTTTTCACCAATTAAGCAACCGCTCGTTGAATCCAACTGCCGCTAATTGATTATGGTGACCGCTCATCAATTTACGCACACTCCCCCTCGCGCAAGACTTTAGTATCCTGCAACTCGACGAGGGATCTAATAATGAAAATGTTTGTTCAATGTCTGCACTTGCCATCAATCGGCATCTTTTTACTGCTCACGGCTTGTGGCGGTGGAGGAGGAAGCGAATCTGTAAAAAATAATTCCAGTGTTAAAAGCTTCGCGAGTTCAAGCTCAACCCCTGCAACAACCCAACTCAAACCCCTGCAACCAGATAGAAAGCCAGACCCTGCTCTACCCACGCGCGATTCCGCTGATTGGAACAGAGCGAGAGAAGCGGCGCGCTTTCTTGCCCAAGCGAGCTTTGGGGTTACTGCTAAAGATATCGATTTTATTCTCACTAACGGGAAAACGGCTTGGCTTGAACAACAATTAACAACCCCTCTCACCTCCCAGGTTGCGCACCTCGACGAGCGGGTTAAAAACTGGGGTTTTCTTCCAGTTCCCCCGAGTATGTACTACGACGATGCAACGGGCGGAGAATGGGATAGGCTGATAGCCAAACATGATATTTGGTGGGAGACCGTTATATGGGGTTCAGACCAATTGCGCCAGCGTGTGGTGTTAGCGCTTAGCCAAATATTGGTAGTGTCGCACGCGGGCAATGGCTTGTATGCGCGCGAACGCGGTTTTGCAAATTACACCGACATTTTAGCCAAGCACGCGTTTGGCAATTATGAGGATCTGTTAACCGATGTCAGCCTAAATCCTATTATGGGAATTTACCTCAGTTCGATTAATAACCCCAAAGCGGATCCGGCGCGTGACATCCATCCTGACGAAAATTATGCACGTGAAATTCTGCAATTATTCAGTATCGGTCTGGAGCAGCTGAATATCGATGGCAGCATTAAACGCGATGCGAATGGAAAACCCATTCCCACCTTCGACCAACACACCGTCAATGAATTTGCGCGCGTATTTACGGGATGGACATTTTCTACCAATACCATTTTTGCCGAAGGTGGTGAATTTGCTTACTGGCGAACGCCTATAAGCAATGTCGAGCCGATGAAAGCCTTTGCTGAGTTTCACGATTCCGGTGCAAAAACCTTGCTCAACGGCGAAGTTATTCCCGCCCAGCAAACACCGCTGCAAGATCTCACGGCAGCAATTAGCAATATTATGAAGCACGAAAATATCGCCCCCTTTATTTGCAAAAAGCTCATCCAGCATTTAATTACCAGTAACCCCAGCCCCGCTTACATCGCGCGCGTAGCCAGTACTTTTAATAACAATGGGCAAGGGATTAAAGGTGATATGAAAGCAGTAATCAAAGCGATTTATCTGGATGCAGAAGCCACCAGTATTCCCACCGGTAGCGCTGACTATTTTGGCAAACACAGGGAAACACCGCTGGTTATTGCCGGCATCTGGCGCAGTTTCAAAGCGCGCGGCACACCAGTGAAGGGGCCAAATGGATTTTGGGTAAATACCATTCAATATTTGACTGAAGACCCCGTAGAACAAACTTTTTTGTACTCGCCCACCGTATTTAATTTCTACCAAACCGATTACAGCCCGCCGGGTGAGCTTGCAGCCAGAAATTTATTAGCACCAGAATTACAAGTATTTGGCGGCGCGGCGGCAGTCAACCAAGCCAACTTATTAACCAATTTAATTTATCGCCGTCATTACAATGATAAAGATATCTACACCAATACTACGCAGGCATGGGGTGCTAACTCGCGCTGGAATAATCTGCCAGTCAAAGCATTATTAAATCTGGATGCCGAAATAGTTTTGGCTAACACACCAAGCGCACTGGTAGATAGAGTCAACCTGTTATTAACCCAGGGGCAAATCAGCGCCGAGCACTCAGCATTACTTGTTGAACACATCAGCCTGCTGCAAGACCCTTTGGAGCGAGTTTATGAAACGCTTTTTTTAATCGCCATTTCGCCTGAATATGCGATTCAACGGTAACAATATGAAAATAATAAATAGTCGTCGTAACCTTATTAAATTATTAGGAAAAGGCGTTTTGGGTAGCGCTCTGGGCGGCAGCCTCTTACCGTTATTCGCCAATGCACAAAATAATACTGACTACAAAGCCTTGGTGTGTATTTATTTGCAGGGCGGTAATGATGCCTTTAACTGTTTGGTGCCTATGGGAGATTCTGCGTACAAGTCATATCAGAATATTCGGCAGGAACTCGCGGTTCCGCGCGAACAACTCTTGCCCCTCAATACATACAACCAAGGCAGCTATGGTGTTCATCCGCTCCTTAACAAGACGCAGGGATTATTTAATCAAGGTAAGCTCGCACTTATAACGAATGTGGGCAATATGCTAGAACCTATCAACAAACAATCCTATCTTGATAAAACGGCAACGCCGCCCACGCACTTATTTTCTCACCACGATCAAACACTTTATGCAGATACACTGAATAACGGCGAATTGAGCACCGGCTGGGCGGGGCGAATTGCAGAGGTAATGGGCGATGCAAACATCAACCAGCAGCTAGCGATGAACATCAGCATATCGGGGGATAATTACTGGCAGCGCGGTAGCGTGCAACTCCCTTACACTGTAAAAAATAGTGGTGTGAGCATCATCAATCAATTGTCCGAAGAAAATCCGACTGCTTTCTCGGCATCGCGCGCAAAACTTTATCGCCACTTTCTCAATGCTGAACGCAATCATTTATTGCAACGATATTATTCAAACGTACAAATGAATGCATGGGGCACTGCGCAATATGTAGCAGATATTCTCGCCAGTCAGCCGAATCCTGATCTACCAATTTATAAAGCGCAAAGCAGAGAAGGTTTTGTGGAAAGTCTGGCAATGGTCGCACGCTTGATCGGCGCGCAGAACGCATTTCAAGTTAACCGCCAAATTTTTTATGTCACGCTCCGCGGGTTTGATACGCATCGCGACCAACTCCAGCAACACCCTCAACTACTTTTTCAACTGGATGAAGGGCTAGCACTTTTTTATCAAGCACTTGAGGCGCTGGGAATGGAGAATCAAGTCACTACATTTACTACATCCGAATTTGGTCGCACGCTCGCGCGCAATGGCGATGGCACAGATCACGGCTGGGGCAGTCACCATTGGGTAATGGGTGGAGCAGTGAAAGGCCAAGCTTTGTACGGCCAATTCCCGACACTGGAAATCAACAGCGACGATGATCTTGGGCGCGGCAGAATTATTCCGCAACTCAGTTTTGATCAGTATGCAGCAACATTGAGCAAATGGTTTGGTTTACCAGCGGATGATCTCAACCATATCTTTCCGAACTTGAAAAACTTTGTCACACCGGATTTGGGATTTATGCGCTGAGGTTTTGCGATCAGATCATCGCAAAACCTCGCTTACCGATAATCGCCCCCGACATTCAGGAAAGCAATAAGCCGAATTAAATTTCACTCGTCACTAATTCTCTAAATGCCTTTGCCAACTGCTGATAAATCGGGCCTGGGCATTCAGGAATTTTCCTGCCATCTGCATAACCAACTGGAATTAATTCCGCACCGGTACCGGTGAGAAAGCATTCATCTGCCGTGAATAAATCATAAGGGGCAAGCGGGATTTCGCGCGCTTTTATGCCCAGTTTTTCAGCGAGCTCCAATACCACTTGGCGGGTGATGCCGTCCAATGCGCCTTCAATTACCGGTGGTGTTAATAATTCGCCGCGCTGCACGATAAAAATATTATCCGCACTGCCCTCTGCAATTCTTCCTGCGTTGTTGAGTAGGATTGCCTCATCCGCACCGGCATGCGTGGCTTCCATACGCGCGAGTATGTGATTGAGATAATTCAAACTTTTAATGCGCGGGTCGAGGCCGTCGGCACCTAAACGGCGGGTTGCGGCGATAATCACTTTTGCGCCCTCGCCTCGCACTCTTTCGCTCACCAATTGCAAACGATCAGCGACGATAAACACCACGGGTGAATGGCAGCGCGATGGATCAATTCCTAAGGGGCCGGGGCCGCGCGTAACGACTAAGCGTAAATAACCATTTGCTTCCGGTGCAGCAGAAATGGTTTCAATAACGGCCTGCGTTAATTGTTCGATGCTGTAGGGAATGCTGAGAGCAATCGCACGCGCCGACAAAAATAGTCGCTCCAGGTGCGCTTGCAATCGAAATGCGCGTCCATTGTAAAAACGAATTCCCTCGAACACTCCGTCGCCGTACAACAGGCCGTGATCGAAAACGGAAACAGTTGCTTGTTCGAGCGGGACTATTTGACCGTTGCGCCAGCACACGGGGGTAGCTGTCGTAAGTTTCTGATCGGCAATTGCTAAATCAACCATGCTTAATTCAACCATAAAATTCTCCCGTTAACATAGTGCGGGCTTTGCCGCTTAATAGAACACGTCCGCCTTGCCAATCGAGCGTTAATAAACCGCCGCGAGGCGATGCCTGTTGGGCACGCAGATGGGTTTTGTCGAGGCGATTACCCCAGTAGCAGGCCAACAGACAGTGCGCAGAGCCTGTGACCGGATCTTCTGGAATACCGTGATTGGGTGCGAAAAAGCGCGAGACCATATCAACACCTTGGTCGCCCGGTGCAGTGAGTATTAATCCAATCGGGGTAAAGGCGGCGATTCGCTCACTATTGGGTACAAAGTTGCGCACCGCATCCGCATCGTCAACTACCGCCAGCAGATACTCTCGCCCCTGCCCAAACCAATGAGGTTGACCACCCAGTAATTGCACCAATGCGGGTGGAACATCAGCAACGGATTGAGGGAAATCGGCGGGGAAATCCAGTTGGATTTCATCGCCGATTTGGGTGGCGCTAAGCCGACCACTGAGCGTATGGAATTCCAATATCGCGGCGCTTTCACCCGCGTGCTGCCAAAGCGCATGAGCGGCAGCGAGAGTGGCATGGCCGCAGAGGTTCACTTCTACCTGCGGCGTAAACCAACGCAGGTTCCAACTGCCATCCGCACGTTTGTGGACGAAAGCAGTTTCGGCTTGATTCATTTCCAACGCGACCTTTTGCATCCAACTGGCGGGCTGCTCTTTATCCAAAATACACACGCCTGCGGGATTGCCGCTGAATGGCTGGTCGATAAAAGCATCAACTAACAATAGTGGGTAACTCATGACTCCTCCTGTTATGTCCGTGCGTTGGAATGGCGACTGTTTTTTGCGAAAAAGCAGTGTATTTCTTATGCAACAACCATTACAGTTTCAAAAATAATTAATTGATACGGTACAGATGAGATTATCAGAATCTGTACCTATTAATATTTACCAAAACTGTACCTATTGAACACCACGGAGCTGTGATGGATCTTCTCTACCGCAAACTGGCCGATGAAATGGCCAACCTGATTAACGCCGGTGGATTCCAATCGGGCGATCGCCTGCCCGGCGTGCGCAATCAGGCCCAGCTGCGCGGGTTGAGTATCGCAACGGTGATTGCCGCCTATCGCCAATTGGAAGATTGGGGTTTGCTGGAGGTGCGCAACCGCTCGGGGTTTTACGTCAAAACCAAACCAACATTGGCCGTGGCACCGCCACGTATTGTGGTGACCACCATGCGCCCCGCTCCCGTTACCGGGCAGGATATGGTGCTGCAATTAATTAAAGCGGCGAATGACCCTGTAATTGTGCAACTGGGCGCGGCGGTTCCAGCAGCGGAATTTTTGCCGACTCGGGCGATAGAACAGGCGCTCACCAAAGCCGCGCGGCAGTATCGTGTGCGTACTGCGAATTATGAGTTCTCGCCCGGTGCGCCCGAGCTGCGCCGCCAGTTATCGCGCCGTTTGGCCGATGCTGGCTGCGCAGTACATCCCGATAATTTGGTGATAACCAATGGCTGTCAGGAAGCGCTAACGCTGGCCTTGCGGGCCGTCACATCGCCCGGCGATGTAGTCGCCATTGAATCGCCGACCTTTTATGGATTGCTACAAGTGATTGAATCGCTGGGATTGGAAGCCTTGGAAATTCCCACTAATCCGCACTCGGGCATGTCGCTGGAAGCGCTCGAATTGGCGCTCAGCCGCTGGCCGGTAAAGGCCTGCGTAGTCACCCCCAACTTCAGTAATCCGCTCGGCTGCTTGATGCCCGATGAGCACAAACAAACGCTGGTGGCGATGCTCAAGGCGCGAGAGATTCCGCTGATTGAAGACGATATTTACGGCGATTTAAGTTTTAGTCATGCCCGCCCGTCACTGCTAAAAGGCTTGGATGACAACGTAATTCTGTGTAGCTCGATTTCCAAAACACTGTCGCCCGGTTTGCGAGTGGGCTGGATTGCACCGGGGCGTTATCAGGATAAGGTCGAGTACATGAAATATGTGCTGAATCTTGCGACGACGACCATCCCGCAGTTAGCGGTGACCGAGCTGCTGGAAAATGGCCAGTACGAGCGCCATGTGCGGCGCGTGCGCGGCGATTATGCACAAGCAGTAGCGCGGATGACTGAAGCGGTAATTCACTACTTTCCCGAGGGCACCAAAATTACCCGGCCGGAAGGCGGATTTGTAATTTGGCTGGAATTGCCAGGCGACATCGACAGTTTTGCGTTAGCGCGCAAGGCGCTCGAGCACGGAATTAGCATTGCGCCCGGGCCGATTTTTTCGGCGAGCCAAAAGTACCGGCAATTTATCCGGCTATCCTGCGCCTGTGTTTGGGGGAATCGCATTGAACGGGCACTGATGAGTTTGGCGCGCCTATTGTAATTTTGTTACTCTGAAAATCACTTAACCATCAACACCTCAACCAAAGACTCCGGTACACCCGACGGAGCATTTAACAAGGCCGTACAAACTTCTATGGAACCCATCATTATTTTGGCCGCCTTTGTTGGCGGTTTGGCAGCGTCTTTTTTGCGCCTGCCACCGCTCACCGGCTTCTTGGTTGCCGGTTTTGCGTTGAACTTTATGGGCTATGAACTAGATGACAATTTGCAATTTGTTGCCGATCTGGGCGTAACACTGCTGCTGTTCACTATCGGTCTCAAGCTCGATGTGCGCTCTCTGCTAAAGGCAGAAATTTGGGGCGGTGCCAGTTTGCATATGGTGTTTTCCACCCTGGCAGTCACCCTGTTATTTATTGCGCTCAAAACACTGGGCTGGACCCTGTTGGCCGACATGGACTGGGCGGGGTTTGTGCTGATCGGTTTTGCACTCTCCTTCTCCAGCACCGTTTTTGTGGTGAAGATGCTGGAGGAGCGCAGCGAAAGCCAATCCATTTATGGCCGTATCGCCATTGGTGTACTGGTTATGCAGGATATTTTCGCAGTGATTTTCCTCAGTGCCTCAACCGGCGTAATGCCCAGCCCTTGGGCGATTCTGCTGCTCGGTCTTATTCCTGCCGCCCCTCTTCTGCGCCGCCTGCTCGACCGCTTGGGGCATGGTGAGATGCAAGTCTTGTTTGGTTTTCTGCTCTCGTTAGTGGTTGGTTATGCACTGTTTAAATATTTGGGTATTAAGGGTGACTTAGGGGCGCTCGTCGTTGGTATGCTGCTCTCCAGCCATCGTGCGGCGCCGGGGTTGGCCAAGGCGCTGTTCAACATCAAAGAGCTGTTTTTGGTCGCCTTTTTCCTGAGTATTGGATTAATGGCAGAACCAAGTTGGGAGCATCTATGGTGGGCCTTAGGGCTTCAGCTGTTGCTGCCCTTACAAGTATTGTTGTTTATGCTGTTGTTCCCGCGTTTTCGTTTACGGTTGCGCACCAGCTTCCTTACCAGCCTCGGCTTGGGTAACTATTCGGAATTCGGTTTAATTGTGGCCAGCCTCGCAGTGACAGCCGGTTGGTTGGCGATGGACTGGCTGGTGATTATCGCCCTCGCTGTAGCGCTCAGTTTTGTGGTCTCGGCGATTGCCAATAATTACAGTGAGCAGCTTTACCACCGCTTTATTTCTACCCGTCCCGATCTACCGAGCGAGCGCCTTCGCGAACGCGACCGTCCACTGGATTTGGGCGATGCCCAAGCTATTGTGTTTGGTATGGGGCGCATTGGCAGAGGGGCTTATGGCCGCCTTGAAGAAAAATATGGGTTGCGCGTGCTGGGGGTAGACAACAACCCGCTACGCATTGAGCACTTGCACAAGGTTTCCACTATACGCTTGGCAGAAGGCGATGCGTCTGACTCGGATTTTTGGGACAAGCTGGTCAATACCGAACAGATCGAATTGATCGTGCTGGCCATGCCTTATCACCACGGCAACGTATTTGCGCTTAAACAATTAAAACATCGCCGCTTCACCGGCAAAATTGCCGCCATAGTGCAATACGAAGAAGAAGTGGAACTGCTACGCAAACTGGGCGCTGACGCTATTTTTTATGTGTACGACGGCGCGGGACAGGCTCTGGCCGACAGTGCTATGCATGAACTGCTGGCCACGCCACCAGCGGCCAAGACCATTATTGATGTGGTAAATGCCTGATCAAAACACCGCAGGAATTGTGGAAATTTTTGCTCAATAGAGGTTATTTGCGAAATGCGTAAAGAAAGAAGGCGCCCATCCATGAGCGCCTTCTTGTCTAATCACCACCAATAAAAATCACAATTCATGTTGAATTAGAAATGGTAGCTACCCGTGAGTGAGAAGAGATCTACCTCTTGGGTATCGAAATACACTCTGCGCATCCCCAGACCCAAGCCGAGCTTGTCGCCCAGTGGCAACTCAAACTTGAGCCCTACGATAGGATCTTCTCCTTCGTTATCTGCGACAGAAAATACCTGCTTTTCTATTCCCGTCTTGCTACGCCAGGAAAAAATCCCGATCTCGGCAGAGACCTTGAAAGTCGAATCTGGATTGAGTACCAAGCCCTGAACCAACGTTATTCCCTCGGCGCTCATCGGATAATTCGCCGCAAAGTCTTGCGCAAATACTTCGACATCTGCAGTTCCGGGTAAGGTTAGATCGACCTGGACGTCGCCCAGATCCAGATAGCCAAGCTCGGTAAAAGCAACGCTATTCCACTCGTATCCCACCGCTAGCTGATAGCCAGAGCGATTCTCGTCATAGTGATTGATGACAAATTCGTGCCCGCTAGCGGCCAGGGCTGCTGTGAATTTGTCTTCCTCCTGACTGCCGATCACCGATGATACATCCAGGCGGATGTATACATTATCCCCTACTCCTGCCTGCACATTGCCCACACTTACAAGCAGAGCGACCAGCGCAATACACGCTGGTTTTACACGTTTGAACATCACTAATACTCCTAACAATAGCAACCAGAAACCGCCTGTCGCACCGCCACCTTTAGAGTTGACTTGTACCGGTGGCTTGGGCGGCGGCGGTGGCTGAACCACTTCTTTGGCTTCGCTAACCGCACCCGGGTCGACAATCGCTGCGTTGACCAAACCATCATCATCATTCGGGCCACCATCTTCCAGCGTCAACTGCACACACAGATGACCAGCGGTTAGGCCGGTAGTCCAATCTGCTGCACCCGGTGGCGGGCAGTAACCCGGATTACCTGCTGCCGAGTGCAGGGCATTATCGGCATCGCTGACAAAGGTCACCCAAGCGCCATTCTTGAATTTGCGGTAAACCGCATTGGCCGGAATTGGCGCCTGCTGCGGGATTACCACTCGCACAGATTGACCGGGCGTTGGCAGGTCGCTAATCGTAAAGTCGAAGATACCGCCCACTGGCTCGAAGGCTGGGTCGATAATCAGATCGTCCAGACTACCAATTTCGTCATTCAGGATTTGTACGCCACCGGAGAGACTGCCGCGTGCAAACAGGCCAAGACCACAGCGCACGCCCGGATCACATTCAATCAGATAGGAATTGGTGGTGTTGCCTTGCTGCGGCAGTATATTCGGCGATGGCATGTTATCGAGATAGTTCGGAATCCCGTTGTTATCAGTATCACCTGCACCTTCCAGTTCGTCGCTGATACCATCCTGATCAGTATCGGTATTGATATCCAGCACAGGCAAACTGGCGACTATACGGAAATAGACTTGTGCCGATACGCTGGCACCTGCCGAATCCGTTACTGTGACTTGTACTTGGTGACCGCCAACCAACCCTGCTGCATCAAAACTCCTGCTGGCATCTGCCGGATTGCCATCGGTATCCGCCAGACCACTGGTAGCTGACCAATCGAAGGTATGCGTATCCAGCTTGTTGGCATCAGTCACTGCCACATTCACGCTGACCGGACCACCGCTCGGAGTCACAAGGCTGGTATTCCCGCCGCCTTGGCTGATGCTCATACTGATTACCGGTGGCACATTGCCGCTGCGGATATCGATGGTATGACGATTAGTCGCACCCACATTAATTCCACCACCCAATGCCACTACCAATTGGCTATCGCTAAAGCCAGTTACGTCCGCGAGAGACACCGGAATAGAAACTTCCAACTGCCCTTTCCGGGTAAAGCTGGCAACGCCACTGACGAGGTTGTGCTCGGCGCCAGTCGCCGTGGTAGAAGCATCGATTGTATAAGGCACGTCCAATGGATACGTTGATGAGTCGCCGTTAAGAATCACACTGAAAGATACATCGCTGCCACGTATGGCAATTTGCGATTTGCTCAGCGATACCAACGGTTTCACAGCAACGACTTGTTTACCTTCACCGCTAACACCGACGGCATTGGTCGCTTTCCATGTGATTTCATGACGACCGGGAGCCAGTAACACGGTATTGCTGGTGAAGCCTTCAGGATTGGTGATACAGCAGCTATTGCCGCTCACGCCATCGCTCGCCAAGCCTTTCAACACAGCATCTATCTCTGCCTGGGTAGCCGATGGGCTCAAGCCGACCAACTGGTTCAAGGTCACAGGTGTAAAGAGACCGGTGGCATTGATTTCGAGATCAGCCGGTGGCGTCACTATGGGTTGCAGTGGGTCGATAGTCGCAATAACTTCGATCTCAAACGCCGCCAAAGCCGTAGTCGCTGTGCCATCACTCACGCTGATGACGATACCGCCCGAAATACCCGCATCAGCATTTGCCGGTGTACCCGTCAGGGCGCCGGTTACTGTATTGAAACCCGCCCAAGTGGGTTTGTTAGTGATGCTGAACGTCAGTACGTCCGCTGTATCCACATCCGTTGCGGTCGGGGTGAAGCTGTAAGCCAAGTCTTGATCAATACTCGTCGCTGGCGTACCGCTGATGACAGGCACGTCATTCACGGGAGTGATAGTGACGTTTACCGTGATACTGTCGGTATCTTCACCATCGTTCACCTGCACCACAAAGCTGTCGCTACCGTTGTAATTAGCGGTCGGGACATAGCTGACGCTGCCGCCCGACACGCTGGCACTGCCATGTTGCGCAGCACCCGAAATGCTCCAAGTCAGCGTATCGTTTTCGCTATCTGTCGCTGTCAAGCTCAGGGCAAAAGCTGTTGGAGCGCCATCTTCGCTCATGGTCACGCCAGTGGATGCTCCTTGGCTGATAACCGGTGGTGAATTTACTGGAGGAGCCGTGGGCGTCACTGAATTAGAGGCAGCTGAGGCACCCCCTGTACCGACCGAGTTCGTCGCGGTTACGGTAAACGTGTAAGGCGTGCCGTTGGTTAAGCCCGTTAAAGTAATTGGCGAGCTGGCGCCAGTGGCTGTCGCACCACCGGGATTTGCGGTCACGGTATAGCCGGTAATCGCTGCGCCACCGGTAATTACCGGTGCAGTGAATGATATTGAAGCCTGGGCATCACCCGCGCTAGCCGTCACAGCCGTTGGGGCACCTGGCACAACCGCATTTACCGTAAAACTCCGGGTTACCTGGGGTGCAGCCAAGTAGGTGCCATTACCCGCCTGATCGGCATTAATCGTACAGGTACCCGCCGATACAAAGGTCAAGGCACCGCCGCTGGTAATCGTACAAACACTGGTAGTCGATGAGGTAAAGGTCGGTGTCAAACCTGTCGCATCCGTCGTCGCAATCAGTGTTGGCGTAGTGCCAAAGTTCTGTGCACTTGGCGCAGCAAAAGTGATGGTCTGGGTGGCTGCCGGAGTAATCGAGTTGGATGCGCCAGATGCAGGGCCGGAACCCGCCACGTTATCGGCTGTTACGGTAAAGGTGTACGCTTGGCCATTGGTTAAACCGGTCACCACAATCGGAGATGAACCACCGAGTACTGGAACGACATCCGCCGGGTTTACCGTCACGGTATAACCGGTAATCGCCGAGCCACCAATATTCACCGGGGCAACAAAGGCAACACTTGCCTGGGTATCACCGGCGATTGCTGTCCCTATCGTTGGAGCACCGGGAACTACGGGGCTAACGCTGAAAGACTGACTCACCTGCGGTGCAGGTAGGAAAGACGAATCGCCCGCCTGATCCGCATTGATCGTACAGGTTCCTGCCGTTAGAAAGGTCAACACACCGCCACTGGTGATAGTACAAACACTGGTGGTAGATGAGGTGAAAGTGACAACATAACCACCACCTGCCGATGAACTTGCAGTCAGCGTTGGCGAAGTACCAAAGTTCCGAGTTCCCGGATTAGCAAAGGTAATCGTCTGTGGTGATGCCGGAATGATCGAGTTGGAGGCAGCCGATGCTGCGCCCGTACCCGCTGAGTTGGTGGCAGTCACAGTAAAGGTATAGGCCACTCCATTAGTCAGACCAGTCACCGTAATCGGCGAACTTGACCCAGTGCCGGTTGCACCCCCGGGGTTAGCAGTGACGGTGTAACCACCGGCAAGGATTGTAGTGCCGCCAGTGCTGGCCGGTGCAGTAAAGGTCACTGTAGCTTCAGTATCACCAGCAGTTGCAGAACCTATCGTTGGGGCACCAGGGACTGCCGCATTCACAGCAAAAGTTTCGGTTGCGGTAGTGGCTGCATTGGTCGCCGAGTCACCCGCCTGATCTGCATCGATGGTACAGCTACCCGCTGTTACAAAAGTCAGTGCGCCGCCGCTGGTGATGGTACAAACACCCGTGGTGGATGAGCTGAAAGTGACCGTTAAATTATCAGTTCCTGTTGCAGAGGCCGCTGTCGCTGTAAGGGTGGGTGTAGTACCAAAGTTTTGCGCGCCGGGATTAGCAAAGGTAATAGTTTGATTACCTTTGGGCGTTGCCGAGTTGGAAGCTCCGGAAGCAACACTGGTGCCCATGACGTTAGTCGCCGTAACCGTAAAAGTATAAGCCGTGCCATTGTTCAAGCCAGATACAGTCGCAGTACAGGCTGCAGGTCCGGCACAAGAACCAAATGCACCGCCGGGGTTGGCAGTAGCGGTGTAAGTGGTAATTGCTGATCCACCGTTATTGCCGGGTGCAGTAAAGGTTACTGATACTTGCTCATCACCTGCGGTAGCTGTACCGATTGTGGGGGCGTCGGGGGCTGACAACGCATTACTGGTCGTAATGCCATTACCTGTTAAATCAGCTACAACAACTGCGGCATCAGCACCTGCTGCCCAATCTTCAGCGGCAGCCAGATTATAGGTTGTACCACCCATTGAGCTGGTGCCATTTTTATTCAGGATCACATTAACCGCATCTTTGTCAGTTGAACTCAGCGTCAAGGTAAAACTGGTGCCGGAAGTCACTTCTACGTTGCTGGAATCGGTCAGGGTATAAGTGCTTCCACCTTGCCCGGTAAGCGTAAATTTATTGGCAACTATGTCATTGGAGGCACCATTTGATTTCAACAATCCGGTACTCGTTACCACCAGCGCACCAGTCGATGCGTTGTAGGTGGCACTGGTGATGGTGGGTACGGCCACATTGCTTACGGTAACGCCATTACCCGTTGTATCGGCAATCGTGACCGCCGCATCTGCGCCGGCATTCCAATCTTCAGCGGCAGCCAGGTTATAGGTGGATATATCCGTAGAAAGGGTGCCATTTTTATTCATAATCAGGTTGGCACTCGCTCTATCTGTAGCACTCAGTATCATTGTAAAACTGGTGCCGGAAGTCACTTCCACATTCGCTGTATCAGTCAGAGTCCAAGTGCTGCCACCTTCGCCAGTCAGCGTAAATTTATTGGCAATAATATCGTTTGTTGCACCACTGCGTGATTTCAGGTTAGTGCCAGTAATGACTAATGCGCCTGTACTGGCATCATAGGTAGCGGATGTCACTGTGGGTGCAGAAACAGTCGCCGTTATGCCGTTACCTGTTAGATCCGCAGTGGCCGCGGAGTCCGCAATAAAACCTGCCGCACCAGCGAGGTTATACGTAGTACCACCAGTGGAGCTGGTGCCATTTTTATTGACGATTAAATTCGCTGCCGCGCGATCAGTCGCGCTGAGTGTCAGAGTGAAACTGGTAGCAGAAGAAATCTCTACATCGGCCGTATCAGTAAGGGTGTAAGTGCTGCCACCTTCGCCTGTCAGGGTAAAATCGCTGGCATCAACATCATTGGTTGCACCGACGGTTGCGGTGAAGTTGGTGCCGGTAACTACTAACGCACCAGTGGAGGCGTTGTAGGTGGCAGAGGTAATGGTTGGAAATGGAGGTATTCCGTCTTCAAAATCCAGATCATCTACAACAACAATAGTGTCCGTTCCTGTAAAACGGATTTCATCGATATATTGCCAGTCAGAATTAAAGGTAATAGTCCCCCCGAAACCACCACCAACACCGTTTTTTGCGTAGGTTACTGAACCCGATGAATCAGAACTTGCCGTATTAATACTATCGGATGCCACTTGAATACTGTCTCTATAACCAGTGACAGCAAGATTTGAACTGGTGCTTAAACCTGCGCCTGTGTCAACTTCCATCGAAACAATTCTGAACTCAGTGCCATCCGCCGAGGTGATCCTCGCATCCAAAGCCCCCGGATTAATATTCACCCCATCATAGTTAAACATAACGGCTAAGTCGCTGCCGTCTGGTGTAATACTTATACTGCTAGGCGATTGAGTTAACCCCAAAAAACCTGCAGGTGAAACTAACCTGTAGGTCGCTCCGGCAATAGTTTCACCGCTAGCAACGAGAAGTCGTTCCGTCTCAGCGTTAAAGTTTTGATCCGAGGGAGTTATTGCCATAGCGCCAACAGATGCCAGAGCCAAAAAGCCACCCAAAAACAACCTGCACCAATATAAACACCGATTTCCGGTAACCAGATTATTCAGTGCATGAATTATTTTGTAAGTAACCCGCAGCATAGTGCTTCCCCATTGATAACTTGTCTTAAATAAAAAATCGTGCGCGTTCCTTGCGCACTGCGTGATGCTATTGCGCACGCGTTTGAACGCTAGTTCCGAGGAGGAAAGATTCCTTCAGTAGCGATAATAAAATTAACGACTTGATAGGGTTGCACTACTGAAACTGGCGTATTGCTCCCGGCAATTCCCGTATTTCCATTTACGTTGACAGTCGTTGTGGTAGTCACAGGCAATAGTGTGGTGTCCGGTGCGGTAGTGCTAAAGGCATTAAGGCCAGCTAACCCACTAACCACTTTGGCGGGTACTGTAGTTGGGCCAGGTGTCGGCGTATTACCGTTAGCAGAAGACGCTCCTAGCGCTACATCAACATTTCCGGTTCCGCTCAATGCTACCGGATGAACATGCGCAGGCATTTGATTTGCGGTCAGTGTTACATTCTCGGCACCTCCTACCTGCCCCAACGCATAAACACCTGTGCCAGGGCTTTGGCCCTGATTAACAGGTGCACGCCCCTGCAAGTTAGGCAATGCGAAAGTGTTTCTCCCATCACCACCATAAGTAACTCCCAGCAGAGCAAACAGCGCGTTGTACTGAGCTATGGGCAATAATCTGCCATCGCAGGGAGCCCAGCCACGAGGGGTAAAACCAAACCCAACCATGCGAATTTCACCGATAAACGGATCTGACATAATTCTTCTCCTTAACGAATTTTAAGATGATTTTTAATTGCTCCTTATACTTTCGACAAAGCCTGATCTTCATCCAGCCAATCAAAAACACTACAACTCCCGGTAATCACTCACACTTTTATAACGGATAGCCTGAATCAACCTTAGGCGATATTCGAAAAAACTCCAGCTGCTGTTTTTTCATAATCAAATCGCATCACCTAAAAATGTTCACATTCAAGTTTATAAGTATTGAGCCATGCATCCTATTACGCGCTATAACAGGAGCACAGGACAACAAGCCCAGCGCGCTAACATAAGCAGCTCCGCTTTACCATAACAACGTGTCGTGAGTGCTGGATGATTCGATTAATGTGAAACCAAGCGACAGATAAAGTTTTTTTGCTCTGCTATTTTGTTGATCCACTGCGAGGCGCACCGGTAACCCCAATTGATTCGCACGATTTTTAAGAGAACGCAATATCGCAGTGCCGTAACCCCTACCACGCGCGGAGGGCATAAAGGCAATATCAATAATATGCAAACTATCCGATGAATTATTCAGCATCAGTTTTCCAACAGACTCTGAAAAAAGCTGGATAACAAGAGTCTTCGCTGCAGGAAAGGCCTTGACATAAGACGCTTGCTGTAAAATGAATTGCTGCCTTATTAGCAGATCCACTTGCGATTTTGCCATCGGCATTTGATAGAAATATTCGCGTGTAGAAAAAAATAATGACTCTACGAATGTCTGGTCTTGCGGTTGCAGCTCGCGCAGATGCAATCCAAACGGTAATGAAATTTCATTGAACATCTATAACTGCCTTTCTTGTATTACTTGCTATTTTTAACAATCGATTATAAGCAGGCGCGAGATACATCTGTATTTTTTCCTGTTCTAGTTGCGCAAAAAAAGACCGTTTCTTTTCCACATCCGGAACAAATGCCTGATGCGGACTCTTTGAATGAAACCCCATTCGAGCAGGTATTTTTAAAGAATCAGACTCATTCAGACTAATCCCAAAAAATTGAATCAGTGTTGCCATGGTAGAAGTATTCAATTGAAGATAATCAATCAGACGCCCGAATTTCTCAGGATAAAAATCATGCATTGCAATTAAAAACTCATGTAACACCTGCATTCTTTTTTCTAATAGCTCACCTGTGCCATTCCAATTTGCAAACACCGGATGATAATCCGCCAAGCTCGGATCACCACTCATATGCCTACCCGCCGAGCGTTGATGCGATGCCAAAATTTCCACCGGATTGCGCACCAGAAAAATCACCGGCACTTGCGGGTAAATTGCGCGAATCAACTCCCAGCGAAAAATATCCCAGGCATTCCATTTGATCACAACATCGGGGCGCGCGGGAAAGACACTCGCTTGCAAATCGATCAGCTGTTGCAGATATTGTTGCGAGGTTTCATTGAGTGTTTGATCAAGCAGGATTTCGGTTAATACCGGGGATTCAGAAAATACGCTGGTTGTATCCAATTCGGATAAGCAACCTGAAATCAGTGTTGAACCGCAGCGCGACAAATGAAAAATAAATCCTACCGGAGTTATGGACTGCACAGCCTTCGCTTGAATATCCAGCGACGCCAAAGCAGTTTTAGGCGCGATAAATTGGTTTACTAAAATAGTTTGCCGGTAGCGAGAAATGGTTTCGTCCTGAAATGGCTCAGTGGCATGCCCTGCAGGCAAGCACCAATGAATGCTGCGGTTTTTTGCATGATAGCGATACGGCAGCCAATGCCCCGCTAACTGAATGTTATCGCCACTAATAACCTGCTGATTTAATTGCGCCAATTCAGCGATTAATTGATCATCACTCAGCGCTGTTTGCTGCCACAGATTTTTAATCACAGACAACAATTCGCTAACCGAAGTCGCCTCTTGACAGCGCGCTAATTGTGCAGGTGAACTGATCAGTTCACAGTAAGCCGTAAACAAATCACTCACTGTAATACACCCGCACGAATTTGCTCGCAGAGCCATTCATTGGCGACGCAATCAATCACCAAATTAATTCGGTCTTCGCTGCCGCGATTGTAAACTTCATGCACTTGATCAGCATTGAAATACCACAACTCGCCAGCGCGCATGGGAATGGTTTTGTTATCAACAATAAAACTGACTGCTGCGCTGGTGTGAATCGGCACATGTAAACGCGCCTCACCAAATTCGATACTTAATCCGTGATCGCGATGGGGTTTTATTTCAGCACCAGCTTTTAAGCGCATTAAACGCGCGGCTTTGATGAAACATTGCAGCTGACTAAAAATGGATTCTATGGCGGGGCACTGCTCTAACACCGGCAAGTTTTCCCATTCATCGCCATCGGCGATAGAAAAACCTTGCAAAATCGGGTGCGCATTCAGATGTTGACGTTGGCAGCGTAACGGTAATACATCCCAGCCACCCTCATAATCTTTTTTATTAACATGATCGACCCAAGGATTTTGAATCAGTTGATCAACTTCGCGCTGCAAAGCGGATAGTGGTAGGGCGCGGGCCACTTTTGCAAAAGAAATCACAGGATTTTCCATTCACAGGTCTCGAATTCATTGAATGAAATCCTTTTCTACTAAATAGGGTTACAAAATCGCCAGCAGCAGAAACGGCAGCCCAATAAACGCAACCAGCGTGGATACCAACACCATCGCCGCAATTTCTTCCGGGTTACGGTTGTACCGCAGCGCCAGCAGATAGTTGAATACTGCTACAGGCATGGCAGATTGCAATAACACGACATTACGCGAGACGCCCGTCAACCCCATTAATTCGCACACGATAAAACCAAATAGCAGCCCACCGCCCACGCGTAAAAAACTAAATAATAGACTACGTTTCCAAAAATGGATTTTTAAAGTAGCGAGAGATACGCCAAGCGCAATGGTCATCAAAGGAATGGCGATACCGCCGAGCAGATCGAGTGTGTTGCTAATCCAGCGCGGCAATTCGGTGTGGGTGACAAGCAGAAGTACAGCGATGATCATCGAATAAATCACCGGTTGTTTGGCGATAGCCGCCATGCGTTTAAGAATGCCGCCTTCACTGGTCGTCACCAATAACAGTCCCACCGTAAACGTCGCGACCATCATCACCATAAACGAACCCAGCGCAAGCGCGAGGCCGGTTTGACCGTAAGCAAATAAACACAGCGGCAAACCCATGTTGCCGTTGTTGGGGAAAATTAATGGTGGCAGATAGGTGCCAATTTCCAGTTTCATCCAGCGCAATAATGCCCAGCCAAATAAACCCATTGCCGTCATTACGATTGCCGTGGCGAGTGCCACCTGCCCCATCACCGATGGCTGGACATCAACCTTTGCCATTACGCTGATGATCAAACAGGGCGTGCCTATATTCATCACAATGCGGGAAATAAAATCGGAGGGAAATTCAGTGCCGGTTTTGCCCCAGATGTAACCGGCACCGACTGAAATCATGATAGGGGCGAGAATGGCGAGCAGTTCGCTCAGCATAGGAAAATCCACAATCAACAACAGGAGGCACGCATCTTACTGGCAAGTAACAGGTTGGCGATAGCTGACACACCAAAAACGCTTCTATATGCTGCAGTCATCGCAACGCTTTACGCAGATGGTATTTATGCAAAACTCTTTCTTCGGTGAACCGGAAAAGCCCACAACCAAAACCGCCAAAAAATCCAGTCGAGTTGTTGAACCTGCTACTCCTGATCCCGAGTGGATCGAGCTGGCCCAATCCCTTCCACCGCATTTGCGCTTGGGTACCTCCTCCTGGAATTATCCGGGTTGGGACGGATTGGTATGGAATGGCGAATATGCAGAGACTAACTTATCGCGCTACGGTTTGGCGGCCTACGCACAGCACCCGCTGTTTCGGACGGTAAGTGTTGATCGCGGATTTTATCGGCCATTAAATGTCGCCCAGTTTGCGGAATATGCGTCACAGGTGAGCCAGGATTTTCGCTTTGTGGTGAAGGCACCGAGCTTGGTGACAGATGCATTAGTGCGCGACGAATCCGGGCGCGGCATGCGGCAAAATTCGCATTTCTTGAACGCAGAACAAGCGGTGCAAATGTTCGTCGAAACTGCATTGGAAGGGTTGGGCCACAGACTCGGCGCATTGGTATTTCAGATCAGCCCCTTACCCACTGCGTGGCTGGGGCAGATGCCCAAATTGATCGACCGTTTGCACACTTTACTAAAAGCCATTCCCGATTTAAAAAGCACCGCGCCCGACGGGGTTGTCGCAGTAGAAGTGCGCGATCCGCAATGGTTATGTCCACAATTTGTTGCTGCATTACGCGATACCGGTGCGACCTACTGCATGGGGCTGCACGCCAAAATGCCCCACATCACCGCACAACTCCCGATTTTGCGCGCGCTTTGGCCCGGGCCATTGGTATGCCGCTGGAATTTGAATCCATTACACGGTGCTTATGGTTATGAAGATGCACAAGCGCTCTATTCACCTTACGACAAAATCGTTGACCCCGACCCGGAAACTCGCGCAGCCTTAGTGCGCGTGATTGCCGGTACCGCAAACGCAGGCCAAAATGTATTTGTCACACTGAGTAATAAAGCGGAGGGTTCCGCGCCCTTATCGGTGATTGAATTGGCGCGGGCGATTCGGACGAATGATCAGAAGATTGGAACCACGTAAATGATGCGTAAAATGAATAACCCGGCAAAAAATGCCCGGTTATTTTCATTGAAATCTAAAACAAACTCTTCGCAACCATTTTAATTTCTTGCACGTTGCTCATCACAAAGGTAAGGCCACCGGCGACAACG
>CAZCJR010000011.1:0-81751 GCA_964499225.1 uncultured Cellvibrionaceae bacterium | reverse complement strand
AGCATAAGCATACTTCATTGAGTGGTGATTTTTAATAGATAAAGCGCCAGCAATGTTCGCGCTGATATGGCTGCGTATTGTTAGCCGACAACATTGTCAACTAAAGCAAAATGAGACTTTTTACTCAAAAAAATTAAAAGTTATAGAAAATGTAATGCAATGAGATTGATGCCATGGATAATAAAGCCGCTTTAGAAGCGAAGGGAGTCGCCAAGTTTCTTTACTTCCTCTGAAAACTCCCTTCTCCTGTTTTATTCCCGACACAACCGGCATGTGTTAGCTCTAGCCGATTTGCACGGCTTCGACAAATTAGTGGCTGACCCAAAAGATACGAGATTGTCTTAATAAAATTATTTAGTTAGCGGTCATGTTGCTGAGAATTTAATGGTGTTGAGTGTGAAATCTATGAGTAGTTATAAACTGGGATGTTTTGCAAATGTTGCAATACTAAGTTCCCTTCTTGTTGTATACAGCTCTGGCAGTTAGGGTTGCGCGGTCAGAGCTTTCCTCATAATGGTGAATCTTCGTTAGTCTCGATCTCACCAGATAATCATCTAAAGTGTTTGTTTAAATTTAACCTGGGATATTAATAAGGAACTATGGAAATGAAAAAATCATTATGTTTGGTTGGCGCAGTTGTTTTAGCTGGCTGTGCCGCAAAAAAAGAAGTGGTAGACAACACGCCATTGAATCCCACTGTTGTGCTAACAGCCAGCACAGCAATGAGTGGCTACGTTTTGCCTGATAGCACAGGCACGCAGACTGTTTATACGCGGAGCAATGTGCGCCGTATTGATAATGTTTGGAATCGCCAGAACTGGGTTTCGCGTAAGGTGTTGGGAAATGTGAATGAAACTCAAATTGGCTTTACTGAAAAAAACTTGAGTTGGCATTTTAATAACCCCAAAAAAACCTATGTAGAGTGCGCTTTGTATGGTTGCACACCCAATATTTGGAAAATGTTGGCTGACGATGAGGCAGGTGAAGAGAGTGAAGAGGAAAGCTTTTCTCCAAACACACCTGATACTTGCCCCCTTACCAGTAAAACGACATACGATGTGATTGATAAAAAAGTATCACGTCAGATTAATGGTTTTAATGCCAGCCAATATCAATTGGTTTGGACCGTGACAAATACCGATGACAAAAATCGTAAAGATGAACATAAAATCGTTATGGATTTTTGGATGACTGCGCCTGACGAAGGTATGAAGGACGCTTGGAGGATAAACGGTGAATTTCAAAATGGTTATCTAAAGGCGGTAGGCGCGAACGATTCAGCGCTGGGGCGTTTTTTAGGCGACCAAGTATACAAACCCTTGGCGGCTATTACAGGTGATGTCGAAAAAGATGAAAACATGAAAACGTTAAATGGCAAATTATCAGCGCTTGACGGTTATCCAATCTCTATCAAATTAGACTGGTATTTAGCGACTGGTAATACCTGCCCTGAAGCACTCGAGCAACGCAATGCAAAAAGTGCGAATAATGATGATCAAATTGACCTGAAAGATCCGGTTGGATCTTTGGGGAGTTTAGCTGGCGGTTTGCTAAAAAGTACGGCTAAGGCTGCTGTTGCTAAAAAGTTTGAGCGCGATCCCACTAAACCACTAATGCGTTTTGTATACGATGTCACCTCGGTAAGCCTCGAGCAGCGACGCGACAGCGTGTTTATGGTTCCAGCGGGTTACAAGTTGGTCGATAGGCAATAACACAGTTTTTCTTGATTTATACTCAGTGAGTTTGATAAGGTCTTTGCAGTTTCAAACTCATTAAACTTTTATTTATTCCACACTAAACAAGGATGTTGTATGGCTGATTACGCACTTATTTTTTATCCAGACTCCTTTGTTGGGTTTAACAAAACCCAGTTACTTAAACGTCACCTTGTCGCAATTGGTGTTCTAGGCTCAAAGCTCAATTCAACCTGCAGTTTTTCGGCGGGGCAGAATTTCCGTCAATATATTCCCAAAGCGCAATCCATTCAAAAATACCAATCGGGCGTTGTTCGTATCCAGATTCAGGCGGTTGGGGGTTGGGCAACGGCCGTAGGTCAAGTCACCTTTCTCGATCGGTCAAATATTGTTCTCATCGAAGGTGAGCCGATTGAGTTGCCGTTGGAACGATATGCTCCCTTGTGCGAGTTGTTGCATCGCATCACGGGCGACAAATATCGGGTAGACATGGCCTATCAACCGGTAATCAACGGAATTTGCGAGGCGCATGCACACTACGGTTAATTTTCGAGCTGCCCGTGTTACCTGACCTTGACCCTTCTTTTTAACGATGAGTTTGCTCTGCTGACAGGTCTTGTCATTCAGCAGAGGATAATCGGCAGATCATTGAATGATGAATGTCATAACTTTGTGTTATGCCTAACATTTCGTTGGACAATGCTCAAAAAGGGAATATTATTTGCCAACCGACCAGATGGTCGGCTGGCTTTTCCCGATAGTTAAACCCTTCTCTCTCTTTTACATTTTGTGACACTTGTTGGGTTTGGCTTTATATTTGGCTGTGCAACAATTCTTCGGCTAAAACTACCGAAGTTATGGTTGGGATACCGTCGATTTATCGCCTCCCTTCGTATGTCTTGTACAGTCCTGTAAGTTTTTTTCTCTTCTCAATGGTTCCTCATCTATGAACAACGTGAAATCAATCGGCATTGCTGTGGCAAGCCTTCTAGGAATTGTGTTGATTGTTGGCGGTATTAAAGGTGGCCAGATAGCCGCGATGGTCGAGGCGGGTGAGAACACCCCGGCGCCGTCGGAAACGGTAAGTACCTTTACGGCAGAGGTCCAGCAATGGCCCAACAGCTACACCGCAATGGGTACCGTAGAGGCATCTGAAGGTATTGTGATTGCTGCCGAAGTTGCCGGAAAGGTTAAGGAAATACGTTTTAAATCGGGCGAGCAAATAAAGAAAGGTACTGTAATTCTGGTGCAGGAATCCGGTAATGAGCAGGCACAATTAAGTGCTGCTGAAGCGCGCCTGCGCTTGGCGAAATCCAATCATGAGCGTTTAGTTGAATTGCGTAAACGCAACACTGTTTCGCAAAGTGAGCTTGATACTGCAGTTCAGCAAATGGAATCTGCTGAAGGCGATGTGGGTGATTTGAAAGCTACCCTCGATAAAAAAGTAGTGCGCGCTCCCTTTGATGGGCGTCTGGGCATTCGTCAAGTTGATTTAGGTGAAGATCTACAAGTCGGCGGCGAAATTGTGTCTTTGCAAGCGACCAATAGCGTGCGAGTTAATTTTCCAGTGCCACAATTTTGGTTGGTGCAGATGACGCGCGGTCTGCCGGTTGAAGTAAATGTTGGCGATGGTTCTGAAACAACCATCGCTGGCGAAATTACCGCGATAGGTGCTGAAATCAGTCCAGTAACACGCAATGCAGTTGTGCAATCCTATCTGCAAAACGAAAAAAGTCAGCTAATCCCGGGCATGGCAGTTGAAACCAAAGTGACGCTGTCTGATCCGCAGGAAGTACTGGCTGTGCCGAGCACAGCGGTAATTTATGCGCCCTTTGGTGATACGGTTTTTGTAATTGAAGAGGGCGAGACAAAGGGCACTTTCAAAGCGCGCCAGCAGTTTGTTCGTTTAGGTAAAGCACGCGGCGATTTTGTTGAAATTGCTGATGGTTTAAAAGTCGGTGATGTAGTTGCCAGTGCGGGCGCGTTCAAATTATTGAATGGTCAAGCCGTAACGGTAGGTACGCTGCCGACGCCTGAATTCAAGCTCGAACCCACGCCAGCAGACAGTTAATTATTTAATCGCTCCGCGTACAAGGGAGCGATTGAACATATCAACGCTTTACTCCATAAGCCAAAAAGCCCATGAGCCTAACTTATGAAATTTACTGATATTTTTATCAAAAAGCCGGTTCTCGCCCTGGTGGTGAGCCTGCTTATTTTAATCTTGGGTATACAGGCAGGTTCTAACCTGAGTGTTCGCCAATATCCTCGCAGCGATATCTCCGTGATTATCATTAACACTGTTTATGTCGGCGCTAACGCAGAATTAGTGCGCGGATTTATCTCCACTCCCATCGAGCGTGCGATTGCCTCAGCGGGAGGAATTGATTACATCGAATCGCAAAGTGCGATGGGTATGTCTACCGTTACCGCACACTTGCGCTTGAATTACGATCCACTGAAAGCCATGACTGAAATTTCGGCCAAGGTGAATCAGGTTCGCGGTGATTTACCACCAGAAGCGGAAGTGCCTGCGATTCGTATTGAAGCTGCTGACTCACAATTTGCTGCCGCTTATTTGAGTTTTAGCTCAGAAATTCTTGAACAAAACCAAATCACCGATTTTTTAACCCGCTCCATACAACCGCGATTGACCGCAGTTGCAGGCGTACAAAAAGCCGACGTGTTGGGAGGTAGAACCTTCGCAATGCGCATTTGGCTCAAACCCGAACGTATGGCTGCTCTAAATGTAACGCCGGTTCAGGTCCGCGCTGCATTAGCCGCTAACAACGTGCAGGCCGCCGTTGGGCAAACCCGCGGTACCTACACGCAAGTAAATTTGAGCGCAAACTCTGATTTAAAAAGTGTTGATGAATTTAAACAGTTAATTGTTCGCAATTCGGCAGACGGCATTATTCGTTTGAGTGATATTGCTGATGTCGCGCTAGGGGCAGAAAACTATGACACAGTGGTTAACTACTCGGGTGATACAGCGGTTTTTATGGGTGTATGGGTCGCACCCAATGCAAATGCATTGGATGTAATGAAAGCCGTTAATGAGGAAATGGAGGCTATTAAAGCGGAGTTGCCGACAGGTTTGTCGGGAACCGTTGCCTACGATTCAACGGAGTATATTGACGCTGCAATCAATGAAGTTGTTAAAACACTTGCTGAAACACTGATAATTATTGTTATCGTAATCTTCTTGTTCCTCGGCTTTAGCCGCTCAGTGATCATCCCCGTCTTGGCGATTCCCTTATCGTTAGTGGGTGCACTGTTCATTATGCAAGTCAGCGGCTTCTCATTGAACTTGCTAACGCTGCTCTCCATCGTTCTGTGCGTCGGTTTGGTTGTCGATGACGCGATTGTGATGGTGGAAAACATCGAGCGTCATATTCAGGACGGGATGAAGCCATTTCAAGCGGCAATTATTTCTGCGCGTGAGTTGGCAGGGCCAATTTTGGCGATGACAGTGACGCTGGCGTCCGTGTATATCCCAATTGGTTTGCAAGGTGGTTTGATTGGCTCATTGTTCCGTGAGTTTGCAATAACGCTCGCGGGAGCAGTGACTATTTCGGCAATTGTCGCCATCACTTTGTCGCCGATGTTGGGTTCGCGTATGTTGAAACCGCACACCGGTCTAAAAGCGCCACTTGAAAAACCTTTTGAACGTTTCCGTGAATGGTATGGCCGTAAATTAGCGGCCAGTTTACAGAATCGCGCCGGCGTCTATGTTTTTTGGATTGGCATTACTGTGCTGTGTTTTCCTCTTTACAGTATGTCGCCTAAAGAGTTGGCCCCAACGGAAGATCAGGGTGTTATTTTCGGTATTGTAGACGCACAAGCAAACTCGACTGTTGATCAGTCTTCGCATTACGGTAAGCAAGTTAATGAAGCGTTTATGAGTGTTCCCGAGACTGACTTTACCTTCCAGCTGACAATGCCAACCGGAGGCTTCTCTGGCATGGTGACAAAACCTTGGGCTGATCGTGATCGCGATGTTTTTGAAATCATGCCGGAAGTACAACAGAAATTATCAACAATTTCCGGAGTAAGGATTTTGCCGATCACACCGCCAGCATTGCCAGGTGGCGGTCAGTTCCCGTTTGAATTTGTGTTGGCCTCAACCGCTGATATTAAAGAGATTTACGATTACGCATTAAAAGTGCAAGACATCATGCAGAAGTCGGGTAAGTTTTATTTCCAGACCCTGGACGTGAAAGTGGATCAACCTGATTACAAATTGAATATTGATCGCGAAAAAGTGGCCGACCTTGGTTTGGATTTGCAGACAGTTACTAATGATGTCGGCACATTACTCGGTGGTGGTTATGTTAATCGCTTTAATATGGCGGGGCAGAGCTACAAGGTTATTCCCCAAGTTAAGCGCGCGGAGCGTTTAAATCCGGATGATTTGGCGGGCCTTTACATAACGGGGCCGGAGGGCAACCTTATTCGTTTGGATCAAGTGGCCACTATCACGCACTCCACTGAACCGCGCACGATTAACCGCATGCAACAGCTCAATGCGGTAAAAATCAGTGGTGTTCCAGGAGTTCCATTGGGCGAAGCCTTGGACTTTTTGGAAACAGAGGTGCGCAAAATTTTGCCCAAGAGCTACACGATTGATTACACCGGGGAGTCGCGTCAGTTAAAGCGTGAAGGCAACACCTTTTTGCCGGCTTTCCTTATGGCAATTGTGATGATCTTTTTGGTTCTCTCTGCACAGTACAATAGCTTCCGCGACCCGCTGGTTATTTTGGCGGGTTCAGTGCCACTGGCTATGTTCGGAGCACTTCTGTTTACCTTCTGGAAAATGCCTATGCCCATGCCATTTTTCACCGACGGTTTCACCACTACCATGAATATTTATTCGCAAGTAGGTTTGGTAACACTGATGGGCTTGATCGCGCGTAACGGTATTCTGGTGGTAGAGTTTGCGAATAAATTGCAGGAACAAGGCATCGCTAAACTCGATGCGATTCGCGAAGCCTCATCACTGCGTTTGCGTCCGGTCATGATGACCAGTGTTGCCACTATCGCGGGTCACACCCCGCTGATCTTTGCCTCTGGCGCCGGTGCGGAAGCGCGTAATGCGATTGGTATCGTATTAGTGTTGGGCATGACCATCGGCACCTTTTTTACCTTATTCGTGCTGCCGTCAGTTTATATGTTGCTCGCCAAAGACCATCAGCATGACCGCGACGAGCTGGAAGAATTCGCTGAAGCGACTTAATACAATCGCTGCAAGTGACCGTGTAAGAAAAAGGGTGCCAATTGGCACCCTTTTTTGTTAGGGTGCGACCAATCAAGTCGGCAGAAAAACAGCTGTCGAATAGTTCTGTGTAGAGGTACTTTTTATGGCAGTAAATCAAAGTTCAGCGCATCCCCAAGCTATCCCGCACGTCAAAAATATTATTGCAGTGGCATCGGGCAAGGGTGGTGTAGGTAAATCTACGACAGCAGTAAATCTTGCCTTGGCCCTTGCAGCGGAGGGCGCACGCGTCGGTATTTTGGATGCGGATATTTACGGCCCCAGTCAGCCACAAATGCTAGGAGTAGGGCAGCGCCGCCCCGAGGTGGTTGGTGAGGCGGGGAAGCAGCAAATGCTGCCGATTGACGCTTACGGAATCCAGTCGATTTCTATGGGTTATTTGGTTACTGAAGAAACGCCCATGCTCTGGCGCGGCCCCATGGCGACGGGTGCGCTGCAGCAATTATTGATGCAAACCCGCTGGGATAATCTGGATTACTTAATTATCGATATGCCGCCCGGCACCGGGGATATACAAATCACCCTCGCACAAAAAGTCCCGGTGACGGGCGCGGTGATTGTGACTACACCGCAAGACATCGCTTTACTGGATGCAAAAAAAGGCATAGAAATGTTCCGCAAAGTGAACGTGCCGATTTTAGGTGTCATTGAAAATATGGCGATTCATATCTGCTCCAACTGCGGTCATGAGGAGCATGTTTTTGGCGAGGGCGGTGGCGAACGTATCGCACGTGATTACCAAACTGAATTGCTGGGTTCCTTGCCACTGGATTTATCTATTCGTGCAGATGCAGATCGGGGCAAACCGTCCGTGGCTGCCGATCCTGAATCAGCCATTAGCCAAAAATATCGCGCGATTGCACGCAAGCTGGTGGTAAATGTGCAGCAATACAAGCAGGGTAACCAAGCGGTGCCGGACATCGAAATTTCTGATGATTAATTCTGTAGCCAGAAAATTATCTGCCCTGTTCGCCAAAACGAACAGGGCATTTTTATATGCTGCCAAGATGGCCCTCAAATACTAAGCACAGGGATTTTTATGAATAGAGATAGCAAGTTCGCGTTGTGTGTTGCCGGTATGTCATTAATGTTTAGCCCGCTGGCCTTTGCTGGTTCTTATATTACGACCGCTGATCAGTGCGATGGATTTGCCCAGCTGCCAGTTGTCACCCAGTCGGGAACCTGTTTGGGGTTAGTTGCACAGCGTAATGCGAATAACCCATTTAAAATGCCGCGTACCTTGGTGCAAACTTCAGACGATAAACTGTTGGTTGTCGATATGGGTGCGTGGGTGCCGCGGAAGGGGCAATTGTTGGTCGTGGATTATCGTAATCCCACAGCTCCAGCTAAAATTATATTAACTCAATTGAATTTGCCACATAAAATCATGCACGGGCGTGATGGGAAAATATACCTGAGCGAGGCTAATCGCATTCAGCGTTTTTCCTGGGTAAATGGTCAAGTGACCAATTTGGAAACGGCGATCGATAATTTACCTGTTGATGCCGACTATTTACATCCACTCAAAAACTTTACCTTTGATAATCAGTCAAATCTTTTGGTTAATATCGGTAGCTCATCTGATCGCTGCGATAAAAAAATTCCGCTTGCCGATTGTATCAATGGCAAAGAAGCCAGTATTCGCCGTTATAATTTCGATAAAAAAACCAATACTTATTCTGCTGATTTCGAAGTTATCGGGCGCGGCTTACGCAATTCAATGGCTTTGGTTGTCCACCCCTCTGGAACTATTTTGCAAGCTGAAAATAGTATGGATTTCCCAGACGCAGATGAACCTTATGAAGAGTTAAACATTGTCGGGGGTAACAAATTTTACGGTTGGCCTTTATGTGTCAATCGCAATGTTAGTTTGGATGGTAGCAGTTGTAAGCAAGATGATTATCAACAACCTTGGACGCTTCTGCCACCCCACGTTGCTCCGCTGGATATGCTGTATTACTCGCATACTAAATTAGCCGCA
This sequence comes from uncultured Cellvibrionaceae bacterium, assembly GCA_964499225.1. GTDB lineage: Bacteria > Pseudomonadota > Gammaproteobacteria > Pseudomonadales > Cellvibrionaceae > Cellvibrio. The sequence continues at coordinate 72,801 of CAZCJR010000011.1, read as the reverse complement.
TTACAAAACACATTACTTATGAGCTGGCATGGTTACCGTATCGCTGGCAATCGGTTAGTGAGTTACACAATTGATGAACAAGGCCGCCCTGAGCTACAAAAAAGCGCTGTTTTCTGGCGTGCACCGGCAACGGCGGGTGGTATTTACACCGAACATAAATTTAATCCCAAAGGCGGTTTGGGAGATGGGCAGCCGACGTCGGATGATAAAAAAGTAGCGCAACATAGCGAGGTCATTTCGCAATGGAATGATATTCCGGGTTTGCGCCCTGAAGGGGCACCTGTTGGATTAACTCTTGCCAAAGATGGCAGCATTTTTATTGTAGATGACCGCAATGCAGCAATACTGCGTTTATCTGCTGGGGAAAGTTACCAGATGCAGAAAGTCGCCGGGAAGCAGGTCACAGCTAAATCATTAGTTCCTCCCGCAGCAGTTGGTGCGATTCTTCAGCAGCGTTGTGCGCAATGCCATGGCGAACTGTCGCAACAGTCAAACAATTTATTAACGATCACGAATTGGCTGCATAAACAAGATGGAAAAACACAGATGGAATTGCGAATTTTCGATGACAAATTTCGCCCCATGCCACCTGATGGCAGTTTAACCACGCGGGAAAAGAAAATATTCATTGATTGGTTTGCGAGTATCTGAAGTAGCCTGCATCCGGATAGAAAAGCCCTCACGTTGGAGGGCTTTTTGTTGGGCTTTTGGTTGTATTTAGAAAGCTGGTAATTCATCCAGCGTAATCACATTGCTGTGATTGTAAACCTTGGTTTTATGCGCATTAGTATTGTAAAACTCACCCGTCCAGAAATTATCTTTATGGGTAACACCTGCGCCCTCGGCAGTGTGACCATCGTTCCATACCATAAACCACAACCACCAAGCGCCATCGGTTGCGATTTTATCGGGATCAGGAATGTAACTATTTTCGCTCAGTGCAACCATCTTATTTTCAAACGGGTATCTGCGGGTTTGTGTGTAGGTATTGATTTGTGACTTATAGGTTTTGTTGTCCGTGCTGTCATAGATATCCTGACTGACGATATCGACATATTCATCACCGGGATACCAAGCGGCGTTTTGCCCGTTCCACACCCACAATAAATTATGCAAGCCGTGATGATTCGTTAAACGGTCATATATGTGTCGCCACAATAAAATTTGTGCGAATGATTGCGGCACGTCGTCGGTACGTGTGCGTCCCCACCAAAACCAACCAGCGCCATTGTTGCCAGATGCTTCGTGCAGCGGGCGCCACAATACGCTCACGCCCGCATCGCTCAGTGTTTTTAATTCGACAGCGATTAAATCAATGCCAGCATTTATCTGCGCGTAAGCCGCGCTACCAGTATCCAAAGCGCCATTTTTAACGGGGATCTGGAAATTCGTGTCTTTGGTGTAAAACTGCGCTTCATTAACACTTGCGGTGTTGAGTAATGCGGGATCGCGCCAGTGCCATGCGAAGGTAACCAAACCGCCTTTTTTCGCGTAATCAATTGCTTCTTGCGTTTGTTGAATACCTTCGACCCAATTGGCGGTCATGCCGTAGTTCATAAAATCGTAACCCATAATGGCGGGGTACTTACCCGTATCGGTAAAAACACGCTCAGCCATATCGACTGAATCTCGCCAGGTTAAATCCTGTTGACCTGCCAGGGTTTGTTGCCCCCAGATGCTTTTCAGGTAGGTATAAATCGCTTGGGTTTTGGCGTTAGCATCGGGATCAACCGGCGTTAAACGTGCCGCTGCAACCGGCAGGCTGGTACGGTTGGCAGGGCAAAATGTTGGCGCGATACAGTACTGACTGTTCTCGAAAGCCCAGCCGCCGTTATCACTGGCGCAGAGGTTCCACTGTTTTCCATCGACAGTGCATTTGCTGAGCGCTGCTGCGCTCGACGATGACATCGGGATAGTGGAGCTGCTTGGTGTGCTTGAGCTGGCGGCAAGTGAACTGGACGCAAGGCTCGAAGCAGGTGCATTGGACGCAGGTGTGGATGTGGAGGGCGTGGATGAGCCGCCACCACCACAAGCGGTTACTAGTAAAGTGACGGCCAGGCAGGCTGCGCCTGATGCAAATTGGGGTGAACTCTTCATTGGAACTCCGAGCTTATTATCATTTTGGGTTATAGGTATACAATCAATGTAACCGGTTACTTTTGCAGTATACAGACGCCAGTTGCTTTCAGATAGTCCGATTAGTTCTTAACCCTCGAAAAACTGCTTTGCTGGCTTGTCGTGGCAGAACGATGCTCACCACAAGTAAGGGCTGTCGCTGAGCCCTAACTTGGTTATCGTTACCCCTTGCCGATTTGGCCTCCCGAGCCTTCTCATGTAGAATGCGCGCCTCGCTTTTTCTGCCTGTTTCAGGCCTAAACCCAGACTACATTGCGCATCATCATGGAAATTAATCCCTTATTACTTGCTCTCAAAGACCTGACCGAACGCACCAACGTGCTTAGGGGGTATCTTTGACTACGATCTCAAGAAAGAGCGTCTAGCTGAAGTTGAGCTGGATCTCGGCGAACCCAGCGTGTGGGATAAACCCGAGCGCGCCCAAGCCTTGGGGCGCGAGCGCTCTTCGTTGGAGATGGTGGTAAAGACTATCGACGATTTGGATAACGGCGTGCGCGATTCGCGTGAATTGCTGGACATGGCCGTCGAAGAAGATGACGAGTCCATGGTTGGGGATGTACAAGCCGAGCTGGAACGTCTTGATAAACAATTGGCTGTGCTTGAATTCAACCGTATGTTTTCTGGCGAGACCGATATCAACAACGCTTACCTCGATATTCAATCTGGTTCCGGCGGTACAGAAGCGCAGGATTGGGCCGAAATTGTTTTGCGTATGTATCTGCGCTGGGGCGAAGCCAAAGGGTTTAAAGTCACCCTCGAAGAAGTGTCAGCAGGTGATGTGGCCGGTATTAAAAGTGCGACCATTTATTTTGAAGGTGAATACGCATTTGGTTGGCTGCGCACTGAAACCGGCGTGCACCGCTTGGTGCGCAAATCGCCCTTTGATTCTGGCAACCGTCGCCACACGTCTTTCTGCTCAGTATTTATTTCGCCAGAAATCGATGACAACATTGAAATCGATATTAATCCGGCTGATTTGCGTATCGATACCTACCGCGCGAGCGGTGCAGGTGGTCAGCACATCAACAAAACTGACTCTGCCGTGCGTATTACGCACATTCCAACCAATATTGTGGTGCAGTGCCAAAACGAACGCTCACAGCATGCCAACCGTGATAAAGCGTACAAAATGCTGCGCGCAAAAATGTATGAGCAGGAAATGCAAAAGCGCAACGCTGAAAAACAAGCAATGGAAGACAATAAGTCCGATATCGGTTGGGGCAGTCAGATCCGCTCGTATGTGTTGGATGACTCGCGCATTAAAGATCTGCGCACCGGTGTACAAACATCGAATACACAAGCAGTGTTGGATGGCGACCTCGATCAATTTATCGTAGAGAGTTTGAAGGCCGGTTTGTAATTGTAGGTGCGCCGCTTGCTGCGCCCAAAAAGGATTCAATGTAGGGGCACCGCTTGCTGCACCCAAAAAATTCAATGTAAGGGCGCTGCTCGCCGCGCCCAAAATATTTTTAATAATGTAGGGGCGCCGCTTGCTGCGCCCTAATGTTTAACAGCAGGGCGCAGCAAGCAGCGCCCCTACAAAAGTGAAGACTATGAGCAACGAAACCCATTCAGCACCAGATGCACACGATGAAAATAAATTGATTGCCGAGCGTCGCCATAAATTGGCTGCGATTCGCGAGAAGGGCAATGCGTTCCCTAATGATTTCCGTCGCGGCGATAAGAGCGTAGATCTGCAGACTCAATTCGGTGAAAAAACCAAAGAGGAATTGGAAGCGCTGAACAATGTGGTTAGTGTTGCCGGCCGTATCATGGCGAAACGTGGTCCCTTCATGGTGTTGCAGGACGGTGAAGGTTCTATCCAATTGTATGCCGACAAAGCGGCGCAAGACGTAATTAAAGATAAATGGGGCTTGTGGGATATCGGCGATATCGTCGGTGTAAAAGGCGCGTTGCACAAATCAGGTAAAGGCGATTTGTACGTGAATTTGGAAGAGTATCAGCTGCTCACCAAATCCTTGCGTCCGCTGCCGGACAAATACCACGGCCTGAGCGATCAGGAGATTCGCTATCGTCAACGCTACGTTGATTTGATTGTGAATCCGGAAGTGCGCGACACTTTCCGTTTGCGTTCACAATGCATTAGTTTTATCCGTAATTACATGAGCGGCTGTGGTTTTATGGAAGTGGAAACACCCATGCTGCATGTAATTCCCGGTGGTGCGTCAGCCAAGCCGTTTATTACACATCACAATGCGCTTGATATGGAAATGTTCCTGCGCATCGCACCGGAATTGTATTTGAAACGTTTGGTTGTCGGCGGTTTTGAGCGCGTATTTGAAATTAACCGCAATTTCCGCAACGAAGGTGTTTCAACTCGTCACAATCCAGAATTCACCATGATGGAATTCTACCAAGCCTATGCGGATTACAAAGACTTGATGGATTTGACCGAAGACTTGCTGCGTAAGCTGTGTGTAGAAGTCACCGGCGGCACCACACTCAAATATCAAACCAGCGAATACGATTTTGGTCAGCCATTTACTCGCATGTCGGTGTTTGATTCGGTATTGCATTACAATCCGCAAATTACCCGTGAGCAATTAAGCACGGTCGAGGGCGCAACCAAAGCGGCAAAAGATTTGGGCATTGCCATTAAAGACTCTTACGGACTCGGCAAAATCCATATCGAAATTTTTGAAGAGACAGTTGAACATAAGTTAGATCAACCCACTTTCATCACTGAATATCCGATCGAAGTATCGCCATTAGCGCGGCGCAATGATGACAACCCGGCAGTGACTGACCGCTTTGAATTCTTTATCGGCGGTCGTGAATTAGCGAATGGTTTCTCTGAGTTGAATGACGCAGAAGATCAGGCTGAACGTTTTATGCAGCAAGTGCGAGAGAAAGATGCTGGTGACGATGAAGCAATGCATTATGACGCCGACTTCGTACGTGCCCTGGAATACGGTTTGCCGCCGACAGCAGGTGAGGGCATAGGTATTGACCGTTTGATTATGCTTTTCGCTAACGCACCCTCGATTCGCGATGTGTTGTTGTTCCCGCACATGCGACCTGAATAAACAGCAGTCTCGTAAAAATAGCGCCTTAGAGGGCGCTATTTTTTTGCCACTATTTTTCTACTTACGTTTTCTGGTTGCATTGTTCTGTCTATATTTTTATGTGTACTTTTCTATGCTTGTGGTACATACAAAAGTGTTAATAATATCGGTTTTATTTTCCCTCATTTTTATATCACCATAATGGTAGTTGTTTCGCATTTTTATGCGACGACACCTTGCATTGCGCAAAAGATATACTTATTCTCGCAAGTTGTCGTTTGTCATATTTCACGTTTGTCCTCCCGCACCTGTTCCTGATTCTTCCCCCGAAATTGGATGTCGTATCATTTTCGGGAATTGTGTACTTGCGAATGACAACGTTGACAATCGCTGATCGGCGAATATCGAAAGATTTTAATCTTCTGCAACAGCCAGCGACGGTGAGAGAGTTTTGTTGCTATTCGTCAGCCCATTTCCTTAACTAACGATAATGACAGGATAGGTAACATTGATGAAAAAAATACTATCGCTGGGAGCACTGCTCAGTGCATCCCTGATATCAACCGAGGTGCTGGCCGTAAATTGCACAGGTCTGGCGTCATGGAACAGCAGCAGCGTTTATAACCAGGGCAACAAAGTCCAGCACGCAAATCGCGGCTACACCGCGAATTATTGGACCCAAAACAATATCCCCACTAGCTTCTCCGGCCCTTGGCAGCAATGGATTGACAACGGTGCTTGTGATGGGGCGACATCAAGTACCGCACCCAGCTCAAGTTCGGTTGCTCCATCCAGCTCGCCGCGCTCAAGCTCGTCTTCGATTGCGCCGAGTAGTGTGGCATCAAGCTCTCGGTCATCTGTGGCTTCAAGTTTGGCTGGCTGCCCACAATATGCAGCGGGTACCAATTATAGTCTGGGTGCTGTGGTGACCAATGCGGGTGGGGTTTATACCTGTAATATTCCGGGTTGGTGCGCATCACCGGCAGCTTGGGCTTACGCGCCTGGCACCGGAGCATATTGGCAACAGGCTTGGACTGCTGGTGGGAATTGTGTGGGTGTTAGCAGTGCATCAATTGTTTCGAGTTCTCGTTCCAGTTCTTCAATAGCACCCTCCAGTTCGTCAATAGCGCCCTCCAGTTCCTCGCGCTCCAGTGTTTCATCGGCAATTAGCAGCTCAGTGCCTAGCAACAACAGTAGGGAATTAGTGGGTTACTGGGAAAACTGGCATTGGCCAATGGAGGAGATGACCTCAATCCCTAACTATACAGTGCTGAATATTTCTTTCCCGCGCATTAATGCTGATGGTTCACTATTCCTCGGAAATGAAGGCGGTTACCAAAACAATCCAACAGCACAACAAATTGCGGCTGCAAAAGCGCAGGGCAAAAAAGTATTGCTGTCGATTGGCGGTGCAAACGCAACCTTCATTCTGAATAACCAAACGCAAGAAGATAATTTTGTAAATTCATTTATAGCGATCAAGGATCAATTTGGTCTGGACGGTATCGACATTGATACTGAAAAAGGTTTGCACACTAATCCTAACGCACAAATTAATCTGACCAATCCACAGTACTCAGCCGATTACCTGGCGCGTGCAATCAAGCGTTTGAAGGCGCGTTATGGCACAAGCTTCCTGTTGACCATGGCTCCTGAAACAGCGCATACCATCGGTGCCAATCTTGCCGGTAACTGGTTGGGTCAATACAACTGGGGCGTCTACTTGCCGCTGATGAATGCACTGCGTGATGACATTAGTTGGATTCAAATGCAGTACTACAACAGCGGTTCAATGCCAGGTAAGAGTGGCCAGTTCTACAACGCTGCTACTCAAGATGGTTTAGTTGCATGGACTGAAGCACTTATCGAAGGCTTCCCCATTGCCAGCACAGGCGTGAGTTACCTTGGTTTGCCGGCCAATAAAATTATTATTGGTCTACCCGCTTCATCGTCACCAACAGCGGCAGGAAGTGGCTACACCGACCCAACCGTTGTGAAAGCGGCAATGCGCTGCTTGCGCTCAGGTGATTGTGGTAGTGGTTATAAGCCAGCTAAAACTTACCCGGATTTGCGCGGCATCATGGCTTGGTCTACTTATGAAGATTATTTGACCAACTATTTCTTCTCTAACAGTTTGAAAAATTGTGCGTTATTAAATCAATGTAATTGATTTGCTGCCGAATGAAGAATCCCCACTGGTTGTGAGATCAGTGGGGATTTTTTTATTCACTTACAGTTAACAATCAAATAGCTGTTAAATGTTAGTCAGTTTATTTTCAGCTCTTTGTTTGTAGAGCGGTTGCCACTTAAAGTCGGTTGCAGAGCGCCATAGCCATTCAACAGGGCCGTAATGAAAATGCTGTAACCACCAGCGGCAGAAGAAAATTTGCAATCCAAAGATCGCAAAACATAAAAGTGCATTCATACCAGGAGATGTTTTAGTAAATAAACCCAAGCCGATATTAAAGAAAATAAATACACCGATAAGGGTTTGCATCAAGTAGCTGGTCAATGCCATTTTGCCAACAGCAGCGAGACGCGTTAACCGGGCTTCCCATTTAGATTTGAGCATGAGTAAGCTGATACCTGTGATATAGATAAGCGTTAGGCTAACATTTAAAAATTCCAAAATAAAACCGCCGAGCCAACCCGCAAGCGGTGTTTTTTCCACGTCAATTTTCAATACGGCTATGATGGCTCCCAGTACGACGCCCAATAAGACGGCAATAGCGAGTGCCCAGCTACTCTTTTTCAAGACCTTTTTGAAAAAGTCAGATTGACTTGCAATATTTTCAAACCAATGCATACGTCCAGCCAGCATCCCCAGCAAAAAGAAACCGAAGGTGATGAGCAACCTTCCACTGTTAATCTGGTATACAAATTTATCACTCATGGCCTGAACATTATGGTTGATCATCTCGGTAAAAGAGGCCTGGCTAACCACTGCGTAATACTCGGCGGCAACTGTTTTTAGGTCGATATCGATTAGCGCTAACTGATCGCGGCCGATAATTGAGATGAGTTCAGCGAACTTGGTTGGGATATTCAGTACCAGTATTGGACCTATGATTAGGAGTGCTTTGTTACTGAGGTTGCGAAGGAACAGCAACAAGAATCCCAGCGGAACATAGATGGATAGGATGTCAGCGCGCCAGAAAGCATGATGTAGAAGGCCAATGATCCCCAAAATAGTTAGCCGCCAACCGAAACGGGTAATTACTGGTTCATGGCGGTTGATCAGCCCTTGAATCTGCATATAAAAACTCAAGCCAAACAGGAATGAAAAAAGGGAAAAGAATTTACCGATGATAAAAATCATGTAAGTTCCTATTGCTATACCGCTCCCCACGTCTTTATAAAGTTGGTAAGTTTCTTGTGGTAGTGGACCAGCGGCATACCAAAAAATCATATGCGCATAGAGAATTCCAAAGAGCGCGAAGCCGCGCAAAACATCCAGTGTAACTATCCGATCTATTTTTTGTGCGGGATGCGGGAGGGGTACCGAAGCTGTCATAGGTCATTCCTTATGCTGACGATGGCAATCCGGTCATGATATTAACCGGTTATTTAATATTTCATTGGTAATACTGGATGTCTCCCTTGTTTGGATTCATCCATTATTTATATTTTTTAAGGTGCCGTTACTTAAACTGTAATTCTTCAGGCAATTCCACGGTTAACAGTTTTCGGGTATTGGGGCAAATGAATTCCAGACGATAAGCCACCAGCTGTAACCCTGAGGCTGACTTTGTGCCGTAAAGTTTATCGCCCACAATCGGGTGGCTGATATTAGCGAGGTGGCGACGAATCTGATGTTTGCGCCCCGTTTCAATATGCACATCCAGCAATGTTTTATTGCTATCCACGCGGACCTTTTTGATATGGGTGATGGCAGACTTACCGTCTAACTCATCATTCAGCGTTAGGCCAGTTGCAGGTACGTCGCAATCATCGACCACCCATGCTTGATAAAATTTACGCATATCGCGCGCCTGGAATAGGGCCGATAATTTTGCGGCACTTTGGCCGTCGTGTGCGAGGATAATTAAACCCATCGCATCGGCGTCCAGTCGGTGCACTAAAAAACACTCGCGCTGCCGTTGCCCCTCATTAGGTTGGCCATTCACTTCAACCCACCGTAAAATGCTACAGTGGTCCCCCCATTGGGAACCTTGCGAGAGCATACCGGCGGGTTTAAACCAAATACTGTAGTTGCCTCCGTCATAAATTAAGGTGGCGTTTTCCGGTTTACGTGCGAGTACCTGCTCATCGTAAAAAAACTGGATTTTGGAACCCTTGTACAGCACTTTGGTGGCCCGGCGTAAACGCAGTGTTTTGCCTTTTAGCGTCCACCAGACAGCACCTTTGTTCATCGCATCTTTAATGCGCTGCTTGGGCAAGCCGGTACCTTCAGCCAACAAATCCAATGCGGTTTGCTCGGCTTTGGTAACAGTGAATTCGAATTTTTGCGGTATTTCAAATGAAGTATCGGACATTATTTAGCTTTGATTAAGTGAGAAAAATTGTGGCAGTGAAGGCAACTATTTATAAAGCGAACTTAAGCTTGTCGGATATGGATCGCAATGTGTTCGGCGATTTTAACCTGACTATCGCTTTGCATCCCTCGGAAACCGTTGAGCGCATGATGGTGCGTATTCTAGCCTTTTGTTATCGCGCTGCGGAAAATTTAACCTTTACCAAAGGCCTGTCGTCCATGGAGGAGCCTGATCTGTGGTTGAAGCATGATAACGGCACCATCCTTGAGTGGATTGAAGTAGGGCAGCCAGCTCCGGATCGTTTGAAAAAAGCGTCGGGTCAATCGCAGTCGGTAAAAGTATTTACCTATGGCCGCGGTATGGATGTTTGGTGGAAAACCAACAGCGCGGCCATTCGCGCGTTATCCAAAGTGACCGTCCATTATTTTGCAGCCGATGAGTTGCAAGCGCTGACGGCGCTCGCCGATAAAACCATGAACCTCAATGTAACGATTACCGAAACCATCGCCTATGTTTCTACGGCGACTGATAATGTGGCAATTAGTTTGCGTGAGATGGAGTAACTGCAATGAACCCGATTGAAATGAATTCTTCAGGAATGAATGCGCCTTTATTGGCGATTGTTGATATCACCCTTGATAACGCCAAGCAGTTTTTAATCGACGAATCCTTTAATCGCCCGGTAGTGGTGGATTTTTGGGCCGACTGGTGTGGACCTTGTAAAAATTTAATGCCGATTCTGGAAAAACTCGCCAACGAATATGCAGGAGCTTTTTTACTGGCAAAAGTCAATGCGGATGAGCAGCAAATGATTTCATCGCAATTTGGTGTGCGCAGTTTGCCTACCGTGATGATTATGCAAAATGGTCAACCGATTGATGGTTTTAATGGGGCGCTGCCGGAAGTGCAGGTGCGCGAATTGCTGGCAAAATATTTACCTAAGCCCTGGGAGGCGCCGCTTAATCAGGCGCAGGCATTGATGGCCGCAAGAAATTTTGCGGATGCCTTGCCACTGTTGCGCCAAGCCCATGATGCATCGCAACAATTAGCGAGCATTGCGCTGTTGATGGCGCAATGCCATTTGGAATTAAATCGTATCGATAATGCAGAAGCGATTTTGGCGGCGATAAAAATGGCTGATCGGGATGCGTATTACGAACAACTGATGGCGCAAATCGCGTTGAAAAAGCAGGCAGCTAAAACCCCGGAGCTAGCTGCGCTGGAAGCCGCTTACTTTGAATCGCCACAGGACTTAACGGTGCGGTATCAATTGGCGCTGCAATATCATCAGGAATCCCAGTACCGGCCCGCGTTGGAGCATTTATTGGAAATCATTCGCACCGATCGTAATTTCGCCGAGGGCGAAGCGCGCAAAACCTTCACTGCGATTGTTGCTGTTCTTGGCAAGGCTGACCTCCTAGCGATTGAATTTCAGCGCAAGTTATTTACGTTGCTTTACTAGGCTTTACCCCATGGCAAATGGTCGTTGCCACCAAAAGTGGGTACACTGAGTATCTGTAAAAAAACCGTAATGTGATTGCCCCGAGAGGGCTTTAACCTAACGGCGGTCACCTTGCCGCTAGAGGATTTAGATACACAATGAGTAAGCGCTATTCCCTGATCGCATTCCTGGCCGTTTCTTTGGCTTTGTTCGGGTGTGGCAAATCCAAACAAGCCGAGCAACTGCCGGAATTTTGCAAGCAGGATGGCTCCCGCCTGTATGTCAAACAAGGCAAGCTCCGCATGGAGATTATGCCTAAAGTGGGTGGGCGCATTTCGTCATTGAAATATGACGGGCATGAAATTTTGGTGCCCATTGCGGATCTGGATAAGATTACCGATTGGGGCACAGTACTTTGGTCAAGCCCTCAGTCGGAGTGGAGCTGGCCCCCTATTGATACCCTCGATAGTAAACCCTACACGCTTGGATCAAACGACGATCGTTTGGTATTGAAGAGCGGCATCGATGCAAAAACCGGCTACCAATTTACCAAAACCTATCTGCCGATTGGCGACGACCGCATTAATGTAACCTACCGCATTATCAATCACAGTGATCAGGAAAAAAATGTGGCACCTTTGGAGGTGACTCGTTTGCCGCCCTCGGGTGATTTGTTTTATCCCCGTGGCGATACTGACCCGATTAGCGGCATTTTTTACCCGTTGGATGTGCAAAATATCGATGACTTAACCTGGTATCGCTACGATGCCAAAAAGATTCGCAATGACCACCACAAAGTGATGCAAGACGGCAGAGAGGGTTGGGTTGCCTATGTTAATAGGGGTTATTTGTTAGTTAAACAATTTGACGATAATCCACCCGCAGCCATAGCTCCTGGTGAACGTGAGATAGAATTATTTACCCATGTTGAACATATCTTTATTGAAATGAAACAGCAGGGTGCTTCAGTTGCTTTGGCGCCAGGCGAGCATTTGGAATGGACAGTGACTTGGCATGTGAAAAAATTGCCGGAAGATTTAATTGATAACCCAGAGCCTGTCGCGTTGGCGAATTATGTTCGCGGCTTGTTATAAACGAAAATAGCTCGTTGCTAACGGAGTTAAAAAATCGCAATCGCCGCATTTTAGCGGCGATTTTTTTTGGTTTTTAAACGGCGAATTCGATCTGCTTCTTCTTTTTCAATCCGTTTTTTCTCATCTTCTGCTTTTGCCGTCTCCACTTCCCGCTGCGTCATTTCCGGGGTTTCCCAGCTAATTTCCCCAAGTAACCCTGCGCGCAATTCGGTGATCAGGATCGAGGACACTTTTTGGATTTCCACACCGCCGCCTTTGCGAGTGCAGCCACGTTTTACGCCGATTGCATCCAACAGTTCTACATCTGACTCAGGTAGTTCATCCAACCCGTAGCGTTTTTTTAGTGCATCAGGATAAGCCTTTAACAAATATTCAGCGGCATAGAGCGCTATATCGGCGTAATCGAACACTGTGTCTTTTATCGCGCCGGTGATCGCTAAGCGATAACCGCATGAAGGTGGCGATAATTTTGGCCACAAAAATCCTGGTGTATCGGTTAATAAAATGCCGTTTTCCAATTTGATTTTTTGCTGCGCTTTGGTCACGCCCGCTTCGTTACCGGTTTTGGCAATTACGCGACCGGCAAGGGTGTTGATGATAGTGGATTTTCCCACATTGGGAATGCCCATAATCATTGCACGTGCAGGGCGCACATCGCGCTGGCGTTCGCTGACTAAACTCGTACATACATTTAATAAATTGCGTATTTGGTCAGGACGTTGCTGGCTTACAGGCAGGGCTTTTACGCCTGCTTCCTGCTCCATTTTTTCGATCCAGAGTGCGGTAATTGCCGGGTCGGCCAAATCCGCTTTGTTGAGCAATTTAATCAGCGGTGTATCGCCACGCAAACTTGGCACTAGCGGGTTTTCGCTGGAGAAGGGGATGCGTGCGTCGATCACTTCAATGACTACATCTACATGGGGCATGACTTCCGCAATTTCTTTGCGGGCCTTGTGCATGTGGCCGGGGAACCAGTTAATTGTTGACATGATTTACTCGAAAGGAATTTTTTAAAACGTATCCAGGGGTTCAGTGGAATCGAAATGATGGAGCAATAGGCATTCATCATCGGATTCGCCTTCGCAGATCACCACCGAAACCGGTGCAATTTTTGCGGCGTAGGCGGCGTCTTTATACAAAGCGTCGTTAAGTGCTTCCCACAATGGTGCGGGGAATTCAGTAAAAAAATTGAAGCTCAAGTAGAGCTTGCCTTTCTCTTCAATCGCGTCCACTTCGGGTGAGCGAATCGCACGCACGCGTTGCAGGAACTCTTCGCGGTTAAATTCACGGCTGTATTTGGGTTGGATTTGAATGCTAATGCATTGCATGGTGGCTTAGGTCCTTGGGCGCAATTGCGGCGATTATACAGAAAGCGCGCACCAATCACTCTTTATAAGTCGGGTATCTCCAGTCAGGTCGGTTGTTAAGAAGGATTAATCTGCATCTCGCCCATTTTGGCGGTAACCGGTTTCGGCTATGATGCGCGCCTGTCCTCTCCCTTCCGGTAACCAGCGTGTCCTCTCCCTTATTTCGCCCCATCGCCTTGGGTTTATACCTGTTATTTTTCACTGCCGGTGTAGTGGGTGCTCTGGTGCTGCCAACCTTTAGCCTCTTTCTTGCCAAAGAAATTGGCGTGCGCCCGCTATTAGTGGGTTTGGCCTTTGCGGGCATCGCGCTCGCGAGTATTGCCTACAACCATTGGTTGGGGCATTGGTCCGACAAGCTGGCGGATCGCCGTCCGCTGGTTGTTTTTTGCTGCCTGCTTGGAACAGTTGCTTGCGCGATTTTTGCGTTATCGCGCAATTATTGGCTGGTCGCGTTTACCGCAATTTTTTTGCTTAGTTTGTCGATGGTCTCTTTCTCGCAAATTATGGCCTACAGTCTGGATTACGCCGAGGCTGAAATTCCTCCCGACCGGATTCCCTTGTTTAACGCGATTATGCGTGCGCAAATTGCATTCGCTTGGGTGGCGGGTCCGCCTGCCGGGTTTTTATTGGCGACTTATTTTGGTTTTGATGTGAGCTATGGTATAGCCGCGATTTTGTATGTGTTAGTTGCTGCAGCAAGTCTTAAATTATTACCGCGCTTGCCCAAAAAAAATAAACCGGTCAATGCCGCTGGTGAACAGCTCGCTTTGCCGCCCTTATCGCCAGCCATTAAACAATCCCTCTGGTTGTGCGCGATTGCGTTCTCGTTGATGTGGGGCGTCAATAATGCTTACCTGATCAGTTTGCCAATCCACTTAAAAGATAATTTGCAAATCGACGCGCACTGGATGGGTTGGGTAATGGGCACCACGGCAGCGTTGGAAGTCCCTTTCATGTTATTGGCGGGATACTACGCGAGCCGCTTTCGCCTGATGAGTTTGATTCGCTGCGCTGGCATTGCGGCATTGCTGCTGTATGCCGGCGTTTATTTTGCGAGTGAGTTGTGGCACTTGTTTGCGCTACAAATTTTTAATGCGATATTCATCGGTGTTTTGGCGGGATTGGGTGTGTCGGTCATTCAGGATTTAATGCCGGGGCGCTCGGGCGGTGCTTCCGCGCTCTACACCAATACAACCCATATCGGCAATTTACTGAGTAGTTTAATGGTGGGCTTGGTGGCAGATTATTTTGGTTACCATCAGGTATTTTTGGTCAATATACTGCTGGTATGTGTTGCTATTTGGGCGTTTGGAAGAGTTAAAACAGCGCGCGAATTGGCGGAGGCCGCACATTAAGGCAGCGATAAACAGTTGCTGCCAGATCAATCTTCATCTTCATTTAATAATGTTTCCAAATCTTCCACGCTCATCGCAAACAGCCGGTTACGCAATTCCCGCTCAATTTGCGGCATCATGCTGAGCATCACTTCTTCCACTAAATACTGGCGCGGCTTGTTGGTTTTATGTGCAATATTTTTAGTGGAGTTGAGAATTTTTTTCGCGGTTTCATATTCAAAGAGCGGCGGTGGATTATTGCCGTGCAAGCGCTCGCGGATGTGTTGAGGTAAAAAAGGATTCTCGCCACTGGCTTTAGCGAGCGTGCGGTGATCGGTGTGTGAGCCAGACGGAGTGATGCTGGAGTGCGAGGCAGCGCTGGTCTTTTTATGTTCTTGTTGCCATGAGTGTGGATCAGGGGATTTTGCTGTATCTAGCTGTTTTGCTATTTTGGCTACAGCTGATTTAGGCTCGTCAAATAGCGAAGTCTGGCCCGGCAAAACGGACTCGTGGCGGTTGATCAGTACCGGTGGTTCTGCATGAAATTCCAGGTTTAGAAGCTCATCCTCACCTTCCATATCTTGCAGAATGGGGATGTCATCTTCCTCCAGTAGTAGTCCTTTTATTGATTCCAGCTCCTGCAGTATTTCGGCTTTGGTTTTATTCGTATTGGCCATGATGCTTACCTGTCAAGCGCATTGTCTATGTGGTCGTATCACAATTTCCGGGTTTCAATCGGATAGCCACGGCTTTTGTAAAAACTGAAGCGCTCGCGGCTGGATTGCAAACTCTGTTGTTCCTGAATCACCACCTCACTCAATCGTTCAAAGCGGCTGAAGTAAGGCGGTGTGGTCTTGCTCAAGTTAAGCAACAAACCTTGGTGATCGCCAGCTTCCGGTGAGAATGTGATTTCGACGGGGGCAGGTTTGCCGCCATTGATCAGTTGATGCGGGATAAAACTCTCCGGCTTGAATGTCCAGAGCAACTCATCGAAGGCGCGCGCTTCTGCTTCGCTATCCATCGCTACCAGTACATGCATGCCCATGCGCTGAACCTTGTCGATCAACCGGCAGGCGAACAACCAGCGCGCTTCGCTGGTTGCTTCCGGCAGTATGTAGAAATCTACTTGGGTCACGATCAAACCTGATTCAGCAGGTATTGCACCAGCATGGTTACCGGGCGACCCGTGGCACCTTTGGCGCCGCCGGAGCGCCAAGCAGTACCGGCGATGTCCAGGTGTGCCCAGGCAAATTTCTTCGCAAAGCGCGAGAGGAAACAGGCGGCGGTAACAGCGCCAGCCTCGCGGCCGCCAATGTTGGCGATATCGGCAAAGTTGCTGTCGAGTTGTTTTTGATAGTCATCCCACAGCGGCATATGCCAGGCGCGGTCAGCGGATTCTTCACCGGCTTTTAGCAGGGATTTGGCGAGTTCATCGCTATTACTGAACAACCCGGTCGCATGATTGCCCAGTGCGATCACACAGGCGCCGGTGAGAGTGGCGATATCCACTACCGCTTTCGGCTTAAAGCGCTCGGTGTAGGTGAGTGCATCGCAAAGAACCAGACGGCCTTCGGCGTCGGTATTGAGGATCTCGATGGTTTGGCCCGACATGGAGGTGACTATATCGCCCGGTTTGGTGGCGCTGCCGTTGGGCATATTTTCTGACGCAGCGATTACGCCGACTACGTTGATCGGAAGTTGCAGGTCGATCAGGGTTTGGAAAGTACCCAGCACACTTGCAGCGCCGCACATGTCGTATTTCATTTCATCCATGGCCGCGCCGGGTTTAAGGCTGATGCCGCCGGTATCAAAAGTGATGCCTTTGCCGACCAGCGCGATAGGTGCCTGCTTTTTGCCGCCGCCTTTGTATTCCAACACGATGAGTTTGGCCGGTTGGTCGCTGCCCGCCGCAACCGACAGAAGCGAGCCCATGCCCAATTCTTTCATTTGTTTTTCTTCGAGAATGTTTACGCTCAACAGGGACTGCTTGTTGGCGAGGCGTTTGGCTTCGCTGGCGAGATAGGTCGGGGTGCAAATATTACCGGGCAAATCGCCTAGCTCACGCGCGAGGTTGACACCCTTGGCGATGGCTTGGCCGAGTAGCAGGCCTTTGGTTGCACCTGCTGTTTGCTCTTTAGTCGCACCAAAAAACACTTTCTTCAATTGCAAACTGATTTCAGCGGGCTTGCTTTTGAGCTTGTCGGCGCGGTAATCAAGCAGGCTCAAGCTCTCAGCGATTTGTCGCGCCTGCCACTCGATATCCTGCTGCTCAGCACTGACTTCAGCCAATGCGAGGGTAATTTCAGTACAGGTAGTTGTGCGTAAGGCATCGCCGATTTTTTGTACTGCCTTGCGATAGTTGTCGGCACTCACATGACCGTCTTTGGTGGCACCAAAACCCAGCACCAGCAAGCGTTCTGCAGCTATTCCTTGAGGATTCAATAACAGCAGGCTTTGCCCGGCCTTGCCTTGAAAGCCTTCGCGTTTGAGCAGGGCTTCCAGTTGTTGTGCATCGGCAGCATTGATGGCGCTAGCGGAAGGCGAGAGTTTTACACCTTCATAGGCGGCGACAACCAGACATTGGGTCACTTGTTTGATGGGCTCAATCGCCTTGGCAGAAAACTGGATCAGGCTGGTTTTGGTCGGAGAGGATTTGGCAGTCGCAGGTTTGGCAGATTTTGCAGAGGCTTTGGCGGCGGTCATAAAAAGTCCCAGGTAAAAAATCAGTGAAAAATTCGCTCAAGACAAATCGGGCGCGGTGCGTGATAATGCCACAATTTACGTGGGCTATGGCGGCAAAATTCGGTGAAAATCTGAACCTTGTCGCTTAATGCAAGTCACTAGCACGCCCTCTTAATTCATCTGTGAAAGTCGCAGGCAATGTTGGATGAAGTGTTGCGCAGGTTTTGATCATGCTCGCAGCCAATGTCGAATGACAGGATTATCACTTTGATTATTTTTCGTTATCTCTCGCGGGATTTGTTGGTCACCAGTTTAGCGGTGACCGCGATTTTGCTCACCATCTTCCTCTCTGGAAAATTTGGCGATTATCTTGATGATGCAGCCCAAGGCAAGCTTGCCGTAGATGTGCTCTTCACCATCATCGCTTACCGTATGCCCAATCTTCTGGAATTGATTTTACCCTTGGGGTTTTATCTGGCGATTTTGCTCGCCTATGGGCGCATGTATATCGAAAGTGAAATGGTGGTTTTATCGGCAACCGGCATGAGTCAGTGGCAATTAATGCGCATCACTATGGTACCTGCTGCGCTCGTAGCGCTGGTGGTCGCGGCATTTAGTTTTTGGCTGAGCCCATTAGGTGCGCAGCTGACCGAACAAGTCATCGCGGAGCAGCGCAATCGCAGTGAGTTTGAGAGCTTGCAAGAAGGGCGCTTTCAGGCGATAGGCGAAGGGCGCATTATGACGTATGTCGAAAAAGTGAGCGATGATAACAAACGTCTTGAGCAAGTGTTTGTTGCCCAGCAAGACGGTGAACGTAATTCCACTATCGTCATTGCCGAAACCGGCGAGCAGGCCTACAAAGAAGTTTATGGTCAGCGCTACCTGGTGTTGCATAACGGGTATGGGTATGAGGGTCGCCCAGGCACCGTCGAATTTAAGGTTACCCAATTTAGCGAGTGGGGCCGATATTTACCGCCTACTACTAGTGAAGCCGAGTTTGAAAGCGAGGCTGATGCAAAAACCACGGCAGAGTTACTCGGTGCGAGCGATTTGGAAAGTAAAGCCGCGTTGCAATGGCGTATATCAATGCCACTAATGGTATTTATCGCTACCCTGCTCGCGGTGCCGCTGAGTAAAACCAATCCGCGCCAGGGGCGCTATTTGAAAATGTTGCCCGCTATTTTGATTTACATTTTTTATCTCGCGTTTTTGATCAATGCGCGTGGAGCTGTTGCTCAGGGTGACCTGCCAGTTTGGCTGGGCGTCTGGGTGGTGCATATTCCGTTTCTGGTAGTGGCCCTGTTTATGTTGAATTGGCAGGCGCTGTTGCAGTCCCGCGCTAAATCGGTGAGGGCTGCCCATGCATAAAATTACCGCTTACATATCGCGCACTGTCTTTTATGCAATTGCACTGACGTTGTTGGTATTTATTGCGTTGGATTTTATTTTCGGTTTAATTAGTCAGTTGGAAAAAGTGACTGAAACCTTCACTGCATTAGAAGCCTTCTATTACATGGTGCTTACAGTCCCGCGCCGGTTTTACGATTTGATTCCCTACGCTTGTTTGATTGGCTGTCTCGCCGGTTTAGGGTTGCTAGCCAGCACCAGTGAGCTGGTGATTGTGCGAGCAGCCGGTGTGTCGGTGAGGCGTATCGCGTGGATTGCTCTGCGCCCGGCGTTGATTTTTATTGCCATCGCATTAATGTTAGGTGAGTTTGTCTCACCTTATACCGAGCAAATGGCAGAAAACCGTCGTCACTTTTTAAGATACAACGTCAGTCAGGAAGCGCCGCAAAAAGTGTGGAACCGCGAAGGCAATGAATTTATGTACGTAAATGCTGTTCTGCCTAACGGTGTCATTTACGGTTTGACCCGCTACCGCTTTAATGATCAGCACCATTTGGAGTCCGCGAGTTTCACTAAAGAAGCCATTTATCAAGATGGATATTGGCAAGAAAAAGATATCTCTATCACCTTTATAGAGGAAGGCGGGGTTCGCAATGAAACTGTGGCAGACCGTCGCTGGGAAACGCCGTTAACGCCGAATTTGTTTAACATTCTGGTATTGGCGCCAGAAGATATTTCCATGCGCAACCTGCATTACTACATTAATTATCTTGAAGCGCAAAATCTGACTGCCAATAATTACAGCTTGGCTTTTTGGCAAAAAATATTACAACCTATTGCTACGGCCAGCTTGGTCTTGATCGCTATTTCTTTCGTATTTGGTCCACTGCGCAGTGTGACTATGGGCCAGCGGATTTTTACCGGAGTGATCTTTGGAGTTGCATTTGTGCTCTTACAAAGACTATTGGGGCCATCCAGTTTGGTATTTGGGTTCCCTCCTATTATCGCCGTGATCATTCCCATCTGCTTGTGCATTGCGTTGGGGATTTATTTATTGAATAGAGCGCGTTAAATTATTTTTCGCCTTTGCTCAATAAAAGTGTGCGTGTTTTGCTGATTTTATCGTGCAAAGTTTGGCGTTCGGCGTTGGCGTACATCAACCAGTAACCGGCACCCAATAGGCAAAGTGAGAAGGGTGCGCAGAGGAAGCGGACAATACATCGCGTGTAGCTTGGGCAATTCAGATCCTCGTTGTTCACGATTTTTATACGCCAGGTTTTCATGCCCAGCGTTTGGCCTGACTTGTGCCAGAAATAGCAGAAAAAATATCCGATGGTGAATAGCCACCCGATAAAAACTACCCCGCCTAAAACTCCCCAGCTAATCCGTTCACCGGTCGCAGGTACGCCATTGATGGCAACGTTTATTCCCGTGGTAATTGCCCCGTACAAGATGCTGATCGCCATGAGCAAAAGCGAGTCGTATCCCATAGCGGCAAATCGGCGCATCAAACTGGGCGTTGAATATTCAGTGGGCTTTGCAGTACTCATGGCGGGTAATTCACACTTTAAAATGCAGCACCCAAGGCGTGGTTGCGGTGGCGGTTTGACCAAGTCCAATAAATCCCTGACCTTGTAATGGCAATTCTTCGCGGCGTAAATAAATAGGCTCTTGCTCATCTACGTAAACATAAGTGCCGTTCGTGGAATGATCCACCAATACATATTTGCCGCGACGAAATTCGATGTGGCAATGCTCGCGCGAGGCTAAGTCGCTTTCAATTAACAATTGCGCTTTGTGTGGATCGCGACCAATTTGGAAGGGCGTCTGCTCTGGTAGCAACGGAATGGTTCGGCCGTTAACGACCAATTCCAGTTGGAATTTATCAACAAAACGGGTGACATCGTGAATCGGCATCACCATAGTCGCACGGTTGTCTTTACCGGAATGTTCCCACTCCAGGCGATAAATCAACGTCTTTTCGGTTTCGCCTTTGATATTGATGCGATCAAACATTTGGCATTCACGGCGCAACGCGTTATCCATTGCATCCACGACTGACTGGGTGATGACAATGTGGTTCGCGCGGGCGATGTGCGCAACGCAAGCTGCATCATTAACCCTATCGCCAAATACATCATTGGGTGTGACGAGCACATCGCCATACGCAATGCCGATACGAATTCCCAAGTCTTTCAGGCGCGGTTCTTTGATACTGCGCTGCTGAATAGCGATCGCCGCTTCACAGGCTTGGTTAACCAAATCAAAGCGCGCCATGATTTCATCGCCGATGGTTTTCACCAGCGTGCCTTCATGCACTATGGTCAGAGCCGTCATAAATTGCACGGCATCATCAATCGTCGCCTTTGCTTCTTCATTGCCCACCCGCTTATACAGCGCCGAACTACCGGAAACATCGGCAAACATAATGGCTTGTGTTTGGCTGTGTTGATTCATGCGATTTATGACAGACGGCTAGGGCGGGTGAATGGGTGGGTATGATATGCGCTTTGGGCGGTAGGTGCAAAAAGCAGGGCGCAATTAGGATTGCTTAATGCTCGATGTGTGTCTACACTTGGATACATATTGTGGCGGGTCTGCCAATAAAAATTAAGCGCCGAAGGACTGCGAAATAAATGTACACAATTTACAAGTCAAATCAGTTTGATAAATGGTTAAGTGACTTGCGCGACCCGATCGGGAAGGCGCAGGTTTTGAGTCGAATTCGGGCGGCACAAACAGGAAATCAACAACGTGATATTGAAGATGCTATTTCCATGGCTAAAGCCATGAAGGATTGATGTATGAAACCCACATTCTCCCCCTTCGATGCGGCAGATTATTTAACTGACGAAGAGACCATGGCTGCTTATCTAACTGCTGCAGTTGAAGACGGTGATATGGAGTTATTGCTTGTTGCCCTCAAAGATATTGCCAATGCACGTAATATGACTCAATTGGCTGCAGATGCTGGCTTAGGGCGAGCGAGTCTATATAAAGCACTAACGCCCGGCGCAAAACCACAGTTTGAAACGATAATGAAATTGGCTGGTGCGCTTGGGCTTAAATTGGAGTTTCGGCCTGTTCATGGTCAATAGCCTGCTTGTGTGATTTTATATTCAAAGGAAACGGGCGGCATGAAAAAAACTACATTGTTTGGTTTAATAGGAACGGCTATCTGGATTTTTGTTTTTATTTCTTTAATTACAATTGATTGGCATAACTTTTTAAATATGCCACTTAATGAAAAAGGTGATTTTTTTGCTGGAATTTTTGCGCCCGTTGCTTTTTTATGGCTCGTAATTGGTTATTTTCAACAGGGAGAAGAGTTGCAGCTAAATACAGATGCGTTGAAGTCTCAACAGGCTGAGCTTTCGCGGCAAGCTGGGGCTACCGGTCTGCTTGTAAGACATGCTGAGCGGCAAGCAAGGGCGGCAGAAGAAACTATCAAGATGGCGGCAATGCAGTTGGAGTCTTCATTAATGCCCAATTTTGTAATCATAAAAGAAAAAAGTTTCTTTGGATCATTTGAATATTCGGTGAAAAATAATGGGGCAGAAGTGCTGGATCTGGATATTTTTACGGATTATTTTTCCCAAAAATCCATTGAACCTAAAGTACGACTTTTACCAAACGCAAAAGCCATTATCCGCTTAGATAAAGCAAATAAAGATGTAGATGAGTTTAATTTTATTCTTCGTTATACAATAAAAACGGGAAAAATATTTTCTGAAACCTATATTGTCAAAAATGAAGATGCGGTGTTGAAGAGGCGCGTGAATGATAGCGTGTAAACTAGTTTGTCTGGCTCAAGTTGATCATTGCTGATAATTGGTTTTGCTATGGCACGCCACTGAAAGCAAAAAAGCCCAATCCTTGGGCTGTATGAAATTAATATTAATGCTCAAGTAGTTTTAGTTTGTTTTCAACGCCATCCCATTTTTCATAATCAGGGTAAGCATCTTTTCTGACCGCAATCCCCGGCCAGCTTTGCGCAAGCTCCGCATTGAGCTGAATAAAATGCCGTTGATCTTCCGGAAGATCATCTTCCTCAAATATGGCATTGGCAGGGCACTCCACTGGGCAGAGGTTGCAGTCGATACATTCACTCGGATCAATCACCAGAAAATTTGGCCCCTCTCTAAATGCATCAACAGGGCAAACCTCCACGCAAGTCGTGTGTTTGCAATTGATGCAGTTCTCTGTAACCACAAATGCCATGAACAACTCCTTAGTTGGCTGCTTGTGGCTACTTTAGGAAATGCTTTTGTATTAATGAAGTGGGTTGTTTCAATATGGATTATTTATTTCTTGGATATGACCGCGCCGACACCTGTGCGGTTAATTGACACGTCCGGTAGTGGACGATGGTTGCCCATTCAAAATTTAATAGCTATTTGGTGAGCAGGGAATAATTACTCTGGGAGTTTTTTCTCTGCCAATTTTAAAAGCAAGTCTTGAATGAACACGGGTGGAGTGTCACCGTCAGCCGAGTCTTTTTCTTTTGAAAATATGTTAATCGCTAAATATGTTTTGACCATGGTTTTTTCAGGGTCAGGTAATGCCTCAATAAATGGCAAGAAGGATTTCAAATTCTGACTGGTTTTTAGGTTTAATATTTCTAGTGTTCGATGTTTGTGTGATTCTCTTGCAAAAAATGCCGCTGGAATTAGCAAAGAAAATGCTAAGAATAGTACTGATGTGGGTATGCCAACTGCTTTAAAATTGATTCCCCATGTGTAGTTGGCAGGCAATGCTGATAATACTGCGCTACCCAATACTAGAATCAGCGTGACCAGAACTAATGACGAGGCAGTTAATAATGCTATTGTGGACTGCTTTCTATACTTATCGGCAAGAGTTTTCTCCTCTTCGGATTTTTTTTGATACTCCTTTGTGACTTTATCTGCTGAAGCAAGCCCGATAAGCTCCTTTGTGGTTTGAGTGTTCGATTCAATAAATTGAACGAATTGCTTGTTGGCTTCTTCTGCCTTTCCTTGCTCCTTTTTTATCGCTTCCGCCAAAGTTTTGTTGTCACCCGTAATTTGGAGAATGGAATTGTTTATTGCTGTCAGATTTTGTTGAGCTATTAAAATTGATTCATTAATTGTTGATAGGTCAGTGTCTTTTAGCTTGATTGAAATTAGGTATTGCAATTCTTCAATAATGGGGGTTGTTGCAGAAATAAGTTTATTTATCGGGCCAAATGTACTCGCTTCCAAGCTTACGCGATCATCCATGCTTAGATTTTTACTTGGTTGTAATTTGGATACCTTTTTTAAGGTATTATCCAATTTATCTAAGGTTTCGATATGCGTGGTTAAATCTGAACCGGAAAGACGATTTATAATTCCAATGAGGGCTACGGACCAGCCACTTTCATCATCAAATCCTTTGGATTTAGTAAGCTTAGTTATTTCTTTTATATGGTTAATAATTTGATCTAATTTTTTTGTGTTATTAGATCGTGCTGCGATGTTATGAAAGATTTGTACATTGAGTATTTCCTGCTTTATATGGGTTTTACTATGGCGGCCAACCGGCCGCCTTATTTATTTTTAGTTACCAATCATCCCTTCCGCTTTAGATGGCGTGTTTGCTTATCCTGCTACGGCAAATTCAGACAATTGAATCCCAATTTGGTCTATTCGATGCTGGTTTATCTGATGTAAGCCATTGCTTTAAAGGAATAACGGGGTGCGGTAGTGTTTAACGGTAGTGAATATATATCAGCTGCCGAAGTATTGCAGTTACAGTGGATAACACGGGGTTCGGTTGGTGGGCATTTTGGGGGATTTTGGATAATAAAAAAGGGGCTTACATTGCTGTAAGCCCCTTTCGGATTTGGTGCCAGTGGTCGGACTCGAACCGACACGCTTTATGGGCGCCGGATTTTGAATCCGGTGCGTCTACCAATTCCGCCACACTGGCGATGGGTGCGCATTCTAATGATTTGAGCTCACCTGTCAAACACTATTTCAAAAAGTTCATAATCCTCTTGTTTTACCGCCTGCTTTCAATCATTTACTGAACAAGTTGATTAAAAAAGCGGTTGGTGTCCCGATTCAATTGTCCGCCGCGTCGGATTGAGGGCGGAATTGACTACCTGCAGCGGCGGTCTGATTTTGCAACAGCCCTAAATTGGGTTACCCTGCCGACCTTTTTAACGCCAATCTTATTTAAGCTATTTGACTGATATGCGCCGCCAGGATTTTTCTTACGAGTTACCCGATGCCCTTATCGCCCGTGCGCCTGCTGCGGAGCGGCGGGGTAGTCGTTTATTGCAGTTAAATGGCCTTAGCGGGCAGCTTACCCATCGGCAATTTCCCGATTTGCTTGATCTGGTCGAGCCGGGCGATTTGATGGTGTTTAACAATACCCGCGTAATTCCGGCGCGCTTGTTTGGGCAGAAAACCTCAGGCGGGCAGGTAGAGATTTTGGTCGAACGGGTGCTGGATAACCGCCGTGTGCTCGCTCACACCCGCGCGAGCAAAGCGCCCAAAGTGGATTCTCAGGTTATTCTGCAGGACGGCACTCGCGTACAGCTAGTTGCCCGTCATGATGCGTTGTTCGAATGGGAATTCCTTGGTGATGACTCCGCGTTAGTCGTGTTGGATCGTATCGGTCATATGCCATTACCTCCTTATATAGACAGGGACGATGTGGCCGCCGACCGCGAGCGCTATCAAACTGTGTACAGCAAAGAGCAGGGCGCTGTTGCGGCGCCGACAGCCGGTTTGCATTTTGATGAGTTGATGCTGGAGCAGTTGCGCGCGAAAGGTGTAAATATCGCGTTTGTGACCTTGCATGTGGGCGCGGGCACTTTCCAGAATATGCGTGTCGATAATATTGCCGAGCATCAGATGCATTCGGAAATTATGGATGTATCGCCCGAAGTCTGTGAGTTGGTGCGAGCTACCAAAGCGGCGGGCAAACGTGTGATCGCCGTGGGGACCACCAGCGTGCGCAGTTTGGAATCCGCTGCGCAGGGCTATGCAGATCCAGCGCAAAAAGGCGCGATTCATCCTTACCAAGGCGAGACCAGTATTTTTATTTATCCCGGTTATCAATTTCAGGTGGTCGACGCACTGGTTACTAACTTTCATTTGCCCGAATCGACCTTGATTATGTTGGTGTCGGCCTTTGCCGGTTACGGTTTTACTATGGCGGCTTATAAAGAAGCTGTTGCACAGCACTACCGGTTTTTCAGTTATGGCGATGCCATGTTTATCACCCGCAATCCTGCCGCCGCACAGCAACCGGTTGGATAAGCACCGGTTGGACAAGCTTCTGCCTAGACAGCGTCTGATTTAAGAGCGCATGTAATTAAAGCGCCCGTTTAATTAAAGAGCCTATTAATTTAGAGAGAGAATAGCGTGAGCGATAATTGTTTTATGGAATTTGAATTGGACGGCCAGACGGGCAGGGCGCGTCGCGGCCGTTTGAAGTTTCCGCGCGGCACTGTGGAAACTCCGGCGTTTATGCCCGTGGGAACCTACGGTACCGTAAAGGGCATGACCCCGCGCGATGTAGAAGATATAGGCGCGCATATTATTTTGGGCAATACCTTTCATTTAATGCTGCGCCCCGGCACTGAAGTCATAAAAGCCCACGGTGACCTCCATGATTTTATGCAATGGAAAGGGCCGATCCTGACCGACTCCGGCGGCTTCCAGGTATTCAGTTTGGGCAAGCTGCGCAAAATTACTGAAGAGGGTGTGAATTTCAAATCGCCAATCAACGGCAGCAAAGTGTTTATGGGGCCGGAAGAATCGATGCAAGTCCAGCGTGATTTGGGCTCTGATATCGTAATGATTTTTGATGAGTGTACGCCTTACCCCGCGACCATTCATGAAGCGCGCGAATCGATGAAGTTGTCACTGCGGTGGGCAAAACGCTCCAAGGTCGCTCATGGCGATAATCCCTCGGCATTGTTCGGGATAGTGCAGGGCGGTATGTACGAAAACCTGCGCACCGAATCGCTTACAGGTTTGGTTGAAATTGGGTTTGATGGTTATGCGATTGGTGGCTTGTCGGTCGGTGAACCTAAAGAAGATATGCTGCGCATCCTTGAAAGCCTTACGCCACAAATGCCGAAACATAAGCCGCGCTATTTAATGGGTGTGGGTAAGCCTGCGGATTTAGTGGAAGGCGTGCGACGTGGCGTAGACATGTTTGACTGCGTAATGCCCACGCGCAATGCACGCAATGGCCACTTGTTCACTAGCGAGGGCGTAATCAAACTGCGCAATGCTAAATATCGCGATGATACTGGCCCGCTGGATGCGCAGTGCGACTGCTACACCTGCAAAAATTTCTCGCGCTCTTATTTGCACCATTTGGATAAATGCAACGAGATGCTCGGCGCGCAATTGAACACAATTCATAACCTGCGCTACTACCAAAAAATCATGGCGGATATGCGCAAGGCCTTGAGTGATAACACGTTTGATGCTTTTTTGGCCGATTTTTATGGTCGCCAAGGCTTGGAAGTCCCGCCCGCACCGCCACAATGAGTGCTGCACCGTTGTTGTACGCCAATTAAAGGGTATAATCCGGCGCCCTTGACCATACCGCAGCGACTTAGTGTCGCTGTGCGCAAGTAGAAATAAGGCGAACGAGACGTGGACGATTTGAGCGGTACAGCGAATCCAAACTACTCTAAAACCCGCCGCTGATAAGTTGGGAAATCCCTATGTTAAATCGCTACCCGCTCTGGAAGTACCTCCTGCTGATCTTTGTGACCGCCGTAGGTTTTATTTACTCCATCCCCAATATTTATGTGCCTGATCCTGCAGTTCAAGTCTCTGGCGATTCCAGTTCCAAAGTGCTGGACGCCGCAACGCTTTCGCGTATCGAGAGCGGGCTTAAAAATGCCGGTATCGAATACTTTGGTGCTGAAGTAAATCCTAAAACCGCGATGGTGCGTTTAAAAACCCGCGACCAACAAATGTTGGCGCGCACCGCTATACAGCGTGCACTGGGTGACGGGTTTGTGGTTGCGCTGAATAATGCATCGACTACGCCTGATTGGTTACAGTCGCTTGGCGCTGCACCCATGAAATTGGGTTTGGATTTGGCGGGTGGCGTGCACTTTCTTATGGAAGTTGATACTGCTTCGGCGGTGGCTAAACGTCAGGAAATCAGTTCCGACGAAATGAAAACCAAACTGCGCGAAGCCAAGGTTCGCTACGCGTCTATAGAGGCAAACAAAGATAATCAGATCGTGGCGCGTTTCCGTAGCGAAGAGATTCGCGATGCCGCGCTGAGCGAGCTGCGTAGCGATTATCCGCAATTGTTGTTCGACACTCCTGATGCGACAGAAGGAGCGGAAAATTTTACATTCGTTGCAAGTTTCAGTGAGGCGGCAGTCCGTGAAGTGGAAGATTATGCCGTTGGTCAAAACTTGATTACGTTGCGCAACCGCGTGAACGAATTGGGTGTGTCTGAGCCTATGGTTCAGCGTCAAGGGCGCAACCGCATTATCGTGCAACTTGCAGGTATACAAGATCCTGCGGAGGCAAAACGTGTTATCGGTAAAACCGCCAACCTCGAATTTCGCTTGGGCGCTGATGACAAAACACTGGTCTCCAACCGCGAAGAGTTTCCCTACAAAGATGAATTGACGCAGATGCAGCGCGGCAATGCTGTATTGGAGCGCTCAATCATCGCAACCGGTGACCGCGTATCAAACGCCACCAGCAGCTTTGACCCCGAGACAAATCAACCGCAAGTTAACATCACCCTCGACAGCCTCGGTGGTGCCCAAATGCACCGGACTACCCGCGACAATGTTGGGCGCGGTATGGGCATTTTGTTTATCGAATATAAAACGCGCACCACCGTGACCAAAAATGCGGCGGGTGAAGACGTTGAAAAGATGACCCAGTACGTGGAGCGCAAAGTCATCAGTCTTGCGACTATCCAAAGTGCTTTGGGCGTGCAATTCCGAATTACCGGTTTGGATAACCCTGCTGAAGCCTCCGAGCTGGCATTGCTGCTGCGCGCGGGTGCCTTGGCAGCACCAATGCATTTTGTTGAAGAGCGCACTATCGGGCCTTCACTGGGTGCAGAAAATATTGAGCGCGGTTTGAAATCAGCATTGTGGGGTTTCGCTATTGTGGTGGTGTTTATGTTCGTGTTCTACGGCATGTTTGGCGTTATTGCCAACATTGCCCTGGCAATGAACGTGCTCTTGTTGTTAACCGCTCTTTCCATGTTTGGTGCAACCCTGACCCTGCCAGGTATCGCGGGTATAGTGCTCACCATTGGTATGGCGGTAGACGCTAACGTACTTATTTTCTCGCGTATTCGCGAGGAGCTTGCGGCGGGCGCTTCGCCACAGCAAGCGATTTACGCCGGCTATGAGCGCGCCTTTACCACCATTCTCGATTCCAACCTGACAACCTTGATTGTTGCTGTGATTTTGTTTGCGATAGGTACCGGGCCGGTGAAAGGTTTTGCCATCACTCTCACCCTGGGTATTTTGACATCGCTATTCACCTCAATTGTTGCCAGTCGCGGCTTGGCAAACCTTATTTACGGTGGACGCAAAAATTTGCAGTCAATTGCAATTTATCCGCTCCCGCCATTTCACCGCTTTCGCTAAGAGAGGTTGTTCATGACTCAGGAAATGAAAATTATTAATTTTATGGGGATTCGGAAGTTTACTTCCGTAACCTCAATTGTATTAGTACTCGCCTCACTTTTTTCGATTGCCTTTTTTGGTCTAAAAGGTGGCTTGGATTTTACCGGCGGTACCCAGTTGGAAGTGCTGTTTGACCGGCCAGCTGACTTGAACAAAGTGCGTGTTGTGCTTGAAGAAAAGAAATTAAAAAGTCCTGTCGCCGTTTTGTTTGGCTCCGACCAACAGGTGATGATTCGCACCCAGGATGAAATGAAGTTAAAAGGCCAGGCGCTAGTGGCCGAAAAAATTACCGCAGCCGGTGGTGTGTTGGAGGCAATCGAACGCCCCTCGCGCGATTATGAGGGCTTTTCTGATACCTTGGTAATTGCCAACCTGAGTGCGGAGGCCTTGCAGCAAAAAGCAGTAATCTCCGAAGCGGATTATGGCCGTGTGCAGTACGCCCAGCGCGATGGTAAAACGCTGGTGGTTCTCGAGAATTCTTTAGACTCTGTTTACTTGAAAGAATTATTGGCCGACATGGAAACCGCAACCGGCGCAAAGATCGAGTTGCGCAGTTCGGAATTCGTTGGGCCACAAATAGGCGATGAACTACGCGATCAAGGTGGTCTGGGTTTGTTGACCGCATTTGTGCTGGTATTTCTCTACGTTGCGGTGCAGTTTCAATGGAAGTTTTCAGTGGGTGCTATCGCGGCGCTGTGCCACGATGTGATTATCACGCTGGGTTTTTTCGCTGTATTCCAGTGGGATTTTGATTTAACCGTATTAGCGGCGATTTTGGCGCTGATCGGTTACTCCATTAACGACACGATTGTTATCTACGATCGGATTCGTGAAAACTTCCGCATCTTGCGTAAAACCGATGCGCTTGAGGTTATCAACGTGTCGCTCACCCAAACCTTGGGGCGCTCGATGATGACGTCGGGTACCACCCTTCTGGTGTTGATAAGTTTATTCCTATTCGGTGGTGAATTACTGCGCGGCTTTTCGATAGCGCTCATTATCGGGATTGTGGTAGGTACTTACTCATCCACCTATATCGCTGCACATATTACCGCGGCGTTGGATGTGAGTAAGGAAGACCTAATGCCTAAAGAAAAGGAAGGGGCCGAGCTCGACGAAGCGCCATAATCTTTTTTAAGTTAGTCCTCCACAACAGCGCCTCAAGGCGCTGTTGTTGTTTGTGGCCCCCGATATTACCGTGATTGTACAATCGGAACATCTGGGGTATCGTCCTGTCAATTTCAGTTAACTCGCTAATAATTCTTATGATCGAGCACATCAGTTTTAATCCTGCGTTGCAATTAAGTGATGACCTTGAGTTGCTGCGCACCACGGTGGGTCGTTTCCAGCGCATTTTTAACGGCAGTGGTTACGGCTTTTGGGAATGGGATTTACAGACCCAACACATTGAATGGTCGGGTGGATTTTGGGAGCGTTTGGGGTACGGTCCAGAGGACGCAGCGAGTATTAGCGACTCGGCTAAAGTGCTGACCTACATGCACCCGGACGATCACGAATTTGCTATCGAAGCCACGCGCCAACATTTGCGTTCGGGTAAACCGCTCGATGTGTCTTATCGTATCCGAACCAAGCGCGGTGATTATATTTGGACACAGGTTCGCGCCGATTCACTGCGTGATGAAAATGGTCACGCGACCATTATGTCTGGCGTAAATTTTGATATCACCGAAATCAAAAAAGTAGAAGCTGCCTTACGCGAGAGTGAGGCGCGGCAGGTGCGAATTATTCAAGCGTCCAGCGATGGTATTTGGGAGTGGTACCCGGATCGCGGCGGTTTCCATTTTTCGCATCGCTGCTGGGAGTTGTTGGGCTACGATGATCTGGATGACGTACTTACCGAAGGTGAAGACCGGTTAAAAATTTGGCGCAAACATATTTATCCGCAGGATATATCCAAGTTTGACAATGCGCTTGTAGAGCACATGGCGGGTCGTGCGCCGTTTGACGTGGAATATCGATTGGTCAGTACTCAGGGTGAGATTCGCTGGATTCGCGGGCGTGGGCGCGCGGTGTTTAATGAGAAGGGACGGCCCATTATGATGTCGGGTAGCAACATGGACATCACTGAGGTAAAGCGCGCTGAAGAACGCGTAATCCAGGCGAAAGAGCAGGCTGAAAAAGCTAACCGCGCAAAATCCGAATTTCTATCGAGCATGAGCCATGAATTGCGCACACCACTCAATGCAATTCTTGGTTACACACAATTATTTGAATATGACGGCAACTTAAAATCGCAACAAATCGATAATGTGCGCGAAATCCGCAAAGCTGGCGAACATCTGTTGCAGTTAATTAACGATGTGCTGGATCTTGCTAAAATTGAATCGGGCAACATGACCGTATCACTTGAGCCGGTATTGGTTTCGCGTTTGATTGGCGAATGTTTTACCTTGGTGCAACCACAAGCAGATGCAAAAGGAATTCGTTTGTCTGCGTTGGTCGCTGAATTTTCCAATACCTATGTTATTGCAGATCACGTTCGTTTTAAGCAGGCACTTCTAAATCTGCTGAGCAATGCGGTGAAATATAATTTTGTGGGCGGCGAAGTCGAGGTGCAACTTGTTGCGCAATCCGGGCAGTATCTGCGCATTAGTGTGCGCGACACCGGGCGCGGTATTCCCTTGCAGCGTCAAAGTGAAGTTTTTCAACCATTTAACCGTTTAACCGCCGAAAACACCAACATTGAAGGTTCCGGGGTTGGCTTGGTGATTACCAAGCAGTTGGTGGAAATGATGCATGGCCGACTGGACTTTACCAGTGCAGAAGGTATGGGTACTACTTTCTGGATTGATTTTCCGATGGCGATCGAATGGAATGCGGAGTCAATCGTGCGCACAGTGTCGAGCAAGGATTACACCCCCGCAGAACTTAATGTGAAGCGTCGTTGCAAAATACTTTACGTGGAAGACAACCCAACCAATATCCGATTGTTGCAACAAATTTTTGCGCGCTATCCACAGCTTGACCTGGATATCGCCGAAGAAGCATTTTTGGGCATTTACAAGGCGCGCAGTGTGCGGCCGGATTTGGTGATACTGGATATCAATTTGCCGGGCATGGATGGTTACGAGGTGTTAAGTGTGTTGAAAAACGATCCGGCTACCCGCGATATTCCCGTCATTGGCTTGTCCGCTAATGCTATGCCCTACGATATCGAACGCGGGCGCAGCGCTGGTTTTTATGATTACCTGACAAAACCCGTCGACATTCATCGCTTGATTGATGTGTTTAATAAACTGTTGCCCGACTAGGCTAGCGTTCTCCAACAGGCTTTTTTGCTACCGCCCTTTTTTGCTCGCTGCAGAGGGGGGATTCTCCGCGCATTTCTGTAAGCGCTCTGTTCACAATCGTTAACTAATGCAAAGGTTAGTGGCTTTACCACCCGAGCAGCCTACTATGACCAAATGAACGATTGTTCATTTTTCAGTGGGCATTCTATTTTTTGAATTTAACGAGCAGTTTTGCGAGGCACACCATGCGTTCAGTTGTTGGATTGTTAACTTTATTTTCAATAGGAATCATGGGGTTAGCCTTGTCGGCCTGCGATAGCCAGAGCCCGCCGCCGCCAGCGGCAACGGTAGTGGTGGAGGTTGGGGTGGTGACTTTAGCGGCTAGTGATGTTCCTTTGGAAGTTGATTTGCCGGGTCGTACGACGGCTTATCGCAACGCCGAAGTCCGCCCGCAGGTGACCGGGATTATCCAAAAGCGGTTGTTTGAGGAGGGTGCGGAAATCAACGCGGGAACCCCTTTATATCAAATAGATCCGGCGACTTACCAAGCTGCGCACAATAGCGCAAAAGCGGAATTGGCGCGCGCCGATGCGAACCTCGTGGCCGCGACTGCACGCGAATCCCGCTACAAAAATTTATCAACAATGAAGGCGATCAGCCAACAGGATTACGACGACGCCCAAGCTACGTTGGGTCAAGCTAAAGCGAGTGTAGCGGCTGCAAAAGCGGCAGTAGAATCGGCGCTGATAAATCTTAAGTACACCAAAGTTCTTGCGCCCATTGATGGCGTTATCAGTAAATCTTCGGTAACCGAAGGTGCGTTGGTGAATGCGGGTCAAGCCGACGTGCTGGCGAATATCATGCAGCTCGACCCCATTTATGTGGATGTTTCCCAATCAGTTGACGAGTTGCTGCAGCTGCGCCGCGAAATGCTCAACGGTGATGTGGCAAAAGCCGAGTCCGCCAAGGTTCGCTTACTGTTCGATGATGGCTCGGTATATGAGCACGAAGGCAGTTTGCAATTTACGGAAGTGGGCGTGAATGAATCGACGGGTACCGTTGTGTTGCGCGCGCAGTTTCCCAATCCGGATCGCTTGCTATTACCCGGTATGTTTGTGCGCACGCAGTTGGATGAGGGGGTCCGTACTAATTCCCTACTTGCTCCACAGCGTGGTGTTACGCGTGACCGTCTGGGTAATGCAACTGCACTGGTAATCAATAACGAGGGTATTGTTGAGTTGCGCCAGATAAAAACCGGCCGTGCTGTCGGCGATCAATGGCTGGTATTGGATGGTTTGGCAGCGGGTGATCAAGTGATTGTTGAAGGTTTGCAAAAAGTGAAGCCGGGTGCACCAGCCAAAGCCGTGGCAGCAACTAGCAACAAAGCCGGGGAGTAATCGATATGGCTGGATTTTTTATTGATCGCCCGGTATTTGCGTGGGTTATTTCCATCATTATTATGCTGGCGGGTGCATTATCGATTTTCAAATTGCCCATCGCCCAATATCCCGAAGTGGCACCACCGGCGGTGAGCATTAGTGCTAACTATCCCGGTGCTTCTGCTCAAACCGTGCAGGACACAGTTATCCAAATTATCGAGCAGGGCCTTACGGGTATCGATAATGTGCAATATATGTCATCGACCAGTGAGTCGAGTGGTCGCGGTGAAGTAACCCTGACATTTTTAGCGGGTACTGATCCGGATATTGCGCAAGTTCAAGTGCAAAACAAATTGCAGACAGCTATGCCCTTGTTGCCGCAGGAAGTGCAGCAGCAGGGGATTCGCGTCACCAAATCGTCTGCCGGTTTTTTAATGGTACTTGGATTTGTGTCGGCCGATGGCAGCATGGACAAATACGATATCGCAGACTATGTTGCCGCCAACGTACAAGATCAATTAAGTCGCATTAACGGCGTTGGACAAATAACACTGTTCGGTTCGCAATATGCGATGCGTATTTGGTTGGATGCTAACAAACTCGCCACTTACAATCTCACCACTATCGATGTTGCTACATCCATACGCGCGCAAAATGCACAGATTGCAGCGGGCGAATTGGGTGGTACACCCGCATTACCAGGGCAAGAAATTAACGCCAGCATCGTTGTGCAAACACGCCTTTCCACACCAGAAGAGTTCCGCAATATTTTATTGCGCGTCAATCAGGACGGCTCACAGGTTCGTTTGGGCGATGTAGCACGCGTTGAGCTGGGTGGTGAAAATTACCAATTTGAAACTGAATACAACAATCTCCCCGCCGCAGGTTTGGCGATCACTCTAGCGGCCGGTGCCAACGCGCTCGATACTGCAGATGCTGTGCGCAAGCGCATTGGTGAATTGCAAACCTTTTTCCCGGCCAATTTGGAAGTCGTGTATCCATTTGATACAACACCTTTTGTAAAGCTCTCGATTGAATCCGTTGTGCATACGCTCATCGAAGCCATCGTGCTGGTATTTTTGGTGATGTATTTATTTTTGCAAAATTTCCGTGCCACCTTAATTCCAACGATTGCGGTACCGGTAGTGTTGCTGGGTACCTTTGCGGTCTTGTCGGTATTCGGTTATTCGATTAATACGCTCACTATGTTTGCAATGGTACTCGCGATTGGCTTGTTGGTGGATGATGCAATTGTCGTGGTGGAAAATGTCGAGCGGGTAATGGCGGAAGAGGGGCTTTCACCGCTTGAGGCGACGCGAAAATCCATGCAACAAATTACCGGTGCGTTAGTCGGTATCGCCTTGGTGTTATCAGCAGTGTTTGTACCTATGGCATTTTTTGGGGGATCGACGGGTGTAATTTATCGCCAGTTCTCCATCACTATTGTGTCGGCGATGGTGCTGTCGGTGATTGTTGCACTGACCCTAACTCCCGCACTCTGCGCTACTTTGCTGAAACCGGTAAAACACGATCACTATGAAAAAGGTGGCTTCTTCGGTTGGTTTAATCGCAATTTTAATAAAGCGACCAATAAATACCAATCTGGTGTGAGTTCCATGTTGGCCAAAACCGGTCGTTACATGATGATTTATCTGGCGATTGTTTTGTTGCTCGGTTTTTTATTTACCCGTTTGCCCAGTTCATTTTTACCCGATGAAGATCAGGGCATTATGTTTACCCAGATGACATTGCCCGTAGGCGCAACCAAAGAGCGCTCCATGCTGGTTATGGACCAGATTGAAAAACATTTTCTTGAAAATGAAAAAGATAATGTGCGTTCAGTTTTTTCGGTGATTGGTTTTAGTTTTAGTGGTCGCGGCCAAAACAACGGCATCGCGTTTGTCGGTATGAAAGATTGGAGTGAGCGCACTGGTGAAACGCAACATTTGCAAAGTATTGCCGGGCGCGCCATGGGAGCCTTTTCACAAATTAAAGATGCGATGGTATTTCCTTTTGTCCCACCTGCGATTACCCAGTTGGGCACGTCGTCTGGATTTAACTTACAGCTGCAAGATTTGGGCGGTTTAGGTCACGAGGCGCTAATGCAAGCGCGTAACCAGTTTTTGGGTTTGGCCACGCAAGACCAACGTTTAGTCGGTGTGCGCCCTAACGGGCAAGAAGATAATCCGCAATTTAAGTTGGATGTGGATCAGGAAAAAGCTACAGCACTGGGCGTTTCGCTGAGCGATATCAACAGCATTTTTTCTACCGCTTGGGCTGCGTCTTATGTGAATGACTTTATCGATAAAGGTCGCGTGAAAAAAGTATTTGTACAGGGTGATGCGCAATATCGCATGTTGCCGGAGGATGTAAAAAATTGGTATGTGCGCAACAACAAAGGTGAGATGGTGCCTTTCTCCGCGTTTACCTCTGGGCGTTGGATTTCTGGCTCGCCGCGTCTTGAGCGTTACAACGGTGTGCCCTCGCTCAATATAATCGGGCAGGGCGCACCCGGTGTAAGTTCGGGTGATGCAATGCTCGCTGCAGAGGAGCTGGTGGGGAAATTGCCACCTGGAATTAGTTATCAGTGGACTGGTATGTCGCTTCAGGAGCGCGAGTCGGGCAATCAAGCGCCCCTCTTATATGCACTCTCCATTTTAATTGTGTTTTTGTGTTTGGCTGCGCTTTATGAAAGCTGGTCAGTGCCTATTGCGGTGATCTTAGTCGTGCCGTTGGGTGTTATAGGTGCAGTATTATTTGCGATGGGGCGTGGCTTATCTAATGATGTGTATTTTCAAGTGGGCTTGTTAACCACCATCGGCCTTGCGGCAAAAAATGCAATTTTGATTGTGGAATTCGCGAAGGCGCTTTATGAAGATGGAATGGACTTGGTGCAGGCAACCATGGAGGCAGTGCGTATGCGCTTGCGTCCCATCATCATGACATCGCTCGCGTTTATGCTCGGCGTGACACCGTTAGTGATTAGTTCCGGCGCTGGCTCCGGCAGCCAGAACGCGATTGGTACCGGTGTATTTGGCGGTATGTTTTCGGCAACGGTATTGGCTATTTTCTTTGTGCCGGTATTTTTTGTGGTGGTGTTCCGTTTGGCGCAGCGTTGGTTCCCTGCAGCTCCGAAACCAGATGATTCGGTGTCATCATGAACAAGTGCGACATAATTCTTGATGCAACATTAAACTTGTTGGCGAGCCGCGGGTTCCACGGATTTTCAATTCGCGATGTTGCGAAGGAGGCGGGTGTGGCGACAGGTACTGTGTATTTGTATTTCGAGGACCGTGAAGACCTGATAAAGAAATTACACAGCCAAATTATCGAAACAGTCGGGCGGGAAGTGTTTTTTGCTATGAGTAGAGAGGTCTCGTTGTACCAACAATTCCATCATATGTGCCAGAACTTTTGGGATCTATTCAAACGGCGACCGGCAATGATATTGAGTAAAGGGCAGTTTGATCATCTGCCTGCAGATTTACTGCGTAGTCGCCATGAAGAGGCGAAGGTGGTGTTGGAGCCGCTCTTTACTTTC
Organism: uncultured Cellvibrionaceae bacterium; assembly: GCA_964499225.1. Lineage (GTDB taxonomy): Bacteria > Pseudomonadota > Gammaproteobacteria > Pseudomonadales > Cellvibrionaceae > Cellvibrio. Next base: position 35,059 of record CAZCJR010000011.1, on the reverse strand, counting down.
TTTATGCGCGGGCGGGAGCGGAAGGAGCTGAAAGATTTTCCGGATGAAATTTTGTTTTCGCTGGCATTTGAGCCTTATTTTGAAATCGCGCGAAAATCACTGCAGGGATTTATTGTGGTTGATGACGACATGCTAGGGCGCATAATCCACGCAAGCTGGGATTCTATTGCGTTACATGCAGAGCCTTAGGTTGGTTGCATTCCTTAATTTAAAAAACGAAATGAAAAACGGCGAGCCAGGGCTCGCCGTTTTGTGTGTAAGTCTTCTAAAAAATACTATTTCAAATGCCCCAGATTTTTTTGCACGATTTGCAAAATCGGCTTAAACACTTTTGGTGAGCCGCACACAATATGGCCGGTTTCCAAATAATCTGCACCGCCATTAAAATCGCTGATCAATCCGCCGGCTTCTTTCACTAGCAAGATTCCGCCAGCGATATCCCACTCATTTAAATTCATTTCCCAAAATGCATCAAAGCGACCTGATGCAACGTAGGCCAAATCCAATGCCGCTGAACCCGCGCGACGAATGCCCGATGTTTGGCCGGCAATTTCTTGCACGCAGGCGAGGTAGGGGCCGATATGTTCGAGCGCGTAACCACTAAACGGAATACCGGTGCCAATCAATGCACCTTCAAGATTACGACGCGTAGAAACGCGCAGTCGACGGCCATTCAGCGCAGCGCCACGGCCACGGCTAGCAGTAAATTCTTCGCGTTTGATAGGGTCGATAACAACGGCGTGTTCAATCTGGCCTTTGTATTTGCAAGCGATGGAGACAGAGAAGTGCGGTACCCCGTGAATAAAGTTGGTGGTGCCATCGAGCGGATCGATAATCCATTCGTAATCAGGGTTTTTGCCAGGTTGGTGTCCGCCTTCTTCGCCGCGGATGCTGTGATCGGGGTAGGCTTTACGGAGATGGTAGATAATTTCTTTTTCGGCGGCTTTATCGACTTCGGTAACGTAGTCGTTGCGGCTTTTGGTTTCGATCGTTAACAGGTCAACGCGTTCAAACGCGCGTTCAATCAACTCGGCAGCTTTGCGTCCAGCACGCAAGGCAATAGTCAACATGGGTTCCATAAAGCACCAATTCAGTAGGCGAAGTAGCAACACGCTAAAAGGCCAATGTTAATTACGCAATTAGATCGTATCGGTTAGATAGCACTAATTCAGGGGTAGGGGATTGTATAAAGAGCGGGGCCGCAGGTGTTTAAGCAACTCTTGCTTACTACCTCTCGCCAAGGGCGCGGATTATAGCGGCAAGTCATCACTAGAGGCTAGTGATAGTTGACGGTATACTGCGCGCCTTTTTACGGCATCCCCCCGTTGCCCCTCTTTTTACCACCGAGATTCGCCTATGTCAGCCCAGCCTTTTGCCAATATCCGTATCGTTTTGGTCAATACCAGTCACCCCGGCAATATTGGCGGTGCAGCGCGGGCGATGAAAAATATGGGCCTGTCGCGTCTTTATCTTGTTGCGCCGCAGGAGTATCCGTCGGACAAAGCCGTGTGGCGTTCGGCTGGAGCGACTGATGTGCTTGATGATGCTGTCGTGGTAGAAACCCTGGATGAGGCAATCGCCGGTTGCAGTCTCGTGGTCGGCACCAGCGCCCGTGAGCGCAGAATTCCCTGGCCATTGCTAGATCCCCGCCAATGCGGTGAGAACGTATGGGCAGAGGCGGGTAGTCATGATGTGGCAATTGTCTTCGGGCGTGAGGATCGTGGCCTGACTAACGAAGAGCTGCATAAGTGCAATTACCACGTCCATATCCCAGCCAATCCCGATTACAGCTCGCTGAACCTTGCCACCGCTGTGCAGGTGATCACCTATGAAGTCCGCATGGCCTACTTGCAGGCGACGGAAGGGAATACCTTGCCGCAGCACCAGTGGGATATGCCACCGGTAGAGGCACAAGCGATGGAAACCTACTACGAACACCTTGAGCAAACCCTCGCTGAGTTGAATTTTCTTGATCGCGATAACCCCAAGCAGACCATGACTCGCCTGCGTCGCCTTTATAACCGCGTGCGTATGGATCAAATGGAACTGAATATCCTGCGTGGTGTGCTGACCGCCGTACAGAACTACGTGCATTACAGCGGTAAAGTCATGCAGAAGTTTGGTCAGAAGCCAGGTTTGGAATCCATGCGCGAGTTGACTAAAGACGATAAACCGGCTGAATAAGTCTGGCAAAAACGGCAGATAGTCGTTTCGACGAAGATTGGGCGTTGGAAAAAAGTGAATACTTGAGTAAAATACTCGGAATTGGCGTCGCGTCTAGGTTTGAGTGCTGTTTTGGTCCGCGACAATAGATTAATACCGGGATTTTGCAGCGAGGCTCCTCCGCTATGAGACTTACCACCAAAGGCCGTTATGCCGTGACCGCCATGCTTGATCTGGCACTGCACAGCGATGAAGGCCCCGTTAGTCTGGCGGATATTTCAACTCGCCAAGGAATATCCCTCTCCTATTTAGAGCAGTTATTTGCACGTTTGCGCCACTTTAAGTTGGTGCAAAGTGTGCGCGGTCCAGGCGGTGGTTATCGTCTCACCGGCAGCACTACTGATATTTCCATCGCACAGGTAGTCGATGCGGTAAGTGAATCGTTGGATGCGACTCGCTGTGAAGGCAAGGGTAATTGTCACGAGGGTGAGGTCTGTTTAACTCATCATTTATGGGAAGATTTAAGCGCGCAAATTCATCGGTTCTTGAGCGATATCACACTCGCTGATTTGGTGGCGCGTAACGATATCCAGTCGGTTCGCAAGCGTCAGGATCTACGCGTGGTGAGCACACACAATGACGAAACTCATATTGCGATCAGTGAAATTTTGTAGCTAGTTTTTACGATTTCATTTTTCACCTTTAGTTTTTTCACCGTTAAGGTACCCACTGTTTTGCGCAAGCCTATTTATCTCGATTACGCCGCGACTACACCCGTTGCCCCTGAAGTGGCAGAGCGTATGGTGGAGTGCTTGACTTTGGATGGCACCTTCGCCAACCCCGCTTCTCGCTCTCACGTGTATGGATGGCAAGCAGAAGAGTTGGTAGAAGAAGCGCGTGCGCAGGTTGCCAGTTTACTCAATGCCGATCCACGCGAAATCGTATGGACCAGCGGAGCAACCGAAGCCAACAACCTTGCGCTCAAAGGTATCGCTGAAACTTATCGCACCAGTCACAGCACAGGTGGCCATGTTGTTGTTTCGGCCATTGAGCACAAAGCAGTGCTTGACCCTGCAAGCTGGTTGGAGACGCAAGGCTTTCGCGTAACCCGTTTGCAGCCTACACAAGAAGGAATTATTACGGCGGATGCACTCGCTGCAGCACTGCAAGCCGATACTTTTTTAGTCAGCATCATGCAGGTCAACAATGAGTTGGGTTGCATCAACGACGTAAAAGCGTTGGCGGAAACCTGTAAGGAGCGCGGTATTTTATTTCACTGCGATGCCGCACAAAGCGCGGGGAAAATTCCCATTGATGTAAAAGCGCTCGGCGTAGATTTGCTGTCTATTTCCGCGCATAAATTTTACGGGCCAAAAGGTGTCGGTGCGCTTTATGTGCGCCGCGCGGGCGAGGTCAAAATCGCCGCGCAAATTCACGGTGGCGGTCATGAGCGCAGTATGCGTTCCGGGACTTTGCCCACGCATCAATTAGTGGGCATGGGTGAAGCGGCAAGATTAGCGGACGCACATCTCAGCGAGGATCTTAAACGTATTAAGGTGCTGCGTGATCGTTTATGGCAAGGCATTGCGGATTTACCGGGAATTAAACGCAACGGCTCCAGTATTGATTGCGTTAGCGGTATTTTGAATCTCGCATTTGGTAATGCTGATGGTGAGATGTTATTGCTCTCGCTGCGTGATTTGGCAATCTCCAGTGGCTCTGCGTGTAATTCCGCGAGCATGTCGCCCAGTTATGTGCTGAAGGCGATTGGTTTGGATGATGAAGCAGCTCAAGCATCACTGCGTTTTAGTATTGGCCGTTACACCACTGCCGACGAAATTGAATATGCGATTGAACACCTTCGTGGTGTTATCGCCAAGCTGCACAAGGCCTAGTGTTTGTTCACTAATCCTTTGCAAAAACAGGTAAAAGTCATGTCTGAACAAGTCGAACATCTCATCAAAAAAGAATACGCGGCGGGTTTTCATACCACCATCGATTCAGAAACCCTGCCTCCAGGGCTAAATGAAGATGTTATCCGTTTTATTTCAGCAAAAAAGAATGAACCCGAATGGTTGCTTGAGTGGCGTTTGAAGGCCTATCACGCCTGGCTTGAAATGACCGAGCCTGAGTGGGCGCATGTCAAATACGAGGATATCGATTTTCAGGCGGTGTCCTATTATTCCGCTCCAAAGTCGATGGATGAAAAACCCAAAAGTCTCGACGAGGTTGATCCGGAATTACTGCGCACTTATGAGAAACTCGGCATTCCCTTGCACGAGCAAGCGGCACTCGCCGGTGTTGCAATGGACGTAGTGTTTGACTCCGTATCGGTAGTGACGACTTTCCGTGAAAAGTTATTCGAAGTCGGTGTGATTTTTTGTTCGATCAGCGAAGCGGTACATAAGTATCCCGAACTGGTGAAAAAATATATTGGTTCAGTCGTGCCGCAAAAAGACAATTATTACGCTGCACTTAATTGCGCCGTATTTTCTGACGGTTCTTTTGTGTATATCCCCAAGGGTGTGCGCTGCCCGATGGAGTTATCTACTTACTTCCGCATCAACGAACAGAATACCGGCCAGTTTGAGCGCACCTTGATTATCGCCGATGAAGGCTCGCATGTAAGTTATCTCGAAGGTTGTACCGCGCCTATGCGCGATGAGAACCAGTTGCACGCTGCAGTGGTTGAATTGATTGCGCTCGACAATGCAGAAATAAAATATTCCACTGTGCAAAACTGGTATCCCGGTAACGAAGAAGGTAAGGGCGGTATTTACAACTTCGTTACCAAGCGTGGTGTGTGTCATACCAACGCTAAAATTTCCTGGACGCAAGTTGAAACGGGTTCGGCTGTAACCTGGAAATACCCAAGTTGCATTTTGCGCGGCGATAACAGTGTGGGCGAGTTTTATTCAGTGGCACTGACCAATAATTATCAGCAGGCCGATACCGGCACCAAAATGATTCATATCGGCAAAAATACCCGCTCCACGATTATCTCTAAAGGGATTTCGGCGGGTAAAAGTTCCAACGCTTATCGCGGCTTGGTACGTATCAATCCCGGTGCGGAAGGCGCGCGCAATTATACCCAGTGCGATTCGCTGTTGATTGGCGACAAATGCGGTGCGCATACATTTCCTTATATTGAGAGCAAAAATCCGAGCGCAGTGATTGAACATGAGGCCACCACCTCAAAAGTGAGTGAAGACCAAATGTTCCTCTGCCGGCAGCGCGGTCTGGATGCGGAAAAAGCCGTATCAATGATCGTGAATGGATTCTGTCGCGAAGTATTTAAAGAGCTGCCAATGGAATTTGCCGTCGAAGCCGGCAAATTGTTAGAAGTGAGTCTCGAAGGCTCAGTAGGCTAAACGCTCAGAGTGATTTTGTAGGTTGGGCTAGCCGCGAGTTCAGCGAGCGGTATAGCCCAACAAAAAAATTAAAAATTTGAATTTACCGTGTTAGAAAATTATCGGACTAAAAAATTTATGTTACGCATTACTGATTTGTTTGCCCGTGTTGAAGAGAAAGAAATTCTTAAAGGTTTAAATCTGACTGTAAAGCCTGGCGAAGTTCATGCCATTATGGGGCCAAACGGTGCGGGCAAAAGTACATTGGGTAATGTGTTGTCTGGCCGCGATGGCTATGAAGTAACTGGCGGCAGTGTTGAGTTTAATGGCAAGAACTTGTTTGAGCTTGAAATCGAAGAGCGCGCGAGAGAGGGCTTGTTTCTCGCGTTCCAATATCCAGTAGAAATTCCCGGCGTAAGCAATATGGAGTTTCTCAAGGCGTCGGTAGATGCCAAGCGCAAACATCATGGCCAGCCTGACTTATCAGCCGTTGAATTTATGAAGCTCGCGCGTGAAACCAGTAAGTGCGTTAATCTCGAGCAGGCGTTTTTAAAGCGCGGTGTTAATGAGGGCTTCTCTGGCGGCGAAAAGAAACGCAACGAAATTATGCAAATGATGTTGCTTGAACCGAGTCTGTGCATTCTTGATGAGACTGACTCGGGTTTGGATATTGATGCATTGCAAGTTGTGGCTAACGGTGTGAATGCAATGCGTTCACCGGAGCGCAGTTTTATCGTAGTCACTCACTACCAGCGGTTGCTGGATTACATAGTGCCGGACTACGTGCATGTATTGGCAAATGGCCGCATTGTTAAAACGGGCGGCAAAGAGTTGGCGCTGGAACTGGAAGAAAAAGGCTACGCTTGGCTTGAAAATGAGGCTGTGTAAGCATGAGTGATTTTCAACACCAAGCCATACGGCTCACCGCACAGCAACAGCCATTAACCTGGTTGGAATCGCTGCGTAATAAGGCAACTGACGATTGGTTGGCACAGCCTTGGCCAACGCGCAAAACCGAGCATTGGAAATATACACCGATGCAAGGTTTGCAAAAAACACTTCTGCATACCTGGGGCGCTGCTGAGAATCAGACGTTAGATAAAGCCTCGCAGGATGACTTAATCCCACTGGATGCTTTTCGTCTTGTGTTTATCAATGGTGTATTGGATGCGAAAAATTCAAGCGCTCTGCCCGAAACTATTGTGCGGTTTTCGCAAGCGGATACAGCGCAACAATCGTTGATCGAAAAACACCTTGGTAAAATTGTAGAAGGCGAACGTCATTTATTTGCGACGCTCAATAACGCCTGGCTTGATGACGGCGTTTTGATCCACGTGCCGCGCAATCATCGTTTGGAAAAACCGGTTTATATCGTCAATTTAGTAACTGCGGTTGCGGCGGTAAATAATCAGCGCTTGCTGATTGTATTGGATGAAAATTCCCAAGCTGAAGTTATCGAACATTATTTTTCCAGTGCGGATGTGCAAGATGGTTTCGCCAATGCATTGACTGAAATCCACTTGGGCGACAACGCCAATTTGCAACACTATCGCTTGAATTTAGAGGAAGAGCACGCTCAGCACATAGGTGCAGTGCATGTGGATCTGCAACGCAGCGCTCGTTTGCGTGGATTTGCTTTGGCCTTGGGTACAAGCTTGATGCGTGTAGATTACCAATTAAATCATCGGGGACAGGGCGCGGAGCTGGATTTGCAGGGAATTTATCTGCCGCGCAATCAGCAAGTGGTGGATTACCACACCAATATTTGCCACTGGGTTCCAAACTGTAAATCAAATGAAGTATTTCGCGGTATCGTGAGCGATTCGGCGCAGGCGATTTTTAATGGCCGCATTTATATTCATCAGGATGCGCAAAAAACCCTCGCTGAATTAAGCAACAAAAATATGCTGACTTCCAATAAAGCGGAAGTGAACACTAAGCCGGAATTGGAAATTTACGCGGACGATGTGAAATGTGCTCACGGCGCCACCATCAGTCAGTTAAATGCCAATGCTCGTTACTACTTGCAGAGCCGTGGTTTGTCGCGTGCGGAAGCGGATGTAATGCTCAGTTTTGGATTTATCAACGAATTGCTGGAACAAATTGCGCAGCCTGTGGTGCACGATTATTTGCAGCCGCGCCTTGCCAAATTGTTCGGACGTGATAACAGTCTTATCGATGCCAGCGTATTAGCGGAGCTGAATAATGACTAGTCGTGCTGTTAATGCCGCCGAATCCGGATTCGATGTGGAAAAAGTCCGCGCGGATTTTCCTATTCTGCATCAACAAGTGAATGGGCAACCGTTGGTATATCTCGACAACGCGGCCACCACCCAAAAACCCAATGCGGTAATTGATGCAATCAGTGATTACTATCGCAATGACAATAGCAATGTTCATCGCGGAGCTCATGCTTTGGCTGATCGTGCTACCGTAAAATTTGAAGCGGCGCGGGAAAAAGTTGCACGGTTTTTAAATGCGCCAGCAGCTAAACAAGTTATTTGGACGCGCGGTACTACCGAGAGCATTAATTTAGTTGCAGCGTCCTGGGGCAAAGACAATTTGCAGCCGGGCGACCGCATTCTGGTGTCGGCGATGGAGCATCACTCCAATATTGTGCCTTGGCAGCTAATTGCTCAGGCAACGGGTGCGAAGGTTGAAGCTATTCCTGTCGATGCCAACGGTAGTATCAATCTGCCTGCGTTTGAATCCATGCTCGATGCCCGTGTAAAGATGGTCGCTGTTGGTCATGTTTCCAATGCGATGGGTACGATCAATCCTATCGAAAAAATTATTAGCTTGGCGCATACCGTCGGCGCGTGCGTATTGATTGACGGCGCGCAAGCAGTGAGCCATTGGGCGGTTGATGTCCAAAAACTCGATTGTGATTTTTATGTATTTTCCGCGCACAAACTATTTGGGCCGACTGGTCTGGGTGTGTTGTACGGCAAAGAAGATTTGCTTAACGCCATGCCGCCCTACCAAGGGGGCGGCGAGATGATAGAGACAGTTTCTTTTGCTGGCACGACGTTTAATCAGTTGCCTTACAAATTTGAAGCGGGCACACCTGATATCGCCGGCGCTATAGGTTTGGGGGCCGCGATTGATTATTTGAATTCAATCGACCGTGCGGCTGCTGCTGAGCATGAGCAGGCATTATTAAATTATGCCGAGGAAAAAGCGTGCGCAACCGTGGGCTTAAAATTGGTTGGCACCGCCGAGCATAAAACTTCGGTGATGAGTTTTTTAATCGAAGGTGCACATCCAGCGGATGTCGGTGTCTTATTGGATAAGCAGGGCATTGCTGTACGTACCGGAAATCACTGCGCGCAACCAATCATGGATCAGTTCGGAATTCCCGGCACTGTGCGTGCAAGTTTCAGTTTTTATAACACATTTGCTGAGGTGGATCGCCTGTTTGTTGCGATTGAAAAGGCGAAAACCTTTTTGGTGTAGCGTCTTTTTGTTCTAACGCCTTTTTGTTCTAACGCCTTTTTGTTCTAACGAAATTGTTGTAACGAAAAATGTTTTAACAAGTAATGCTCTAATGAGCGATGAGTTAACCCTGGAGAACTGCTATGAGCGTCGCATCATTTGATCCGCAGCAACCTGTGCAGGTCACCCCAACGGCGGTTGAGCACTTCAAGCGGCAGTTGGGTTCTGCTAAAGATGCTAAAGCGGTGCGTCTGAGCGTAAAACAAAGTGGCTGTACCGGCTGGATGTACGTTGTGGATTTGGTCAATGAAGCCAAAGCCGATGACGTGCACATGCTACTCGAGACTGGTGTCGAGTTATTAGTTGACTCGAAAAGCCTGTCTGTTGTGAGCGGCACCGAAATTGATTACGTCACCGAAGGCGTTAATCGTCAGCTTAAATTCAACAATCCGCGCGTTAAAGACTATTGCGGATGCGGTGAAAGTTTTAGCGTTAATTAAGACGCCTTGCGTAGAGAATTACTATGTCTGAGAGACGTATGGTGGTAGCCCAGGCTGATTGTCCAGCTCGGCGTGTGCCTGACGGCACACCACTAACTATCCCTGAAGGAACCTTCGTCACTATCACCCAAGCTTTAGGTGGCAATTACACCTTGACCTATCACGGCCAGATGGTTCGGGTGGATGGTACTGATGCACATTTGCTTGGACTTGAATCCGAGACAATCAGTTTTCCGGATCCAATAAGCGATCAGATTGTCGAAGAGCAGGTTTGGCAAGCGCTTGGCACTGTGTTTGATCCTGAAATTCCGGTCGATCTGGTTAATCTCGGCCTGATTTACAGCGTCAAGGTTGATCAGGTGGCAAAGCAGGTGGAAATCCAAATGACCTTGACTGCGCCAGCCTGCGGTATGGGGCCGGTATTGGTGGGCGATGTGGAGTATCGGGTGCGTAAGGTGCCCAATGTCAAAACGGTGAAGGTTGAGTTGGTGTTTGATCCGCCTTGGCAGCGCCATATGATGAGCGAAGAGGCCCAGCTGCAGACCGGCATGTTTTATTAATCCTAGTGAATTGATTCCAGTGTGTTGATCCCCAGTGCAGAGAGCTGCGATGACTCAATTTGGTATAGATGTGACCGTCGATGACATCATCGATAGCCTCGGTTTTTTCGATAACTGGGAAGAGCGCTACAAATACATAATCGATCTGGGCAAAGAATTGCCGGAGATGGATGCCAGTCTGCGGACGGAAGAATATTTGGTGCGCGGCTGCCAAAGTCAGGTTTGGCTGGTCGACGAGTGGCGCTCGGGCAAGCTGTTCTTTCAGGCGGACAGCGATGCGTTTATTGTTAAAGGGCTGCTTGGCGTAGTGTTGGCTGCTTTTAACGGCAAAACACCCGGAGAAATCCTTGCGTTTGACATAGATGCTTATTTTACCCAGCTTGACCTTCTGCAGCACCTCAGCTCAACAAGAGGCAATGGGCTCAAAGCGATGGTTAAGCGCATTCAGGATCGGGCCAGTCAAAGCAACTGAGCTGATCTCCCCTGAGTGATGCAGTGATCGTATTTGCCAGCCGATTTTGTTTATTAATCAAATAGCTAGGATATAAAAATAATGTAAACCCGCGTATAATTCGCGGGTTTTGTATTTTGTAGGTATTGAATCTGCTTTGGGCGGTACCAATCGAGCTCGTGCAGTAACCGGAATATCGCATTTGGAGCATCTCATGGCTGTTGAACAAACTTTATCCGTTATTAAACCTGATGCGGTTGGCAAGAACCATATCGGTGAAATCATCGCCCGTTTTGAAAAGGCTGGCCTTAAAATTGTTGCCCAGCGAATGATGTTGTTGAGCCCTGCTCAAGCAGAAGGTTTTTACGCCGAGCATAAAGGGCGTCCTTTTTTTGATGGTTTAGTTGCTTTTATGACCTCTGGTCCTGTTGTTGTGCAAGTGCTGTCTGGTGAAAACGCTATAGTCGCTAACCGCGAGCTAATGGGCGCGACAGACCCAGCCAAGGCAGCCCCCGGCACTATCCGTGCTGATTTTGCAGAGGCCATTAATACCAATGCGGTACACGGTTCAGATTCACCCAGCTCTGCTGCTCGCGAGATAGCGTATTTCTTTGCCAGCAACGAAGTTGTTATCCGTTAATTGAATTAACCCCCTGTTTTCCCAACGTAGTTCACCAGGTATAGAGCCATGACTGAAGTATCCAGTTCCACTTCTCCCGCTATCGTGGAGGTCGCAGAAGGCTCTGCCAAAGTGAACTTATTGGGCTTGCCAGAAGCCAAACTGGTTGCATTTTTTGAATCGATTGGCGAGAAGAAATTTCGCGCTATTCAGGTGATGAAATGGATTCACCAGCTCGGCGCTGACAACTTTGATGACATGACCAATGTCAGCAAAGATTTACGTGCGAAGTTAAAAGACATTGCTGAAATTCGCATGCCGGAAGTGGTACAGCAGTTTGACTCAACTGACGGAACACGTAAATTCTTGATCCGTGTCAGCGGCAATAATGTTATCGAAACCGTTTATATTCCCGATGGTGATCGAGGTACTTTGTGTGTGTCATCGCAAGTCGGTTGCTCGTTGGATTGTAGTTTTTGCGCAACGGGTAAACAGGGGTTTAACCGCGATTTAACGGCGGCAGAAATTATCGGCCAAGTGTGGATTGCAGCAAAATCATTTGGGCAATTGCAAGCCAATGGCCCGCGAAGCGTTACCAATGTGGTGATGATGGGAATGGGCGAGCCACTGCTCAATTTTGATAACGTTGTCGATTCTATGAATCTCATGATGCACGACAATGCTTATGGAATTTCCAAGCGCCGGGTTACTCTGAGTACCTCTGGTGTGGTGCCGCAGCTTGATCGCTTGAGTCAGTATACCGATGCCTGTCTCGCCATTTCTTTGCATGCCCCTAACGATGAATTGCGCAATGAGTTGGTACCCATTAATCGTAAATACCCGATTGCTATGTTGCTTGATTCTGCCAAGCGCTACATCGAAGCTATGCCGGATACGCATCGCAAAATTACCATCGAATATACTCTGATTGATCAAGTGAATGATCGACCGCATCACGCCCGCGAATTAGCGGAACTCTTACGCGATGTGCCGGTTAAAATAAATCTGATTCCGTTCAATCCATTCAATTTGTCGAACTACAAACGTGTCAGTAATAATGCATTGCGTAAGTTTCAGGATATTTTGATGGAGGAGGGTTATATCACAACTGTGCGCACGACCCGAGGTGAGGATATAGATGCGGCATGTGGTCAGTTGGCTGGCCAAGTGAATGATGTGACTCGCCGCAGTGAACGCTATCGCGCACAGTTTGATGAGGAACAGGCAGTAAAAATTGTTAGCCAATAATTACAAGTTAAAGGTGTCAATGATGCAAATGAATAATTTTATAAGATTGCTGAAATTAACCCTGGTCTCTGTTGTTGCAGTAGCGTTTCTTGCTGGTTGTGTGTCAGAAGGGCAGGGTGGAAAACCGACACGGCAAATTGATAAATCGAAATCGCTAGAATTACACATTAAATTGGCGCAGGGGTATATCGATAAGGGTAATCGCGAGTCAGCGCGGCACCACCTGAGGAAGGCGTCTGAAATTGATAAAAACTCTGCTGATGCACTGGAGGCGCTAGCGCGTCTTTATCAGTTGGAGGGTGAGCCTGCATTGGCGGAAGAAACGTTCAAAAAAGCACTTAAGCGTAAAAATAATTTCACGTTGGCCAACAATAATTATGGCGTATTTCTATTTGGCTTGAAGCGCTATGAAGAGGCATTGGTCCAGTTCGAATTAGCTGCTAGTGACCTTGATTACAATGGCCGTGCTTCGGCGTTAGTGAACGTTGGCCGTACGGCATTATCACTCGGCAAAAATGAGCGAGCCAAGGCTGCTTTTGAGCATGCAACGATATTGGATCGGGGAATTGCTGAGCCGCATATTGAGTTGGCAGCCATGAGTTTTCAAAATCAGGAATACGCAGATGCCAAAAAACATTTAGATCGCTATCAGGCGCTTGGGCAACAATCTTCACGTGCGCTCTTACTTGCCATCCGCTTGGAGCGTGTTTTTGGCAACAAGGATAGAGAGGCCAGTTATTTGTTGGTATTAAAAAATCGTTTTCCGTATTCCAAAGAATATTTGGAATACAAACAAACGATGATGTAAAACAACGACTACGGATATTAACGGGCTTTAAATGGCATCTGACGACGAAAAAAAATCTACCGACGATAGTCGTTTTCGCGAACTCTCACCCGGTAAGTTACTCGTTTGGGCGCGAGAGCGTGCAAACTTATCGCAAGAGCAGGTAGCGAAAGAACTTTACATGACTTTGACGAAAGTGCGTGCACTCGAGTCAGACGATTATCACCGTATGGGGTCGGACACATTTACCCGCGGGTATTTGCGAGCTTATGCTAATTTGGTAAAGCTCGATACAACCCAGGTGCTTGCTGCTTATGATCGTCACGCACAAAAACACGGGCTGGTTGAGCAGGTTTTGCCACGTAAGGCCGAGTCAGCCAACACGCCTTTGTGGCGTTTTATTCTATTGATTTTACTTGCACTGCTAATTCTGTGGCTGGTATCGATTTGGTTTTTTGATAACCGTCAGCAGCCCAACTACAACCGGCCTATGGCCGTAGTTCCTCCAGCAGAAACGGCGCTAAATGTGCAATCGTTGAATGAGTCCGGTGTCAATCAGGCTTCGGTAAGTAGTGCTCCGCCTGAAATGGATACAATCTCAAGTGAAGCCCAACAATCGGCGAATACGATATCGGATGATACTCACGCCGCTACGCAGAGTTCAAATACATCCGCCGAGGCTCAATCAGTTTCAACCATTTCATCGGTGTCTTCGATTGGTCTCGCGGCAGTGCCAGTAAAAAAAGTTGATGCTAATCAGCTAGATTTAATCAGCTTTTCGTTTGTCGAAGAGTGTTGGTTGGAGGTGAGTGATGCACGCGGTGATGTTTTAGTGGCGGATCTGCAGTCAAAAGGTAGTAGTTTGCAATTGCAAGGTGCTGCTCCATTTGATGTGAAGCTCGGAAATTCACCGGCGGTCAGAATAGAGTTAAATGGCGATAAAGTCGCTATAGTTCCAGCACTGGGTACTAATGTATTGTCGATAAAAGTGGGCGAACCCACTCGCGAATAATCGCGTAAAATTGATCAGGAATAGTTATGCACTGTGAGTCCCCCATAAAACGTCGTAAATCTCGCCAGATTATGGTGGGTAATGTTCCAGTCGGCGGTGATGCTCCTGTTTCAGTACAGAGTATGACCAACACCGAAACTACTGATGTTGCAGCGACGGTAGAGCAAATTCGTCGTATTCAGTTGGCCGGTGCCGATATTATTCGCGTCTCGGTACCATCAATGGAAGCGGCTGAAGCGTTTGGTGAAATTCGTAAACAAGTCAATATTCCTTTGGTCGCGGATATTCACTTTGATTATCGTATTGCGCTGCGTGTAGCTGATTTGGGCGTGGATTGTTTGCGTATCAACCCCGGCAATATTGGCCGCGAAAAACGTATTAGAGCGGTAGTCGACAAAGCGCGTGATCTTAATATTCCGATTCGTATCGGCGTTAACGCAGGCTCGCTTGAGAAAGATCTGCAAAAAAAATATGGTGAGCCGACGCCCGATGCATTGGTGGAGTCCGCATTACGTCATGTTGAGATTCTTGATTCGCTAAATTTTCAAAACTTCAAAGTCAGTGTAAAAGCTTCCGATGTATTCATGGCAGTTGCAGCCTATCGCAAGCTTGCGACATTAATTGAGCAGCCATTGCATTTAGGGATTACTGAGGCGGGTGGTTTGCGCTCGGGCACTGTGAAATCGTCAATCGGATTGGGGGCGCTATTGATGGAGGGTATTGGCGACACGATTCGTGTATCGCTCGCCGCCGATCCAGTTGAAGAAATCAAAGTAGGTTGGGACATGCTGCGCAGTTTGCGTTTGCGCAGTAAAGGTGTGAATTTTATTGCGTGCCCAAGTTGTTCTAGGCAGAATTTTGATGTGATCAAAACAATGAATGATCTTGAGCAGCGAGTGGAAGATATTACAGTGCCGCTCGACGTTGCTGTTATCGGCTGCGTGGTAAATGGGCCAGGCGAAGCTAAAGAAGCAGATTTGGGGCTTGCTGGTGGTACGCCAAGTAATTTGATTTATATCGACGGAGAGCCGAATCAAAAATTAACCAATGAGAACTTGGTTGATAATCTGGAGCGGTTGATCCGCGCAAAAGCGGCGCAAAAGCAGGCACAAATGGATGCTGACGCCAAGAACATTATTGCTAAAGGTTAATCACTTTTGGCTTGTAGATTAAGGGTTTAATTTGAAAAAAATTCAGGCAATTCGCGGCATGAATGATCTGCTTCCGGCAGACTCACCGCTGTGGCAATACGTCGAAGGTGTTGTCACTGATATTCTGACGCGTTACGGCTATCAGGAAATTCGCTTTCCGATTGTTGAGTCAACCGAATTATTTAAACGTTCGATTGGCGAAGTTACCGATATCGTCGAAAAAGAAATGTATACCTTTGATGATCGCAATGGCGACAGCCTCACTTTGCGGCCTGAGGGTACTGCATGTTGTGTTCGCGCCTGCGAAGAAAATGGTTTGCTCTACAACCAAACCCAACGCCTATGGTATATGGGACCCATGTTTCGTCATGAGCGTCCGCAAAAAGGGCGTTATCGTCAGTTTCACCAGATTGGTGTAGAAACCTTTGGTATTCAAGGTCCGGATATTGATGCAGAAGTGCTAGTGATGAGTGCACGTATTTTGCGCGAGCTCGGTGTCGCAGAGCATGTGCAGTTGCAAATAAACTCACTTGGTAGTTCGGATGCGCGTGCGGCCTATAAAGGTGCCTTGGTTGCTTATTTAGGCAATGTACAAGACCAGTTGGACGAAGACAGCAAGCGTCGTCTATCCACTAATCCAATGCGCATACTAGACTCCAAGGATGCAAACACACAAGCGTTACTCAATGCGGCTCCGGTGTTTTTGGACTACCTGGATGAAGACTCGCGCGCGCACTTTGAAGGTTTGAAATCCCTTCTGGATGCTGCGGGTGTTCAATATCATATTAATCCGCGTTTGGTGCGCGGCCTCGATTATTATGGTAAAACGGCGTTCGAATGGGTGACCAACAAATTAGGTGCGCAAAGCACAGTTTGCGCTGGGGGCCGGTACGATGGTTTAGTGGAGCAATTGGGCGGTAAATCGACGCCGGCCGTTGGATTTGGCATTGGCCTTGAACGCCTGGTTTTACTTCTGCAAGCCATCGAAGTGGTTCCTGAAAATCTCGATCAGCAAGCAGATATTTATTTGGTTGCTGTGGGTGATGTTCAATCAGTTGCTATGCAATTGGCAGAAAGGATTCGTGACGAGTTGCCTTATGTGCGAGTGTTAACCAATTGCGGTGGCGGTAACTTCAAAAACCAGCTGAAAAAGGCCGATAAAAGTGGTGCGGATATCGCACTTATTTTAGGTGAAGATGAAGCCAATGCAGGTAAAGTATCGATCAAATTTTTGCGTGAAGAAATCGAGCAGCAAACGCTCGCTTTTGATGAGGCAATTGCTTACCTTCTGGCACTTGAGTAAGCAGTTCGTCGAGTAAAAAAATAACGGTTTAAATTATTCATATCTTTTTGCGCATTGCGCTAAGGCCTATAGGAGTCGATTGTGAGTGTACATCTTTCAGAAGAAGAACAATTAGAAGTATTAAAACGCTGGTGGAAAGATTATGGCAGAACAGTAATCGTTGCGGTGTTAGTGGCCGTCGCTGGTTATTTTGCTTACACCACATGGCAAGATCAGAAGCGGCAGAAAGCTGAAAAAGCCTCAGAGATGTATGAGCAACTGCTCAAGCTGGCAAGTGCTGAGCCAGGTAAAGTGCTGACCGATTCTGATAAAGCAACCATTACCCATCTCGCAGGCGAGCTTAAAGATGGTAATAGTGAAAGCATGTATGCGCACAGCGCCGCGTTTTTTCTTGCCAAGTTAGCGGTGGAAGACAATAAATTGGATGTGGCCGTAAATGAACTTAAGTGGGTTTTGTCTGCCAAAGCCGGGCCCGCCACTGCGCAGCTTGCTCGTTTGCGTCTGGCGCGTATCTTAACCGCACAGCAAGCCTATGCCGACGCATTAGCACAACTCTCGCCGGAGCCAGCTGCTGCTTTTACCGCAGAATATGCAGAAGCCCGTGGTGACATTCTGAAATTGCAAGGTGACCTGGATGCTGCGCGCACCGCTTTTGAAAAAGCGTTGGCAGCAACTGATCCACAACAACAAGAGCGCTACATGTTATTGCAGATGAAAGTAGATGATTTAAAAGTGGAAAGTCTAGCACCCGCAGCTCCGGCTGAGGAGAAGGTTCAATGATG
The DNA here is from genome assembly GCA_964499225.1 of uncultured Cellvibrionaceae bacterium. GTDB lineage: Bacteria > Pseudomonadota > Gammaproteobacteria > Pseudomonadales > Cellvibrionaceae > Cellvibrio. The sequence continues at coordinate 17,698 of CAZCJR010000011.1, read as the reverse complement.
CAAGTCTCTGTGAGGCACTTAAGCTGGTTGGTATTGCTCTGTGCATTCGCTGTGTCCGGCTGCTCCTGGTTCAGCAAAAAAACCGGGAATGAACCTATGGAGTTGGTCGACTTTAAAGAAACAGTCGATCTCGACAAGGTGTGGAGTAGCGGCATAGGTGAAGGCCAAAACAAAGGGTTTAGTAGCCTCACTCCTGCATTGGATGGCGACTTCATCTATGCGGTAGATTATGAAGGTTTGGTTGTTGCGCTCGACAGCAAAACTGGCAAAAAGCAGTGGTCGCGTAAGGTCAATAAATCCCAGCAGGGTTTATGGACTTGGCTGAAAGGCTTTTTTACTGCCGGTGACCCCAATAGTCAAATCGTAGCTGGTATGGCGGCAGAGAATGGCTTGTTGCTGGTGGCTACTTATGCGGGCGAGGTTATGGCCTTGTCCGAAGACACCGGTGATGAATTGTGGCGGAAGCAGCTTCCAGGTGAGGTGGTTTCCTCCCCTCGCACCAACGGCAGCGTAGTGGCGACGCAAACGGTTAATGGCAAATTGTTTGCTTTGGACGCAAAAACGGGCGAGCAAATATGGTTTTATGACAGCCCTCCACCGGTTCTTACCTTGCGCGGAACTCCATCCCCTATCGTAACTGACACCGCAATCTATGCGGGTTTTTCTAACGGTAGGATGATGGCATTTAATCCCGGTAATGGGCTTATTTTGTGGGAACAACGTATTGCCTCACCCAAAGGCCGCTCGGAGTTGGAGCGGATGGTTGATATTCATGCGAGTCCATTGATAAGGGATGGTGTGATTTACGTAGGTACTTATCAAGGTCGTATTAGCGCATTGGCTCGCGGTACAGGTAGCCCGCTCTGGGGGCAAGATGGTTCAACGAGTGAAAGCCTGGCGCTATCCGCCGATAAGCTATTTGTGTCCCATGCTGATGGTAAATTGGTCGCCTACAGCGCCACCACTGGTGAACAGCTCTGGAGCAACGAAAAAATGTTGCGCCGTCTCTTGAATGGCCCTCAAGTGTTTGGTGAGTACGTTGCTGTCGTTGATTTTAAAGGCTATATGCATGTTGTTAACCAAAGCGATGGTGAGTTTGTTGCGCGTACCCGGGTGGACAGAAAAGGGGCTCGTGCGCCCATGTTGACCGATGGTGAAACGCTGTATGTGTATACCAATGGTGGCAAGCTAATCGCGTTTAGAGCAGAAAAGGACAAGTAACTTACCTGCTTCATTATTAAGTCCAACCAGCCGCTTGAATTTACCCGAATCGAATAGGGTAAACTTCGCAGCGGCTGGTTTTGTTTTTTGTGTACTATAGAATTTACGCAGTGATATTGACTGCAATCCCTTGATTTCTCATCTCAATTGATACTTTTATGATAATCCCTGTAATTGCACTTGTTGGTCGCCCTAACGTCGGCAAATCCACACTATTCAATCGTCTCACCCAATCGCGCGATGCGCTGGTGGCGGACTATCCTGGTCTAACTCGCGACCGGAAATACGGTGAGGGTGTATTGGAGAATCGCCGCTTTATCGTGATTGACACCGGTGGGATAAGCGGTGAGGAAGAGGGAATTGATAGTATGATGGCCGGTCAGTCACTTTTAGCGATTCAGGAAGCTGACATAGTGCTGTTTATTTTGGATAGCCGGGCGGGTTTGAACCCGGCCGATGAAATGATAGCCAAGCATTTACGGGTCAATAATAAAAAAACCTACGTGGTCGCCAATAAAATTGACGGCATGGATCCCGATATCGCACTGGCACCTTTTTATGAATTGGGTTTGGGTGAGGTTCATCCAACAACTGCCAGTCATGGGCGCGGTGTTAGATCCTTAATGGAAGAGGTGCTGGCTGATATTCCTGAGCTGCCTGAAGACTACCAATCGGAAGAGGCGACAGGGATAAAAATCGCGATTGTTGGTCGTCCAAACGTAGGTAAATCAACATTGGTGAATCGCTTGCTCGGAGAGGATCGCGTTGTTGTCTATGACGAACCGGGTACTACACGCGATAGCACCTACATCAACTACACACGCTTTGACAAACCTTACACGTTAATTGATACGGCTGGAGTGAGGCGGCGAAAAAACATCGATTTAATGGTTGAGAAGTTTTCAATCGTTAAAACAATGCAGGCCATTGCCGATGCTAATGTTGTTGTTTTAGTAATGGACGCGAGTGAAGGCGTCGTAGAACAAGACCTCCATTTGATGGGCACTACGATCGAGGCGGGGCGCGCGCTGGTTATTGCTCTGAATAAGTGGGATGGCCTGGATGATTCGCACAAGCAGTATGTTAAAAGTGAGCTTGAGCGCCGGCTGCGTTTTGTGGATTTTGCCACTATTCACTTTATCTCCGCCTTGCACGGCACCGGAGTGGGCAATCTCTACAAATCGATTGAGCTTGCTTATCAATCGGCAACGGATAAATTCAGTACCAACTTTCTTACTCGCATTCTGCAGGATGCGGTGCGTGAACATCAGCCGCCAATGATTCAAGGGCGGCGTATCAAGCTGCGCTATGCGCACCCGGGTGGGCACAATCCACCCATTATCGTGATCCATGGAAATCAGACTAACGATATACCTAGCCACTACACCAAGTATCTGGAAAAAACCTTCAGACGCGTGCTCGATTTGCATGGCACTCCAATCAGGATCGAATATCGCAACAACGAGAACCCGTACACTGAGCGCAAAAGCAAAATGACGCAGCGTCAATTAATTGAAATGCGTCGTAAAGCAGAGCGTGATAAAAACCGTAGCAAGCCAAAATAAAGGTGGCTGATCCTTGCCTATTCATAGCCGGCTCAAACTGAGGCAACCCTTACTAACCAGGGAAGCTTTAGCTGCGATGGCTTGCGCTCCTCAAGGTGAAGGAGTAGTGTTACGCGCCTTATCGATTGCCATTAATTTAACTGTATCCTCAAAAGCCCGAGCTGAAGATGACACCCGCAAGCCGCAAGCTGCTTATCATCGATGACGATATCCTTGTCCGCCAGAGTATTGTGACTTATCTGGCCGACAGTGGTTTTTGCGTGTGTCCTGCTTCTGACGCTAGTGCTGCACTCGATCTTCTCGCTAATCCTGATCACTCCTTGCCAGATTTAATTATCACCGACCTGCGTATGCCGAATGGCGACGGTTTGCAGCTACTGCAACTGTTGCATGATCGCCATCCTTCGCTGCCAGTGATTGTTATTTCCGGCGCAGGCGTGATGAATGATGTCGTGGCAGCATTGCGATTGGGTGCCCGTGATTATTTGATAAAGCCCGTGGTTGATTTAGAGGTGCTGGTCCATTCCATTAATAAGGTGCTGGATCGACAGGATCTCGAAGAAGAAAACCAGCGCTATCGAACTCAGTTGGAAGAGGCTAATCGAGAGTTGAAAGAAAACCTGCGTGTACTCGAGCGTGACCAGATTGCCGGACGACGGGTGCAGCGCCGCTTGATGCCATCTGGACTTACCACCGAAGAAGGTTATACAGCAGCTCATACGATCATTCCCTCCCTGTTTCTTAGTGGCGATTTTGTTGATTACGCCCACATCAAAAAACGTTATCTCGCATTTTATCTGGCAGATGTCTCCGGGCACGGTGCCTCCTCTGCTTTTGTCACTATCTGGCTCAAGCATCTCGTTAGCCGTATGGTGCGGGAAGAGGGGTTGTTTGGTGACGAAAACTCATTTGCACAAGGGGCGGATCTCATGTTGCGCCAGATCAATCGTGAGTTGCATGAGACTCGGTTAAGTCATCACCTGACGCTATTCGTAGGTGTCATAGATACGCTTACTCATCAGATGCACTATGTAGTTGCTGGTCATTTGCCTATGCCAGTATTACTTACCGAGGCGGGGGCAGAGTATTTGACTGGGCGCGGCAAGCCGGTCGGTATATTCAAAGAGGTCAATTGGGAGGTCTATGAACGCCAGCTACCCGAGAAGTTTGCGCTCGTTTGCTTTTCTGATGGCGTATTGGAGACCTTACCCCAGACAGAACTGCAGGATAAAGAAGCGCATTTGTTACAACTAATTGCTTCGAGTAGTGGCAGTTTGGATTCTGTCTGTAATACTTTAGTTATAAAAGAGATTCGCGATAACCCGGATGACATTGCAGTCTTGTCCATCTCCCGAGGTGTTAGTTGATGAAAGCCGGTCAGATTTTAGTTGCAGACCACAATGGGGTTTATGTGATCAAAATGGTAGGCGATGTGCGCCTGACATTGTGTATTTCGTTTGATCAGTTCATTGATGCCATGTTCAAGAGTGAGAATTTTACTTCGGTACTTTTCGATCTTTCTGACGCAGAAGCGATCGATAGTACAACACTCGGATTGATGGCAAAAATTTCCATCCTGGGGCAAGAAAGACGCGATATTACTCCGGTTATTCTGGCGAGCAATCCCAGTATCCAGCGCATTTTGCAGACCATGGGTTTTGGCGATATTTTTATAATAGTTGATAAGCTGGACGCGCCGGTCTTAGCCGAACAACCGCTCCATTGCATTAACTGTGATGAGCAAGAAGTAAAAGAAAAGGTGCTGGAAGCGCACAAAATTTTGATGGGGCTAAACGCCAGTAATGCTGATACCTTCCGCAATTTAGTCAATATGCTCGAAAGCTGCTGATGCAGTTCTTAATCTGCGATCTTTGTTAATTTCCTGCGCTTAATAAATTCGCTTTTATCAGGCTTTTGGCTCGGATAAATTCCGTGTGTGGAACATAAATTAGATCGGCCACCTTGCGAATAACATAGTCTTCATACCTGTCCAGAATACCATCAGCATAGGCCATTTCCCACATGGCTTTCATCAGATTAAATTTCTCTTCTGTTGTGCAATACTGATTAATAAGCTGTGTAAATTGATGCAGTGAAGTAGCTTGATTGGTTTCATTTTTGGCGAGGTTAATCAGTTCTGCAAGTTCATCTGGTGATAAAGCAAATTTGCGTTCGAGAATGACACCAAGGTTGTGTAATTCAGTCTCTGAAACCTGGTGGTCCGCCATGGCCACTTCAACCAACAACGCCCCTACCGCCAATTGTTTTTGGTGATCGGACAACACTGGCGAGGCGCCACCTGCAGGCTGCAAGTGGCGTTCGATAAAGCGAGAGAGTTTATTAAGCACGGGCTTTCAACAAATTCTCAAGATTGATCTGGTCTTTGACAAATCCGCGAATACCTTCAGCCAATTTCTCGGTCGCCATCGCATCCTGATTCAAACCAAAACGGAAGCTTGCTTCTGTTTCAATACTTTTAGCGATTGCTTCGCCAGTATTGTCAGGCGAAAGCACGCGTTTAAGTTCGCCTTTGTCTTGATCCAGCTCTTGCAATAATTGGGGGCTGATGGTCAAACGATCACAGCCCGCCAGCGCTTCTATCTCGCCGAGATTGCGGAAGCTTGCGCCCATCACCACGGTGTTGTAGCCATTTTGTTTGTAGTAGTTGTAAATGTGACGCACAGAAATCACGCCCGGATCTTCTTCAGCGGTGTATTCTTTTTTGTCGGTATTGGCTTTGTACCAATCCAGAATGCGGCCCACAAACGGTGAAATCAGAAACGCACCCGCATCAGCACAGGCAGCAGCTTGGTTGAAACCAAACAGCAATGTGAGATTGCAGTTGATGCCTTCTTTCTCCAGCACTTCAGCCGCGCGAATACCTTCCCACGTTGAGGCGAGTTTGATCAGTACACGCGATTTATCCACACCGCCTTTTTCGTACAGGCTGATTAATTCGTGGGCTTTAGCGATAGATGCTTTGGTATCGAACGACAAGCGCGCATCCACCTCAGTGGAGATACGGCCGGGAACAATTTTTAAGATTTCCAAGCCAATTCCTACCGCCAAATTATCGCAGGCTGCACTTAATTGTTGCGCACTGTTAGCGATGTTTTTGCTGGCGTTGATTGATGCGGTCAGCAGGTCCTGGTATTGCGGCATTTGTGCAGCTTTATATACCAGCGATGGGTTGGTGGTGGCATCCAGCGGTTTGTAAAGGCGGATGGCTTCGATGTCGCCGGTATCGGCAACAACGTCGGTAAATTGTTTTAGTTGTTCAAGTTTACTAGTCACAGTGGTAGTCCTATCTCTGAAAGTACAAGTGGTTGATCTTCGTTTTATTGCCGTCAGAACTATTATAGTCGTTATGACTTTATGCGGAAAGCAGTCATTTTTTATAAACAGATAAATCAATAGTGCGAAGGGCGTTAAATATCGTCGACCCTGGACATGGTTGCTAATGGTAACTCATTTAATGCAGCAAGGGCGCGTTCAAGCACCTCAATTCCTGCCCCAGATTTATGAGCTTGTTCGCTAATAATCCGGCGGAACTGGCGCGCGCCAGGTAGACCTTGGTAAAGACCCAGAATATGTCGTGTCAGATGGTTAAGGCGAGTTCCTTTGGCGAGTTCTTCTGCGCAATACAGCATAAATTGTTGCATTACTTCATCCCGACTCACAACCGGCGCATCAACCCCGTAAATTTGTTGATCAACCTGTGCGAGAAGATAGGGGTTACTGTAAGCCTCACGCCCGATCATCACGCCATCTACATGAGCAAGAAGGTTTTTGCTTTGTTCGAGAGTGGTGATCCCGCCGTTGATGATAATATTCAAGTGCGGAAAGTCTTGCTTCAGTTGATACACCTTATCGTACTGAAGTGGCGGTACTTCGCGATTTTCCTTGGGGCTTAAGCCTTTTAACCAGGCTTTGCGCGCGTGCACAATAAAGGTGTGACAACCGGTTTCGGCGATAGTGCTGACAAATTTAACCAGACCTTCGTAGTCGTCCATATCGTCAATGCCGATGCGGTGTTTGACGGTCACGGGGATTTTTACAGCGTTTTGCATAGCGGCTATACAATCTGCAACCAGTTCCGGTTCTGCCATTAAACAGGCGCCGATCATGCCGTTTTGCACACGATCACTCGGGCAGCCGCAGTTGAGATTCACTTCGTCGTAACCCCAATCTTCTGCAATACGGGCGCATTCCGCGAGAGCGACAGGGTCGCTCCCACCCAACTGCAATGCCAGCGGATGCTCGCAGGCGTTGTAATCCAGAAAGCGGGATTTGTCGCCGTGAAGGAGTGCGCCAGTAGTAACCATTTCCGTATAAAGCACAGCTTTTTTGGTGAGTAGCCTCCAAAAAGTGCGGCAATCGGAAGTTGACCACTCCATCATAGGGGCGAGGGTAAAGCGGTGATCAAGAAGCTGGGTTGAAGTCATTAAGTTGTGGAATTCTGCTGCGAGGAAAATAAAAGTGCGGCCATAGCCGACAGGTGTTTTATGATAACGATATTTACCCCCTGCTGCACGGTAAACTGCAGTTTATTGGATTGGATAAATTCTCTATGTCATTAACCCATATAGATTCTCATGGGCACGCCAGTATGGTGGATGTCTCCGAAAAACCTGCCAGCGTACGTGAAGCGCGTGCCTTTGCGCGGGTCGTGATGAAGCCTGAAACCCTCACGCAAATAAAAGCGAATAACCTCAAAAAAGGTGACGTGCTGGCAGTTGCGCGCATTGCGGGTATTCAGGCCGCGAAAAAATGTGCCGATTTAATTCCGCTCTGCCATCCTTTGGCGCTGAGTAAGGTCGCGGTGGATTTTGCAATTGATGATGAAAACTCCGCTGTTGAAATTACCAGCTACTGCAAGCTCACCGGACAAACCGGCGTCGAGATGGAAGCGCTGACAGCGGCAAGCATAGCAGCCTTAACGATTTACGATATGTGTAAGGCAGTCGATATGGAAATGGTGATTGAGCAGGTATGTCTGCTGGAAAAATCCGGTGGTCGTCGTGGGCATTATCGTAGACAGAGTAGTCGCCAATGATCCGGGTTTTATTTCTCGCCCAGCTCCGTGAACAGTTGGGAATTGCTGAGTTGCAAGTTGCGGCTGAAAGTGTTGTTAGTGTCGCAACCCTCAAGCAATATCTTGTAACCAGTAATCCGCAGTGGGAACAGTATCTATCCAATAGCAAACTGCTCGTTGCGGTAAATCACGAATACGCCAAAGTGGATGTAGTTTTAACATCAGGTGACGAAGTCGCCTTTTTTCCGCCGGTTACCGGAGGTTGATGTGTCTTTTTCGATTTCAGTGCAAACGCAGGATTTTGATGTTGGGCACGAATACGCCGAATTAATTGCGGGCGATACAGCTGCAGGTGCGGTGGTGTTTTTTGTGGGGCGAGTGCGCGATATGAGCCATGCGCGCGCCGTGAGTGGTATGTCGCTCGAACATTATCCCGGCATGACGGAAAATGTTTTGCAGCAGATTTTGAATGAAGCAAAAAAACGTTGGGAATTAGTTGCTGCGCGGATTGTGCATCGAGTTGGTGAATTGCATGTGGGTGATCAAATTGTGTTTGTGGGTGTTACCAGCCTACACCGGGAATATGCATTTCAGGCGGCAGAATTTTTAATGGATTTTTTGAAAACGCAGGCGCCTTTTTGGAAAAAAGAAGTCAGAGTTGATGGGGATAATTACTGGGTGGAGGCTAACGCGAATGACCAGAAGAGGGCGCTAGGTTGGGAGTGATTTGCGGTGAGAAGAAATGAATAGGCAAGCGGTCATAAAAACCGCTTGCCTAATTTTTTAGTGATTGGTTGCCACTTCGGAGACATCATTGGTCGCCTGCACTTTGCGCGCGCTCAGTGCGAACCAGCACAAAATCACATAACAAACTGCAGGCACAATAAATGCCGTGATGTAACTTGAGTGTCCTGAAACCAAACCTACAAGTAAGGGTACAAATGCTCCGCCGATAATGGCGGTACATAGGAAACCTGAGGTGGCTTCAGAACTGGCCGTTGAACGCTCAAGAGTTAAGCTGAAAATCACCGGGAACATAATGGAGTTGAAGAGGCCTATTGCCAGTGCAACAAAACCTGCGCTTACGCCGCCAACAATAAATACATACAGGCACATCAGAGCTGCACCACCAGTGAAAACGGCCAACAGTAAAGCGGCATTCACTTTGGCTAATAAAGCCGAACCAATTAGGCGACCTACCATTGCTCCACCCCAATAGATGGCGGTAATGGCTGCTGCCTCTTGTAATGAAATGCCGGGAATACCATCAGAAGTAAATAACCAGCTAATCAGAGGGAAGTTGAATGCTGCATCTGATTGGCCCCAGATTGAATCGGCATTCAGGAAAAATGCCATCTGCGTTCCTATCGCCACTTCTGCACCTACGTACAGGAAAATCGCCATCCCACCGAGTAGCGCCCATTTAGATTGTGTAGCTTCTTTCAGCATCGATAAAATGCCACGACGTACCACGGTACTTGAAGCGTCCGGCGCAGCTTCACCAACAATCTTGCGGCTTAGGAAGAAAAATACTAGCAGCATAGCAATCATGCCTGACAACCAAAAATACGCAGCATCGATACCTGCCAATGCTTCTGCACGGGCTGCTTCGGTCACTTCCATACCGGGTTTAACTTCGATACCGTCGAGAAATAATGAGGCACCAATAATCGGGCCGATAAACGTACCGAAACTATTGAAGGCCTGACTGAATGTCAGGCGGAAGTGACTACCTTCTGGTGAGCCTAACGCAGCTGCTAACGGGTTGGCGGCAACTTGTAATGCAGTGATACCGCCAGCCAGTACAAATAAACCGCCAAGTACGAGGGTATAGTTTTCGATATTCGCTGCGATCAGCATCAATATACAGCCGCCGATCATGGTGCCTAGCGCCATCAAAATAGTAGGTACGGATTTAAATCGGGACAGTATCGCTGCGGCGGGGAAACTCATTACACCATAGGCGATAAAAAAGGCGAAGGCGCTAAGTTGTGCCTGCACGTCGGTCAAACTGAAAATACCTTTTACTGCGGCGACCAACGGGTCAATCAAGGAGGTAATAAAACCCCACGCAAGAAAAAGTGTGGTCACTGCCGCATAAGCCGGGCCGTATCGAGCTGGTGATTTCATGTGTTACCTCTTTGTTATAAATATGGGTTGTTATTTTTTCGTGGTCTTAAATTGACGGTTGCCGATTAAGAGCGTGCGCGAAGCGCGCAGTACTATAATCCAAGCCTATAAAGCTGTCACATTGTTTGTTCCCGGTTTACAATCGCACGTGCCATATTCGTCTTGTAGTCATTTTGACTCATATTTGACTGGCTAAAAATAATAGAAGTGGCGCACTGCTAATCAACAACGGTGCATGATAACAAGAGCAATAAAATTCAACTTTGAGGTGAGTACTGTGGCAAAGGCAACCATCGATGACGTGGCCGCTCTGGCCGGCGTCTCCATGAAAACGGTGTCGCGTGTCGTAAATAATGAGCCCAACGTTCGCCCTGCAACTCGCGAAAAAGTTGAAGCTGCGATTAGCGCTTTGGATTATCGCCCAAATCAATCAGCGCGTAGTTTAGCTGGCAATTGTTCCTATCTTTTGGGGCTTATTTACGGTCATCCCAGTGCACATTATGTGTTGGATATCCAAGAGGGTGTGCTGGAAATTTGTCGCCCGCAGCGCTACGAATTATTGGTGCATCCGGCCATTCATCGCGATCCCAATTTGATCAATGAAATCACTGATATGATTTTGGAAAAACGTGTTGACGGTGTGATGCTGACGCCTCCGCTGTCTGACAATATGAATGTTATTAATTTGCTCAAAAAAATGAATATTCCCTTCGTGCGCGTGGCGCCGACGGAAAATAAATCGGCGTCACCTTATGTAGAAACAAATGATGAGGAAGCTTCTTACGATATGACGTGCCAGCTTATTGCCCAGGGGCATACGCGAATTGGATTTATCTGTGGGCACCCCGATCACCGTGCGATGTCATTGCGTTATGAGGGATATAAGGCGGCATTGGTAGAAAATGATTTGCCACTGGTGAAAAGCTTGGTTGAGCAAGGCGATAACTCGTTTGAGTCGGGCGAGTTGTGCGGAAAAAAATTATTGTCTGATGCGCAGAGACCAACGGCTATTTTTGCAGCAAACGATGATATGGCAGCGGGTGTAATGATGGTTGCGCATCAAATGGGTATTAAAATTCCCGCACAATTATCGGTAGCCGGTTTTGATGATACGCCAGTCGCGCATCAGATTTGGCCGGCGTTGACAACGATTCGCCAACCTATTCGGCAGATGGCCAAAAAAGCGACCGATTTATTGCTTAAACAGTTAAAAGGGCGCGAGATCCAGTTGCCAGCAAGTATGTTGAGTTCAAGTATTATCACACGCGAGTCTACCGGGCCTTTTATTAAGTCCAAAGACAAAAACTAAAAAAATACACGATGGTTATCACAAAAAAATGCACCCGAAGGTGCATTTTTTATAGCTAGGAAAATTAAAAATCAGTGCGCTTTTAATTCGGGCGTATTGTGAATAAGCCATGCCGCTGAGCCAACCAGAGCAGCCTTATCATTTACAATCAATCGAATCGAGATATCGCTTACATATCCCGCCATAGGGCCTTTGTTTTTGTAGCGTTCGAGAAAGTGAGATTCTGGCAGTAAGCCCATCAGTTTAGGGGTAAGTCCTCCTCCAATAACGACACCGCCGCGTGCGCCAACAGAAAGTGCTTTATCGCCTGCGACTTCACCTAGAACGTCGCAGAATGTCAACACCGCTTCGCGGCAAAGCGCATCTTCATTGGCAAGGCCTTTGGTGCTCACGTCAGCAGGGGTGTAGGGCTTGGCTTCGGCACCGGCGTTATGGGCGATTGCCCGATAAAGTGTAACCAGCCCACCGCCTGACAAAATATTTTCAACCGATACATGATTTTGTTCTTTCAATAAAAACGATTTGATGGCGAGTTCTTTCTCATTGGTAGGCGCGAAACTAGCGTGACCGCCTTCAGTGGGAATAATTTTCCAATTATTTTGACTGGGAACTAGCGCTGCCATGCCAAAACCTGTGCCGGGCCCCATCACTACAATAGGTGCTTCAGGATTAGATTTGTTGGACTCGTAAAGAGTGACCAATTCATTTTCTTGCAAAAATGGAACGGCATAGGCGAGGGAGGCAAAATCGTTGATTACATGTAGGGTTTTCATACCCAATTGATCGCGAAGGCCATCGATTGAGAATTTCCAATTCAGGTTCGTCATGGATGCCTGACCATTTTCAATCGGCCCAGCGATTGCCAGACAACCGTAGGCGGGCATGGAAATTCCGAATTGAGCGCAGCATGCTTTGATCATGGTGGCCATGTCGGCATGATCGGCACACTTGAGTGTGATTTGCCTTTCTGCGGTGTAATTAATCTGACCATCTGCGCCAATGCTTTCGGCATCAAACTCGACCAATCCAAAACGGCCATTGGTGCCGCCGATATCTGCAACCAGTAACAGGCTCATGTGACTCCTCAGCTTCTTTTATAAGAAGATCAAATAGTTATAGGTGGGGATGTGTATTTCAGTAGTGATTCGCAGGGGAGGATAACATTAAACTGAATGAGCGGAAATTCACTTTTTACCACGATATATAAATAATGCTTGAGTAATTTTTTATGCCCATATTGGGTGCTTAATGGATATTTTATTCGTTTACGGCATTAATAAATCTGATTTTTCAAGTTCTTGATTGTTTTACATAAAACCCATTAAGCCTATGTTGACAGCGCTGTCAGCAAATAGTAGTTTGCGGCAGCTTAAAAGCGGTTACAGCTGCGTCGACTAACCGCGATTTAATAAGAGAAGTGATGTCACACCGGGGTTCAAGTTGAACTCTCAGTACAAGTTACTCTGATGAATCAATTATATCGGAGCTGATCTCAAGGAATTTTCCGTTTATTTGTCCGGGCTGCCGCTTTTTTTAAATGTGGTTTCGGCGCCAGTATGGCACCATCGAGAGCATCCAGGTTTATTGGTTTTTACACAGATTTATTTCTACAACTTAGTAGTTACATACCCCCTATGGAGGTTGCAAACGTGCAGTGGCCCAGCGTTACCAGCAAGGTGAAAAAAGATCCAGCGCTTGAAGCGAAAATCGACGAATTGCTCGCGCAATTAAGTCTTGAGGAAAAGGTGGGGCAAATGATCCAGCCTGAGATCCGCCACCTGACCCCGCAAGATATTAAGGACTATCACATCGGCTCGGTGCTAAATGGTGGTGGCTCTGTTCCTAATGGCAATCGCTATTCAAAAGCGGCTGATTGGCTGGCGATTGCTGATGCTTACTATCAAGCGTCTATGGATACCAATGATGGCAAAATCGCTATTCCGATTATGTGGGGCACAGATGCAGTTCATGGTGTAGGCAATATTGTCGGTGCAACTTTATTTCCGCACAACATTGCCTTGGGGGCAGCGCGCAACCCTGAATTAATTAAAGAAATTGGTCGTATTACGGCGACTGAAATTGCAGTAACAGGATTGGATTGGGATTTTTCCCCGACCGTTGCGGTTGCGCGTGATGATCGTTGGGGACGCACCTACGAATCCTACTCAGAGCATCCCGACCTCGTTCGCGAATATGCAGGCATGATGGTTGAGGGTCTACAAGGTGAAGCTCAGGATGCGGGCTTTCTCTCTAAATATCGCGTCATTTCAACTGCAAAACATTTTATTGCTGACGGCGGTACTCACAACGGCATAGATCGTGGTAATTGTCTGGATGATGAAGAGACTTTGTGTCGTATTCATGCGGCAGGTTATTACAGTGCAATCGAAGCCGGTGTGCAAAGCGTGATGGCCTCTTTTAATAGCTGGCACGGCGAGCATATGCATGGACATCGCTATTTACTGACTGATGTATTAAAAGACCAAATGGGTTTTGATGGTTTGGTAGTAGGCGATTGGAATGGTCACGGTTTTGTTGCGGGTGCAACTGTGTTGAATTGCCCGCAGGCAATCAATGCTGGGCTGGACATTTTCATGGTGCCCGATCCAGATTGGAAGCAGCTTTTCAACAATACGGTTGAGCAGGCACGTATCGGTGTTATTCCCATGGCGCGTGTCGATGATGCAGTGCGCCGCATTCTGCGCGTCAAGTTACGCGCGAATCTCTGGGAAAAAGGTCTGCCATCGTCTCGCCCGCTCGCCGGTAAAGATGAGTTACTCGGCGCGCGTGAGCATCGCGTCGTCGCGCGTCAGGCCGTACGTGAATCGATCGTGCTGCTAAAAAACAAAAACAATATTTTGCCGCTCTCGGCCAAATTAAATATTCTCGTCGCCGGTGATGGTGCCGATAATATCAGCAAGCAAACTGGCGGCTGGTCAGTTAACTGGCAGGGTACTGGCAACACTATGGCGGACTTTCCCGGCGCTACAACTTTGTGGATGGGGATTCAGGACGCTGTTGCGAGTGCCGGCGGTAAGGTCACGCTCAGTGTCGATGGTTCATATAGCGAAAAACCGGATGTTGCCATCGTTATTTTTGGTGAAGATCCTTACGCCGAAATGCAGGGCGATATCCAGCATCAATTATTGAGAGCTGGTGATACCCGCGATTTGGAATTGCTTAAAACATTCAAGTCCCAAGGCATTCCTGTGGTGTCTTTGTTTATCACTGGTCGCCCTATGTGGGTTAATCGCGAATTGAATACGTCCGATGCGTTTGCTGTTATTTGGCAGCCCGGTACCGAAGGTGCTGGCGTCGCTGATGTGATTTTTAAAAATGCCGATGATCAAATTAATTATCCAGTAAAAGGTCACTTGGCTTTCTCGTGGCCTAAATCACCGGATCAAGGCACCTTGAATATTGGCGATGAGAGCTACGATCCACTGTTCGCCTATGGCTTCGGTCTGAGTTACGGTGACGTCGACACCTTAGGTGATGATTTATCGGAAGAGGGCATAACCTTTGAGGCCAGCTCAGCGGTATTGGAACTATTCAATCGTCGCCCCATGGGTGCCTACGGGATTGTTTTGGAAGGGAAAAATAATGACCGTATCAATCTTAATGGCAATATCGCCAGCGTTTCAACACTGACGGTCACTTGTGTGGATCGGGATGTGCAGGAGGATGCGCGGCGCGCAGTATGGAATGGCGAAGGAGAGGGCTTGGTTGCCATTTCAACGCTCAATCGCCAGGTGCTTAGCGATTATTACGAGTCAGAATCTTCGCTTGTATTTGACATTAAAGTGGATGCAGCCCCCGCTGACAGAGCTTGGGTGCGTATAGGTTGTGGTCCCTCCTGCTATTCACAAGTAGATATCACAAAGGAGCTCTCCAGCATCGCTGGCGCAGGCTGGAAAACCGTAACAGTAGATTTGAAATGCTATCCGGATGCGGGTACTGACTTTGGCTTGAAGCGCACTCCACAGGAGTTGTTTGCACTCATACTCGAGCCATTCACGCTTGTGGCAAATAACACATTAGATGTAACGTTTGCTCAGGTGCGTATTGAAAAATGCTTGGCACAAGGCGCCAGTGTGCGAATTGGCTAAGGATTCCCCGCTTGTCAACATACAAGCCGCGCAAGCAATTGTGCGGCTTTTTTGTGTCTACCACCTATGCAGTCAGCCGCCTGTTTTTTTTGCTGCGTCAAGTTTGTGCAAAATTAAAAAGTGTAGTGCATTTTTTTGATCTTTTATTGTGCGACAAATTCTCTGTCGTTGAATTTAAATGGCGCGTTAAAAAATATTATGTCCCCATTAGGGTGCGCGTAAAAAAAAGTAAAATTTTTACGGTTTTTTTTTGATGGCCTTATATCCCTTTGATTAATAATGAATTCTTCCTTAAAGGCCGATTTAAAAAATCAATTGGCATAAGCCTTGCTCTAATGGATTTTAGTCACCTCCACGTTATGCCTGCAAACCTTCAAGAAACTCTTTTAGTGCATAGCGAATGTAAATTTTATTTTTTTAAGTTTATTGGAAGGGTGCGGATGAACTACACACATTTATGAAAATCTTTGGAGAAGGCTCTATGAAAAAAAATACGTTTCATCTTCTTGTTGCTGCAGCAAGTTCTCTTGTTTGTGCTGCTCCAAGTATTTCAGCAAAAACGTTTACCGAATCTTTGCAGCAAGGTAGCGTGGTAAAAGTAAATTTCCGCACTCGTTACGAAGATGTGAGCGAAGATGGATTGAAAGATTCGGATGCGTTGACTACACGTTCACGGTTGTCTTATCAGTCGGGTGCCTGGAACGGATTTGGCTTTTCTGCAGAATTTGACGATGTAACTGAATTAACAAATGATGTCGACTATCGCACGGCTCCGGCAGGAGATCCCAACAACGCAGGTACTGCGGTAATTGCCGATCCAGAGGGCACGGAAGTTAATCAAGCTTTTGTTTCTTACACAACCTTCAATAACCAAATTAAATATGGCCGTCAGCGTTTGATTCTCGATAATGCCCGTTTTGTTGGCAATGTCGGTTGGAGGCAAAACGAGCAAACTTACGATGGTGTTTCATTTACCAACAAAACAATTCGTTACACCAATTTAACTTATGCCTATATCAAAAATGTAAATCGTGTATTTGGCGAGGATAATGTGAGTCAAGGTGATCACAACCACAATAGTCATGTTTTAAATGCGAGCTATACCGGATTTTCGGCGGGTAAGTTGATCGGTTATGCGTATTTACTGGACGTAGAAAACCCGATTGCCGCGAAAGGTTTGAGTAGTGACACCTTCGGTATTCGTTGGCAGAGCGCCACCGATGGAAAGTTTCTCTACAATCTGGAATACGCTAAGCAAGCTGACGCTGGCGCTGCAGGATCATTTGATGCCGACTATTTGCTCGCCGAAGGAACATTAAATGTATCACGCTTTGCATTTACTCTGGGTTACGAGATTTTAGGCTCGGATGAAGGAAAATATGGCTTCGCGACTCCATTGGCAACCCTTCATGCATTCCAAGGCTGGGCGGATAAGTTTTTGAACACCCCAGCGGTTGGACTGGAGGATACCTATCTTAAAATGGGTGTCACTGTTGCCGGTGCACAAGTATTGTTGAGCTATCATCAATTTGATGCTGAGGAGACTGGTGCAGATTACGGTGATGAAATCGATTTTAGTCTCAGCCGAAAATTTGGTGCAGTGGTGTGGACTGCAAAATTTGCCGACTATTCGCAAGGCGATGTAATTGCTGTGAAGGATACCCAAAAATTCTGGGTAATGGCTGATTGGAACTTTTAATATAAAACTGAAAAGTTGTAGTGGTCGATTTATTGTCAGGAAAAAATACCTAAATTTTTTTAATAAGCCCTCGCCGCAAGACGAGGGTTTTTTTTGGATATAAATTATTGGAGAAAGGGGGGCTTTATTTCTGCGCCATGTTTCTATGACGAAAGAATTAGTAGGTCTGGTATTAGCGATCTAATAAAAAAGCCGCAGTTGAATGCGGCTTTTTTTGCTTGCAGGACTTAAACAGCAATTACTTTTTTGGGCTCACTTTTTCGGGTAATCGCGTTTCGGGCTGCCAGTGTATTGCTGGCGTGGACGACCGATTTTGTAAGGGCCGCTCACCATTTCATCCCAGTGAGAGTACCAACCTACTGCGCGACCCAGGGCAAAAATCACGGTAAACATTTCAGTTGGGATTCCAATCGCTTTCATGATGATGCCAGAATAGAAATCGACGTTTGGATAAAGCTTTTTGGAGATGAAATAAGGATCTTCGAGTGCGATTTGCTCAAGGCGTTTTGCAATCGCCAACAGCGGGTCATTTTCCAAACCTAGTTCGGCTAATACTTCATCACAGGTTTGTTTCATTACTTTGGCGCGTGGGTCAAAGTTTTTGTATACGCGGTGACCAAAGCCCATCAG
>CAZCJR010000010.1:0-86039 GCA_964499225.1 uncultured Cellvibrionaceae bacterium | reverse complement strand
TTCATCGATGAATGCAAAATCTATATAATATGGATGAATTGATTTTTCTCTAATTATTAGATATTTTTTATCCCAACCTATATTTTTTATTTTATTAAGAAATTGTTTTTCTGGATAAGACATATTTGCCAATCTCCAAGCTGTTTTTTCAGGGTTATTTTTCATCCATTTTAATCTAATTTTAGACAATTTCTGTTTTGTTTCGTCTGAATGCAAAAATTTATCAGGATACAATCTATGTATCAATGTCAATGCTTCACTTTGAGTTCTTTTTTTATCACCAAGTATATTTATAATTGTATCACCACCAATTTTAAATTTTTCTCTTAAAAAATTAATTGATTTGTATTCATTAACATATAAATCTATTAATTCATTTTTTATCCCTTGTATTTTTATACAACTTTTTTTATGTTTGTCTACATTATTATTATTTTTAAATTCTATATTACAATATTCACATCTCATCAGATTAGTAGTTTTTATTTTATATATTAAATATTCGAAGTCAAAAAACTATCTAATCTATTGTTTTAGTACTCGGTACGGGTACTGACCCCGTGTTGCTTGGTTGAAAACCAAGATTCCTACCATTAGAAGAACCGAGCAATTGTGGGAAGTGATGGAGTCGAACCACCCGAACTTTCGTAACAACTTTACAGGCTGCCTCGCTACCCCTACGATATAACTTCCCTTTTGTACTATGTGGGGGATTCGAACCCCTCGAAATCTTTCGATACTACCTTGAAAGGGTAGCCACTTTGTCCGCTTGTATAACATAGCATTTATTTTGTGGGAGTAGATGGATTCGAACCAACTACCCTGCGGGTTACGAAATTTACAGTTTCGCGCCTAACCAATTTGTGCATTACTCCCAATTTTTTGAGCATAAAAAAAGCCAATCTTTTTTAAGACTGGCTTTTTATATAGTATCGTTTAGACACAACATATTAATTAGCTACCAGTCCGGTTTCTATCCTCCTCATAATAATATTCATATGTTGTATTCATTGTGTTCATTGTTTTAAATTTTTACTTTTGTTTATATATTTTTATTTATTAGTCGTTTTTTTCCATTTAGTTTTGATTATTTAATCTTATTTAATTTTCAATGTTCTTTTAATTGAATCAATAGTAAATTTGTAACTTCTACCATCAGTAGTACTCATTGCAATCACTGGAAATTTAGGTCTATTTGGTGCTAAATCTGTGATAGTAAATTCTTTACCATTACTCATAAATTTTTTACCAATTATATCTTTTGGTAATCCAAGTGATTCAAAAATCCAACTATCAAAATTTTTAGATACACCTTCTAATTCAACTTTAAGTTTCATACCGAAATCATTACTTCCTAATGTCCCACCATTTGATTTAATAGTAACACCGTATTTTTTTGCAATTTTTTCTAATGCTTTTACTGATTCATCTTGAATTTTTTTCGCTAAATTTTTATCAAATGACATATCTTATTTTTTAGTTATTATTAATATTTCTTTCTACAAAGATACTATTTTTTTTCAATTAAAAAAATTATTTCTCATTTATTTTTTATTTAATTCAATTTTCATTTATTTTTTAGTACTCCAAGTGGGACTCGAACCCACACATCTTTCGACACTACCGTTTGAAGATAGCGTGTCTAACCAATTCCACCATTGAAGCATTTGTACCGAGAAAGGGACTCGAACCCTCACGCCCCTTACGGAGCACCAGATTTTAAGTCTGGCGTGACTACCAATTCCACCATCTCGGCATTACTTTTTTAAGTTACCCTCCATAGAATCGAACTATGATTTTCAGGATCAAAACCTGACGTAATAAGCCATTATACCAAAGGGCAATATATTAGATCGGGAAAAGGAGTCGAACCTTTACAAGCATTGGATGTCTCAGGGTTAACCCCGTGTGTTACCAGTTACACCATCCCGCATATATTTTATTTGTACTCCTGGTGGGACTCGAACCCACAAATCTTATAGATACTGCCGTTTAAAGACAGCGCGTTTAACCAATTTCGCCACAAAAGCATTTTCACTTAATTGTACCCCTGGTGGGACTCGAACCCACACGTCTCTCGACACACGCTTCTAAGGCGTGCATGACTAGCCAATTCCATCACAGAGGCATATTTTTTGTTACCGAGGTTGGATTCGAACCAACGATTAGAGTTTCCTCTCTGGGGTCAAAACCCAGTGCGATAGACCACTACGCTACTCGGCATTATATCATTCTTTATATTCATTACAAAACAATTCTATCATAGCTTTTGTTTTTTCGTTAATCATTTCTACGTCACTTGCACCAAAGAAAGCATTTATCATTGGAATTTCACAAACGAATTTTCCATTTTCTACTTCTTTTACATTAACATCTACATCTATATTTATTTTCATTTTATTTATTTTCATTTTATTTATTTTCATTTTATTTATTTTATTTTTAATCACAAAAAAAGCCAGTCGTTATGACTGGCTTTACATTTATATTATCTATAATTTTATTCAAAATTAGACAATAAACTGCCAGTCTCACATTTCTGTAAGCTAAGTAATTGTTGCAGTTGGTATGTCATTGTTGAAATCATTGAATTTGTTTATTATTATTTTGTTTGTATATATTGACTTAAAAAAGTCAATTTTTTCTATTTTGTTATTTATACTGCAATATTAAGATAAAGTTTTAATTAAACCTAATTATATTTTAATCTTTTTTATTTTTTCTTCAGATCTCACATATTCACAATGGTAAAAATGATCATCAAGATATATCTGATGGTGCAATTATAATTATTTTTTATCATTTATTCTAATTTTCTTAGTAAATATTTTATATATAGTTTATGATTTATTTAGAAACATTTGAAAAATATAGATTAAGTAAGTTTATCAATAAGGTGAAAATGGCATCAGAATTCGCTGCGGATGCTCATAGAGGTGTTACAAGAAAGGGTGGTGCTCCATACTTTGTTCATCCTGATGCCGTAGCTAAGATTGTTCATGATGTTAAAGAATCAGAATATATTGCTGATTTAATTGCAGCTGCATACTTACATGATACAGTACAAGACACTCATGTAACAATAGAAGATATACGTGAAAAATTTGGAGATTTAGTTGCTTCTTTAGTGAATGAATTAACAAGTGATAAAGATAAAATAGAATTAGTTGGTAAAGAAAAATATTTAATTGATAAGATGTTAAAAATGTCTAGTTGGGCATTAGTTATAAAATTAGCTGATAGGTTACATAATTTGGAAGATTTTGATAAAATATTATCCGGTACAGATGAAAAAAGAAAAAATTGGGTAAAAAAATATGCTGAACAAACAAGATCAATAATAGATGAAATTGATTATAATAGAGATTTATCAAAAACACAAAGAGTTTTGGTTGATCGAATAAATAAAAAATTAGAATTAGTATTATAAAAAAATATAAAACATGAAAAAACTAAAAAACTGGTATTCATTTAATGAACATCAAACAACTTTACCTGAAAGAGAAATGAAGTATTTTTCTTGGATTTTAGAACCTGATTTCAAAACATACAAACAGATGAAATATGATGAAAAAATGGAAAGGTTGAGAAAAGATGAAGAAAAATACAACCATATTTTTGATATTTTAGATTATATGGACATCTATAATAAAAAAGTTGGAATTAATAGAAGAATTTCAATTACTAACTTAGATGCGATTATAAACAAAAACTTATATAATCTAAAAGAAATAAAACATAAATGGATAAAGTTGTCTGAAAATCCGGATATTGAATCGAAAGATATATTCACTGACTTTAATATGTAAAAATAATGATGAAAAAAAATGAAAAAAATTAAAAAATGGGATTCATTTAATGAAATGATAGATGAATCAAATAAAATAAAAGAATTACTTAATCAAAAACAACAAACAATAGTAAATGATATACTAAAAAATATCGATGATAAATCAGAAAATGTGGACTACTCTGAAGAGGAATTACAATACATAAAACAATGGATAAAAGATGATGCACACATGTATATTTCCTCATCTGGATTACAACCTATATCAGATGAAACTTCTACTGATTGGAGATCAGATGAATCTATATATGATAATTTAATAAATGGTTTCGTTGAACAAACATATAATAAATATTTCAAGTAATATACGTTTTAGACTACAATAAGAGTAATATATAACAGAAAAATATTACTCTTTTTTCATGCAAAAAATTATAGAAAATTTATCAAACTTACTCGAAAATGAAAACTTAAAAGATATTAGAGACAACATAAAGGTTATACAAAAAGATGTTATATCTATGAATAAAATAATAGAAAACGAAAATATAACTATTGATACATCAATATTAAAAGAAGAATTACAACAGATTTTAGATACCAAGGGATTAGAACGAACTAAACACTATGTTAGGATACTACATAAAAGTTTAACTGAATTAAAACTTAGTAAAGTGAGTGATATGAATTTGAACAGATGGAAAGAATATGATGATATAATGACTGATTCATTATGGCTTATAGATAAGAGAGATTCAAGCGGAGCTCATTCTAACTCATATCACGGTAATTATATACCACAAATACCAAATCAATTCATAAAAAGATTCACTAAAAAAGGTGATACTGTTTTAGATACATTTCTTGGTGGTGGAACAACTTTAATAGAAAGTCAACGATTAGGTAGAAATGGAATTGGTATTGAATTACAAGAAGATGTTTCAACATTTGCTAAAGAGAATATAAATAAAGAACCAAATAAACATAATGTTATTACTGAAGTGATAACTGGTGATAGTTCAGAAATCGACTACAAGAAAGAATTGGAAAGATTAGGTATAGATAAGGTTCAATTAGTTTTAATGCACCCACCCTATTGGAATATAATAAAATTTTCTGAGGATGAAAAAGATTTATCTAATTGTAATGATCTTGATGCGTTTCTTGAACAATTTGGTAAAATAGTAGATAAAACAACAGAAATTCTTGAAAAAGGTAGACATTTTGTTTTAGTTATTTCTGATATGTATCAAAATTCTGAATGGGTTCCATTAGGGTTTTATGCTATGCAAGAAGTATTGAAAAGAAAATATAAATTAAAAAGTATTGTGGTTAAAAATTTTAAACACACAAAAGGTAAAGATCAACAATCAAATCTATGGAGATATAGAGCAATTGTTGGTGGTTTTTATGTATTCAAACATGAATATATTTTCTTGTTTGAAAAAAAATAATAAATTATTATGAATGATAGAAAATTTATGGCTAAAAAAGTAACAAATGATAGTGAATATCAAGAAGAATTAACATATGCTCAAGTTTCAGAGATGATGTTATCAGGTGGATTTATGACAATGTTGAAAAGAATGCAGGTGGGTGAAGTATTGTATTATAACGAAAAAAAGATAGAATTTAAAAGAACTGAATGATAGTTTGTTATGTAAATTTAACAAATATTTGTGTGGATTTCTTCTTTTCTGGAAGATTATTTCAATATATAATTTAAAAGAAAAACTCTCATATGAATAAAATAACGACTAAAGAATTAATGAATAAAATATCTATCGGAACTAATGGTATGTGGACATGTAAAGACAATAAAACTTGTATAATTGATTTCTATTCTACGTGGTGTAAACCATGTAAAACACAAGATGATGTACTAAATGAACTAAGTAATGAAATGAGTGATATTGAATTTTTTAAAGTTGATGTTGAGGAAGAATATGAATTAGCCGAACTGTTTAATATAAGAAATTTACCTACTATAATTATTTGTAGTAAAGAAACTCAAAGATTTTCCGGATTTACACAAAAACAAAAAATAAAAGATCAGTTGAAATCAATCAACAAGCCTATTATTAATGTTGTGTAATACTTTTTGTAATGAAAATTTAATTCTATCCATTGCATATTTTTTTCGTTTTGTTCTTCTATTATCCATTTCACGAACAAATATACTTGAAATATAATTTTCAGTTTGTAGATTAATTGGTACATCATAACCAAAAACAGTATTTATTATTTTAAGATTTCTTGGTTCAAGATAAATATCAAGTGTACCATTTACATCATCAACACAAACAGAACATTCCTGTGTTTTAATGTTATAATCTAATTTAGATTTTGGATCAAGAATTGATTTAATAGTTATATCAATAGCAATATTCTCAGAATCACTAATATTTTTTATTGGTCTTTTTATTTTATCATTAACTCCATCTATTCTAAAAAATGATGCAATTTTTAGAAACAGCCATCTAAAATTTCTTTTAATATTCATATATCTATATATTATTTATTTTATGTATTTGTTTTACAATATTACGAATTATTTTCAATTTCTATTTATTTTTTTTAATATATATTATTTATGAAGTATATCAACAACTTTACCAAATATAATAAAAATGAAGGTCAAGAATCATCTGAAATACCATTTGATATAATGAGTTTATTTAAAAAAGATCCAGAAAAAGTAGAAGATGATTATGAAAAAACTCTTGGTCGAGAAGGTAAATTAAGTCAACACTTCAGAGAAACTGGTAAAAAATTCACATTTGGTGTATTAAAAAGTTGTTTCCATGATGCAATTGAATATAAAAAGAAAAGAGAATTAATAAAAGGTAGTTATAAAATGATACATAGAGCAGTTCCTATGGTATTAGCATTTTTTTATTTTCCTCTTTGGTTAGTAGGTAATATTTTGGGAGCCAGTAGAGCATTTAATAAAATATTACAACCAATTCTAATGAATCCAGATAACAATTATAATGAGTTTTTAATTAAATTAATAAAAGGAACAATCGCAATAACTGAAGGAGAAATAAAATATGTGATGGGTGATGATTGGTTCTATAACGCATTTGTTATGGAAGATGATCTAATAAATATGGTTAGAAAAGATGTTTTGAGAATATTTGCTGTCGAATTAGCAAATAAAATGGAAAATGAACCAGATGATAAAGAAGTTCCACATCATTATATCGAAAATGAATTGAAAAAATTCCTAAATGATAAATTTGATATAAATCCTCCAATGGAACTTAAAACAAATAAAAAATTATGAAAATAAAAAAATTTGACGATTTCAAAAAAATTTTTGAATCAAAAAATTATGTTATCACAAATGGTAAAGAATGGTATGCTGGAAGTAATGGTTATTGTTATTTCGGTTATGATAAATTATCAACAAATCTATATAAGAATTATGATGATGCTTTAAATGTTATTAATAATGAAATACCAAATAATGTTGTTGAAGATAAAAAATTGAAAATAGAAGAATATACAGGAATAATAGTTCCACTTAAAAAATTAAAAAATTAAAACATTTTATTTTAATTAAGATATATATTTTTAATTCTGAAACTAATTAGAATTAAAAAATAATATAACACATTGATAATCAGCTACTTTGGGGGTAAAAATAAAATGTCCAATTGGATATATTCATTCATCTCAGATGAAATGAGAAATAAATGTAAAACATTCACAGAAGTTTTTTCTGGTGCATTTTGGGTGTACGCAAATGAAGATTTTTCATTATGTGATAGAATCATATATAATGATATGAATTCTTATATAACAAACTTTTTTGCTTGTTGTAGAGAACCAGGATTTATAGAATATCTTAAAGAACAATATGAACCAGGTAAATCATTATATTTTGATAAAACTATAAGTGAAGATCAAAAAATTGTATATGAACACAATTACAATAAATTCAAAGAATTATTTTTACAATATAGACAAGAATTATATAGAGATACAGAAGGTAAAGAAATAAACATTAATATACCTGATTATGATTTAGCTTTCAAATATGGTTTTATGTTAAGACACGCATTTTCTGGTATTCCATCAAAAAGAATAGGATATTCATATTCAGCATCTTCGTATAAAGAAGGTAAAAAAGCTCCAGAACCAAAATCACAAATTCTTTTAAGAAATATACAAAAACAAGCTGTTCAAAATAAATTAAATAAAGTAACGGCTTTTGAATGTTTAGATTTTGCTGAACACATCGATAAATATGATTCACCAGAAACTATTTTTTATGTTGATCCACCATATTACCTACACGAAGATAATTATTTCAGAGGTGAAGAAAATTTTGGTTTAAAAGGACATCAAAGATTGGCTGATTCATTAGAAAAAATAAAAGGTAAATTTTTATTATCTTATTATGATTTTGATGGATTAGATAAAATGTACCCAAAAGATAAATATACTTGGGTGGTTAAAGAATTTAATAGAGCTTCAACATCCAATGTTAAAGATGAAACAATCGATAAGAAAGGTTATGAAGTGTTGATTATGAATTATGATCCTTATATCTCAAACTATTATAATAATGATGAATCGGTTAAAGTAGAATCTGAAAATTCAGATGATTTCTGGTCATAACTATTTTAATTCATATACTACATCAGGATACATATTTAATAAACTTTCATCTTTATTGTCATAATCTACTTTATTTAAGATATATCTTATTGCATTTAAAGATGATAATTTTTTATCATTTGATGTTACTATAACCCATGGATTACTATTCGTTGATGTTAAATAAAAACATCTTTCTTTATATTTAGTAAATAAATCCCATTTTTCTATGGATTTCATATCATTTTCTGAAAATTTCCACTCTTTCAGTTCTGATTTTTTCCTTATATCGAATCTTTGTAGTTGTTTTTCTTTTGTTATAGAAAACCAAAATTTAATTAATATAACACCATCATCATTTAATTTATTTTCAAAATCATTAACATTATTCATAAAATATTCATATTGTTCTTCTGTACAATATCCCATCGTTGGATTCACTAATCCCATACCATAATATGATCTATCAAATAGAACTATTTCTCCTTCATTTGGCATTTTATTTTCGTATCTTTTGAACCAATTATCACCTTGCATTTCTTCTTTACTTGGAACACCAAAAGTAACAATTTTATATCCATTAACTGGTAGATAATGTGTAATCTTTTTAATTGTACTTCCTTTTCCTGCACTATCTCTTCCCTCAAATAAAATTGCAACTTTTTTATTATTATTTTTAACCCATTTTTGAAGTCTATTTAATTGAACTTGTAAATCTTTTAATTCAATCATAAACTCTTTCCGTCTCAATATTGATCGTTCTTCATCATCTTCATCTTCTTGATTAACTGATTCCAAATCATCAAGTATATCATACAATTTTATAAATCTTGAATCAAGTGTTTCATAATATAATTCAAATTGTGTTTCTATCTTCAATGCTCTTTTTTTCTTTGGTATTTTAATAATATTTTTAATTATTCTTAAAAAATTAACTACATTTAATATCTTCAATATATTTTCATCTACATTTTTTTTAAGTTCATCAATATAATAATTAATATCTATTTCACCTATTTTTGATGATGTTGATAAATCAATAATATGATACTTCAAATCATCTAAATTAGATATAAACTCTTCTTTGGTTTTATTAATTTTCTTGTTTTTCAAATTAGATAATGTTTTACTCATTTTCTTACCGAATTTGATATTCATGAAATTTTCAAATAATTTTATATATTTTAACTCTTGCATAAACTATATTAATTTTTTATATCTACATTATCAATAATATATTGATTGAAATCTGATACTATATCGTATTCTGGTTGATATTTTTTCTTATCTACTAATTTCTCTATTGCGGTATTCCATGAATTTTGTAAATTATCATATGATTGTATATGAGGCGCTTTTCGAAATCCGTGCAAATGTAAAAAATTTTTTATTGATAAATTAATTCCATCAACAATTAACTTAAAATAATCTAACACATCAATTCTTAATGTTAAATCTTTACTACTTACATTTACAATTTTAAATTTTAAATAATCTTCAAAATATTTGTAAAGTTTTTTCTGTTCTTCTTTCATTCTTGGTATATGAATTTCTTCATCATATTTTTTTGTAAGATTTTTAACTGTCTGTGACATTGAAACACTAGTAGGAAGTTTTGATAAATAATCCAATGTATTACTTGTTATTAATTCATTGAAATTATATGAAACAGATATTTCCTTATCATCTATATGATAATGATACATCGAATTATAGATCGAATATATTTTTTTTACGATATCCATATGAATTTTACCTTTCCAACCCAATCGTATTGATTGGTCATATGTTGGTCTTATATAATCAACAAAATTAATAAATAAACTTTCTAATTGTAATGTCACAACACTATTTTCTATTTGTAAAGAACCAGTATCAATTTTTTTTGAAGTAGTATTAATAATATTTAAAATCTTTTTCATATTTTCATCTGATTCATGTTTTACAACAACTAAATCACCTGTTTCTTCATCAACATATTCATTATTTAATAATTCTAAAATAATATTATAAAATATAAATGAATTTGATTTATATAATTTTTCATATACTTCAATATCACCTTTAAAATTCTCAATAAACTTATTACTATGAAATTTACTTTCCAACCAAGCTGGATTATGTTTTATTAATTTCTTATATAATTCTGGTTCTAAATCATCTACACTAAAATCACCATCATTATCATATTCTAATCTTATTGATGATGGTTTAAAATCTGGATTCATCATCAAATCAACAATATATTTGTGATATTTTTTTATTGGTTTTTTATTATTTCTACCTTTAATTTGTGTAATTATTTCTAAATCTTCATCATCAATAGCCATAGTAACGTGTGGACTTTTATTCTTTCTTAAAGATAATATAGTAGTTCCTTCTGTAGTTGTTCCACAATGTCCCATTGCTTCGGCTTCATCTTTATCATTTGTGGTTTGTAAATCAATCCAATAAAATCCATCAGGAAAAGTCATAATAACTTTACCATGTTCTTCATTTATATTACCTGAAGCATTCAATTCTTCATGCCATTCATTGGCTATATTATATACATCTATTAATTTATCATATTTTGAAAGATCTTCATTTTCTTCTCTTAATGGAGATTTTAACCAATCAACAATAGTTGTTATCATATAATCAATATCATTTAAATATATTAATAATTTTGTATAATATGTATAATACACTTGATTCAACTCTAAATTGTGAAGATTAATATATTTATTTGAGTCATCATTAGGAAATTCTTTTAAAAGCCATTCTAACAAATTATTTTTAACTAATTTAGCAAACCACAAAAGATATTTTGTTCCTTTTGATGATTCTTTATCTACAACTTTATCTACCAAAAAATCTATAATTTTTTTATTTTTAATAAATTTTTCAATCTTATCAGTTACTTTCTTAATATTCTTTTCCCTTGATTTCGATTCATTTAGGTTCTCTAAATAATCTAAATATATTTTACGTTTTTCTATTCTATCCATAATTATTCTATTACTTTATCATAAAACGCACCAGAACAAAAAGAATCTATCTCATGTTCTAATCCTTCTAAATCAGTGAATATATCACTATCATCACTATCAAAAATACAACTAATATAATAAAAATCTTGATAAACAATATATCCATCATATTCTATATCATTTACATATAATTTAGCATTCCAATGTTCTGAATCTTTATCTAAAAACTTTATTTTAGCTTCAAATGGTCCAATATTATCTTCGTATGTTTCAGTGTTTAAATCTTTTTCTATTTCATCAGTATCTTGATTTTTAGAATGTTTATCTAAAAAATCTTTTTCATCATTTGATAAAGAATTAAAACCAACACTTGAAATTTTATCAAGTATTCTATCTAATGTTTTATTTTCGAAACTCTTTAAATATTTCATATCTTAATATCATATATTTTTCTTCTACTTGTACCAGATTTGAAATTGTTTTTATTTAATTTGTGAGTTCTATTATTTTCAAAATCATCAACCTCAATCCAACCTTTCTTAACAACACCATCATCTGTTTTGATATCCATATATCTATAACCTTTTATCTTACATTCTAATTTATCACCATCATCTTTAATTATTTTAAAATCAGTAACATATAATATCGGTTCATATTTTGTATTATTAACAACAGCTAAATATTCAATATTTGTCATATTTGATTTTGTTTCATTTAGATTATCAGATTTATTCAAATCAATTATTTCTTTTATATTAACGGGATTTCTCATTATGATTTCGGATTCATCACCACCAATAAATATTACAATGTCTGTATAATCAACTTCGGCAACAAATAATGTTGGTTCTTTTGATAATCTTGGTGTTTGAAATTGACCAGTAAAATGATATTTAGCAAATCTTTCACCTTGATTTTTATCTGTAGTCCAGCAACTAAATACACCATCATCAAATTCAGGATCATATTTATGTTTAATTCCTCTATATATTTTTATTTTTTCTGGTATTTTACCATCAAACATTTGATATGATGTTTTAAAATTCCATTCTTTAATATTTCTACTTTTACTTAATTGATTTAAAATTTTATCATTTCCTACCTGACTATTAAAATGATCCACTATTCTATCTGATATTCTACTAAAATTATCTGAAATTTTAGGATTTCTATTTAAATATAACTCATATGGTATATTTGATATTTTATAACTTCTTATATCATATTTCTTTAAATCTTTTTCCATTTTTATAGAATTTTCAAAGGTTTTAGAACCAAAATAATCATCTATTATTTTTTCACATTCTTTATTTGAATAATATTCACCATTTTCGAACTTAATACAATTGAATTTTTCCATTGATTCTTTAAATGAAACACCCATTCGTTTATCATTACCCCAAGTTTTATCAGACATTGCACCATCATAAATATAATGTAAAAAATATAACCATGCAACATCTCTTACATCAATATTATTATTATTTTCTAATATGAAATTATTATAATTTTTCATCGTTTTATATATTAAATTTGTTTCTAAATGAATCAATACTATATAAAGGTATCAAAAGATGGTTCATATCAAACCAAATTTCTCTATGTGTTTGATGAATACTATCATTATTAATAAATTCTTTATAATCTAAAACTTCAAAATTCATTTTTTCTGGACTCATAATGTTATTTAATGTTTCAATATTAAAAATTTCATTTTTTGTTTCTTTGTATTTTTCTTCCATAGAATTTTTAAATATTGTCCAATTAATATCCTGAATACCATCATTTCTAAAAAATTCATTTAAATCCCAAAACCCTGATATTTCGAATTTTTTATACAAACCATTGTCTTTATATGATTCTTGTATGTCACTGGCATGCGTAACACCAATTTTAACATCATCAAATGGAATAACTCTGAACTGACTTGTTGCCATATGAGAAGAACGATATGTGGAACATATTACATTTCTTTTAGGATATTTAGACCAACTTGGTAAATGATTTAATAATAATGTATAATGATTTGTTGAATATGCACTACGTCTATATTTTTTACCATTTTCTTCATAATAATTTTTTGATGGTATATTATTAATTAAATATTTTCTTTTATCATATAACTCAACATCTCTGTATATTATTGGATCATCTAAACTAAAATCTTTACAATTAGTTTTTATCAATTCATATAATTCTTCATCAGAAATAATTTTTGTTCCTTCATTTATATCAAAATCTCTATAATTTTCATATGTATGTAAATATTTCATATATTTCATATTTATTCTGTATTTTTACCTACATAGGCTTTTATTTTTTCGAAACCCAATTCTTTTAAAGCATTTGTTCTATGTAATCCATCAATTATAGTATATGCGTATTCGCCAATAAGTTCATTTTGTCCAACAACAATTGTAGGATATTTTTTATTAGTATTATATGTTTCTACATAATCTTCTATTTTGTCTTCATCTAATTGCCATTCATCTAAATCTAATTCATCTATATTAATATATTCCAAAATAAATTTATCATACTTTTCACATCTTTCATAAAAATCAGTATCATCATAACTATCTTGATCATGAAATGATGTAATATATTCAACTATTTCAAATGGTTGTAATTCTTTACCTATTTCTTCTGTTTCTAATTCATCAACATACCTTTTTTTCCATAATGGTATAACTGATTCAAATTGCATCCAGTTTTTTAAATATTTATAAATCATATATTTTATTTATTATTTCCTCTGATAAATCATCAGAATTTATTGTTCCTTGCCATCCATAATATGGAACATCAACATCAATCAATAATTCATTATCATATGTATCTATGTTACCAACACTATTTATTGTATCTATGATAGATTTTACTTTAACATCACCATCACTTGCATTAATTATATCAATTATATAATCAAAATCCAAATCTATATGAACTTTATTATCAGACCATCTATTTCTATCTTCTTTACCCTTTACTATATTACCAATTCTTGATAATATTGCATCTGTTACTGTTTCCCAAGCTTCTCCTTCATCTGCCATTTCTTGAGCCCTACAGTAACCATAATCAAACTCATCTCTCAAATCATCTAATTCATCAGATGAAAAACCTATTAAAGCACCATTATCTATTTTAATTGAAGTTTCACCATTTTTAGCACTCATTAAACTTTCAAGTGATATAACACCACCAATTGGCGACTTAATCCATATATCATCTTTATTAGGACTTATACTGGCATTTTCTTTAGTTATTTCAAAATTATCACCTTCATAATCTTGAATATTATATTCAATAATTATTTTCTTTTTTATTAAATATTCTAAAACTTCAACAAAAACTCTTGGTTGTAAATCTTTCCAATTATAATTATAATCAAATTTTACATCAACATAATAATCATAATTTGCATCATATGACAATACTTGGGTTTGCCAACATTTACTATGATTTCTATCTTCTTTAAATATGTTACATTCAAAATCAGTCCATTCATCCAATAAAAAATGAATTCCACCATCAAATATACCTAAATCTTCTATACCTTCAATTAGTTCTTCTGATGTTACGTAACCAGCCTTAAATAATTTATATTTAATAGTAAATCCACAATTTTTTATCAATTTTGGATTTTTTTCTTGTAATTTTTTTATTTGTTCACCACTTAAATCAGAAACGTGAAAATCTTCCGATGGTAAATATTCGATAGTATCAAATGATACTATCGGAGCAAAATCATTTATAATTTTTACATCTTCACTTACATTTGGATATGATAATAATTCAATAATATATTTATAATATTTATCTGTTGGTTTTTTATTATTTCTTCCTTTCATTTGAAATATTGTAGTACTATCTGTACCATCACCATTTGGATGTGAACCAATTGCAGAAGTTACGTGTGGTGATTGTTTTCTTCTTAATGAATATAAAGTATCTCCATTATTTGTTGTACCACAGTGACCCATTGCATTCGCTTCATCACGATCAGATGTTGTTTCCAAATCAATCCAATAATATCCATCCTCAAATGTCATAAGAACTGTTCCGGTTTCTTTTACAATAACACCGGTTGCTTTAATATTTTTATGCCATTCTTCGGCTCTCAAATATGCTTCGTGTATAGTTTTGTATTGTGATAAATCAACTTGTTCTTCCTCTCTAATTGGTGAATTCAACCAATCTAAAATTGTATTTATTTCATTTGTTTGTGGTGAGAAGTATGTAAATGAATTTTTAATCCTTTCTTTAATTATATCGGTTTTATCTTTCATATCTAATATTCCAGATTTAAGATATTTTTCAAATACTTCTTTACTAATATCAATACCAATACTCCAATCTTTACTCTTTTTTTCTAAATGTTCAACAACTTCCTTTGAAATTTTATCACAAAACCACGTAGTATATTTTAAACCTTTCGTACTATCTTCACTAACAATAAGATCAAAAACTAAATCAATAATAGGTTCAAATTTTAAGAACTTTCTTATTTTCTCTTTTTGTTTCTCTATTTTTGTTTCTCTACTTTCTAAAATAGATATGTATGATTTGTAACTATGTAACATTTTTTAATATCTATTTTTTATATATTCTTTAAATGATTTCTTTTCATCATCATCCAATTCATCCCAAGGTTTATATACTATTTCACTATTAAGATATTTTTTACAATCAACTTTATATTTATCTTCAAAATCTTGAATATCTTCATCATCTAATTCATCCCAAATGATATTATATCTACCATTTTCTATCATATCATCACCATATTTACTGAAATCAAAATTTAATCCGGTTTCATCCGATAAATTATCAAAAAATTCTGAGTCTGTTCTAGGATCATAATCAAATACACTACCTATTCGTTCTCTCCTATTTAATATATCAGTTTCTAATTTATCATCACCTTTATAATGTTTATCTAAATATTTTTTTTCCATTGGTGTTAATACATCAATACCACCTTTTGAAATTTTATCCAATATGTTATCCAACATATTGTTTTCATAATTTTTTAAATATTTCATAATTTTTTTATTTTTTTTAATCTATATTATTATATTCCATAATCAATTTCATAACAGACATGTCAAATTCCGAATTTTCCTCAATTGATTCATTTTTCATTTTTAAAAATTTTAAGACAGCTTCTTTTTCTGTCTTAAAATATTCTCTACTACCATCCATCCAATTCAATATAAAAAATTGATTGTTTTCAGTGTTTTCATTAAATTTTTCTAAATATTTCATACTAATAAATTATAGGATTTCGTTTCTTTATCACCAGCTATACTTTTTTTACCTGTTTCTTGTATAAAATTCTCTTTTACTAGTGCATCTATTATCTTTTTATCAACGTTAGGATTAATAAAAAATTCTTTATGACCCAATATTTTAGAATCCGGTATAATAACACTTAATTCTTCATAATTACCATCATGTAAATATAATCTAACTTCAAATGGTTGCTTATCTTCATCATACTTTAAATGAAAATACATCACATCATCATCTATCATTATACTTATCACACCTGAAAAATCATCAAAATTTGTTATCATTCATCTAAAAAATATTTATTTTATATATAAAAATTTATATCTCAATTTTTAACAGACTACCTTTTAATATATAAAATAAAAAACAATAATAATTATGATTGATTCACATAGAGATTTTGACGATCAATTTTTTAGGATGGTAACTGTCTCATTAGCTAGAACATTAAATAAATCTATACGGTGGATAAATTATTTCGAACCTTTAAATGATACTGAAACCGGTAGAAAAAGAGTTTTAGTACCATTCTACACAAGTTTAACAGGTGATGAAAGATTTTCATTAGATGCTTTCGTTGACGATATCGTTGATGTTAGAGTTGGTATGAACACAGATCAATTTCAAAGAGGTCAAATAACATTTAATGGTTTTGGAACTCGTTCAGATGAATTTGCAAATCCAAATCAATACTTAGCACAAAAAACTAATATAAATGGTACTTTAAGAAAAATTATATCTAAAGTCAAAGCTGTACCAGTTAGTATAAATTATGATGTTGAAATTAAATTAGCAACACAAAATGAAGTGGATAAATGTAGTCAAAAAATATTAGATTTATTATTTAATTATATGTTCTTTAATATTGATTATTTCGGTATTAAAATAGATGCAATTTTATCTTTACCAGATGATAAAACTATTGAAATACCAAGAGATCTATCTATGGAAACAGAAAGAAAAAAATCTATTAAATTTTCATTAGAAGTAAAAACCTATTACCCAATATTTAGAATATCATCTGATGATTTGATGGTTTGTGATAATGATGGTGATTTAGATTGGGAATATTTAGGAATACCACAACCAACAAATGATTTCAATAATTCAATAAAAGGTTACAATGCAGCATTTAATCAACTCAATATTAAAGGTGGTCTTAGTGGTTCAACTACTATTGAAGGTATGACAGAAATTAGAAGAGTTTATTGGAATAATTTTTATCACGAATTAGGAAGACAACAATCTATTATTAAAGACAGAGATATAAATTATAAACCAACCAATTGGAATAAAGAAGATTTTAATATAAGTCCTATTGATCCTGGTGATAGCATACCTGAGGAATAAATTTAAACCTCTCGATTTCGAGAGGTTTTTTATTGGAAAAAAATGACTTTTTATACTTAATATATAAATACGATAAAAAATATATCATAAAATCTGAAAAGGTGCAAGATATAACAAAAAAAAAATAATAAAACATGAGAAACATTAAATTAGAATTATTTAATTTCAAAAACAAATTAAATGTTGAACAATTAGACATTGCAAGAGTAGCACAATTACACCTTGAAAACTATGATAGTTTATCTGAAATGGAAATAAACGAATCATTAAAAAATAACTTAGAACAATTCAGATATGAACCAGAAGTTAAATTATTTTTAGAAAGTGTACAAGAAGAAATTGAAAGTATGCCTTTAGTATATGAATTGAAAGATTTATATAAAAAAGTAGAAAGAAAAAATTTAGGTATGCTTTACAGACCAGCTTTAGTTCAATTACTTGAAATCATCAATAAAAATGATGATGATGCTAGAATGGAATCAGTTCTTAACGAATTATCAATCTATGATTGGGTTCCAGAAATAAAACATTTCTTGATGAAAATGTCTGCTTCTCCTATCGAAAGACAAAATCTTCAAAATTCTGGTAAAGCTGCAAAAGTTTATACTTTAGTAGAAAAAGTAGATGATGGTCATTTAGCTTATATCTCAGATAGATGGTTCTTAATATCTGAATCTGAAATTAAACAAGTTATTGCAGATGATTATATTAAAGATGTTGATAAAGTTAGAAATATTAGATTACTTGAAAAAGTTCTTCAAATGTCTGAAATCGTTGAAGATAGAATTTCTTTCAGAATTGATGAAAATTTAAGTTTAGGCGTTTCTACAAAAAATAATGAAATGTATCTTAATGGTGAAAAATTAGATAAAGAAACAACTTTAGAAACTTTATTTAACTCTCCAATCGTTCCATACTTGAAAAAAGATTATTATAATCTTATCGAAGCTACTGTAAATAATTTAGAAAAATTTGTTGAATTAGATGTCGCATTAAAAGTTTCTAATCTATTAAATCCATTTACTGAATCAGTAGTTTTTAATTACAAAGATAAAATGTATGTGTATTCAAGAGATAATAGAACCGGTTCAAGATTCTTCGCTTACGAAAATGCTAGCGAATTAATCAGAGACGTACAAAAAGAATTGGATTACGATTTAAGCCACTTCTACGAAAATAAACTTTCTAATGAACTTAAAACTCTTAGAAATTTAGAAGATAAAGAACAACAAATTGATATGAAACTTCAAGATGTTAATGAATCATTGAAAATGCTTTCTGATAATATTGATCTTTTAAAAGAAAGTAAAGAACTTCAATTAACTCACACCAATTTATTAGTTTATAAAAATAAATTAACTCTTGAATTAAATGATATCAAAGCTAAAAAATCAGAAGCTAGAAAAATACTTATAAATAAATAATTCTCTGATTATCATGAACATATGAACCTCAACATCCTGATGTTGAGGTTTTTTCAAACTTTTTATTGACTATCATGTATATGTATTAACGTGAAAATTTATTTTCACCATTTTTAAAGATAGATTATAAAAAATACCTCCACAAAATCTACAATATCCACTTAATTTTTATTTTAAGATTACCCAAAAAATAAACAATTAATACATGGCTAATTATTTAGAAGATAGTGACTTATACTATGAAATCGTCCTTTCTAAAGGAAAAGGAAATTTAACAAGAAAAGCTGAACACTATTTTGAACTAATTGCGAAAAATACCATTCGCAGAAAACAAAAAGATTATAAAGATTCTGACGAAATGCAAGATTGTATGCAACACGGAATTCTTGTTATGTTCGAAAATTGGTACAGTTTCGATGATAAAAAATATAAATATGCACTCCCGTATTTTACCGAAATCTATAAACGCGGTTTGGCAGCAGGTTATAATGAACTTCACGGAAGAAAACCACACCAACAAAACAATTATATTAAATTTATTAGTTTAGATACATCAAATGATGGTAAAGGACTTCACCATATATAATTGATAATCAATGAGTTATGCCTTTATTAAGATTACCTTCATAGATAATACCATCTATTTCTCTTGTTGTTGCCCAAAGAGGTTGTAAATTAGTTAAAGCACAAACAATATTAGCCGGTGTCATTTTATCAAAAGATGTCACTGGTTTTATATGATCTATATGCCATTCGCCATGATTATTCCAAGTCATGTCAATAGTGAATTGTTTTTCTATATGATTTCTTAAATCTTCAGCACTGAATCCAAGTTGTTCAATAGTATGTCCTTCTTTCACAGTATTCATTCTTTTTATTGTATTTTGTAATAGTGTTCTCCAAGCGGAAATATGTGGATTATTTCTATTAAATTCATTTCTTTTATCATTTATTTTCTTTCTATTTTTCTTTTCCCAATTTTTCTTATATTCCGCCATTTTTTCAGGATTTTCTATTTTCTTTTATTTTTTTCTATATTCTAACGAGTTTTGATAATTATCATAAAATGCGGATAGTTTATTATTTTAACCATATCTATATTAATATATACTGTATGGGAAATATAAATAAACCAAACAATAAGACTAATAGAACAAACAAAGGAAGAAAAAGGTATTATCAGGGTTTTTATCAGATAAAGAATGTAGATAAATATATTGGTGATCCGACAAAATGTATATATCGTTCAAAGTGGGAACTTCATTTTATGACTTTTTGTGATAATAACACACAAATAAAAAGATGGAGTAGTGAATTTATAACCATACCATATCAAGACGCAAAAGGTAAATATCATAGGTATTATCCTGATTTTTATATAGAACGAATAGATTCAAATAATCCTGAACGATTTGATCAAGTGGTTATTGAAATAAAACCGTACAAAGAAACTCAATATCCAGTTATATCTGAAAAAATAACAGCTAAATCATTGGAATCATTTGAATATCAATTAAAATCATATCAAAAAAATCTTTATAAATGGACGAGAGCTGTTGATTGGTGTGAGAAACATCAAATGAAATTTGTAATTATTCATGAAGGACATTTAAAACAAAATAATATAATGTAATATGTATAAAAATTTTGAA
The DNA here is from genome assembly GCA_964499225.1 of uncultured Cellvibrionaceae bacterium. GTDB lineage: Bacteria > Pseudomonadota > Gammaproteobacteria > Pseudomonadales > Cellvibrionaceae > Cellvibrio. Next base: position 64,942 of record CAZCJR010000010.1, on the reverse strand, counting down.
AATTATATGTTAGGCGTAATTGATATGCACGGTAGTATAAGTAAAACTATATTTGACTTAACTGACAAATTAGTTGAATTGAGAAACAAACCAAATAATTCTGAAATAAGTCAAATTCTACCAGATAAATTAATATGTGGTAGATTTTACTTAATACAATACAATTTTAACGGTAATCTGATATGGTGTCCTATATTAGCATTAGAATATAAAGTCATTAATAATAAAAGTATTTTATATGCTGTTAACTTAGAATATTTACCACCAAGATATAAGATATTATTTTTCAATAATATATTTAAAAACTTTGTTAATCAAATGAATACAATTTCAGAAGAAAAATTAACTATTAATGAAAGACCATTAGATTTTATAAATTTTGAAAATATTTATAAGTTATTAAAAAATAATAAAATGGAATATGCGATAACGGCATATACAATTAAAGATTTTAATGGTAATTATAAAATAAAAAAATCATATGTATGTTCAATAAAAATAGCTCCAGAAATAATAATGGCTGATATGAAGCGGTTTAATAGAGTTGATATGTTAAAATTACACAAATCAATAGAAGGAAAGGAACAAGTAAAATTGGGTGAAATAATAGAACAATATAAATTATTTATTGAGGGATATCAAGCCGATTCAGTACAATATCATAAAACAGTTGCTTTATTTAGGGAAAAATTAAAATTATTCAAAGACTAATTAAAGACCAACAGATTTTTATATATAATAAAAAATTAAATTAAATTATGTCATCATATAATAGATATAGTAATAGTAAATCAAATGATTTAGGAAGTACAATAGAGAATAGAGGATTTTATAACAAAATGTTAAGAAACTTATCAACCTGGGGTATGGACTACCAATCTATGGTTGTTAAAAATACATATAGTGTTGGTACTCATGAAGATCCACAAGGACAAAGTGGAGAATATGGTACAAATATGTATGATATATTTACTAAGAAAGTTGTATCAAAAATGTTAGATCGTAAATCAATTGCATATTTAGATAGAGCATATGCTGACAAGAGAAAAATATTACAACAATATGCTATTAAAGATGAAATAAAGGATTTTGTTACACAGATAGCAGATGAAGCTATCATATATAATGATGATAATTATTTTTGTAAAATGAAAGATTTACCAGATGAATTTGATGAATCATTAAAACAAAGATATCAAGAAAACTTCAGTAAAATATATAGAAATTTTGGTTTCAATGATGGATTAACGGCTTGGAACTATTTTAAAAATTTTTTAATAGATGGTTATATTGCATATGAATTAGTTTATGATAATAAACAAAAAAATATTATTGATCTTGCACCAATTGATCCTATGACTTTAGTTGTAGCATCTGATCCAGGTACAGGAACAATTATTTGGATACAATATCCTGACAATCCACAAATAAGAAGAGTTTTATTAGATGCTCAAATAGTATATATCTCATATACAAATAATAATGAATATGGTGAAACATCTTATGTTGAAAATTTAATTAGACCATATAATCAAGTAAAAATGTTGGAACAAACAAGAATGTTATATAACATTAATCAAGCTGCAATTTATAAAAAATTCATCATTCCAACTAATGGTTTAACAAGACAACAAGCAGAACAACAAATATATGAATTAATGTCTGAATACCATGAAGATGTTCAATGGGATGATACAATGGGTACTGTAACTATCAATGGATCAACTAACATTCCTCACTCAAAAGATTTCTGGTTTCCTAATTCTGATTTAGGAACTCCTACAGTTGAAATAATGCAATCACAAGGAACGGATTTAAATGAAGATACTATGTTACAATGGTTTTATAAAAATCTAAAAAGAGCATCAAAATTACCTTTCAGTAGATTTGATGAAGATTCTGGTGGTGGTAATATCTATAACGATTCATCTGAAATAACAAGAGATGAAATAAAATTTGGTAATTATATTAAAAGATTAAGAACCATATTCAAAGAGATTATTGTTAAACCAATGAAAATTCAAATGATTATGGATTTTCCTGAATTGAAAGATGATAATTTATTTCACGCATCTATGCAGGTTAATTTTAACACAAATGAATTATTTGAAGAATGGAAATATTTAAACAACTTATCAAAAAGAGCAGAAATTGCTTCAACATTAAGTTCTAATCTTCAAGATGCCGAACAAAAACCATATTTACATATTGAATGGATTATTCGTAAAATTATGAAATTTACTGATGCAGATATCGATGAAAACACCAAGTATAAACTTGGTGGTGGTGGTATGGCTCCTGGTGCAGGAGGTGGTGCTGGTGGTAGTGCTGGTGGCGGTGCACAAGGTGGCGGTGCCCAAGGTGAATTTGAAGGAGGTGGTCCACAAGGAGGTGGCGGTCAATCTCAAGGCGGAGTCGGTCAATCACAAGGCGGGGGAGGTCAATCACAAGGCGGGGGAGGTCAATCTCAAGGTGGAGGTGGCGAAACACCTGAAGGAGGTTCACAATTTGAATTTTAAAAATAAGAGGTAAGAAATTACCTCTTATTTCATTTAGAAAAATATGAATATTTCATATTTATATAGATTTTTGTTTCAGTAATAATATAGAAATTAAAAATGGAAAAAGGTTTGAATATATTATTGATGGTAAAAAACATTTTTATTTTTCGGATTTTTTATATAAAAATTTAATAATAGAAATAAAATCAAAATACACATATAATAAAAATTTAGAAATCAATTTACTTAAACAAAAAACTTCTTTAGATAACGGTTTTGGTTTTATATTTATAATAGACAAAAATTATTCAGAATTTATATCAAAAATTTGAATTCTAAAAAACAATAAATTATATAAGACACTCAAGTAATTGAGTGTCTTTTTTTTATGTAGAAAAAATGGAAAAAAAACACATTTTTTAATCAATATATAATTAAAAAATAATAAATAACTATGGGAAACCCAAACAAGTATGTCCTGATAGTAGAGAACAACACGAATGGCTTAATGTTAAATGAAGCTGTGAAAATTGATGCGAAAGGTAATAAAGAATTTCGTTTATCAGGTATTTTTACAGAATTTGACGTTATGAACAGAAATGAACGTGTTTATACTGCTGACAGATTCCTACCTCATCTTAATGAACTCGTGGAACGAAAGAATTCATTAGGAGCTGTTTATGGCGAGTTTGATCATCCAGACGTTTTTGATACATCGTTACAGAGAATATCACACACTATTGAAAAACTTTCTTTTAATAAAGAATTTAATAGAATAGATGGTGAGATTAGACTTCTTAACACACATTGGGGCAAAGAGGCTAAGGCATTAGTCGAAGATAATTGCCCTCTTTTTGTTTCATCAAGAGCCGCTGGTATTACTGAATCAGATGGAACCGTTACGGTTAAAAAACTTTTCACATATGATGCGGTTGCCGATCCAGGTTTTGGAACAGCAAGAATGTCATTGAATGAATCCTTAGGATTCAAAAATCTTCCACAAACCAACTTTAGGATATATGATGTATCTGACGAGTCAAAAATTAATGAATTATTTAGTATGAACCAAAATGATTTTATCACTAAAACCCAAATGGCGGAGTACTCAGATTATCTTAAAGAAGAGATTGAAAAAGTAAGTTCTCTTCTTACAGAATCTATAAAAGGTGGAAAGGTTGATCCTTCTGCAATTTATTCAATGTCTGAGAATTATGCGACCTTATTGGAGCAACAAAACAAAGTTGCGAAGTATCTTGACTATTTAGCTGAAAGCATTCAAACAGTAGTTACTCAAAATGAGTCTTTACAAGACACTACAAAAAAACTTACTGAACACAACGATTATTTAGCAGAAAACTTAGAAAAATCAATCAAGTATTCAGAATATCTTGCTGAAAAACTTGACAAAAACATTAACTATTCTGAATATATTGCAGAAACATTGGATAAAAACATTGATTTCTCTGAATATATTGCTGAACACGTTAATAAAAACATTGATTTCTCTGATTATTTAGCTGAAAACATTGAAAAATCTATTGATTATTCAGAATATATTGCTGAAAATCTTGACAAAAATATTGCATATGGTGAATACATTGCAGAAAATCTTGACAAGAATATCGCTTATTCAGAATATATCGCTGAAAACTTAGATAGTAATATTGCTTATTCAGAATATTTAGCTGAAAATTTAGATAATAACATCGCTTACGGTGAATATATCGCTGAACACGTTGATAATAACATTGCTTATGCTGAATATATCGCTGAACACGTTGATAATAACATTGCTTATGCTGAATATATCGCTGAAAATGTTTCAGACGGTCAAGCATATATGAATTATATCGCAGAAGGTCTTGATAATACTATTGACTCTATTAAAGGAAATAAACTTTTCGAAGATGGTCAACAATCACAAGTTCCTAATATGAGACAAATTGATAATGTTAGTAAATATTATGACGAAGAAGATGATTTCGCTCAAACACAATCACAAGTTCAAGGTCAAGTTCAAGGTCAAGTTCAAGGTCAAGGTCAAGGTCAAGTACAAGTACAACAACCAGAAGGACAAGAAATTCAAGGTGAAGTTCAAGCACAAGAAGGAGAACAACCTGTTCAAGTTCAAGGTGAAGAAGCTTATGTACAACAACCAGAAGGTGGAATGGAAGGCGAACCAGTAATGGGTGAAGAAATGCCATTAGATGCACAAGCTGTTCCAGGTCAAGAAGTACAAGGTATGCCATCAGTACAAGGCGAACCAATCGGTGCACAAGTACAATTAGTTCCAGGTGCAACTGTTTCAGTTGAAGATAGAACTGGTGAAGTATTAGCATCAAATCCAACCAACAATATTATTGTTGTTAAAATGAGTGACAATAATGAATTAGTAGAAGTACATGAAAGTAAAGTTACTTTAATCGGTGACAAAGTAATGGAAACAGAAGATTCATTAAAATCATATATCGGTAATTTAATCACAGAAACTAAAAAACGTAAAGCATCTGAAACTAAAGAACCACACTTTGCTCAATTCTTAACAGAAAAGAACAAAAAAGCATGGTATGACCTTTCAAGTGAAGACAAAGAAAAAGTTGTCTTTTCAATAAACGAAAGTAAAGATCAAATCTACACTGAAATACAATTATTACATGCTATTAAAAATGCTCTTTCAGTTCAAAAAACTTTAGAAGATGTCTTGATGGAAAACATTCCTTCAGAATTGAAACCTATTTGGGAAAATTTGAATGAAAATCACAAAAAGAGTATAATCAGTTCGGCTAAACTTTATCCTAGTTTAGACTCAACTACAAAAATTGAAAAGTTCTGGGAGAGCAGAAGATTAGAATCTTATTCTCAAATCAACGAGAACAAAACGATTCTTAATACAAATAAATTTGTAGATAATACATCTTTATCAGATGATCAGATTGATTCATTCATCTCAAAAATTAAAAATTTAGGATAATAAATAGATATATAACTCACGAAAAAACAGGTATTTAGCCACAAAAAACTAAATATCAGTAAAATGGAAAAAAATGACATTTTAGAGTTAATATATAATAAAAAAAAACAATTAAAACTATGAATTTTATAGTAGACAAAGCAAAAGCTTTAAAAAAATGGACTCCTGTTCTTGACCACTTACAAGTAGGTGATGTAGAAAAAAGAACTTGGATGGCTGAGTATGCAGAAATGCACCAGTTAAATGAAAATGTTGGTTATTCAACATTAGGTAACACTTACGGTATGGGTGCTGTTACTGCTCCTATTATCGGTGCTCAAAATGTAGGTCAAGTAGGTACTTACACAGGAACAGGAACACCAGGTAATTATGGTACAAACGGTTCAGGTGATGTAGCTCAAAACCTTTTACCAGTTTCAATGAAAATTGCTGCTCAAACTATTGGTTTAGATTTAGTTGCTGTTAAACCAGCTTCTTCTCCAAGATTAGAGTTACTATTCGTTGATTTTAAATACGATAACAACCCAGAAGGTCACGGTGATACTAATGGTGATGAAAGACCTTTAGTTTTTAAACTGAATTCTGCAGCATCAGGTACAACTTTAAATACTAATCTAAGAATGGATTTAGTAAGATTAAGTGTAACTGAAATGATCGGTGGATTAAGTGCTAGAGTATTCGTTTCAATGACAGGTACTACTTATTTCAATACTGGATTAGCTGGAGCGGCTCCAACAACAACAGAACCAACAGTAGCTCAAGGAAGACAAGGTTGGTTAGAATTTTTAGGATTCTCAAGAGTTGATGGATTACCAATGTTTAGAACTTATAGACAATCAAATAATGCAGCAGCAGGATTTTTTACTTTCCAAGCTGCAAGAAATACATTTGATGGTACAGTAACAACTTCTGCTCTTGCTCAAATGATCTCAGCTTCTTTCGTACAATTATCAGCTGCAACAGGTGGAGCAGCAGATTATGATATTGCAAGTGATACAACTCTTGAATTAGTATCAACTATGGAAGATCACTTACCAGGTTTCTCAGCAGGATGGAATTTAAATACCGCTATGGACAGATTAACTGACGAAAACACTTATCCAGGAGTTATTGGACCAGACGTTTTCACTAAATCAGTTGCTGTTGGTGATATTGAAATTAGTTCATCTTTAAAAAGAACTCAAATTGAAGATATTAAAGCTTCAACAGGTATGGACATCGTTCAAAAACTTGAATCAGTTCTTATTAACGAACTTACACAAACAATTTCTAAACAAATTGTTGCAAAAATTAGAACTCTTGCTATTGAAAATGCAGCATCTAATACAGTTCCAACTAACTTCGACTTTAACGTTGATACTTATACAGCTGTAAACGGTCCAGCACCAGGAGGTGAAACTTATCACTCAGTTCAAAGAAAACTTGTTGCTAAAATCAACAATGCTTCTAACTTCATCGCTACTGACGGTAGAGTAGGTCCTGCTCAATACTTAGTAACTAACGGAAACTTAGCTTCTGTATTACAAGATGTTGCAGGTTACACAATCAATCCAGCTAACGCAGGTAAAATGAATACAAATGGTCAATTATACCCAATGGGTAACATTGGTAACATTTCTATTTATGTTGACCCTTACATGAGATGGGATGATAACAGAATCTTCTTAGGAAGAAAAAATAGCGTTGACCAACCAGGTTTAGTATTTATACCTTACTTAATGGCACAGTCAATCAGTCTAATTTCCGAAGCAACTTGGGCTCCAAGAATGTTAATCAGAAGTAGATATGCCATCACGGATGTGGGATTTTTTCCTTGGAAACAATTTATGGCTATTACAGTTACAGATACCAACGGTGTACTTATCTAATAAGACACTTACTACAAAAAAGAGAGAACTTAGTTCTCTCTTTTTTTTTATACATTTTTTACAAAAAAGCCTATTTCGGTCATAAGATTTTAATATATAGAATATGATAATAAATGAAAAAATAGAAATAAAAATTTCTAATAAAGTATTAGGTCATTATAAGAAAACCTATAAAGATTTAAAAAGTGGTGATGTTATTGAAATATTACCAACAGAATTAGCTTTAGGTTCTAATAAAAAAATAAAGGCAAAATGTTCTAATTGTAATATAATAAAAGAAGTTGTGTATTATGATTACAATAAAATAACAAATAATGATACAAAGAAGTATTACTGTTCTAAATGTAAAGGTATTCCAATAAAAGAAACCAATCAAGAATTATATGGTGTTGATAATGTATTTCAATTAGATAGTGTTAAAAAACAAACTAAAATAACATGTAAGGAAAAATATGGTACTGAACATCATTTACAAAATAAAGATATTTTACAAAAATTAATAAATACAAATCAAGAAAAATATGGAGTAAATTTTATACCTCAAAAAATTAAACATACACAAAAAAGTTTTATAAAAAAATGTAATATTATACATAATAATTTATATGATTATAAGTCATCAAATTATATAGATGTTATTACCAAGGTTGAAATCATTTGCATAAAACATGGGTCTTTTTGGCAAATGCCAACCGATCATTTTAGAGGAATGGGTTGTCCAAAATGTAAAACAAGTAAAGGAGAAAATGAGATAATAAAATATTTAGATTTACACAATATAAAATATATACATCAGAAGAAATTTGATGGTTGTAAATATAAGACTGAGTTACCGTTTGATTTTTATTTAATTGATTATAATATTTGTATTGAGTTTGATGGAATACAACATAGTGAATGTGTAGAATATTTTGGTGGTGTTGAAGCTTTTGAATTAAGGAAGAAGAAAGATAAGATAAAAACAAAATATTGTCGAGAACATGGTATTCATTTAGAACGAATAACATATTCTGACAATATTCTTGATAGATTAGAAATAATCTTATAAATAATATATTATATATGACAACAAAAGAATTAGAAGAATTATTATCAATTTATCTTTTCACAGATTCTACTAAATGTGTATGTAAAAGATTTCAAGGTGCAGGTTATTCAGAAATGGATGTTTCTAAAATAACAAGTACAGATTATATTTATGAATATGAATTAAAAATTAGTAGAACTGATTTTCTCAAAGAAGTTAAAAACTTTAATGAAAATATAGATCGTAGAAAATATATGAAACATAAATTCATGAAACTTGTGAATGATTCATGTAAAATAAAAACAAAAAGTAAAAAAACATACAAAATATCTAATAAATATTATTTTGTATGTCCTAAAGATTTAATAAAAGTAGAAGAAATATTAGATTATCAAGGATTAATATATTTCGATGATATTAATAAAACATTTGAAATTATTAAAGAAGCTACTTTTTTACATAAAAATAAAATAGATGATAAAACAAAATTCAGATTATTAAAAACTTTATCAGAACGAGATGTTTATAATGGTAAATCTAAATTATCATTTGATATGAAAAAATTACTTTAATTTGGTATGTAAGACACTTAATTTGTTATGTTCATCCAAGTTACAGCCACTACTCCATAAATTATCAATTGGTATGGAGACACTTAATTTGTTATGTTCATCCAAGTTTTTCAAACTTTTCCATCGTCCTATCACTGGTATGGAGACACTTAATTTGTTATGTTCATCCAAGTGAAGAAGTATTTACTCCAAATGAAGACAGGTATGGAGACACTTAATTTGTTATGTTCATCCAAGTGTTGAAGCAAGTGTTCAAAACGGGCAAGTGGTATGGAGACACTTAATTTGTTATGTTCATCCAAGCATGTGGCGGTAGTGGTTCGTCTGATAAAAGGTATGGAGACACTTAATTTGTTATGTTCATCCAAGCCAATGGTATTCTTAACTTCATGCGGTGGAGGTATGGAGACACTTAATTTGTTATGTTCATCCAAGAGTTCTTTTATAAATGATTGAATTTCATCATAATTAGATGAAAAATTGGTTTCAAAAAATGACCAAATTTTATCATAATTACAATATAAATATTCATTTTTTGGATCCTGTTCAAACAAACAAATACCTTTTAATTCAGTTGGATATTCCAATTTTTCACCAACGATTCTATTTAATTTTTTTTGTCTAATAAATTGTTTGTCATAAAAATAATAGGTGCGTTTTGGATAATCACTATGATTTACCTTGTAACAGGAATTGAATTTATTCCAAAACCATTTTTTTAATTCTTCTTTATTCATAATCTTATAGATTACATTTCATCAGTTACATCAAATTCTTTATTGATATGACCGCATTTTTTACAAGCAAACATAGGAATTGGAACTAATGTATCTTTAGATTGTGCAGTTATGATTTTTGATAATTTTCTTAGTTTTAAGACTTCTTCAAATGTATTATTCTTACAAGATTCGCAAACTATTTCTTTAGCACTTTTCATCATTTCTAAAGTGACTTGTTGTTGAGGTTGATTCATATTATTTTATTTATTTTTTTTAATTTATTAAACTATCTTCTAATTCTTTTAATTCTCTTTGTAATAAATCAAGTTCCATGTTATCTTTCATCATCTTTTTCTTATATGATTTTCTATCTCCGTAAACTTCACCCATTACTTGTGTTACTACACCTATTTCATTTTTAAATACAGCTCCATTTTTAGTTATAATATCATCTGGTAATAAATCTATTTGGTGTCCATTAAATAATGCAACATTCTCATTTTTAATTTTTTGACCTTTATATGAATCAGCAGAAATATTAAATTGTCTCATTGTTGTTGGATATAGTGAGGCAAAATCATAACAACAAGTCCAAGTCGCCATACCTCTAATAGGTTCTTTAACCCATCCACCTTTAACTGATGATGCAGAGTCATCTATATCATTCTTAACAAGAACAATATTTTTTTGTTCTCTTAGTTTCTTTCTAAGAATACCTTCGGTAATAGAAAGAGTTGATAAAGCTTTAGTTACAGTTGTTCTACTTAATGTAGCTATACCATAAAGAATATCCGCAAGTTTAGATTTTTCATGAATCATTTGAACTAATATACTATCGATAGCATTATAGAAAATAAATTTTTTAAAATCGTTTTCATATAAAATTTTAAGATTACCTTCATAATTAACCTTCTTAACTTTTAATACTTTAGAAGCTACAAAATCTAAAGCATTTGATTCTTTAACTTTAATAGAAGTATCCCACTTATCAAAAATTTCCATATAATCGATAATTATTCTATGTGCTGGTAATTCACAATAATTTCTTGGATCATTTTGATTTTCTTCAGTCATTTTACCAGTAAAAGATGATAATGTTGGATCTATACCTAAAATTTTAGCACGATTTACAAGAAATACCCAGTCATAGTGTTTGAAATTCCAACCGGTCATAACAGGCATTTTTGGAACAAATTTCTTAAAGAAATTCAATAACATATCATATTCACTTTTATATTGAACATATTTGAATTCCCATTCTCTTTCAAACATAGCACCATATTCATTATTTATATCATTATGTATTGATTTTTCTTCTTTTGCTGTAAGTGGATCTATACCAATAACTAAAGCTTTGTTTTTACAAACAATAGAAATCGATAATACTTTGCTTTCGGCAAGGTGAGGTTGTGGTTTTTTATCTAATATTTCATTTTCAATATCTATAAAATAGATATTTGGTTCATGATAATCATACAGATCGGCTTGTTCATTTTCGGGTAACGTATCAATAAAATCATATACAGAATATTTATTAGGATATTTTGTGTAAATTTCTTTAACTGGTCGACCATCCCAAGTTATAAATCTACCATGTTTTTCTGGATCATCTAATGATGTTGCAATAAATTTGGTTGGTGACCAAGGGAAATATTTGAGCTTGATATTTCCTGTACTATCGACAAAACTTGTAATTAAATTACCGTTTTTATATTCATAATCCACGAGCATAAAGTAATGTATATTGTTTTTTGTACATATTTATATAAAAAAATAAAATGAAAGTTTTTATAAATAAGCATATAAAACACATAGTATTAAATATTATTATTGTTTGGAAAATATTAAAGTTTTTTGAGTAAGAAATATACTTTTATCTTAGAACTAATGTCTTTTTTTGGTTCGATGACGGTTATATTTTCTTGATTTATTAGAAAATCTTTTAATCCGTTGATATTCAAATTGCCAGATTCATCATAGAAGTAAAATTTATCTGAACCATCTTTATAATATAGTTTCTCATCTATAAGAAGTTGTTTTAATGATTGATCACTTATTTCTTTATTGTAGAATCCTGATGGTTTTTCTGGACTACTATCAGTTAAACATATTATTTCAGCTCCAATTTTTAATTGTGATTTAAGACTTGGTATATTACCAATATTTGAGAATGTTGTATAAGAACCTAATTTTCTCATTTCTAATAGTAGTTCTTGTCCTGCACCATTAGATATTATATAACCATCATCATAAATGTCTGGGTTGCCGCCTAATTGTTTATAGAACACACCAATTATTTCTTTACCTTTAAGTGCAGCTAAAAAGTGATATTTATTAGATTTCATAGAAAATATATTTGGATTATCTTTTACAGATTTTATTATATCATAAATTTTATTATTTGATTTATCTTTATAATCTATGGCTTTATAAGTATCGCATAAATTAATAAAGTCAAAATAAGATAATTCTTTTATTTTGACTTCATTGATATTTTCACTGATAAAATTTATATATTTTTTCATTTTATTTATTACCTGAACCAAATGAATGACCTGCACCAGCAGACCAAGCTGAACCTTGTGTCCAAACACCATCTTTATCTTTTTTAACAATCTTATCTTTCAATAAAACTTTAGCTATTAATTCTTCTAAATTTTGTGGTTTATTAGAACTTGGATTATTTAAATATGTTTCTAAGTCTTTAATTGCATTATCCCAATCAAATTTATTTGAACCTGGACCTGATCCTGGTTTACCATTTTTATATTTTATAATATCTTTTTTTAAATTTTCTAATTTAGTATTTTTACCACTATTGATATCATCCAAATATTCTTTTATTTGAGAAGTATAATTTCCGGATACAGAACTTTTAATATTATCCCAAAGACCTTCGTCAACTTTATTATATTCTTCGAATGTTTTTATATTTTTCATAATGAGTATGATTTTATTTTATTATATATATAAATAATAAAAAATCAAAAAATATTTTTTTATTCGGATTATTATGCTTATTTTTGTTTTATGGAAAATTTAAATAGAGATACTAAAGATATTATCAACTTATCAAAATATAAGTTGATTTTAATTGATATGGATTTAAGTAAGTATTCCGAAGAAGAGGAAGATAAAATAGGATTTGAATTATCTGAAATTATTCAAAATTCTTTAATAGAATCAAAAAAATACAATGTTCCAGCACCATATTTTTATACTTATTATATTGGTAGAATATTATATTGTTATATCGTTTGTGATGATTTTTTAGGCAACACTATTGTTAACACTCTTGATATTTTAAAACTTGAATACAATAAAATCGACCTAACTGATGATTTTTTAAATTTGAATATAAATATTGAAAATTTAGGTGGTGATGTTGATGAATATAATGATTTCATCAAAAAAATAGAAACGTTTAAATTTGCTCACATAAATATTGATAAAGTTCTTGATAAAATTGGTCGTTCAGGTATTGAATCTTTAACAGAATCAGAAAAAAATTATTTAACCATAGATAAATGAAAATAGCCATTGCGTCACGGTACTTCTAAATTAAAAGAATAGGCTTGAAGGAGTTCTTAAAATACCTATTATTCTCTCCGATTGGCTATTTCATTTATTTACCATAAAATAAGAAAAACAATAATTAAATAAATTATAAATTATGAAACTTACAGCAACAGGATATAGAATAAGTAAAAATGGTAGTGTAATCAACTCAATTGAAAAAGAGGCTTTTAAAAGCGAAAAAGATTTAGGAAATGTAACTAAACAAGAAGGTTGTTACTATTTTTTCAATAGAAAACAAGGGAAGTTATTTATTTATTTACCATAATCAGAAAAATTAATTATGCAAGAAAAATACGAAACAACAAACGGAATTTTATATATTGAAATCATAAATGAAACCGAAGATTATGTTTTTGTCGAATTTAAATTTAACGAACAAAAAAGCCAAATAAAACAAATAACGAAAGACAACTTTTATTCGTTAAATAAATGGGTAGAAGAAAATTTTTGTGTGATTTAAATGCCAGAAGCAACTTTGCAAAGGTTTATAAAAAATGCACAATAACATATACAGTTATTGTGCATTTTTTATGTTATTTTCTATTTATTAATTCAATGGCTTGTTTTTCATTTGGAAAACCTTTCTTATTTAATGAATTCCAAACTAATTTATTTTTCAATTTAACTTGATAAACTACATCACCATTTTTAAAATCGAATAACACATCACATTTAGGAAACAAATAAGTTAATCTATTAAGATTATCTTCAATTTCACTATATGTAGATGTTTCGTTATACTCTATAAATGTATTAAGATATTTCATAATTTTATTTCTTTGTTGTTAAATCTGATTTCAATTCAGAAAAAGATTTTATTTTATTATTTTTATTTGTAATTTTTTTATCTAATGTTACTTTTGCTTTTTGATCTAATGCAGGATTTAAGTGAGTATGTTTGTGAGGTTTTAATATTTTCGTATCTAAATTTTGTGATAAATCATCATCATATTTTTTGATTTTTTTATCAGTATATACTTTATCGCTTATAACCTTTGTATCTTTTGTAACTTCACCAGAATCATCTATACCAGGAGCCATATGTTTATGATTGTGTGTTTTTATAACAGTACTATCAAAATCATTAGACATATCAGAAAAACTTTTAATCATTTTTACTGTATTTTTACCATATTTTTGATCAGAAGCAACAGTTGATTTTGCATCTAATTTAGGAGCAACAGAACCACCTTCATTTGGAGTATTACCAAGAGATTTATTATTTGGACCTTGTATAGAAATATCGGCTGTTTCTTTCGTTTCCTTTTTAGGTTTATAGGCTTTTATAGCGTCTTTCAACTTCATTTTAGTTACACCTAATGGTTCTACTATAGAATCGATATAAACATCGTTCCCTTCGATTCTTTGAATATATCCTTTTATTTTTCCGGTATCAATAAATTTACCAATCAGATTAATATTAAATTCTTTTTTAGGAGAATCTTCACTATGCCAATTAGCAATAGTTTTCATATTTTTCATTATTTCTTGAGGTGTGTCATTTGGACCATTCTCAAACATTTTATCGAAACTTAGTATGTTTTTCATATCCGTGTAATTTTTTTTATTTTCAGTTTTATTATATTTCAAGTTATTTTGAAATTTTTTTGATATTTTTTTAAAATTTTTATAAGATTTATTTTCATATGTCATCAAATTTTCCATAGCATTTTCTACAGTTGATATATCCAAAATTGTTGAAACTTGATCGTAATCCAATCCAGTTAATTTTGTTAGTGTTTCTATACTATCAAAATTATCTTCCATATAATATTTTTCTATCATATTTTGTATTTCTTCTTTTACTCTACCTTCATTTAATTTCATTTCATTTTTAGTTTCATTTTTTCTATATTTCAAATTATTTTTAAATTGTTCTCTTTCATTTTTTGTAAGTTGTTTATAAATATCTATTTCGTTTAGACATTTTTCATCAGCATATAATTTTTCATCATTATAAAAATAATCGTGACCATTAATTTTAATTATTTTCTTTTCATTTTTCATTTTAACTTTTAAATCAGCATCAGGAATATCAATTTTAGCATGATCTTCATATGTTGATATCTTTCTTTTACCAACAATTGGATTATTAACCCACATAGAATTAGCCAATCCTTTTTCAGAATCACTACTTCTATCAGTTGTTCCACCTTGTTTTTTAATTTCACAATTAATTCTTTTTAATTGATTCAATGTAGATTTTCTTAGTTCTGGCATTATTTTTATTATTTATTATTTATATATTAAATAATAAAAATGAAAAAAGACACCATTAAGTGTCTTTCATTATTCTATTTAATTTTGTTTCTCTCAATTTTATATTGAGTATTTTTAATATATGTTTTACTAATTTTTCAAATTTACCACGTATTTCTATTGGTATTACTATAATATACATACTCATAATCAATTCTATTATAACCCACGTAGGATTATTACGTAATTCATAAATGATTAGATGTAGAAGATCATCTTCAATATTTAACAATTCTATAAAAGTAAAATGAATTCGAATATTATTATTATTTGAATAAAAAATAGTATCTAAATATATTTGATTTATTTTGTCACTAAATTCTTTCTGTGTCATCTAATAATTCTTTCTAATTTATTTACTCTGTTATAAAAATTATCAAGTTTAAATATAGTCTCTTTATTTATTACATGATACCAATGATTGTTTATTAATAAACCACCGTCTCCTTTAACGACGAAAAATAACCAATTTCCGTCTACTTTTTTATATTTAATATTTTCAATTACTAATTCCATCTAAAATTCTTTTCATTTTTTTAAGTCTTTCTTTACGTATTCTCTTGTTTTTCTTCTTCAGACTCGGAACCGTATATATAATCAACATAAAATAAATTGCCTTGTGGTGCCGACATTGGTTGAACTGAAACTAATCCCTCAGAAAAACAATCTTTTTTCTCAACCATAATATCAGCATATTCTACTTTATCTACAACACTATCAAAAGTATCTTTATCAAGAATACGCTCTAATTTTTTAATCCTTTTTCTTTTTTGAATTCTTTCGTCTGATTCATAATGATAACCAGATGCTATTGTTTTAGCAGATATCTTCATAGCTAATGGTAAAAGTAAAGGAAATGTATTACCTCTTTTAAACCCGAATGATGTATTTTCTATTGGTAGATTGTAATAATGATCTATTTCGCCTGTTTTATGTAATTCTGTATATTTATCAAGCCACGATTTCTTGTCCACTAATTCTTCTTATTTTTTTCTCTCTAAGAATACATTTTTCTCTTTTTATTCTTTCAAGTTTTTCTTCTACTGTTTCAGTAATTCTATCTCTATTCTTATAAACATAACAAACTCTACATATTTTATTAACCAAATGTTGTTTATTATAAATTATTTTTCCACAACATGAACATTTATCTTTCATTTTTATAAATTTATAACATTTAACTTCTTTTCTGAACTACCATCACTATAACGATATATCACTATACCTTTATATGTTTTTATATCAATATCTTGACCCATTATATTAACAATATTAATTAATGTTTTTTCTTTTTTATTGTCTTGTTTTTTCTTCATAACACTAAAATAATCTGGATTAATGGTTCCATTGATAAACATGTGAATAATGAATCTATTTGTTAGGTTATAATTAACAGGTTCAACAAAACTATAAAATTGTATATTTTTTAAATTTGTCATAGAACTATCATTTAAATCCTCTAAATATAATTCATATTTAGATTCCCAAGTTTCCAATCCTGAAAAATTTAATGTTATACTATCTGTTTGTGAACCAGTTCCTTTACCTTTCACATAAATTGGTATTTTCTTCGTGTATGAATTTATAGTATTAATGGAATATATACTTGTGTCATTATAATTTTTAGAATATATTTGTGCATTATCCATAAATTTATAGGCATCAAAATTTGAATTAAATGTTGAATCAGCATCATCATTTTCTCTTATTACAATTTCATCATCATTCAAATAAATTCTTAATATATTGTTAGCTTCAAAATTATTTGTAGTTTTTGCGAGTGGTGAATAATTATTAACAATAGATGATCTATCACAACTTAATATAGGTGAAACATTATTTGATTTTATATAAAATCCTTGAAAAGGTGAAATATATCTACTTCCACCATTTGTACTCACACCACCAATATAACTCATATAACTTTGGCTACAAGTATTAAAAACATATATTGCATTATCTACATTTGTTCTTGTAAATGAAATCCAATCAATTGTTCCAGGATATGGATTGGAAACTAAATTCCAACCATCACTTGTAATATCACCTGTATTAGTGTATTGTATTTGAAAATTGAATGTCGATGTGAAATCTATTGAACCTTTTGTTACAACTTTCCATTTTTGTGTAATTAATGGATTAAGTGTGTTAAATACTGTATCAGAATTCCAATACCAAAATCCTTTACCTCTTGGAATTACATTATTTCCATCTGGAGTTATCCATCCTTGATCAACTGTATTCCAATTTTCATCCCAAAGATAGGCGTTTGGAGTCCATCCAAATGTAGGATAATCAGAATTTGGAAATCCGGTATAAATCATCTGATCAGTAGCACTATCAGCATAATTATTTAATGTGGCATCGAATGGTCCACCATATAAAGACCAACCATTACATCTATCCAACCATTTTTGAAATATGAAATTTCCTATAATGTTTGCACCATTTCCGACAGCATCTATTCTACCACTATATGTCGAATCAGCATAAATAATAAATAATCCATTAGTAACATCTAAATTAGTACTTAGTGTAAGAAAATTTTTAACCAATATAGTATCATTTAATGTTACTTTATTTGAAGGTCTTATTCTCAAATTATAAAAATTTGTATTACCATTAATTGTTTGAGTATTACCACTAAAGATGACTCGTCCAAGAGTATCTATATAATTACCATTATTTGTCCAATTGCCAGTTAATCGTATTCTAAATCCATTATTTTTTAAAATATTATTAATTATTATATTTCTAACGGTTGTTGTATTCGTTGTAACTGTTACAATGTGATTTATTGTAATGTTATCACCTGTACCTGGAACACCTCCATTCCATGTAGAATTAGAATTCCAATTACCATCAGATTTTGTTGTCTTATTTGCTGAGTATAAAAGTGTTGTAATCAACACAAATAATATTAATAGTATTTTTTTCATATTTTTTATTTAATTTTCAATATATTCATCAACAAGTGGAAATAGTATCGTTCCACCATATTTTTCTACAATTTCTTCAAATTCTGTAGTAATATACCATTTTGTGGGTGTATTACCAAAATAATGACTATACACAACATTACCTAAATCTATCTCTCTTTGTTGTATTACGAGAAACATCATTTTTTGATAATAACGTGCCGCATCAGGGTTAATTAATATATTACGTAAATCATCGTTAAACTTGTTAAATAAATCTTTTACATTGTGTTCAACCATAGGTAATCTATGTAATGTTTCACCATATGTTTCGTCTATGTGATTGGGTTTATTTGGAATATCCATTAATAGTATTTTTTTCATATTTTTTATTTAATTTCAATATATCCATCAACAATCGGAAATAGTATCGTTCCACCATATTTTTCTACAATTTCTTCAAATTCTGTAGTAATACACCATTTCATAGGTATGTTTCCAAAATATTGAGAATATACAACATTACCTAAATCAATCTCTCGTTGTAGGATTACATAAAGTATCATTCTTTGATAATAACGTGCAGCATCTGGATCACTTAATATATTTTCAAGTGTGTAAAACTTGTTAAATAAATCCTTTACATTTCGTTCCACCTTGGGTAATCTATGTAATGTTTCACCTATTGTTTCGTCTAATTTAGGTTCTTGACCCTTATTTGGAATATCCATTAATATTTAAATATTATTTTTTGTACAAATTCATCTATTTTTAAGATATAAACACCACAAGTAATATCATTACCATTAACTATATCTGAATTTCCAATTCTAACTAAATTGCCGATCATATCATATAATTCATAATTATATACATCTGTAAGATATATGTGTTTATTATAAGTTCTTAATATATAGTTAGAATTAGAATTATTATTTATTGATATTGTTTTAGAGTATGTAAATTGTCCATCAAAATCAGTTTGTTTAAGTCTATAATAATTAATATTTTTTCCGTATGTGTTATCATTAAAAATATATGATTGTTCTATATTACTATTACCTGAACCATTTATTATTCCTATTGATTTCCATTTAAAACAATCTATACTTATTTCAATAGTGAAGTAATCATTATTTATTTCGGTTGATGTGATCCAATTTAATTTATTCGTGTTTGATTCGTTATATACTGTGAAATCTTTTAATTTTATTGGTAATGGTTGAGTTGAAGATGAACTACAAGTTCCAGGTATATTACAATCATCATCACTTGTAAACACAGTTCCACTACCATCTGTGTTTACATAACCAGAAACAGTCATAGAACCTGTTCCTATTACAGCACTTCCATTTCCACCATCATAATTACCACCTATACTTATATTTCCATTTATACTAATTTGATTTGAATTATTATTATTTTGAACATTTCCATCAATTATTAATACAGCACATGAATCAACAACAAAAACACATCCATTATTAAATATAACATTACCAGTAACATGCAAAGTGAAACAACCTTTTACTAATATTGTTGTATTTGCTTTAACGTCTAAGTTTCCAGTAAGTGTAATATCACTATTAATAATAATATCATCATTACCATTTGTTGGTGCTGAATCTGGAATACTTGCTGGACTCCAATTGGTTGAAGTACCCCAAGAACCAGATGTATTTGCAGTACGAGTTGTTCGAGCAAATAATAATTGTGAAAACAATAAAAATAGTACTATAAATAATTTTTTCATAACCACAAGATACTAATTTTTTTGATAAAAAACAATTATTTACCAATAATATATTTTGGACTTCTCGGAACTACTGTACCATCTTCATAAACATCTATTCTAAATCCGTTATATTTTTCTGAAACTCTTCTTCCTATCAAATCAATCGTATATAACAACTTACTTTGTGTCGTTGATAATGAATTTATAGCAATAATTGGGAAAATTTCAATTTGACCATTAAAATCTGTTTGAGTTAATCTGTAATAATTTATACCACTCATAAAAGAATCATCCTGTAAATTATATGTTAACTCAACACTACTATTTCCTGCACCATCAACTTGACCAATCTCAATCCAATTAATAGCATCGATACTTCTATCTATTGTGAAATAATCATTATTTATTTCGGTTGATGTTATCCAAGTTAAATAATTGATATTATTTTTGTTATATCCTGAAAAATCTGATAATGTTATTGGAAGAACACAGGCAGCCGCAGTAGAATTAACTAAACAATCCCATCCTGCACGATTAACTACACTTGTTGCCCAAAATTGAAATGTTAAGCAATTTCCAGATGAACAATAATTCATCATACCCATTGTAAAATTACAATCTCCAAGTGGATTATCTGGACCAGTTAGACCATTACCATTAGTGGAACCTGCAGCTCTATTATCAAATAATACAGTACCAGAAGTTGTATTATTATCATAGACAACAAACCAATCAAATCCACTTGTCGTATTAAACATCGCAAATTCACTAAAATCCGCTATTATATATTGACCAGGTGATCCACATATAGTTACAATTGTAAAACAATTAGCATCTGCATAATTACCAGCTACATTATCACTACATGGGTCACCACCAAGTCCACCGTCATCATAAAATACTACACTACTTGATGCAGGTAATGTGTATGTTGTATTTGTACAAGCTGTTGGTATAATTATTGCTGGACATACTGTACAAGGACCACCACAATCTACACCTGTTTCGCCTTGGTTTTGAATACCATCAGTACAAGTAGGAACTGGACACGATACACAAGAAATAGTGGTTCGCCATCCAGTATTTTGAACACTTCCATCAGAAGTAAATTTAAATGTAAGACAACCACTTGACGATGTTATTACACCACCATTTGGTAATGTTGCACCAGAATATGTTCCAATTATAGGAGAACCTATTGTCGGACCATCATAAATTATAAGTTTGTCATATGAAGATTCTGTATTAAAACTTGTAAAAGTTACTCTAATACAGTTACCTGAATTAGAACAATATGTTTCTGTGAAATTTTCACTTGCGTTATAGTTAGAAGAGTTTCCACCACTATCAAACAAATTACCAGAACAAGCATTTAAATTACCAGTACCAATGTTATGACCCACAACACACGGAGCACAACTACCACCACAATCTATACCTGTTTCAGTTCCATTCTGAATACCATCTGAACAAGTCGGAACTGGTGGTGCAACACAACTTCTCGAAATGGTAAATGTACCAGTTGTTGTTCCTGACGTACTCCAATAACCAATATACACAAAATATGTTGTACCAAGTACTGTTGTAAATGTTCCAGTTTCGGGAGAGGCATCTGTACAAATGATATTACTCATGGAACCACACGTTCCACTAGCAACTGATAATTTAATATCAAATGATGGATTTGTTGAAATTGTTGTTATTTGTCCATCACCAACAAAAGTATACCAAACACCGTAATTACTCATTGAACATCCAGACACTATTGGAATATTAGTTGTTCCTACTGTTGTACCTGCAAGGTTAACAGTTCCACAAGGTAATGTAGTAGCGTTTATACATAAATCATTTGATGGAGCTACTGGTGGCACACCACATTTCACATATCTACTTCTAATACTCGTATTAGTACCACACGAAGCATTTGTATTGTTGTGAAATCTCACCGGACCAGTTACGGTTGAGACCCATACAACAGGTGTTACACCCCATGCGTACGATACTGTATTTGTTGTGTTACTAATTGTTATAAAATCAGTTGCAATAGACGTACTAAAAGTATATGATACACCAGCTGTAACAGTTATGGTTGAGTATTCGGTAGCATACCCAGCGGTAGTAATTGTTTCATTTGAACCTGTGCAAGTAGGTGTTAGACTTCCATAAGATGTTGTATTATAACATTGACCATAACAAAAAACACTCATTAACACGATACCGAAAAGAATTAAATATTTTTTCATAATTTTTTAAAATAATTTATTTTTTGGACTTCTCGGAATCGATGTACCATCTTCATAAACATCTATTCTAAATCCATTATAATTTTCTGAAACTCTTCTTCCTATTAAATCAATCGTGTAAATTGGTTTTTCATTTTCAACTATTAACGAATTTATAAATATAATTGGAAAAATTTCAGTTTGACCATTAAAATCAATTTGTGTTAATCGATAATAATTTATACCACTCATAAAAGAATCATCCTGTAAATTATATGTTAACTCAATATTACTATTACCATTACCATTAATTTGACCTATTTTATACCAAACCTTTGTATCTCTACTTCTTTCAATTACAAAATAATCATTATTAATTTCAGTTGTTGTTACCCATTTTAGATAGTTAATATTCTTTTTATTATAACCACTAAATTCTTTTAATTTTACAGGTAAAACACAACCAACATTTACAATTTGTGAATAAGTTTGAGTACATCCAATAGCATCTGTTACAGTAAGTGATACTGTATAGGTACCAATAGAACCATAGGTGTGCGATCCTGGTACACCATCAGTTGAAGTAAATCCATCGCCAAAATTCCATAAATAAGTACTGTTTGTACCTGTATAAAAAGGTGTTCTATCAACAGTAACTATCATACATGTAGCATCTAAAGAAGATGTAAAAGTTGCAGGTTGTCCAATTACAACAGTTTGTGTTGACCCGTAAGTAAAAGCAAAACCACTATTAGCAACAGAAAAATTATCTATTACCAAAACATAAGTTTGTCCTGCAATCAAAGTTGGTGGTGTAGTACTAAATTGAGCAATATCTCCAGCTTCGCAAGTCGCAGGATTACCTTGACAACTTAAATAGTTTGTTGTTGCACAAGCTCCTGCTGCAGAAGTCACAATACCAGTGTTACCAGGACAACCACTATAATTACAGGCAACTTGTGTAGCACCACCAACTGCACCACCAGGTGTTAGTGCACAACCAGAAGTAGTAATATTGTATATAGCCCAATCATAATCATTGCTATTTGTATTTGGATTAATTAAAAACTCAATTGTTCCTGTTTGTCCAACAGTAAAAGTGTACCATTGCGATTGTCTTTCATCAGTTGCTAAACAACCTAAAGCAGATAAATTTTCATTAGAGACATTTCCAGAAATAGCGCCTGTTCCAGCAGCAAGAGCACCAATTGAAAAGTTTGTAGCATCACAAAGCACGGTGGATGTAGGACAATCTTGACCAGGTGTAGGTGGAGGTGGTGGTACACTAGTTACACAAGTAGTAAAAGTTCCTTGTGATGAAGTACTTGAAGAAATAGTGTAATAATAGGTTGTACCTATTATTAAAGAAGTTATACTTCCAGTTAAAGGACTTGCACCACATAAACTACCTTGTAAAGAGAGTCCAGAACATGGTCCAGTAGATTCAACTAAAATAAACTCTACATTTCCAATCATAGTTCCATTAGTTACAGTAATATCCAACTGAGTGTTAGTGGCTACAAAAGAATACCAAACCTCGATATTATTTCCTGATTGGCAACCAACGGTACCAGTCCAATTGTCACCAGCTGCAACTGTTGTTCCGCCAACACAAGATCCATCTGGAGTTACTGATTGAGCACCACTACAAATATCATTTGCAGGTTGAGAAAATACTGAAAATGAGATTAATAAGAATAATATTGTTAATAATTTTTTCATTTTTCATCCTCCTTTTTAACTAATTTTTTTTGATATATTATAATTGTTGTTAATAATGAGTAATCATAATAGATTGTATCAGATTTATTAGTAAGTATTAATTCATTTACTTTTGACTTAATAGAGTCCATTTCTTCAACTGTAAATAGTTGTTCTATTTTTGATTTTGATTCAATCTCGAATGATTGACCATATACAAAAACACTCATCAAAACGATTACTAAAAGGATTAAATATTTTTTCATAATTTCTTTATTTTTTATTCATTACATATTATTATTTCATCTGTCTTGAAGAATATCATATCAGGAAATTCATGATTTAATACACCACTAACAACACCAAAATTTTTATATGTAGTTCTGAATCCAATTATGTGTTGACTATCACAAACAGACGTTATTTTTATACAACTACTTGTTTCTAAATATTCTAAACAACTAAAATAAACTTCTTCATCTTCGTTACCAACACAAATTGTATAGTTCTCGATATTAAATGTTTTTTTGTTTTGACTAAAACCTACTGAAGATAATAACACCAACAAGAAAATTATAATTGCTGGTATTAAAAATTTATACAATGTGCTATTTTTATCTCTATCGTTCATAATTATATATATTAAGACGTAAAAACCAAATAATGGTTGTTTATGATATTTGTCATAATATATTTTTCAAATAATGTTTTCATATTTTAATATATTTTTTAATTCTTTCAATGATTCATCATTTATTTCAACAAAATCTTTTTTATATGACTTAGAATACCAAGTCATTGATTTTTCACCGACTTCGATATATAAAAATTTATCTTCATTCACATATTCAATTCCTAATGTACCATGTGGATTCGGAAAAACATCATCAACATCAGTGTTTAAGTAATTTAATATAATTTTAGAGTTTTCATACACATCAATACATAAAGGAATTGCACCATAACCATCCCAATCATACTCTAATTCGGTGAATGTTAATATTTTTTCAATAATATTTTTCATAATAAAAAATTATTTTCTTTAGCGAAATCTTCAATATAATCCTTAAGGTATTTAACAGCATCTTCATAGTTTACTCTTGGTGTTTCACCAAACCGTATAGATTCTTTATCTTCCTTTATTAAATCACCAATACTTATATTTAAGTCTCTAACCAATTCAGATAATTTATCTTCAAAACTAAAATTACTGACATATTTATTATCCATAACTTCAGATTCCAACTCACGACAATACTCAACAAGTTCATTAACTTCTTCATTGTTCAATAATTCCGGATTTCTCTTAAATATTTGATTTATTGATTTCATTTCATCATATATTTTTCATAGTCAGTAATTAGTATAGATAGTACATCAGCTTCATCACTTTCTTTCGTTCCTTTTTTGGCAAAAAATATTTCTTCAAATCTTTTCAAAGCCTCTAAATATTCTTCGTTAGATTTTATTGTTGAGTTATTCATATTACAAATATAATTATTTTTTTTCATTTAATATATTTTATTTATATAAATAGGAGATATATTTTGTGATGTATAAAAACCATTTGAATTTGTGTCTTTTTTTAATTTCAAATAATTTTTCAATTCATTATCAGGTTTTATTTCAACAATAGAATATTCGTTGTCTTCTATATTTTTAAATTCTTCTATTCGTTCTTTTGATGAATTTAAATCAACATCAAAATACACTCTATCAGGATGAAAAGATATTTTATTTTTTGATCGTGGTTGTAATCCATTTTTTTTAATACTATCAATATCAATTTTTCTACAAACATGATATAAAAAATCAGGAATATCTATATCAGTTTCTTGATATGATTCAAATTGTAAACATATTTCTTTAAAAATACCAAAATCAACATTTCGTAAAAAATCAATAAAATCTATATCAATTTTATTATTTTCCACTATATTTATTTGATACACATATTTTTTATATTCATCAAATATATTTCTATCATCTATAATTAAATAAGATGGAAAATATCCTAACATTTCACATAATCCTATAACACTATGAAATTTTTTAATTGTAAATTTTTCATTATTATAAATATATAATTGAAAGTCATTTGTATCTTTATTTATATCTAAATCATATTTTAATTCATATGCAAACATATGTTTTGGTATAGTTCTTTTAACATGTTGAACACCATGAGTATAATACTTACTTTCTGACAAATATTCTAAATATTCTTTAAATGTTTTCATTTTAAATTATTTATTTGTTGAACCAATACCACCACTTCTTTCTGAATCAGATTCGATATCATCAGCCAACATAAATGGTACGAATATACCTTGAGCAATTCTTTCACCAAATTCAATAGTTTGTGGTGAATCAGATAAATTTCTTAAAGCTAAACCAACATTGCCATCCGTTGATGCGTTAGAATAATAATCGCTATCAATTATTCCAGTAGAATTTGAAAGTACTAATCCTTTTTTAATACCAATTGAACTTCTAACGTGCATTTGTAATACTTCACCATCCAACATATAAGACTTTACATCTGTCCAAAATACATGTTGTTTTCCTGGTTCAATAATAACACTTTCTTTAGAATAAAAATCATATCCAGCTGAATATTTACTACCTCTTGTTGGTAATGTTGTTTCAGTATCAATTTTTTTAAATTTATTTGATACTTCTTCAAATCCTCTTGTTCTTACAGTAGGATATTTAATAATTTGTTCTGTTTTTTCTTTAATTCCGTTTTCCATATTTTTAATTTATTTTTTTATCATTATAGTCAGTTTTTAACTGACTGTTTTACAAAATATTATTTTTCAACAATCTTTCTAATTTTACTTCTCTTAATATGTAATTATAATCATCGATTAGTCTATATTGATCAGATGAAATATTATAATATAAATATTCTTTTTCATTTTTAACTATACAACACGGATATATTTTTTGAAATTTATCAGACATTTTTATTGTACGTAAATTACCAGTTATTATTTCTTTTCTTCCTTCTTTTACTTCTTCGTAATCAATTAAACTAAAAGATTTAAATAAATCAATAGATAAATCTTTAATACTCATATCTAATTCTTCAAATTTTAATTCTTTAACACCAAGATATGTTTGTGGTATAATTTTTTTCTCTATAAAATCCAATAACATAAATGGGAATTTTTTGAATAATTTATACAGTTCTTGTTTTTTATCACCTACTTCAAAATTTACATTTTTAATAGATACAATCATTTTTTGATGATCATTTAATTTATTCCAAATATTATCATATATTCCATTCTTTCTTTCTGTATAAATATCTAAAAATGTTTTTTCACCATCTAATTCAGTGGATAGATAATCAATATATGGTTCTGGATCAAATTTTAAATTATGTCTAATTATTTCCAATCTCATACCACTATTTAATTCATTCCAAAATTTTTCATAATTAAAATTTCTTTTACTACAAACAATATATTTTTGATTATCATTCAATTTATTAAAATATTTTTTACAATTGAAATCTTGTCTTTGAATTAATAGACTAAATTCTTCTGTTGTTGGATTTGGTAAATATTTTTCACAATTAAAATTATTGTTGTTTTCTATTACAATTTCTTTTTCAACTTCACTCAATTCATACCAATATTTTTCATATTTAAAATCATAATTATACAACAATAGTTGTATTCGATTCTCTGTACTTAATCGTTCCCAAACATCTTCATATTTGAAATAGTAATTTGTTAATAATTTATCTTGAATTGGTTCAGGTAAATTAAAAAAATCTTCTGTATTTGTAATATATTTATCGTAATATTCTTTTTCTTCCATTGTAAAATTAAATTTAAAAAAAAGACCTCTAACCTTCAGAAGGATAGAGGTCTTTTATAATCAAAATGAAATATTATTCAGATTCAGATTCGAATTTGGTTGAACCAAATTCATCCATTGCACCAACCCAAATATTAAAATCAGTGTTTAATCTGTCTTTAATAACATTGTAAGCATTATACAATTTATTTGTATTAGCGATTTTATGGAGAACTTCTGCAAAAATATAAAATTCCTCACCTAAACCTTTAACAGTATGTTTTCCTAAGAAATGGTATAACATTACAACATTTTTGATATCGATATTAGCCACGAAAGAAGGTACTGATTTAGGTAGAGATTTATCAATTTGTTTCCATTCTTTTAAGAATTTTTCATTCAATTCAATAATATTGAATACTTCATTACCATCATATGATAATTTTCTTTCAATAGCTGTGAAAATAAATTTATATTCATCTCTTGATAATGTAATATTAAATAATAAATCATTTAATAAGTGACCAACATTTTTATTTAGAAAAGAACCAATAGCAAACAATCTTGTTTTTTCAGAATCATTCATATTTTTCATTTCATCACCTTCAATATTATATTTTTTAATGAATGATTTAACATTTTCAAATGCGCCATTTAATTTCTTTAAAAAATCAACATCTAAATATGTTGAACCTAATTCATCAATAATATTTTCAGCTTCTAATGATTTTGATAATTTTGATTCTCTTTCAACTAAAGTAAGCATTTCATATGCTTCATCAATATTTATTTCACCATCACCTGAGAAATCATGATTAACTAAATTTTCCAATGGATCAAACGCATTATCCATATTCACGGTATTTTCTTCTTCAATTGCAAATTCTTGCATGTCTTTTAATTCTTCTGTCATTTTTTGTTTTTTATTTTTATATATTTGATTTTATAGGTTCAAATATTATTCTGAATCATCAGCTTTTTGTTCACCATATAAACTTTGAACTTCTATAGCTCTTTGAACTTTATCATATGTATATTGTTCGATAATACCTTTAGATGCTTGAAAATTTGTTTTTCCAATTTTAAATGTTCCATTATCTGTATTAACTGATAATAAATCAATACATTGATCAAATAATATTGTATTAGTTTCATTTTCAACAATATCATTATCATCGTCTTGTACTATACCAGAATTGAATGAATCAAAATAATCAGGATTTATTTGAACAAGTATATCTTTATTCATAATTACTGAATATTGATCAGGAATTTTAGTCATTTTGATAAGAGATTTCAAATTTTTATTCGATTGAAAATAAAATTTTAAATCTACAGGTAATGTGAAATTAGATAATCTTTCTTTAAAGAAATCAATAATATCCTGTTCTAATTCACCATAAATTTCATTTTTTGTTAATTTTGCTTTTGCCATAATAATTTTTTTAATTTTAATTTTATATAATAATAATTCTACTTAGTTTAAATTTATAGTAAAAATAATGCTGTTATACCACAACCAATCAATAATAATGATAATAATATTAGATTTTTAGCTATTTTAGTTGTTTTAAGTAACTTATATTCAACAACTATATGAACACTTGATTCATTTATTTGATCAGCTTTTGACATACCAACAAGTTCAAATAATCCATATTTTTGAAATTGTATATTTAAATCATGAACAAATTTTTTAGTTTCATTATCTAAATATCTATAACCGTATTTTTGTATATTTTCAGTAGAATTTGGTGGTAAATTTAATACCGTATAAAACCTATATACACGATCATAATCCATATCCAAAATTTGATAAGTGAAATTCTGTGGATTCTCCGTAAAATGTTTTTTGATGTCTTGTGTGTGTAATTTAATAGTTTTTATATAGACTCTTAACAATTTCCATTTTTTAAACATATATAATGATGTTTTTTTCTTATATATCTTATTTGAATGAAAATGTTTATTTATTTTTTATCTTCTACATCTTTGGCTTCTAATCTTTCTTCTCGTTCTGTTGTTTCAATAGTTGCCATTTTTTCAATATTAGTATCAATATTTTTAATATAAGTTAATATTTTATCTTCAAATGATTTACCATCATCAACCGCACCTTTTTTATCAACTGTTGTTGATGTACCACCTGCAGCAGCATTTGGACCAGAAATTGCAGTCATTGCATTATTAAATACACCTCTGATGAAACTTCCATCATCCATAATTTCTGTGATTACCTTTGATTTAGCTTCGATTGCACTTAATGTAGCTTTTAATTGTACATTATCTATTAATGATAAAACGTGTAATCCAACACCTAATTTATTTAAACTTTCAACTTTATCGTTATCTAATTTTTTTATTTGACTTGATAAATCACCTATTAATGATGAAACTGTTGAAATATTAAATATATCTTTCCAAGATACTGCTGATAATGTTTCTAATGCGTGAATTAAACTCCATAGTGGATCTATTTCTTTTTGTTTTGGTAAAACACTAATTATTTGTTCTATTGCTTGACAAATAATATTTGTATTTTCTCCATTAATATTAGGAACTTTAGATAAGACCATTGCTGTTTTTCTAATTGCACCTGCAAGTAGAACTAATTTCAACATATCTATATATTCAACATCTTTAATATTTTTTACACCATCTGAAAAAGTAGATAAAGCTGATCCAACATTTTCTGACCATTCTGATGATGGTACTTTATTTATATCAAATTTAACTTTACTTGTATCAAATATAGCTCCAACAAACATAATTCCACCTGTCAAAGCTTTCATGGCTGAAATAACTTCTGCGGTATCAGTAACATCTACACCAGCATCATCCATTGCTGCCATAGCTGTTGCAAATGCAGCTATTGAACCACCAACACCTTTTGCCCACGCTTCCGATGGAATATTATTTTCTGAAAATTTAACTTTACTTTTATTAAATAAATCACCAGCTATCAATATACCACCAACAGCAGTTCTTATAAATGATACTAAATCAATTTTACCACCACCAACCGTACCCATTGAAAAGAAACCTATTGTATCTTGTAAATTTTGCATTAATGTTAAATCAATCAATACACTTGAAAAAGCTTTAATTGCACCACCTACACCTAATGCCCAAGCTTCTGATGGATAATTCTTAGTATCAGTACTAAATACTTTATTTCCAGCAAATGCGTTACCAGCCGCAATTATTCCTGCTGTAACTTTTTCAATAAACAGTGGTAAATCTATATCACCACCACCAAATATATTAGACAATATACTCATGCCTGTCATTTGCATTAAAACATCAGAAAACGCTTTAATAGAGCCACCAACACCACCTGCCCAAGCAGGACTCGGATATGTTCCCCATTTACCTCTTGATAATATTTTATCTACAAGAACAAGAGTTCCTGCTATCATTAACATCGCACCGGCACCAGCGGCTAACGCAATGAATCCTAAACCACCAGATAATGCTATAAGAGTTCCTATAACCATCATAGGAGCACTAAATAAAAGTAATGATATACCTACACCCATAGCCCAGCCAAAACTTGGAAATTTCTCATAATTACCAACAGATAATATCCAAGAAGATAACATAATTGCGGTAGATATAATAACTATTGCTGCAGCACCTATTAATAAATCCAAAATTGATTTTGGACTCAACAATCCGGCTTTTTTTAATAAATATATGGTTGGAACCATAGCCAATGTAGCAAAACCAATACCTAAACCAGCTTTCAATATATTTACTAATGGTATATCTTCAACATCTTGTAATATTTGACTTGCCCAAACCACACCCAAAGATATTATAGGTAATGCCATACCAACAAATATAATATCAACAATTGAGGTTTTATTTAAAGCTTTTGTCATAAGAACAAAGGCAATAGAAATTGGTATCAATGCAATACCAACCAATGAAGCATTCCATACTTGTTCTATACCTATTTTAGGCATATCTTGTAAAATATATGCTGCGGCAACTATACCTAAGGCTATCATTGGTATTAGTAATGGTACTAACGGTGCCATAGCTATTTGTTTTACACTTAAACCACCTATGGCTTTTAATAAAAAATATGAAGCTAACCCAACACCAACACCTATACCAACTATAGTAAGAAGTTCCCAAACACCTATAATCGGAATCTTAGCTAAAATTAAACCAGCCACAAATATTGCACCAGACATCAATATCAACATACCTGCTGTAATTAATGCTTTTTTAAAGGTTATCTCTTTACCTTTATCATCTTTCATAGAGGCAACTGTGGCAAAGGCGTGTGCAACAAACATCATACCCATACCCAAAGCAATAACAGATAAAAAATCTACTTTACCAACTATTTTAAACGCCATACCAATAGCCAAAACACCTGCAGCAATAAGAATAACCATTTTTACACCATCAACAACTTTATTTTTGTTGTTTTTGTCTCCAATTTCACCCATCATACCACCTTCTTTTTCTTTCTTTAAGGCTTCAACGACTTTCAATGTTTTTTCAACATTTTTATTTATTTCAACTGTGTTCTTTTTTACTTCTTCTAAATTTTCTGCAATACTTGTAATTGTTGACGCATCAAAACCTTCCAACAATTTATTTATAACTTCAGTTGGACTATTTTTCTGTTGTTCTTGTAATATTTCAACAAGACTCTCTAATGATTTAGTAAAATCTGATAACTTTTCTACAAATTCGGATTCTCTCATTTAATATTTTATTTTTCTTGTAATTTAGATACTTGTTCTGTTGAATTTTTCAACATATCATCAAACTGTAGTAAATCAGCTTCTAATTTTTGTACTCTTTCTTCCAAACCTTTAACTATTTCTGGATCTTCTGTGAGTGCAATCTGATCTGTATATACTTCAATTTGTTTATTTATTATAGTTTTCTTATCTTCTAATTTCTTAACATAATCTTCAATAGTAATTTCTATTTCTTTATTGGATTTTTGATTTATTTCTTCTTCTTTTTTTATAGTTTCTTCTTTATTATTATCTTCATCATTTGCAACACTATCTGCAATTTCATCCTTCACTGTTTGTAAATCTTCTTTAACAAATTTTAGATACTTTTTCATAATTATATTATATGTTTTGTTGTATATATAAAATTATAACATCTTATAAAAAAATTTTTTTATTTGGAATTTTTTGATTATATTTACAATAAGAAAAGAAATTAAAAAAATAATATATAATATAAGTAAAATAATTTTTTTATCCAGTTATTTTGCTTATATTTGTAGAAAGAAATTATGGAAGACAAAAAAAACATATTAACCGAATTAGAAATATTTAAAAATATTGATTCATCTAAATCTGATGAAGCTTTAGATAGATATATCGCAGAATATGAAGAATTTGCTTTTAATATTGCTTGGAATAAATTATATAATGAACGTTGGATTACTGAATCAGATGTTATTTTTGGTGTTTTAGAATATTTCATAAGTATAAAAAATGAAAAAAAATGTAATTATATCGCTTGGATGTTAAATAAATATTATCCAAATTTTTTAACTGAAAAATTAAACGAATCTATTACTAACGAAGAATATGAAAAATGTGGTACTTTTGATAAATTATCAAAAATATCAGAAATGCCTCAATATTTAAACTTTTAATCCTAATAAATTTAATTGTTTAGCTTTACTAATAGTTTGTTTCAAAGCAGAATTTCTCTTTTTGTCTTCATCATTATTAAAATTACCAATACTCCACAAATCATATCCATCAGAATCAATACTATAATTTTTATTTATTTTAAAATGGAATTTATAATTTTGTAATTTATTTTTGTCTGTTTTATCAGGAGATTTATCAAATTCTGCGAAAGAAACATATTTTTCTATTTTTCTATCTACTATTTTAGAAACAAATTGTGTATATTTTGTCCAATCATCATTTTCCTTAACTAGTAGAATTTGTGGCATTACCTTTGAACCAGTCTCAACTCTACCTGTATAGTAAAAACCACTTGTTGAATTTTTAGTAGTAACATTTTTACCTGTTGTATCCCACTTAACATCACCTCTAAAAGCATGATAAATCGTTTGAAATTTTTCATCAGCTTCAGTCAATTTAGTAGTACCATATCCTCCACTATTATCACTACCAGTTGATGTATAATGATATTTTTTAATTAATTTTTTAACTTCATCCGGTGTTGATTCTTTGGTTATGGTTTTTATTATAGAAACTAAATCAACTATACCTAAAAATTTATAACACACACCATCTTTTACACTCAGATATTGATATAATATTCCTATTTCTCTACCACTAGATGTTTCTACTAAGAAAATTCCTTTACCATCATCTTTAGGTGAACCATCATGTAAATTACAAGAAGTTTTTAATATATCTGGTATTTCTATATTAGCTATTGGATCTTCTGTCCGAGCTTTATTATCAGGTATTGATTCATCAGTTTTATATTGATTGAAAGATTTTCTAAATGAATCATCACTATTAATTAATGCTACTGGATCTAATGATTGAGGAAAATTTCCATTTTCATCAGCAAAAAATATAGTGAAAATAGATTTAACTCTTGCTATTTTTTTCATCCAAGTATTTTTTAATTTTGCTTGATCTGGACCACTTGTTGTGAAATTAACCCTACTATATGATTCCTTTTCTTTATTTTTATATTTATCTTCTTGATACATCCATTCTGCTCTCAATTGAATCTCTTTAATAGCTTCTTTATCAACCAATGTTCTTGCAGAAATTCTTAGATTTTTATCTTCTTCGAACTTTTTCGCTATACCTGCACTATCAAAACCAGAAATATTTATATTACCATACGTTTTTATTATATCTTTATCTTCACTATTAATTTTACTTGTACTC
The DNA here is from genome assembly GCA_964499225.1 of uncultured Cellvibrionaceae bacterium. Taxonomy (GTDB): domain Bacteria; phylum Pseudomonadota; class Gammaproteobacteria; order Pseudomonadales; family Cellvibrionaceae; genus Cellvibrio. Next base: position 30,185 of record CAZCJR010000010.1, on the reverse strand, counting down.
AATAACGATTTTAATGAATTTTTCTTTTTTTTCTCCAATGCTTGTTCTTCACTATATTTAATAACTTCATAACCAATAGTTGTTGATTGTGATTGACCTTGTGTTTGTGTTTGACCATCTTCATATAATTTAATAAAATTATCTAATTCTTGATAAGCTTTATCAAAACGAAATTTAAAATAACCGGACTCGTTAACAAATTCAACAGTAGAATCTAATTCCTTAATAATATTTTTATATTGTTTCCAAAATGATTCTTTTTCTCCTTCATCACCACCACCGGTAAATCTCATTGCATATTTCTGAGCTTTTTCTAATTTTCTTTTTTTATCCTCAGGTAATGTTTTGATAAGTTTATTATATATATCATCTGTTTCTTTTCTTATTTTATTCCATTTTGACTCTGTAGGAGCCGGTAAAGACAATGGTTCTTTTGTTTTTAATGGCGACAATCTATTTTTATTTACTGTTATTTTTACATCAGTAGGCTTACCATCTTGTAAAATCTGGACAAAATATTGATCTGGTTCTAATTTTTGTTTTTCCCCATCAACTTCTTTTTCTGACATAGATATTAATTTAACCTCTTTTTTTTCACCATTATTATTTGTGTATTCAGCTACACTACCAATTGTAGGTGATGTTGGTGTATAACCAAGTAAATGTTGTGTTGTACCTGTTGCTGTCGTTGTTTGTGATTCAGTTGGTTGAGTTGTTTGTGTTTGTGTTCCTTCTCCTTGAACTGGTAATTGAGTTGTTGCAATATAATATGTTTCTGATTTATCATCAGATTCAACAACAACTTTTTTTAGATCTACAACATTTTCAATTTTTGTTATTTTTGATTTATCTTCATCTGTAACAGTAACTTTAGCATTTATATCATGTGCAGCAATTTTATACATGTAATCATTTTTATCTGGTTTAACAACCGTGAATATTTTTTTACTATATGATTTAGGTAAAATTTTATTAACTAATAATACATCTGTGGCTTTATCTTTCTCTTTAATAAGATAAACATCAATCATTAAATCAACAGTTTCTATATCTTCAGATTTAGTACCATTTTTAGCCATCGCTTTTAAAATACCTTTTAAATATTCATTCTCTAATTGATTTTTAAGATTATTCAATACTATCTCTTGCATTTTTCTTGCACCAAAACTAAATAATTTATTTAATCCTCTACCAACAAGTGAATCACTCCAATTTGTTTTATTAGAAAAATCCATATCTTCATATAATTTATTATATGAATCTAATTTCTTCAATTTAGCAAATTCATTTTTACCTAAAAGATTTTTCATCTATATTTTTTATTTTTTAAATTTAAAGTTCACACCAATATAAGGAAATGATGTTATCCCCATTCTGAAATTATTATCATAAAAACTTAATTCCATAATATTATTGATATCAGAATCAAATATGATAGAACCATTTATTTTTATCGTAAATGGTCTGTTTTCAGACACCATCGAAATATATATGTCCTTTTGTGTAGGTTCATACTTAATTTCTTCTACAACCACCTTTTCATCTAATATTTCTACTACCTCTGAAATTTTTTTATTTGCAACTTTCTTCAATGGTTTGGAAGATGATATATCACTTAATAACTCACCATCACCAGTATATTTATATTCTGCGTTTAAAGATTCAACTTCTTTCTTTTTTTTAGCCATAACATTATTTATTTTTTAGTATATATAAAAAATTATAATACCTCGAACATTATATATTAAAAAATGAAATGATTTTTTAATATATAACTAAAAAAGATTAGTAATTCTAAATGAAAATATTATCCTTTAATAAATTTAACTTTTTAAATGAATCATATTCCGATTTTAATCAATTCAGTCAGGGTGGTGTAGGACCGAGTCCACTTGGGCCCGGATTCGGATTTGCCGTGGATCCGAAAATGTCTATTTATGGTCACGCAGATTCACCACAAGTCGATCAATATAATAGAACACCTATGATGGTTAATAGATTAATTGGTATAATGAAAGATATAAATAAAGACACTGTTAATAACTACGGTGCTATTAAATATGATCAATTCTTGGAAGATGTTGATGAATTTACTGATTTTAAAATACTTAGAATAAACGTAAATACTAATCTAACCATTGATATTTTCATTTCTTTCTATTTTGGTGAAGAAGAATTTTTTGGAGTATTCAAAAAATTTAATGATATACAAAAAGAAGAATTTAGAACAGATTTATTCACTGATAGTAGATTTAGATATATTGATAAAGAATATAGATTAAAATTAGATAATTATTTTAGAAAGATTTTAACAAAATGGTTCAGACCTAATAAGAAAACTTGGTATGTGAATTTAAAAGACCAGGTTTCAACAAGAGATAATATGGGTTCTAAATTTATGTTGCCTAAAAATGCTAAAATAGAAGTTAGAATAACAAATGATGATAAAGATGGTAATTCATTCATACAATTTTTATATAAAGGAGAATCTTATGTAATAAATAAAAATGATTATTATTTCTTTAATTATTGGTTTGAAAAAATTGAAGATCAAAATGTTAATAAATTAATTAAATAATACAATCATTTTTTTACTTTCGAAACAAAATTTTATGTGTTTATTATTTTATAAATTTCCTTCACTAAATAGTTGTGTTCTTCTCGTCCATCTTTTGATGAATATGGTTTATAACCACCACTACTCCATTCACTCCAACATTGTTCAGGTTTTAAACCTTTACTTATCATATCTGCACAATATTTCATCTGTGAAGCGTCAGGTGAAGTAAATTTATCATCTTCATCATCATATTGTGAATCCCAATCAGGTTTTATACCTGCATATTGATCTAAAAACTTGTATATTCTTTCTACTAATTCTTTCATCGGTATATTTTTTTTTACATAAATTTCATTAAATTTTTTAAGAAAATTAAATTTACTAGCATTTTTATTATATAATCCGGAATAATAAATATTTTCACCAAAATATTCTTTTAATTGTTCATGAGAATAGCCTATTCTTTTTAACTGTCTATATTCAATAAACATTTCTCTTGTCCATTTTTCATTATAAATATTCATAAAATATATAGTTGAATTTTTAATTATTGTTTTAAACATCAAATAATTGTTCAAGAACATAATCATTCAATAATTCTTTATTAATAGTACCATAAAATCCATAGTCATCATTTATGTCAGCTTTTTTATCTATCATGTCATTTAATATCGACCAAATATTTGGTCCATAATTTTCTCTATCCCAATCAATTTTACCGTTATATGTATATATATCTTCTAAAAATGATACCATTGCACTAACATCACACACGTAATGAAAATCAAATACAATAACTTTAATATGTATTTTACTACTAATTGTTCTTGATTCTATTTCATATTCACCTAAAACATTAACCAATGATTTTTTTGCTTGTTTATAATATTCATTCATATTAGCGTCTTCCTGAGCATAATTTAATGATTCACTTAAAGCTTCAAACAATTCTTGTAAATCTTCATTTTCATTTTCATCTAATATTTTATCAATTTCATATTTTTCATCATTATAAATAAAATAAAAATCTTTATCTATCCATTGAATCATATCTTTTTCTATTGTAATACCATTAAAGTTTCGTTCATCATCTCTATAATAATTATAACTTATTTCTTTACCTATCATTTTTTCAACAACTTTTTCTTTTGTTTCTTTTGTCAGATCATCCCAAATATCTTCAGATCTTTCTAATTTATACCACTCTCCTGGTTCAAACCAATCTTCACCAAATAATATATTTTTTACTGAATCACTCATAAAATTATCTAAATCATCTAAATCACCAACCAAATATGTTTTTCCTGATATTATTTCTATATCTGAAAATTTCATAGCCAATTGATTTATATCAGTTATACCTTCATCATACAGTTTTAATGCCATCAGATCTGTACAATTACCAGGATCAATGTTATGATTTTTAAACAATTCTTTCAATTCATCTTTTGTAAATATACCTGTGTCTAACAAATCCATAATTATATCTACTGTCATATTATCAGTTTTTAATAAAATATCTTTGACATCTTCTTTATCTAAATATCCTTTTTTTATTAGACCTTTACACATTTTATGATCATATTCAATTGATTTATATACTATATCAGGATTAAATTTATATACTTTTTGGAATGTTTCTTTATCAAAATCACTCATATTGAAATCTTCTTCTTTCAAATATTCATAAGCGAAATATTTTGGTTTTAATTCAGGATCTACTAATAATCTATAAATATATGGGTGATATTTATCTATTGGTTTTTTATTATTTCTACCTTTCATTTGGTAAATAATACCTTCTTTCGTATCATAGGCTACGGTAACGTGTGGCGACTTATTTTTATCTCTTAATGATAATAGTGTATCACCATCATTAGTGTTACCACAATGTCCCATAGCATCAGCTTCGGCTCTTGAGTTTGATACTTGTAAATCAATCCAATAATAACCATCATCAAATTCTATAAATACTTTTCCTGTTTCATCTATTATTTTACCAGAAGCTTTTAATGAATCATGCCATTCTTTCGATTTATCATTTGCTTTTGAGAATGATAAATCACTTAGATTTACTAATTCTGTTCTTAATGGTGATTTCAACCAATCCAATATAAAATTTACATCATCATTTATAGTTTCTTGAAATCCAATAATTACAGAATCTATATCAGACCATTCTTTTTCGATCAATTTTTCTAACTTTTTGTCTGATTCTGGACCTTTTGCTATATATTTTTCTATTCTTTCTTTTTTCACATTTTCATGACTAAGTGTACTTAAAAGACCATCAACAATAACATCTTTCAAATGATTAGCAATCCAAACAGCATATTGTAATCCTTCTGTTGAATTATCACTTGTACATTTATCAATAGACCAATTATAAATTCCTGTTATATTTGCAAATTTTTTAATTTTATCTCTAACTTTTTCTATTTTCTTATCTCTTGATTTACTTTCAAGTATAAGTGTATATGATTTATAACTATGTAACATTTTTAATAATTTTTTTAATGTCCTAATATTTTTCCATTAAATGTTTTATCAATAGCGTGTATTGATGCTATGACACTTGCTACTAATCCAATAGAAACCAATACTGTTTCTAAACCTGGTGCAGCAAAAGAAACAATAACGTGTTTCGAAACACTTTTTATACCATACTCAACACCAATTGATATAAGACCTATAATCGTTGGTATAGCTATTTTAGGACCACCCATTTGTTCTATCATTGAACTTAAATTTTCAATTACTTTACCTATATTTTTTTCTATATTAGAAGCTAATATACTCAACCAACTGAATGGTGGAATTTTTTCCACTAATTTCATAAGATTTTTAAAAAATTCTAAAGGTTTAGAAACATCTGAATGTTCATCATTTTCTAATAAGAAGTTTAATTGTTCGGTTGCTAATTCAACATGTTCGGCTTTTTTAGTAAATAATCCTAATAAAGCATTTTTTATAGAACTTATAAATCCATTCATAAACTCTTTATCTAACCACGACATAACATCTTTAAGATTTTTAAATTCAACATGAATTTTTGTTACATCAGTAGCTTCTATTTCTTTTACTTTTTCTTTAAATGTATATAAATTAACAATGGTATCAACTAATTTATTTATTGCATAATCTTTTGTCTTATTCCAAAATTCTTTTATCTTTGATATAACATTTTTTATTATTTCAACAGCTACTTTTGCATTCTTTTTAATTTTATCCCAAGCATCTTTTGCAACGTCACCTAATTTATCTTGCAGTTTAAATACTTTCTGTCTGAATTGATTAGCCTTATCTTTTATTTTATCAGCAAATCCTTCATTTAACATCTCCCAACTTTCAAATATTTCTGTTTTAATATCAACATCTAAATAATTAACATTAGCCATAATTATGGATTCTAACATATAAATATCATCATTATCGTATTTTTGATACTCATTTAAACTCTCAATAAAACTATTATATTTTTTCATTTATTTTATATTTTTTATATATCTTCTTCCAACCATTCATTTTCTATAGCTTCATTTAAAAGTTTTAATATTTCTTCTAATGTTTCAATATCTAATTTTTCATATTTTACATCATACTCATCTAATTCAGTTTCATATTTATAACCACCATATGAAACAACTTCAACAACATCATCATATAATCTTTCAATCAAATCTATTGTTTGACCCTGTTCTTTATATACTGGTGATGATTCAGCCTGCAAATCTTGCATAGATATACTACTACCATATTTTATAACCTTTAATTGTATATCATATATCAATTTAGTTTTATAATCACCTTGATCTTCATTTTGATTATCTAATAAATATTTTTCCTCATTAGATAATGAATCTATTCCATCTTTAGAAATCTTATCTAATATTTTATCCATTTCTTCTTCAGAAAATTTCTCGAATTTTTTTAAATATTTCATATTAATTTATTTTTTTTTAGTAGAATATCTTCTACATCTTTAATTTCTGTGTATTTTATTCTTAATAAAGAAATATTATTATTTTTACAAAAATCTGTTTTAATTTTATCTCTTATTTTAATATTTTTAAAACCATTTTCTCCGCCCCAAAAATCAACAACTTTAAAATGTTGTTCTCCATCAAATTCTATACACATATTATAATCTGGTAGATAGAAATCAAAAGGTAAATTCAATTTGAATTTACAATTTTCATATATTTTTTGTTCTATATATTGAATATTATTTTCGATTAAGTATATTCTTATTTTCTTTTCACCTTTACTACTTCTACATTTTGGACATCCTTCACCACTTAAATGATGTAGTGGTGTTTGTGTGAAATATAAACCACACTTATTACATAAGATATTTACTTTTTTGTTTATTCTAGTATAAACTACATTTGAATAATCATATGATATATTATGAATTTTATTTGCGTTGTGTATAAAAATATCTGTATTTAAAGCTAGATTTTCTCCATTTTTTTCATAAGCACATTTTTGGCAACCTCTACCACTCAAATGTGAATTTGGTGTTTGTGTAAATTCACCATGAACATTACAAATAATTTTAACTTTTGTACTGCTGTTTTTATAATCAACCAATCTATAATCATATTCATTATTGTGTATATCATTTGATCGTTTTATGAAAATATTATTAGTTATTTTTGGTATAGACTTTCTATCATTATCACATTTTCTACAGCCATGTTTATAATGCGATACTGGTGTTTGTTCAAAAATTCCGTGTATTGGACATATAATTTTAACTTTAATTTTATTATTTTTATATTCAATTAAGGAATAATCATATTTATTACCATGTATTTTTATAGATTTTTCAATGAATTGTGTATTAGTATGGGAATATAAAATTTTTTGTTTTTCTGTTGCACATGTTGGACATCCAACTCCTTTTTTATGATGATTTATAGATTGAACAAATATGTTATTGCAATTTTTGCAAACAATTCTAATTTTTTGACTATCTCCTATATATTCTATAAAATTAGAATAATCAAATTTATCACCATGTGTGTCTTTAAACTTATCTAAAATTTCATAAATATTTAATTTTCTCATAATTATTACATTTTTTGTACTCTACCTATTGAACCATGTTTATAGAAATTTTCTTCAATCTCAGGTAATAAATAATGAGTCCTTAGCGTTTGTGGTAGGTGCTGGATTTCAGCAGCCACTTTTCTCAATAATTCATTAAATTTAGTTTTTCTATCTTTTTCATCTTTAACTTTACCCAACTTTAACAATTCACCAGTCATAAGTTTATTTGACTTGAATCCTCTCAAATCTTTACTTGTTATATCAAATTGAGACAAATAATTATTTACTTGTGTGTTTTTTATACTTAATCCACCAGAAGTTGAAAAAACATCTGTTGTTCTTCTACTTAATAATTCTTTTAATATTTTTGCGACTTTTGAATTTGAAAATGTTCTTTCGTGATCTACACCAGATTTACCAATATATTTCAATGTAACAGTATCACCATTAACTTTTATGTGTTTTTTAGTTAAATTAGAAATTCCATGATGACCATTACTTGATGAACCATCATTACCTACTCTTTCACCTGTAATCTCAATTATTTTAGCTATACAAGCTATTATTTTTGTTTTTTCATCTGTTGATGATAAATCTTTATCTACTTTTAATTTAAATTTTCTAATATTTTTTGATAAATTTCTAATTTGACCTCGTTTTTTATCCCAACGTTTCTTAATCTCAGCATCAGTATATACCTTTTGTGGTTGAACTTCAACTAATTTTTTCTCAAATATATCATATGATTGTAAATATTTCATAAATATTATATATTAAACTTATTATTTTATTTTTATTTTATTATTATTTATTTCATAAGATGAAGTTGATAATAATAAACATTTGGAATCTGTCCAAACTTCATGTTTTCTAATATGTAATATTTTTTCTTTAACTAAATCATTATAACCATATAATTCAAATCCATTTCTCTGTGGTTCTAATATATTATCAAAAATTTCAATCAATGATTGACCTTTATCAAAACCTTGTTTGAAAAATAATAAAAATATAGTGAAATCATTTTTATAAAGTGTTAAATTTTTTATACGATCAATCATATTATCATCAAAAGGTGTTATTTTTTTCTCTAATATCTCTAAAAAATTGAAAAAATTTTCCTTATTATCTTGCCTATTATCATAATCTTTCAATAAGTCAAATTTTAATAAATCTAAAAATTGATTCAGATATCTTATCGAAAAAATATTAGATTTACTAAATCCTCCCCAGAAATCTTCAGATTCACAAACACCCCAATTTGAGTTAGGTTCCAATGGTATCACTATATATTCATAACCATAAAATTTAGAATCAACAGTACTACATATTAATGATTTACTTCTTTTTGGATAATATTTCCATTCTTTTGAATTATCTATTAAATATGTATAATAATTATCTGTATTGGCTGATTTTCTTTCATATTCTTTTGGATCTATTATAAAAATATTCTTTTCATTAGCTGTTATTTTTGTCGATCTAAATATTTTCAAATCATTGGAATTAAAATAGTCTAAACCATCTATTATATCTTGGGCTTGTTTTATATCTATTATTTCTGTACCTGTTCTTAATGATTCATATGATTTCAAATATCTCATTCCTTATCTTTTTCTTTCTTTTTAGCATCATCAAGATCTTTCTTATATTTAATTTTCTTATCTTTCAATTTAACGATATCAAGTTCTTTTTCGGCTATATCTATTTCAACTCTTTTTATTTTTGATTTCGCAGACTTAATTGATACAACATCATCACTATCATTTATCTCCTGAAGTTCTTTCTTTTTGTCTTTAATCTTTTCTTTTTGATCTTTATATTTATCATCCAATTTCTCTTTCTCAGACTTCTTTTCAGACTTTTTCTCAAATATGTTAAATCTATCTATCATGTTGATTATATATTAAAATAAAAAATCCACTTATTAGTGGATTTCATTTAAAAAAATATTGAGTTCGTTTTTGGATATTGATCTTGGACCAACCGTAAAATCTTCCCATTTTTTATTATTTAAAGATTCTATTATTATTGGTATTCTATTTTTATTATCTACATTTATAAAATAATGGGATTGTTCAGATTTATTAGTATCCAAAAAAGCTTTACCAGCATATATACCTACTCGTCTAATTGAAATATCGGCTTTATTTTTATCTTTAGTATAATTAAATCCTATTTCAGATATTCTTTTACTTCGTTCTCTTTTCTCTTCTCTTTTTTCCCATATTTGAAACACACATTTGACATCATAATCATTACCATCCAAAAGAAATGAATTTTCTGGTAAAATTTCTTCATATTTCAAATGATAATATTCTGGTATTCTATCTTTCATACTTTCTTTAACAAAAGATAGTGGTAATATAAATGCAATAGTATCACAAAATTCAGCACACCTATTGATAAATTTAAATGCTAACGAGCCTTGTTTTCCAAATGGTGGATTAGAAATAACTAATATATCTTTTCTATCAATATTTATATTTGAGTAATCCCATGTTAAAAAATCATGTTTAATAACATTATCAATTTGAGGCGATATATCTATACCAATTTTAATATTATTTATGTTTGAATAAAATGCACCATCTCCGCAACACGGATCTAACACTAATAAAAAAGATTTAATATCTATTTTTGATATTAAATCTTTTGCTAATTCATCTTTTGTATAAAATTTATCTAATTCAGATTTCAAGATTCTTTTCATAACATATTTATACTAATTAAACAAAATAGTTTATGATATTTTTATATGTTTATTTTTCAATATTTTGACCTTGAAATTATTATGTGATATACTGGATTGTATTCTTAATTGCCCTTTTGAATCTCGTTTAAATCGTAATTTTATAATACTATTCAATGTCAATTTTTTATATTTTATCATAAAATTCGACCAATTTTCTTCTATTATTTTTTCTCTCTCACCAATCAATTTAAAATCAATTAAATCGGAATACATTTTTTCAAATTCTATCTTATCCGTTTCAATATCAGGTAAATATTCTATCCATTCGCTTACCGGCATCAAAACAATATATTCTTCTATTATATTATCATTGCTATCATGAAAAGCTACATTTAATATGAAATTTTTAACATTATCAACTTTTTTTATCAATTTTATATTATCATTTTCAATTACTCTTTCATAACCTGAAATTCTTAAAAAATCACCCATATTTATTTCATATTGTGTTTTAATACATTTAATACTCCAATATAACGTTTCTTTAAAATCATCTATTAAATTATTCCACAATAATTTTGAATATTTAAAACCATCAAAAAATTCAATATTTTTTCCTTTATTTATTCTATCGTCTAAATATTTTTTATCCAAATTACCAACAGCATCCCACTTATGCCCGGATATGGTTTTTTTTAAATCATTTAATCTTTTAATTTCTGATTCGTATATAAATCCATGATTTTGTCTGGCTCTTAAAACATCATTGGAATTTTTCCTAAAAACATATAAATATACTTTATCATCATCAATTATCTTTTCTGAATCTTCTATGAAATATCCTATATATGATTTTGTATTACTATCAAACCAATTTTTATTATGTATGTCGATTGTAGATAACCTTAAATTTAATTTTGATTTATCTTTGGCTTGTTCTTCAGTGACAAAAACACACTGAGACATATTATCTAATTTATATTTATTCATCCATTCTTCAATCTTATCAAGATTATAAAAATTATCATCAATTAATGATTGTAATCTAAATTTTCTACTATACAAATACATTTTATTTTCTAATAAGAAATTATAATAATTTTTCATTTATCTTCTTTAATTTTTTAATTGTATCTTCTGTATTTTTATGAAGTATTCCTATACCACCTGCCTCAATCCAAGGATCTATATTTCTTGATAAATCATCTATCAATATATAATTAGGTTTTGAAAATGGTGTTTTATTATATGTTATATTTACTTTAACATCACCACCTAATTCTCTTTCACACCATTCAATTTTTCCAGTTTTACTATATTTATCTCTTGATGGTGTTGATAATATCTCAACATCATACTCTTTAATAAAATTCCATAATTTCTTACCATCTTTTGACCATGGCATTCTACTCCAAAAATCTATACCTAATTTAGTAACATTTTTCCAAAATACATCTTTACCGTAAGTATCTTCAAATTCCCAACCATTTTTTATATTGGTATTATTATCTTTATTAAACTTAGTTAAAAACCCATTTTTTAAACATTGATCGAAATCGGTCAATACACCATCAAGGTCACAATATATTTTAAATTCTGTGTTTTTATTTTCTCTTAAAAAATCGTTAAATTTAGTTTTCATTTATTTTGTTTATTTTCTAAAAAATTAATAAAATCATTAAAATAATCTTTATACACATAATAATATTTATCACACTTTATCATTATTTCTCTCGCATCATTCATTTTTAAATATATATTAAAATCTTTATCGATGTATTCATCACTTATATTTTTTAATATATTTTCAATATTTTCTTCTGTCATTATCTCTAACCACTTTTCTTTTGTTATCACATTTTCCTCACCAACCACATTCGGCATATTATCATAATCATAAACAAGTTTTTCATCAAAATAATTTATTAAATTATCTTTATTTAAATTATCATAGTCTTTAAAATATTTAATCATTAAATTATTTTTTCTTTTAAATTCTATATAAAAATCTGAAATATTTGGAGACCAAATATATTCAAATCCATCAACAGGAAATATCATATATGATTCACCATAATTAGATGAACTTCCTAACTTTTGAAAAGCAAATACTCCTTCAGTTCTTGGATACCACCCAAATTTATCATACAATAATTCATTAAACTTTTCACTAATGAATTTAGGAGTATCAATCGTTTTTCTATTTTCAATTGGATACATTACTCCAAAATCATCATCAATAAACATCATTCCTCGATACAACATATGATATTTAGATGATTCTAGTTTTTTATATTTTTGGTGTTTTAATTGTTTTTTTAAATCATTTAAATATTCACCACATTCACTATAAATATCATTAAAAACAATATCTAATGTTAATCCATCTTCTATCAAATATTCAGATATTTCAGGATCATATAACTCTTTTATGAATCTTAAATATTTTTTCATTGTGAATATATTTTATCATGTAATTTTCCAATAACATCAATCAATTTCTCAAAATCTTTACCATTTCTCAATTTCTTAAATACTAAATTCTCAACTGAAAATTCACCACTTTTTTCTAATCCAAACTTTCGTGATTTCATTATTTTATCTTTTAACTCCTTTGCATACAAATAATATTTTGTTGCTAACTCAGGCATTAATTCCTCATTTGATAATGTGTCAAATCGATCTATACCACTTTTATATGTTAAATATTTAAATTTAACCAATTCTTTATCAATTGTAGGCTCATCATATTTTGGCTTTTTAATCCACTCATTTTCCATTAATGAAAACATACCACTAGCTTTATGTTCTTCTGATATATCTTGTATATAAAGTTCTACATCGTGACCTTTAATTTTTATATTGTTTCTTAAATTCCACATAAATCTCTTACCATCTACCGCACTTTTAACTAATTCGACATTTTTATCAATCTCACTAAAATCTACGACAACATGTACATCTAAATCAGAAAATTTATTATAATTATAATTTGCTAACGATCCAGTTAATATTATATCAGATATTGGTACATCATATTCAAAATCAGCATAAAACTCATATGCAATAGTTAAAAGTTTTTTTCTAATTTTTTCATCAAATGAAAAATCAGTCCAAAATTTAGGATTTAACTCTTTACTATAATCAAATTGAGCATCTTCAAATTTTTTTAAATTTAAATTTGTTTTATATTTTATTTTTCTACCTAAATAATCAATATCTACCTTATGTCCAATATAAATTAGATCCTCAAATTTATTTCCTGTTTCCTTTAAATATAAATTAGTAAATTCATATACTTTATTATCTTTAACGTTAAACCAATGTTTTACTCTATTTAATTTTTTATATGATGGATCATATAAAATAAGAAATCCTTCATAAATATCATATTCTTTATGTTTTAATGAATTCTTTTCACAATCATGAACTCTATCAGAACCTATATACTCTCCATTCGGAATAATTTTATTTTCTGTATTATTTTTTAATGCAAAATCAATATCAACATTCTCGTCACCAGGTGTATTCCGTATTCTATCTTCAAATCTCCTTAAATATTTCATAATTTCTTTTCAAAAATATACAGATCAAATTCAGATATATTTTTTACATTTTTATTTTTATTGAATAAATCACCCGTGAATGATGCCACCGTTTTATATGAACCAAGTAATTTCTTATCCTCATATACTTTTACTGTCTTATTAACCTCACCAAGCGCACCAAGAACAGCTATATAATCATTTGAAAAAATTGTTTTTAATATTGATATCTTTACATCTTTTGGATTTTTCTTATTATTTATAATGATTTCGTTTAACCATGGATTTTTTAAATCTAATACTGTACCACTATTTTTAATTTGTATTTTTGATGTTCCACTTGGTTGTTGAGCCTGAATTTTAACTTCTTCCTCCTTTTCTATCTTACCAGATTTAATTAAAGATTCTTGATTTCTTCTTATTGTATTAAAGTCGGCTCTTGCGATAGTTTGTTCAGTCATAACTCTATCATTCATCTTATAACCTTTTGGTGGTAATCTATAAAAATGACCTGTAAACATCATAGATTTTATATTTGTAACTTTAAATAACCTCCAAACTTTCTTGGTTTCTTTCTTTTGTGATACAGAAAACCCTTCAAGGTGCCAGCCTCTTATTAACTCATTCTTTGTATTCTTATTGATACCTAATACGAGTGGAGATATACTTCTCTCTCTAGATCCTCTCCATTTGTCTTTGTCACCCTTATAAGAAATTAAAATAACCATTCCATTTTGTATAGCCTTTACCATTAAAGCTCTATCATATTTCATTTTTTTATTAACTGGAAAACCTGGTACAATATCCATTATTTGTTGATTCTCATTAAGTTTATTCCACCTAATTTTAGGAATATATTCTACATCCTTTTTTGTACTTTCATATCTTTCTACAAAACCTTTATAATCCAAGTCCATATTCTTTTAATTTATTTTCTATATTTTCATTATATTTTATTCTCAATAATTTTATTTTTTTATTTTTACAAAAATTTGTTTTGATTTTATCTTTTTTCTTTCTTAAATCAAAAGATTTATCACCACCAAAAAATTCAATTTGTCTATAATGTTGTTCTCCATCAAATTCTATACACATATTCTGTTTAGGTAAATAAAAATCAAACGGCAACGAATAAATATTTTTACAATTTTCAAATTTTTTTTGTCTAAAAAAATAATAATTATTTTTGATTAAATATTCATTTATTATTTTTTCACCTTTACTTTCTTTACATGATGGACAACAAGAACCATTCAAATGATGTTTTGGTAATTGTTCAAATACACCGTGTCGTGAACATATAATTTTCACATTTGTTTTTGTATTAATATAATTTGTTAAAGAATAATCATATTTATCATTATGAATATTTTTACACTCTTCTATGAAATACTTTGTAGTTTTTCTTGAACCACCATTACATTTAGGACAACCACTACCACTAAGATGTATATTTGGACTTTGTTCAAAAATTCCATGAATTTTACATATAATTTTAACTTTATTATCAAATCCATCATATTCAACTAATGAATAATCGTATCTATTATGATGAATATTAATGGCTCGTTCAATAAAAATATTATTATTTAATTTTTTATTACCAGAACAAGAAGAACAACCATCACCATTCATATGTTTATTTGGACTTTGTTCAAAAATACCATGTTGTGGACAAATAATTTTAATTTTATCTTTTGAATATTTTTTTACTAAAGAATAATCAAATTTATTATTATGTATTTTATTAGATCTTTCAATAAAAATATCCATGTTTATTCTTTTTAAATTACTACATTCTGGACAATTATTTCCACTCAAATGATTCTTAGCATTTTGTTCAAATACACCATGTGTTTTACATATTATTTTTATTTTATCACAACGACCATTATAATTAACTAATGAATAATCATATCTAAAATTATGTTTAATATTAGATTTTTCTATATACTCTAATGTTGTTAATTTTCTCATTTTTTATTGTTTCATAATACATTATTTTTCAAATACATATAAATAATGGTGCAGAATCTTGATAAAACACTATAATTTATAATATCTTATATATTAAAAATTTTAAGTAAGAAATTTAATATATAAGTGAAAATAAATATACATACATGAAAAATCTAAAAAAATTTAACGAAACATTTGAGAATGATATGACACCTGCAGATTTGGGTAACGATGAATGGAAAGCTTCAAAAATATACAATCAAGATTTATATGAAAATATACCATTATACACAGACTCATATTTAAAACAAGAAGCGCATGACTTAGCAACCAAATATAAATGGGAACCAGATGAAATGATTGCTATCGCTTACAACATGTTTGTTGAAGTTAATCAACACGATTTAGCAAAAGAATTTGTTCAACTTTTAAAAAAATTAAATAAATAATATGAAAACGAAATTCGATGATTTTATGAATGAAGAATACAATTTAGATACTTTGAAAAAAACAATTGATGCTGGTTTAAAATTATTTGTTATTTATAAAGGTGATAAATATAAAGTAAATAAAATAAAATTCACAGATATACATGATGGTGATTTATGGATTGAACCAGTTGATGGTGGAAATGAAATAAAAATTTGTCATGATGATATTGAAAAAACGATAAGAAAATTATACTAATATGAGATATTTAAAATACTTTGAAAATAATGATATATTATATATGTTGAAAAATGATATAAAACATAAAGGTATTTATGATGTATTAAATAATGATGATTTTGAACTAAAAATTGATGATGTGTCAGGTGATCACTTAACTTTGAATTGGATCAAAATGAAAACAAGAAAATATAGCGGAACAGATATTTTAAATTCACTAATAAAATATTCACAAGAAAAAAATTATGAATATATTAGTGCATATGGTATTAAAGGAGATTTTAAAGGAAAGCCAGTAAATGGATATTATACTCTAATGAGATGGGGATTTATACCAGATAAAGGTGTAAACTTTATAAATAATGTATTAGACACTAAATATAACTCTTTAGAAGAAGCGTTTTCAAAATCTATTTTTTGGGAAAATTGGAAAAAAAATGGAACAGAATATACTGGTGAATTTAATTTGGAAACTAATTCTTTATCATTCAAAATATTGAATAAAGAAAAGATACTGATAAAAATAAGAATACATTTTAAATATAAAGGGTCATTACATAAAAAATATCATACTGGAACAGTTGATGTTGAAATAGAAGGAGATGAATATCATGGACAAACAAAAGAAGAATCTACAATATCAGAGGCAACAGAATTATTAAGTGATATGATAAGTCATGGTTTAATTGACGTTGAATGTGACCATGCTGTTGATGATTTTTTCATAGAAAAAATCAGTTATGATTTTAGTGAAGAGGCAGACTTTAAATTTTAATAAAAAAAATAAAAATATATGAAAACATTAAAAAATTGGGTTCAGTTTAACGAATCTAAATCAGGAAAAATCATTTATGAAATGACAGGTTCTCCAAAAGATTCTATGACTATGTTACCTCCAAAAGACAGAACAAAAGCTGTTTTTGCTGCAGAATTAGCCAAACATGGCTATGTTCAAGGTAGATTAAATAAAGATTGTGATTTATTAGTAGCACAAACTATGGATACATATACGTTAAAAATGAAAAAGGCTGAAGAATATGGTTGTAAAGTAACAACTTATAAATCACTTATTAAAAAACATAAAATGTTTAGAAATGTAGAATCTATACAAGATGAAGAAGTTGGTCAAATAGAACTAATTTTTGATGGTGGTAGTCCAACAACTTGGTATTATATTGAAGATGCTATTAATGATGGTTTATTAGATGAAAGATTAGGATTAAATGATGAAATATTATCTGAATATGCCACTAAATTAGAATTAGAATTTGATGACCTTAGTATGGAATCATTAACAGATAATATTATAGATGATTTTGAAAACGAATTAAATAATTTATTTGATTTCTTAATTGAAAGAGGAGATTTAGATCATAAGCCAAGTGTTGAAATATCAGGAACAGATGAAAATGGTGAAGAATATGAATTTTCTTATTTTTCTGATGTAGTTAATACTAATGTATGTGAAATGTGTAAAAAGAATTATGTGACATTTAAAGGAGAACTTTGTGATATGTGTTTAACAAATCCAATAAAATAAAAAAATATAAATAAAAATGATACAAAAATTTAACGACTTTTTAAATGAAAGAAAAACAACGGATTTCGAAAAAGAAGTATTTAGTTACTTAAATGATCTTAGAGATTCAGGAGAAACAAATATGTTTGGTGCAGGTTCATATGTTCAAGATGAATTTAATCTTGATAAAAAAGAATCACGAAGATTAGTTACATTATGGATGAAAAATTTTAACAAAGATGGTGATTATGATGAAATTAAAGAATAAACTATTTAAGTGACGCTAACTGTGATTGGAAATAAACTATTTCATAATTTCACAATATAAATAAAAAAACAATAAATTTATATTGGCAAAATTATATTTCAAATATGGAACTATGGGTTCTGGTAAATCACTCGAACTTATTAGAGTTTCATACAATTATATAGAAAGAGGACAAAATATTTTATTATTATCTTCTTCATTAGATACTCGGTCAGGTAAAAATATAATAAAATCGAGAACGGGTATTGAAATGTCTTGTATATCAATATACGAAGATACTGATATTTCATCAATTTTCATAAATGAAAGTCTTATTAAAAATATCGATTGTGTGTTGATTGATGAATCACAATTTTTAAAAAAACATCACATAAAACAATTGACAGAAATCGTAGATAAATATAATACTCCTGTAATGTGTTATGGATTAAGAAGTGATTATAGATTAGAGTATTTTGAAGGTTCTGCTTACTTAATGGTTGTAAGTGATGAAATAGAAGAAATAAAATCAATTTGTCA
The DNA here is from genome assembly GCA_964499225.1 of uncultured Cellvibrionaceae bacterium. Taxonomy (GTDB): domain Bacteria; phylum Pseudomonadota; class Gammaproteobacteria; order Pseudomonadales; family Cellvibrionaceae; genus Cellvibrio. Next base: position 11,396 of record CAZCJR010000010.1, on the reverse strand, counting down.
TTGTGGAAAAAAATCTACTGTGAATGCTAGAATAAAAGATGGTAAAATATCAACTCGTGGTGAACAAATAGAAATAGGTTCTAATGATAGTTACACTTCTTTATGTCGTAAATGTTTTAAAGAAGGAAAAATATCAAAATAAATTTTTTTATTTAAAAATTTATTCTTATATTTGTAGAAACAAGTTATCCACGACAATGCGTGTGCTTTATGTGGATAAAGGTTGCAAGGCGTAACAAAGCGCTTCGACTCCGTTTTAGATAACTTGTTTTATTATATAAAAAGAAACTAAAAAATTATTAAAGTAGTATATAAGTCACTACACCGATTGTAAAGACAATAGGTTGCAACTGTGCTAATTTTTTATTTAAAAGCCATTCTATTAAGAATGGCTTTTTCTATTTATAACTTTTAATATATAAAGAAAATATATTTTTACAAAATGAAAAAATACTATAATTTCATAACTGAGAATCTAAGTAGAAATCAACAAAAATATGTTGATATGATAGTGAATTATTTAAAAAATCATGCAGATTTTGATTTATATGAGTATGCCGAAGAATTTGATGTTCAAAAACATGATTCCGGTTCAAAACATATAACAGGTAAATTATATCTTATACCAAATAATAAAGCTGTTAGATTCAATTTTGATAAAGATCAACTAATATCAATAGATATGTGGGAAAATTTTGAATTTACATTCAAATCCATAACAAATAAACCAACATATACAATGTTAATAAATGGTTCAATTATTAATATCTTACATGATATTTTAGATTTTATTAATGGCGATTTTGAATTAAGTGAAAAATTAAAAGAGGATTCTATAAAAAAATCAGTTGACGAAGATGTTGAATTGAAATCCATGACAGTTAGTAAAAATGTTTTTGATCTTGATATAGATATTTTTGAATCAATAAAAATATATACTGCCCAAGTTGCCTACAAAGTATCAAATTCATTGGTTGTTAGTGGTGCTGCAGGATTAGGTAAAACATCAGATGTAGAAAATACATTAAGTGATATGAGAGTTGATTATGTTCCAATTGCAGGTGATATAACAACATCTGGATTATTTGAAATTCTATTTTTAAATAGAGATAAATTAATTGTTTTTGATGATATTGATTCTGTATTTGATGAAAAAGCATCAATAAATTTATTAAAAGCTGTATTAGACACTAAACCTAAAAGAAAAGTTTCAAGAATATTAAAAACCCATTTTGATTCTTTTACAATGAATGATAAACAAATACAAGAAAAATATGAAGAAACTGGTAAGTTACCAAAACAATTCGAGTTTACTGGAAGAATAATTTTCATAACAAATGTTGCTGGTGATAAACTTGATGATGCTTTAATTTCAAGATCATTGTATGTTGACGTTAACCCAAAATTACCAGAAATTATAACAAGAATAAAAACAATAATGCCAAAAATACAACCAAATGTTCCAATAAATAAAAAAGAAGAAGTAGTGGATTTTATGATTATGTTAAGTGAAAAATATGAAATAAGATTCGCAATTAACTTGAGAACATTCGTACATTGTTTAAATATAAGAATGTCAAATGAATTTAATATGACTATTAGTGGTGAAAATATACAGGCTTGGCAAATGTTAATAAAAGCTTATTTGGTAAAAAAATGAAATATATAAAATCATATAATATATTTGAAAATCTATCGATTTGGGATGAATTTCATACTTTGAAATCTAAAAATCCTAAGAATCCACAATTAATATATGAAAGAGAACCAGATAAATCAATAGATAAATTAATCTATGATTTAGAACCAAATTCTAAAATACTTGATTTAGGTTGTGGTGATGGTGTAGATTCTTTTTATTTTAGAGAAGATGGCTTTGATGTACACGCATTGGATATATCTCCTATGGTTATCGAAGAAAATAAAAAGAAAGATAAATACAATCAAATAGAATGGAAAGTTTATGATATATCTACAGCTAATATACCATACCCAGATAAAACATTCGATTTAATATATTGTAGATTATCATTACATTATTTTGATAGATTCACAATATCACAAATAATACATAATATCAAGACAAAATTAAAAGATGGTGGTGTGTTATATTTTACAGTTAAAACTCAATCTTTTAAAGAAAAAATAGACAGTGGTAAAAAATTCTTACATAAAAAAGAATGGATGAAAATATTGAATTATTATTTTGATGATATATTAGTTCATAACCACACAGGTAAATTATATAATATTCCTTCAACTTGGTTAGAATTTGAGTGTTATTTATAAATTATGCCGTTTTTATATTTTCTTGGTTCAATCAATAAACATTTAGAATCAGTCCAAACCTCACGATTATATGGTATATTTAATCCATCATAATTTATAATTTCAAAATTATTTTTATCAGGATCAAATATTATATTTAATAGTTCTACCGTAGATATTTCTTTTCGTGACCATCTATCACACAAATCTTTATTTTTAATATATCTTTTGAATGTAACATCACTGTTTGTTGAACTACGGGCTTCATCAAAGTTTTTTAATTGAATTAATAAATTATCATAATTAATGTCATCAAAGTTTGTTATATTATATAATTCTTGAAAAAAATCAGACAAATTACAAGTGATTGAAGGATAAAAAGAATCCCATATATCATCAACTGGACAAACAGCAAGTTTAGGTTCAAGTGGAAAAACCAACATTAATTTATCACCAGCTCTATATTCAACATCAGCAAAATCACCACAAATCAATGATTTGTTTCTTTTTGGATATTTTGACCAATTCTCTAAATTACTAAATAATAAATTATATAAATTACTTTCAGCATATGGTGATATTCTTTCAATATTTTTTGGATCAACTATATTAAAATCCAAATAATTATTATTATAATCATTAATATTTTTATTATGATTAATTTTTCTCTTAACCTTTCTGTAAATTAGTGTTGTATTACCATTAATTAAATTATCATAATATGGTAATGATTTCAATATTTCCATTGATTTCTCTTGTGAAATACTCGTAATATAATTATTTTCTAATATGAAATTGTTATATTTTTTCATGGTTTATTATTTTCATTTAAATATTTTACAGAAACTAAAATACATTTAGAATCTGTCCAAATTTCTCTACCTAATTCCAATTTTTCGCCAATATTCACAACTTCTTTATAATCTAATAATTTAAAACCATTTTCAATAGGATCTAATACATCATCAAAATAATCATGTATTGTTTTACCATTATCATAATATTCTTTTATTTCTTTGAAGAAATCAACAAATAAATGATTATTTACAGTATTCATAAGTTTACGAGTTATAATTTTTTCTTGTTCAATGTCATACTTAAAAGATTTTTCAGATTTAATTTTTTCACCAATTAGATCTATCCTTTTCTTGAATGATTCATATGTATCATCAGGTATATCATCAAAAACATTTTTAAAATAAAAAGTATTTAAATCATTTATATTTGATAAAAATGGTAATATATTATGTTGAAACGAGTTAAAAGAATACCAAATATCATGTTTTGAACAAACACCAAATTTAGCACCATCAAAAGGAATAACCCTATATAAATCATTTAACCACATAGGTGATGTTAAACTACAAATTAGTGATTTACTTCGTTTTGGATAATCTTTCCATCTTTCGGAATGATCCATTAGATATGTATAATAATTTTTATTTGAACGGCTTTTTCTGTTGTATTTTTTAGGATCTATAATAGTTATACCTTCACCAAGACCTAAAACAGATCTTAAAATTGGTGCATCATCCCAAGAAAAATTTTTACAATTTTCCTCTATGATTTTATTCATTTTTGCGAAATCATTATTTAATGATATTGTATCACTTCTTAATTCTTCGTATGTTTTTAAAAAATTCACACTTTTATATATTAAAAATGATTTTCGAATTTAATGATTTCTTTCAATAAGATTTTTTAAGTCTTATATTCAATCACAATAAACTATTCGATGAAAGATATAGATTAATATAGATGCGTCATTAGAATAGTTATTATTACAATACAAATCAATTATTTCTTTATCGAACACATAAAATAAATCTTGTGATAATTTGTGCCGGATTTTTGTCAAAAAAGTAATATTTAAAATCAATATATAATATAAAAAATATTTGATTATGGTTAAAATAGGAATAGATATAAGTTTATCATCAACAGCAATTTATATTAACAATAAAGAAAAACAATATATTATTTGTTATTTGAATGATAATAAAACTGATAAATGGGCAAATGAATTAAATAAAATAGCCAATGTTAATATACACAGAATAGAAAAAGTAAAAATTTTAGGTAATTATTCAATAGATGAAATTGAAAAATTAAAAAATTATGAGTTGTTGTCAGAACGAATAATAGATGATATTAAAATATTATGTCTTGATGATTTTTGTGATATTCGGATAGAAGGATATTCATATACTAAAAACACCAATTCTATAAATGATATAATATGTTTATCTACATTAATTAGATCAAAGTTATTAAAAAATTTAAATTGTAATTTAACTATAATATCACCAAATACCTTAAAAATAGAAACTTGTGAATATTGTTATGGTGTAACTGAAATGAAAAAAATAAGTAAAAAAACTAATAAAGAAATGAAATCGGAATTTAAAGTGATGAATTATGAAGGTGTTCCTGGTGGTAAATTCACAAAATTTGAAATTTATAAATCTATAATAGAAAAAAATGTAGATAATATAATACTACAATTTTTAATAGATAATAAATCAGTAATGAATATGAAAAAAATACCATCCCCCATAGATGATATAAATGACGCATTAATGTTATCAAAAATAAATATAAAAGATGATTTTAGATAATAATGTGAAAATAATAGTGAAAAGTTCTAGAACAATATATGAATTAAAAAAAATAAATATATGTAGTAAAATAGGTGATAATATATTATTACCAATTGATAAATTATGGTTAAAATCAAGTATTTTAATTCATGTTAAATGTGATATGTGTAATAATAAAAAAATGTTAAGATATAGTGATTATAATATCAATTATGACAAATATAAAATATATTGTTGTTCAAATAAATGTGCAATTATAAAAAATAAAAAAACAAATTTGGTAAAATATGGTGTTGAGAATGTTTTCCAATCAGAAGAAATAAAAAATAAATCAAAAAATACTTGTAAAGAAAAATATGGTGATCCAAATTATAAAAATTTTGAAAAATCTAAAAAAACTTGTAAAGAAAAGTATGGTGTAGAATACTCTCTACAAAACAATTCAATAAGGGAAAAAATAGAAAAAACAAATATGGAAAAATATGGAACAAAAACTTGTTTGTCGAATGTTGATATAAAAATTAAAATAGAAAAATCAAATTTAGAAAAATATAACAGTAAATACCCAATAACAACAGTAAATATTAAGAAAAAATCAAAACAAACTTGTTTTGAAAAATATGGTGATGAAAATTATAATAATAGAAAAAAATATAAATTAACTTGCTTAGAGAAATATGGTGTTGAAAGTACTAATACATTAACAGATATAAAAACTAAAAAAGAAAATACAAATTTTTTACGATATGGATATATAAATAATTCAAAATCAAAAATATGTAAAGAAAAATTAAGAAAAACAAATTTAGACCGATATGGTGTAGAATATCCTATGCAAGTAGAATTATTTTTTAATAAACAACAAAAATCATCTTTCAAAATAAAAAAATTTAAAAATACTAATATTAATTATCAAGGAACATATGAATATGATTTTTTAATCTATTGTGAAAAAATGAACATATTTAATTTGATAGAAAGACCAAAATCAATAGATTATATTTTTGAAAATAAATCAAAAAAATATTATCCAGATTTTTTTATTGATAAATATAATTTAATAATTGAAATAAAATCTAACTATACATATAAAAAAGAATTGGATAAAAACATATCAAAAATGGATAAATGTATAGAATTAGGATATAATTATATTGTTATAATTGATAAAAACTATAAACATTTTGATAAGATGATAAATCAGTTGTCTAATATACCAAGGAACTTGTGATCTAGTAATTTTTTTGCATCATCTATATCAACGAACCTTGCCTCATCAACTTCATCTAATTGTAAATATTTAGTTGGTATAATTAGTGAGTTGTGAAAGTATTTATTAAATTCTTCCGGTCTTAAAATATATTTATAAAACCAATAATGTTTTACACCATTTCCTTTTTTATAAACTGGATCTAATTCTTGTAATTCTATATTGTCTAAAAAGTCTGTTGGTAATTTAATATTCAATTCTTCTTCAACTTCTCTCATAGCTGTTTCTTTATGAACTTCACCATCTTCTATGTGACCTTTAGGATATGACCACACACCAAAACCTGTTGGATGAACAAGAAGAACTTTATTATCATATAAAAAAACTACTCCTACTGAGCCATAATGTTTTTCTTCATTATATTCATCGAATTTAGTAATCATTTAAAATTTAATAATTTTTTATTTAAAGACCTCTCAATAACACCACAAATGGGTTTTGTACCTATTATGTGTGCATTTTCATTCATACATCTAAATCCTTGTCCATGATAATAAAATAAAGTTAAATCAGAACTTATTTTTAATCCATTTTGTAACATATAGTATAATTGATCACTATCAAAGTTTTCAACAAGACTACGTATAACTGTTGGTAATGTTGGTTCTTTTAAATCTCTTTCTAATAATATATTTAAGCATTCTTTTATCATAATAATATTTTATTTTTAATCTTCTAAATATATAAAACCATTTTCGTCGAAAAAGTAATATTGGCTATCAACATTTAGATAATTATAATCTGGTATATGAAATCTATTATTAACAAGATTATAATTTTTACTTGTTGATGTACTGGTCATTTTATTAACATTTTGTCCTATACCATTATCACTATATGCTGATGTTTGTATATAAAGATATTCATCTACATTTTTATCTAAATTGAATGAGAAATTACCAAGATCATTTTTCATTAATTTAATATATTTTTGTGGTATAAGTTTTGTTCCATTTGTTTCTTTTGAAAATGTTTGTATCTTACAAGTCCAACCACTCGGAACAATACCATCTCTCGTATAAAATTCAACCTCAAATAAATAGTTGTCTTGAAAATTTAATGTTTCACTATATACAAAATTTACAGCAGTTGCCTCATTTTCACAATATGTTTTAATTGATTGATTAGAAACATCATAATATTGATAATTTTGTGCAGTAACATCAGCTACACCAGTAATATCAATTATATTTGTTGATAATGGTAATATATTTCTTTTCAACCATCTTTTAAGTTTATTCAATTTTATTTGTACTTCATCTAATGAATAAACCAATACATTATTACCATCCTCATCTGTTATTTTATATGTTAAATTGAATAGATTTGTCTTTTTAATCAAACCGGTTTGATATTTACCACTCACATAATTATTTGGTGTCCAACCAGCAACAGTATTATCAAATATATCAGGAATTAATACTTTCTGTAATTTTTGATATAATGGTGAATTAACATCTATGTTTTTATAATATTCGAATAATTGTAAATCATTCCAACCAAAGAAATTAATGGCATTTATTAACGATTTATAAGAACCAATATAATTATATATTTCTGGATACATAATTAACATTTCTTTTCGTTTTTCATTCAGTCTAATATAATCTATACCATCTTCATTAATATCAGAATCGATGAATAAATGTTCTATATCTTCATTCATTTGAATACCTAAATTATTTAATACTACTCTAAATCTTTCATCTTCTACTTCAGTTTCACCATAAACAGAAAGTTCCAATATAGGATTAGGCTTAACTTTAATTTCATAATAATAACCAGATGTTTTACCAGTTGTAGAAAATGGTACAAACGCAACATCACTATATACAAAATCTCTAATTCTATTTACAAATTTCATTTTTTTACCACCAACACTTTCAATTAACATTGTTCCATAATTTTTAAATATTGTTGTTCCTGTGTTAGATTGATCTACGAAATCAATAGTCACTGGTTGACTTTTTTCAAAACCATAATTATTGAAATTGAAATTGACTTGATTAGTTGTTATTTCTAATGACCCCGCACTATCAAAATTAAAATTAATACCATTTACATTTATATCTGAATTGGTATATCCAGAAAATGTGATATTTTCAACTTTATCTAAAATTATTTTTGTACTTGAAACACCTTCAAGTGTAGAATTATAACCTAAAAATACTTGAAGTGGCTCAGGAATATAATCAAATTCTGATACAGAATCATATTCATCTAATAAAAATTCTAAACAATATTCACCACCTTTACCTCTAAAAACTGTTTGTTGTTTATTTGGATCAGAAATAAATAAAGGATTTTTATTTGCCTCATCAATTAATGACAATTTTAAATTACTTTCAGAACAAACATCTGTTGTGTCCCAAAGAGGTTTAGTTCCAATATATGTTAAATCTGAAATGCCACCATAAGGTTTTAGATGATCACCAGAAATATCATAAAAGAATATATCTGTTGAAAATGGTTCAGCAAATCTCCAACTATAATAAATATTTTTATTTGAACTTTCTCTTGGTTTTCTTAAAAATCTATGAACATCTAATGTTAATTGTGAAATATCATTAAAGAATAATCCTTGATATGATAATTCTAAAATTGTTTCTGTAAGACCAATAATATTATATGATACATTATTTGTTGTATAATTAGAACCACTAACTCCGATTATCATACCTGTTGCAAAACTATAATCAAATAAAGATGAACCACTTAATGTTGGTGAAAGTTCCAATTCATTACCAGATAATAATAATGTTTTGTTATCTATTTTTGATATAATTTCATATGATGAATATAAATTCACTTTTGGTTTTATCGTTCTTATATCAATATTCGGATAATCAGCACTTAAAATCAATGTATATCCACTTACTATATCTATTGTACCACCAGATACCAAAGTAGTACCAGTAGCATCATATAATGTATAGCCACTTGTTCCTGTTTCACTTAATATAGTTGTACCAGAATATAAATTTAATCCCATTCTATCAAATTGCCCAGAATATTTACTTATAAATGAATTTATCGTAGTTATTGTATCACCACTAAATCCAACATAATAATCATAATCATTTAATTCTAAATTAAAACCAAAATCATTTTCATTATTACTTAAATCAAAATATATCTCAGAAGAAAAAATTTTATCAAAATGTGACGAATTGTTTGGTAATACATTTTCAGATATTAATTGATCATCAAATTCAATTAAAACTCTATCAACTTCATAATTACTTATACCAGTAACATTACTTATACCAGTTAAATTTATATCATTTAAATATATATTTGGTGTAAAATATTTATCATATGTTATATTCGTATTATAATTTAATGAATATGTAGAATGTATATTTATTTGTGTTGTCGTTCCTGTTGGACAGTAAACTAATATACCATAATTATTATATAAATAATCACCATAATATTGATTTAGGGCATTTATAGTGTTTGGGTAACTTATAGCATATGGTTTATCAACACTATTATACATCCACAAGGAATCGGCATATAATTGTGTTTCTATTGAGCCGGATATATCATTTAAATAAGAAACAGTATCACCAGTAACTTTAGAAACAACCAAATCATACCATACTGGATCTGCAATAATGGCATTTTTCCAATATTCAACTCTTTCTGTTCTATAAACTAATTCATCTTCTACACTCAATGGTAGTATATTTTGAGTAAATGATAATATATTACTTGTATCATAAGCTACAACATTCATTGTAAATGTTTGTATATATGGTGTTGGTATAGACATCGAACAAGTTATTGTTCTTACTTGATCAGCTTTTAATAATTTTTGAATATTGTATGTGTTTATTGTTGTTTCCTCTGTAACATATTCTTTAACCTTTATCTTTTCATAACGTTCATTTAAAGCAATATAATATTGACCAAATTGATCATTATCTCTAGTATCATACATCCAAATTGCATCTAATTCCAATTGTTCATCAACCGTTCTAACATTATCTATAGCTTTTTGAACAATAAGATCATACCAAGTACTATATGATAAAATTTGACTTTTCCAATAATCTATTCTAATATCTCTAAATTTATGAATCTCTAATATGTTAAATGAACGACCTATATTTTTGTGTCTTGTTGTACCACTTGTTATTGTACTTGAACTCAACTGTATAGTATCACCTTTTTCTAATGTATAAGCAAAATTACCAGTAACACCAGTTAATTGAATATAATAATCATATTCAAAAAACGATTTTGGATAATTTGCAATAAAACTTGCCTGATTTGCAATAAATTGTGTTGTTGTTGTATTTTGTACAAAATTTTGAGATGATAATGATTTATCATCAAAATGTCTCATAAAAGTTCTATTAACATTTAGTTCTTCAACAAAAGAAACATCACCATCAAAAACTTCAACATCTGTAGTTCCATTTATTATAGTGAATATTGGATTATTTGGAAATATAGGATTATCATCATAATCTTCAAAAATCATATCTTGACCTTCTTCAATATTTATTAATGAGTTTAATTTCTTTGCAAATGTTATATATGATGTACTACCACTTAAATTAAATGTAGCTTCACCTTGATATAATTTTGGTCTTTCTGTTTTTAATTCAAAATCAAATCTTAATGAATCACCAGTTTGACCACTGATATTAGAAGTATCATAAGTCTGATATATGGTTTTCATTAGTTCTTGATCATTATAAACTTTTACACCATCATTTAGTAATGTTCCAACTACACTGAATTTTTTATTGTCGTGTAATGTCCAAGACGATACATCATTATATATTGTACTATCATAATCATTTACACCAACAATATTGTGTGATATTATAGTTGATGTTCCACCAGTTACAAATTTATATGTCCAGTTACTATTTAATGTTTCGGTGTTTATTAATATAGCATCAGGCTTATTATCTAAAACGGTATAATATTTATTATCAAAATCAGTTATAGTTACGGGAATATTTACAGCATCAGTGAATGATAATCCAGAAAATGAAACTATTGAACCTTTTGGATATTTATAATCTAAATTTATACCAAAAATCCATTTGGAATAAAATGAATCAGATGAATTTACTCTGGCTATATTTATTATTGTATCACCACTATTAGTAAATGGTATGAAACTTATACCACTATTGTTATAAATTTCCATTTTATTTAATAAAAAATTATCCGTTATTGTGAATGGTGAAACTTCTTCAAACATATAGATACCTAATGTTTTAAATGTATCACTT
>CAZCJR010000009.1:53774-86208 GCA_964499225.1 uncultured Cellvibrionaceae bacterium | reverse complement strand
CATTAAACCCGCGACTCGCTTATAACCACCATTCAATTCTTTTAACATATAACGTAGTGTTCAACCGCAGTTTGTAAGTAGCGCATTTACGATAAACTTCGCGTAGCGATTCGCTAAATGCGCTACTTACAAACTGTCGAGTGGAAGCGCGAAGCGCTGGAACGGTGTTGGAACACCTTGTTAAATTTCTTTTTCATAGAATTCATTAGCTACTGATTCCCACATGCCGGTCTTAAACCTAAACGGCCTAAAAACCCCCAGGCTAAAAGATTCATAACCCGCGCGAAGTTGCATTTCAATGTTTTTCAGTTCAGATGAATATAGCCAGTAGATTTGCGTTTCCTTTGCGAGACTAGCGTTTTTGTATTCTAGGCGTGCTTTATTTTCGAACTCAATTTTACAATTTTTTATAGTACCGAGAAGCTCGTTGATTTTCTTATGTGCAAGCCTAAATTCATGTTCCGTAACAAGCAGATTAAAACCATCGTGTAGAGGGCTCAATATTTCCCTAACATTAGGTTTTATTTCCTCCGGCTTGATATTGCAATCTGCAAGCGAAACAACGGGAATTATTAATAAAAGTAGAATCAGTAATTTCATATTCGTATCATTTAACGCTGAGTTCAGCCGCAGTTTGTAAGTTGGTTTTTTGTGGAATACTTTTGCGGAGCAAAACCACAAAAAAGTAACTTACACACTGTCGAGTGCGCGGAGCGCACGTTGCTGGAACGATTTGTTAAATGCTTTTGCTGAGTTACGTATTATTGCGTAACTTTTTTTGACTTGTTCTGCAATAGTTTCATCTGCTTTTCCAAGTTTTTCATTAGAGTAAACTAACCCGCTAATAGATGTCGTTAGCCGGATATTTGCAAGAAATATTTCTTTGTAGGTGGCTTCATACATTTTGTTTGCATTATAGGCTCCGCAAGCCTGTTGAATACTCTCATTTTCTTTAAGCCACAGCCTAAATTTAACCAACTCAGAAAGGCGAATGTTTTCTACAGCTTCTGCATAATATTCAATTCCCTCTGAATATGAATGCATCGCCTCCTCGCAGTTTATAGGAGGCTGATCTTGTTTGCAGTTCTCTTCACATGCATTAGCATGCGATATTGCCAAAAAGGCAATAATCAGTGATTTATTCATAGATTCAACGTTGCGATAAGCAGTGGTTGTAGGTTTAAATTTAACAGTTTATTCAACAGTTTGATCGCACCGTATATTCCCGGAAATAAGAGGTGGAGATACCTTTTAAAATCATTAAAAGTCAAAAGGTTAAAAACCAGCGCTCGATAAAACCGGAAATAGACGGTATAAAACGTTTTGTAAATATACAGTTTAAAGCTTTTGCATTCTATTAGTGATAAAGCTATAGTCTTTCAACTAAAGGATTACCAATCACAACAGGAGTAGCCCATGGAAGGCGTTAAAGTTCCCATTCCCGCTCAACCTCAAAAATTCTTTGACCAATTTCGAGCGTTCATTCGTTTGGATGGCAAAAGCTACGCCACTGAGAATACCTACGTCTATTGGGTTAGGCAATATATTCTTTACCATCAAAAAAAACACCCGTCAACTTTGGGTGTTGTTGAGCTAAGAGAGTATTTAAGCCATTTAGCATTACAACAAAACACATCCCCCAATACTCAAAAAACAGCTTTGAATGCCTTGATGTTTATGTACAACCGATTTCTCCAGATGCCAATCGATAATTTGGATTTTAGTTACGCCAAAAAGCAGATTCGAACACCCGTTGTGTTTACGCATCAAGAGGCAATGTCGGTTATTAAGAATATGCAAATGCCCTATCAACTAATGGCAAAATTAATGTACGGCAGCGGCTTGCGAATATCTGACGTGCTTCGTCTGCGTGTCAAAGATATTGATTTCGGCATGGGTTACATTATTGTTCGTGATGGAAAGGGCTCAAAAGATCGAACAACATTATTACCTAAAACTACAATTTCCGATTTAAAAAAACAAATAGCTGCCGTACAAAAATTACTCGAGTCTGATATTAAAGATGGCGTCGGGCCAGTATACATGCCCCACCTATTGGAAAAAAAATATCCTGGAGCGGGACGTACATTGGCATGGCAGTTTGTATTTCCGTCGGAAAATACCAGCCAAGATCCTCGAGTGAATGTACGGCGGCGGCATCATCTTTACAGCACGACATTACAGTCGCATGTAAAAAAGGCTATCAGGGCTTCCTTCATCAATAAATTAGCTAGCTGTCATACCTTTCGTCACTCCTTTGCTACACGGTTATTGCAATCCAAGTATGATCTTAAGCAAATACAAAGGTTGATGGGGCATAGCGATATCCGCACTACCGAAATCTATCTGCATGTGTTGGACGAACTGGGCGATAGAGTTAAAAGCCCATTGGATGAACTCTAATGCCTTTTGATTTTGGGGATTTGCGCACGATGAAAAAAATCCCAGCTCATAGACCGGGATTTTTTATTGGTAGCACCTAAGTATTTCTCAACTATTTAACCAAAGGGCCGAAGTCGCCGGGTGGTTTGCGATGTTGGGTGGCTGTTTCGTAAATGGACGCCACTTTTAAAATCATCGGTTCTTCACCTATGCCAGACCAAAATGATAAGCCGTAAGGCATTGGGTTTTTCATTGTGGATGCTTGAGTTTCATTTGCCGTTTCTTTGTACTCGTCTTGTTTGTCATTCAGCACATAATAGGGTTCATAGGTAATACTATTGAACCCTGCGGGAACGGTAATTTCAGGGATGCCTAAATCAGCACTGGTAGGAAATCGACCCGCTGGGCGATCGTTTACCGCAGGCTGACCGGAATAGCCAATGCGCACCGGTGGTAAGGTGGTGGTGGGATTCACCAACACATCGAGATTGTTTTGCTGCATAACCTTGTTCACCACCATGCGCATCACATCGCGCATTTTTACGCGCTGGGTGATGCCATCAGTTTGGATGTTCACCGTGTTTTCCCAGTTCTCCATCGCCACGTCACGATTCTGTACATAGTATTTGGCGTTGGCATTCAGGCTCTTCCAGTCGACGATTTTACTGTCGCCACGCAGCGCAAGGTATTGCGCCATATGCAAACTAAAACTCGCGGTGCGCGGTGCGACATTCACGGTGCGGATATTTAATTTTTCCGCTAAAGGTGCAAGCCCCAAGGATACTTTAGCCATGTAATCGCGGTTGCTAATGTCGTAACCGGGCACTTCAAAGGTTTGTTTTTTATCGACAACTTGTGCGAAATATTCAGGCATATGCATTGGCAAAATTTCTGCCAATGCTTGCTGAAAGGTGTAGGTCATATCGGCAATATCCGGATCATCGGGATAAGCCGGGTCTTTGGATTCCACCAACTCAGCACCCAATTGATCGCGCAATACGCGCTTGATTTCGGCATTGCTTTGATCGCTAATCGCGCGGTCGTTGGCAGCGTGTTTCACCATGTATTCGCGCACTATACCGATGCGTAAACCGGCTAAGGGTTTTTTGCCTTTCTTGATGTTGTTAACAGTGAAGGAGGCGTAGGGCTGATCGGGAATGAGTGCTTTAGGCAAGGCGCTGTAGATATCGCGCGGATCAAAATAGCCGCGCTCGGGGTCTTTCAGCGCATCTAAAACCTGTGCGGTATCGCGAACTGTTTTACAGTTTATTCCCGCGCGATCCAAATAAGGGTCGGCGCCAATCGCGCCGCCGTAAGCCATTAACCCTTTGGTCGTCACCAGGCCAACAACACCGTTGCGCCAGGCCGGTTGACGACAAGACCCGCCGGTTTCCTCGCAAATGGAACACATGCTTAAGTTAGCGCCCACCGATACTGCCGAGCCTGAACTGGAACCACCGGTTTCGCGCGCCGTGTCATAAGGGTTACAACTTGCGCCGCCCCAGGTACTGCGTGCACCAGCGCCATAGACTTTGCTTTTTTGTTTTGCCGTGCCGGTCGGATCGCCCGCGCCACCGTTGTATTCCGAGAGATTGGCTTTAGCGTAAATAATGGCGCCTTTAGCGCGCAGTTGCGCCACCAAGGTGGCGTCTTTCGGTGATGCGTCCATGGCGTAAGCCGCATCTGCGCCGCCGGTTGAGCGCATATCCGTTGTATCGAAAACATCTTTGAACGAGAAGGCCACACAATACATAGGCATTTTTTTCAAATCCGGTTTACGGCCATATTGCTTATCGAGCGCTGCAGCAGTTTCAAGCGCATCAGGTTGTTGCCGAAAACTTTCGCACAATGCAGGGCAACTCGCAGGCAGAGAACCATCTTTTGGAGCAAGGTCACATTGGGCACTGCAACTGACTGAGCGCTCGCCACGAATATTGAGGGTATTTAAAGCACTTAATTGTTTTGATCCGGGTAAGCCAACCAACATTCCAAACTGTTGTTGAACGGCGGGATTGGAGGCTGTCGTATCCATGCGGCCAAATTCAATGGGCAAGCCTTTGTACTTGGAAAAATCAGGCAGAAGTGTATCGACCGCCACCGTAGTGGTTGGGAATTGCAATGCTTGCCCGGCACGAACAGTTCCCAATACTGGCGCAATAGACGCGCCGTCTTTGGTAACCAGCTGCGTACAAACACCGTTGTAAGCGCGGGCGCGCTCTATGTAGGCTTGAACCACATCCACGCAGGTTGTTTTCCCTTTCTGAATCGCTTTATGCAATTCATCGATGCTGGATTCTTCAATCTGAAATGTTTTTTTGTCAGCCAGTGTGTAGCTTGAAATGGACAATAGGGCGGCAAGTACCAAGGTGCTTCTGATTCTGTTCATTAGTTCCCGTCCACTTAGCAACTCCGTCTCGAATGAAACGGATGTATTGCTGTGATGACGGGAGATAAATAATCCACCCTACAAGTGGCGGGCACCCATTGATTGATTCGTTAACAGAAGTGCGCACTAAGGTTGGGGCTTGAGCTTCAAATATTGGCTTTTTTGTGCAATGACTTTTGCTGCCTCCAATACCACCGAACTTGGTATGCGTGCCCTATGATCCGGATTGATGTAGGAAAACTGTAACTTGCCCTCCGCATCAACGACATAAACGGTCGGCACCGGCAGCACGTGGTGCTTTTCTCCTGATGATTTCTCTAAATCAATCTTATTATTTTTATATCTTTCGACGGTGGCGTCATCCACTTTAAAGCCGATACCGAAAGCGCCTGCCGCGTCCGCTTTGGAATCAGACAACAGGGTGTAATCCAATGCTAATTCCCCAATCGATAATTTCAACTGGTCTGGGCGATCCGGGCTTATCGCGATCAATTGATAACCGAGGGCATCCAGGTCTTGTTTAATTAAGCGCAAATCACTGAGCTGCAAATTACAGTATGGACACCAGCCCCCGCGATAAAAAACCAATACCGCAGGCTTCCCTGCCAACTGCGCTTTTAATGTTTTATCGTTACCGTCGACGGTTTTGAGCGTTACGTCTGGCACCATCGAACTCAATAAAAGCGGACGAACCTGCTCTGCAGATGACGGAAATTCTGTCACCGCAAAACTAGCGCTGGATATCACAATCAATAAACTCATTAATGAAGCTTTCAGCATGGCACGCACCTCCGAACAAATTAACAAAACCCGATTAAGCTTTTTGTAGTTCCAAAAAAAACGGAACAAATGTTCCGCTCAAAAATATCACGCTTGAAGATGTTATGCTTTTTAAATTAGTAATCGATTTTTTCAATACCTAACAACGGTGTTGTCGCTGGTAATTTGCGATGTGGTGCGGCCTGCTCGTAAGCATATGCTAAACGCACAATGGTTGCTTCATCGTATAACTTACCGAGAATTTCCAGCGAGACACCAACACCATCCTTATTAAAACCGACCGGCACCACTATCGTGGGCAAACCCGAAACAGTACTCAGGCGATTGCCGCCACCCGGCGTGCGGTTATTGCGTTCATTATCGACCGCTGTTTCACCTGCATCCGGCGCTGCTTCTGCAATTGTTCTTGCGGGTTTGGTTTCAAATGGATAAACCACTGCATCCAACTGCCATTCCTGCATCAGGGCCATCATGCGTTCGCGGATAACCTGCTTGCCTTTGTAACGGCCAATGTAATCCGCGTTATAGGTCATTTCGCCTACTGCGTCAGAGTCCATGTAATTCTTTTTCAAACGGCCGAGATAACCACCCGATGCAATTAATTCACTTAAATTTTTCACTGGCGTTGCTGAACCACGGGCTGCAAAATACGCGTTAATCGCTTGTTTGTATTCGCCAGTGCCCGCATTGGTATCGCGCAGTGTTGCCCACAAATCCACACCTGGGTCAAGCGGATCAATAATAGTGGCACCCTGCTCTTTTAAGGTGGCGAGTGCGGCTTCAATTAAATCGACCGCTGGTTTATCCGCCTTTTCTTTACCGAATAAATCGCGCAACACGCCGATACGCGCACCTTTTAAACCATCTTTTTTCAAAGCGCCCAAATAATTATCGGTTGGTGCTTTACCAAGGCTCTCGAGTGTAAATAAATCGGCGGCATCGGTACCCGCCATGACACTCATTACAATCGCTGCGTCAGTCACACTGCGCGCCATAGGCCCGGCGCGGTCATAGGTGATGGAAATGGGAATAATACCCTGGCGACTTACCAAGCCCTGCGAGGGAGAAAATCCCACCAAATTATTTTTAGACGATGGCTGGCGAATTGACGAACCGGTTTCAGTACCCAAGCCAACCTGACCAAAAAGCGCTGCAACACCCGCGCCTGAACCAGCACTGGAACCACCGGGGATTTTTTTCAAATTATACGGATTTAATGTTTGCCCGCCGAGCGAACTGGTGCCGGTACCACCACGGGCAAATTCATCAAGGTTCGTCTTGGCAATAATAATGGCGCCTGCCGCGCGCAATTTTTTAATCGTAAAGGCATCGTACATCGGCGTTGAGTCTTTCAATGCTTTTGAGCCGCCGGTGGTAGGCATATCCAAGGTATCAAAATTGTCTTTGACTAAAATCGGCACACCGTGCAGCAGCGAACGCGGACCTTTAGACGCGCGTTCAGCATCCAATGCTTTTGCCGTTGCAAGCGCCTGATTATTGATTGCAATGATGCTATTTAATTTTGGCCCTTTTTGATCGTAAGCGTCGATGCGTTGCAAATACACAGAAACTACTTTTTCCGAGCTAAGACCCGCGTTGTAGGCTTTTTGCAAATCGAGAATTGTGGCGGTTTCCAGATCGAGCGTTTCGGCATGCACAACTGATGCAGCTACAATGAGTGCGCAAGAAATTGATAACAAGGATAAATGGAATTTCATGATAGTCGTTTTCTCCGGGAGGAAATTTACTTAAGTGCACAGAATTTACGCGGAAACAAACAGGGCTCGTTCAAGACGCCCTGCGTAATCTTGTGCAAGAGGAAAAACTAAACAGATCAAATAGGCGGTTTTTTCCAGCCGCCACTTTGGCTTTCAATAAAGCTGGCGACGGCGATACAAATATCTTCACGCCAGGGTGCGGCAAGAATTTGTAAACCTATGGGTAATTTGCCATCGGCAGAACTACCGCAACGCACGACCACTGAGGGCCAGCCGGTAGAATTAAATACACCGGTGTAAGGCCAACCGTCGGGATTATTATTCGGTGGGTTACCGGGGCCATCGATAAGTTGCGCGGGCTTGTTCGATGTGGGGCACACAAACACATCGTAACTTTTCATCCAATCCAGCATTTGCGCTTTGCACAAATCCTGTTTTTCCCATGCCTCTACCATTGCCGCCGAGCTGATAGGAACCGCAGTAGCCATACGCGCCTTACGTTGCGGTGAAATATTTTTTGTGCCCCAACGATCCGCCAACCGTTGATAAAACGCACCGCCGTCACCGGTAGACATTGCCATACGCGCATCGCGCAAACGTTCCAGTATTTCTTGCGGCGCATCTTCGGTCACACTCGCGACATCGCCATTGAGCCACTTGGCAACTTGCCGCACGACTTTTTTAGTGTCGTCATCGGTTGCGGCCTCGCCTGTTGCGCGGTTATCAACACAATAAGCAACGCGCAATTTTTTCAAATTGACTTTGGCAGGATCTGCCCAAGGTACTGGCGAACAGGATGCATCGCGGTAATCAGGTCCCGAAATAATCGGCGTGATAAGTGCAATATCTTCAACGCGCCTGCACATAGGCCCGAGCTGTTGCCACAAATCAAAAATACCACCGTAGTCAACAATGTGACCGGTGCGCGGTACGCGAATGCTGGTGGGTTTGATTCCGGCAATACCGTTGTGATTAGCCGGGCCGCGAATAGACCCACCCCAGTCAGAACCAATATCAAATGCAGCACCACCCGCCGCCACAATGGCACCTGCACCGCCGGATGAACCCGACGTGGTGCGCGCTAAATCATAGGGGTTGTGCGATGCACCAAATAACAAATTACTCGCGGCGGTAATGCCGCCAAGACCGCCCAAGGTAAATTCCGGCGTATTCGTTTTACCCAATAGAATTGCGCCTTCTTTTCTTACCCGCGCGACAACAGTGGCATCTTTTTCCGGTATGTATTGTTGCCGTCCAAAGGTCGCACCCGTGGAAATCACACCTGCGGTATCCAATGAATCTTTGATCGTCATAGGCACCCCGTGCAGAGCGCCCATAAACTGACCTTTTGCTGCTTTTGCGTCCAGGGCTTTTGCTTCTTCGCGCGCGCGCTCGTAACAATTCATTACCACCGCATTCAAGCGATCATTCACATCGAGTTGACGCGCGATGTAGGCATCGACTGCTTCCAACGCGGATACTTTTTTAGCGCGAATCAAACCCGCTAATTTCGTCGCTGACATATAAATAATGTCATTGGATTTATCGGTCGATGCCTGCGCCGATTGCACGCTCGCCGCCACTGCTGCCGTTAACGTTGACGCAGAGGCAAACAGTTGGCGATGAGATAATTTTTGCGCCTCTGAAAACATCGGCGCCTGTGGCAAACCCAACAGGCCGCGGCGTGTTGGCTGTTCAAGAGTGTCGCTGTCAATAATCATGGTTCTCTCGCTCTGAATAAGGACTGATACCAATTTAAATTTTTCAGTTGCGGACATTTGGTAGTGAAAAATTAACCCAGAATGATTGCGGGTGGCTGCCAGCCACCAGTTTGCTGTTCGACATACGCCATAGCGGCGATGACAATATCGTCGCGCCAAGGCTGGGCGACTAATTGAATACCGAGCGGTAAACCAGCATCTTCTTTTGAGGTCCCTGCACGCACAACACCGGCAGGCCAACCCGTGGTGTTGTATTGACTGGTGTAACTGGATTTGGATCGCACTTCTTGGGGCTGGGTGAAATCCAGCGGAATGGGTGCTCGCTGGCTTGCAGGGCAAATGATTAAATCGTATTGCTCAAACCACGCGAGTTGCTCACTTTTTATCGCGTCCATTTCTTCGCATAAGCGCGTAAAGTCGGCGCTGCTCACTAACTCACCCGCAACGCGCAAGCCGGGTGATGCCTGCGTAGTCCCGTGTAATTTCAACAGGCGACGAATATGTTCACGGTCATCTGCACCGTTAAATTTAGTGCGCACCTCTGCCAGTTTTTCCATATTCGGTGGCATATCTTCTTTAACTTTACAGCCCAGTTTTTTGAAATAACCCACACACTGTTTTACCAAAGCTTGCACTTCTTTCGTAGGATCCATAATGCCGTTGGTGGTGTAGTAGGCAACGCGCAAACTTTTAAGGTTGACTGCAGCAGGATTGTCAAGTGGTACCGGCGACATAGTTGCATCCCAGTCGTCGGGCCCGCTGAGAATCGTCATTAATAAATTAATGTCTTCCACACGGCGCGCCATAGGGCCGGTTTCTTGAAATGTATCAAACGCGCCACCGTAACCGACAATATGCCCCGTTCGCGGAACACGCCCCAGGGTGGGTTTAATTCCCGCAATACCATTGGCGTAGGCAGGCCCGCGAATAGACCCGCCATAATCTGAACCTATATCAAAATAAGCACCGCCAGCGGCCACTATGGCACCGGCACCGCCAGATGAACCGCTCGGTTGATAGCTGAGGTTGTAAGGATTTTTAGTGAGGCCGAACACCAAATTAACAGTCCCTTTTCCACCACCACCCAGAGTAAATTCCGGCGTATTGGTTTTGCCCAACAAAATAGCGCCCGCCGCACGCGCACGCGCGACCACAGTGGCATCTTTGGTAGGAATAAAATTTTTGCGCCCTAATGTACCGCCGGTACTCAACACGCCTTCGGTATCAAAAGAATCTTTCACCGTAAACGGAACACCATGTAGAGCACCAAGGGATTTTCCGCTCGCCAACAGTGCATCGGCTTTGGCAGCCTCAGCCAACGCGCGCTCGCGGCAAGTAGTTACTACGGCATTAATTTTTGGATTAACAGCATCAATGCGTGCGTAACATGCGTTAACGACTTCAACTGCACTCACTTCACCCGTGCTGAGCAGCTTGGCAATTTCTACGGTGGATTTATTCAATAATTCATTCGCGGTGGGCGCAGCGTTAATTTTCGCTGCGTAAGGAACCACCATTAAACCGGCACCAACGCCCACACTGGTTGCAAGAAACCGGCGGCGCGACAACTCGTGAACGTCTAACCAATCGAGCTTATCAATATCGACTTTATGATTATTGTGATTAGCTGTTTTCATAATGAGACCTCTGCTAAAAATCAATCGCTGAAAACCATTTACTGAACATCAACTGTGACAAAGAATTACTCGATCTTGTCACTCTTGAGCGCAGGTGTGTGTTTGGGTAGGCGTATTGCTTTAGTGGCCTGCTCAAAGTCGTAGCCGTAGGCCAACAATTTAGGTTCGCTGTAAGCAACCCCAAAAAAAGAAATGGTTACGGGTAAACCTTCAGGCGTCATGCCCGCTGGAACAATCAAATCAGGAAAGCCGGTAGCGTTAGCGATGTTGGTTGCAGAACCTCGACCGGGTGGAGTGGGCGGATCTTCAGGTTTGATGGTGGTTGCTGGCGTGGGCGATGTTGGATACACGATTGCATCAAGACGATATTTTTCAAACATCGCGAGCACGCCGGCAGTCATTGCAGGCAACATGGTATTTTTTATGGAGAGATAAACGGGATCGTCAAGATCGCGCGCAATTGATGCGGTATATTTCAACGCAACCGCTTTTTCCGGGCTGCGATACTTAGTGGCAGGATTATTCGCCTGCGCGACTACCTCGTCAAAACTTTTAGGGAAACCTGGCTTAAGCGTGTGCAAATAATCGGTAATTTGTGATTTAAATTCAGAGCTAACCAGTTCGTTATAAACACTTTGTTTTGCATCAACGATGTAGCCGGGATACTTGACATCGACAACCTCCGCGCCTAATTTTTTGAGCGTAGCAATTGCGTTCTCCATTACAGCATCAGTGCCTTTATCGCGCCCCATAAAGTCGCGCCCCACACCAATTCTTGCGCCCTTGAGTGAACCGGTTTTGAGAAACTGCGTGTAGTCAGTATGCGATTGTCCAAAGCTGGTCTGGGTAGCAGGGTCGGCCGCATCGACACCGGTCATTGCACCCAACGTCACCGCTACGTCATAAACGCTGCGCGCCATCGGCCCGCCGGTATCAAAACTCAATGCCAGTGGCACTATGCCATCGCGACTCATTAACCCCAGCGTTGGCTTTAACCCGACAATACCATTCGCAGAAGACGGCCCACGCACTGAACCGCCGGTGTCAGTGCCCAAACCGAACTGCGCAAAACTTGCCGCAATCGCCGCACCCGTTCCACCGCTGGATCCCGATGGACCGCGTTCAAGATCATGAGGATTGCGCGTTTGCAAACCCATGGAACTAAAGCCATTAGGCACTCTGCCCGCTTTCAAAATTGCCGGATCGGTTGCACCACTCACACTGCCGCCACTACCGGCAAATTCACTGAGATTTACTTTCGCGATAATCACTGCGCCGGCTTCACGCAATTTTTTAACCACGTAAGCATCATCGGGCGGAATTGAACCCGCCAGTAATTGCGAGCCAGCAGTGGTGGGCATATCGAACGTATCGAAATTATCTTTTAGTACTACGGGAATACCGTGCAACGGGGAACGTGGGCCACTTTTTTTACGCTCGGCATCCAATGCTTTTGCCTCAGCTACCGCATTGGGGTTAATCAAAATAACCGAATTAATTTTCGGCCCTTTTTTGTCATAGGCCTCTATACGTTTTAGATAAAGTTGTATTAATTCTTCCGAGGTTAAATCGCCAGCATTCATCGCGGTGTTCAGTTGCGCTATGGTTGCCGTATTAAGATCCAGCGACGTCGCTGCGAAGCTAGTGGTCACACCAGTACCGAGTAGACCGGTGAGGATCGCCGACAACAATAATTTATTAAACGTTTTATGACATCCCATGGCGGCGCCCTGTATGAAAGTGGATAGAACTGAATTTGTTACACAGATAAAAAAATCAATAACTAAACCGCTCACCCGGTAACGCAGGAACGGAGTCAGGCAGTTTGCGATTTTTTGACATTTGTTCGTAGGCGTAAGCTAATTTGAATAGCGTGGGTTCGCTGAAAGGTTTTCCTAAAAATTCAATAGCGATGGGGCCATTTTCTTTTTTGGTGTAACCAGCGGGCACTAATACAGCGGGTAATCCGGTAATGGAACTGAATGGATTATCTTTTTCTACGCCCTTTTCCATATGAGGTTCAGGTGGTACAGATTTGAACGGATAAACCAATGCATCCAAACGGTATTTAGCCATCAATTCAAGAACCGCTTCCTTTAACGTTTCCTGGGTATCTTTACGTGCAAGAAAATCCGGGTTGTGCATTAATGAATTAAATTCTTTATAGCCCTGGACAATGCTTGGCTTGACTAACTCGCCGCCCTTGGCGAGCAGTTCATCCATATCGTTGATGGGCGCGTCCGGCCCCAAACGACGAAAATAGAGATTGTAAGAAAATTGCGCTTCGTAATAGTTAGTACGCGTATCCTCGAGTAACTTGAATAAATCAATACCGGTAGTGATGGGGTCAACAACGACAGCACCTGCGGCTTTCATTTGCGCAATCGCGTTGTCCACTAACGCAACGCCTTCTTTGTGCATATCACCTTTGCGAAATAAATCGCGAAATACGCCAATGCGCGCACCGCGCAAACCCTCTTTTTTAAGAAACACGGTGTAAGACTCTTCTGGAGTTTTTCCGAGTGACTCTGCCGTCATCAAATCTTCCGCATCAAAACCGGCAACTATATCGGTGAAAGCGGCAACGTCATAAACACTGCGCCCCATGGGGCCTGCACGCTCTTGCATAAATGATGTCATCACCTGGCCTGCACGCGGAATTAAACCGCGCGTAGGCGCCAAACCGACAATACTGTTATTGGCAGTGGGGTTGCGAATTGAAACACCTGTCTCACTGCCTAAACCAATCTGCGCAAAAGCAGCAGCCAACGCAGCACCCGTTCCGCCGCTGGAGCCTCCCGGTGTTAATGCAAGATTGTAGGGATTAAGTGTGCGCCCCAGCACCGTGCTTTGATCGCCTGGCTTGGGTACACCAAACCAATCGCTCATGTTGACTTTGGCAAGCACGATAGCGCCCGCCGCGCGCAAACGCGCAACCACCGTCGCATCATAAATTGGCTGGGAATTTTTCATCGGCAAGAAGCCTGCCGTGGTGGGCATATCTTTGGTGTCAAATAAATCTTTTAGAACAATAGGAATGCCATGCAGTTTACTCCGCGGCCCCTTTTCTTTTCGTTCGGCATCTAATTGCCGTGCGGTCGCTAAAGCATCTTTGTTTAACGTGATAATCGAATTCAGCTTGGGGCCTTTTTGGTCATAGGCCGCAATGCGATTTAAATAAAGCTGTGTAAGTTTTTCAGAGGTTAGCGCACCAGCATCGAATGCATTGTTAATATCTTCAATAGTGGCCGTTTGTAAATCAAAATCTGTGGCGTAAACAATCGCCGGTGTGGTTGCCATTACGGCAACCACACACAACAACTTCACGACACCTCTACTCCAGAACAAAACTAAACTAATGGTAAAATTTCTTACTGCTAATAGAGGTATCATGATGTCTAATCACCATTGTGAAATTCAGTTTAAAATTGATAACGATTTAATTAAAAATCAATTTTCACTGAAATTTCATAACGTCTGTCAGCCATCACTGACACCATGTTTGAGTTACCACCATTCGTTGCACGGAAGTACAACTCATCAGTCAAGTTATACACGTTGGCTTTAACATGGACATTTTCTTTGTCCCATGTAACACCGGCGTTGTACACCGTTGCTTCAGGTATGACCACGGTTTGAATTCGATTCGCCCAAGACTCATCAAAGTATTGTACGTTCGCCAACACCCCCCAACCTTTACCTATATTGTAAGTCGTATTAAATGCAGCCTGAAATTTCGGGTTCCCCGGCACTTCGTCGTAAACGTTGTTTGGATCCGTTAAAAGAATACGTTGGCGGCCACCGTACCCAAAGGCTTCAGCAGGATAAATATCGCCGTTAGGCGCAACGATATCCTTGAAGCCTAATTCTTTGGCCGTCACATCGAAGGTTTCATTGTTGGCACCATTCAGGTAGCGTGGATCTAAATCAGTGAGGGCTAAACCTAGAAACCATTTACGTGTAGGTTGGTAATTTATACTCGCTTCAACACCGGTAGTTTTGGTACTGGTAGCAAATGCGCTGATACTCGGATCTGACCCACCTGACACATCGGTACGCTCTTGATCAAATGACGCTAGGGTCCATTGCGCTTTACCACCCAACATGACGCCTTTGATACCGTACTCCATTAATTCCGCATCACCCACTAGCTTTCCACCGGTCACTGTGGCGGCAGCATACATATTGTTAGAACCGTCAAGCGTGATGGTGGAGCTGGCTGCGGTCACATAAGGTGTCATGCTGTACCACGGTAATTTATGCGATAAGCTCGCACTCCAGGACAAACCAGAATCAGATTCTTTCACCTCTGTGCCAGGTGCGCGGAATGCGCCGGGGCAAGAACCGCCGGGTGATAAACAGACCAATCCATCTTTATAACTTTCAATAAATGCGACTGTAGGCGTACCGATATTTCCGGTGTTAGGATTGAACAGAGGTGTTTCCAACACAACGGCATCCACATCATCCTGACGCGCGCCCAACACTAAATTGGTTTTGCTAAAGATATCGATGTCAAACATCAAACCAATACCTTGTTCGGTGTATTCCGATCTTCTGTTATTGCTGTTGGGCACACCCGTTTGATAATCCGGATTGGTCAGCTGCGTCCAAAACATAGTGTTGGGATAGAAACCGCCAGTACCGCTACCACCTACCGCCGTGTTGTAAGTAATGTCCTGACGGTAATCGAAGTCCCCGCCCGAGCTGCGAATCCAACCTGTTGTTTTGCGATAGTTGATCGATCCTAATGAATTGACACTCAACCAATCGGGTAAGTATTCCGAAGGTACGCGTTTGGTTACAGTTACCTTATCTTCGTACATCGAAATTTTTTGGTTTTCACCGTAGGGCAGCCATGAATCTTTGAAGTTATCCAAGCTGTCGTAGAAGAATTGATTTTTAATGGTGAAATCCGGATTCGAATCGTTGATCAAATCAAAGTAAAACATTTTCTGCGTAGCATTTTGCTCGCGCTCATAGGCACCATTCGAACGATACTCTTCATCCGAAAGCACTTTCTTACCGGTGTTACAGGGATTCAATGCAAAGCCGATAGGTATCTGGCGCGACACGAGAGAGCCGCCACCCGGTGCTGCCACGGGTTGTAACCGCATAAAATTAGCCATCGCACAATCCAGTGATGCGCCTTCGCCGGTAGTCAAATAATCCATCATGGATTTTGGAATGCCATTAATGCTATTAGCGAAAGAGGCTATCGGCAGTGGATCGCCATTTGCATCGACGGGCATGGTATAGCGTTGATCAAGTGCCTGGTTATTACCGCTAATAGCGCCCACCACGGGTGACCCCAGGTAGGTTTCTACATAACCGATTCGACCATCACCATTTAAATCCAACTCTGCCATCGGCCGACCGGTGACATAAACGCCGTTATCAATTAAGTCCTGTGTAGCACGCGTAAAATAAGCACCCGCCGTAACAGAATTTTGTATTTGCCCGCCGGTTTCCAATCGGAATGCACCAACCGCATTATCAACGCTCAATGTTGCTTGCAAGAAGCGCTGTTTAGCAGGCACAGTTTCCACGAACGACTTGGAATTTTCCAACAGACCCATGACATAAACACCGGCAGTTTTTCCTGCAACTTCAAACGGAACACCCAAACCAAATTGCATTTCCGCTTTATCGTATGAACCAGCTGTTGCCTGCAAATAACCTTGCGTCTTGGTCATGTACTTACCGGTTTTTGCACGGTTAGATTTTGGATCCAAATTCGCATAGCCACCAATTTGACCCATACCATACAAGGGTGATGGTGGACCTTTAATAACCTCAATGTTGTCGTAAGCCGACAATACCGTGCGCACGTGGCCCTGCATCTGCAAGCGCTTCATGCCGCGATAATAAAAATCTGCAGAGACACCGCGCACACTAATACCACCTTGCAAACCGTAACGCGTTGTTGTGTAAGTACCCGGTACCAACCGGCTTAAGTCTTCAACGGTAGATACACCGTATAAGCGAAGCTGTTCTTCACTTACGAAAGTCACTGTGCGCGGTGTTTCTAATAATGGTTTAGAAAAACCAAACGAAGCACCCGACGGCTCATTGGATAAAGCCCTGAGTGGATCATCTGTTACATTCACATCACTAAGATCGGCAACTTCCTCTCCAGTTTCAGTTTCAGTTTCGGCTTCTTGTGCGAAGGCACCGGCGGTATAGATCATCGGCACCGCAGTAATGCCCAGAGCTACAATAGTTGCGATGGTGTTACGCAAGTTTAATTTACGACGAACGATGTGCGATCTGGACATAAATAATCCCCTATAGTTGCAAAGGGCGAATCACAGTTATGTTGCTGTGTATACGCCTGTCAAGCCATAAGACGCCGTGGACTGAAACGACCCTACCAAAAAAATTTTCGTTAGTATTTAGTGAAGTATTTGCGTTGGATAAATTGGCTTAGGGGAATCTAAATTAAGAAGTGATCTGGAATAGTAGATGTGGAGACACTTGATGAAGTGGTGCGAGCGTAAAAATTAGCAAAACCTGTTGGAGATGACTAATGGAAAAATGCTAGAGAATTTATGAGTGCAGATTAATTATTGTTAGAATAAGTAGTAGTTTCCCGATAATTGAGTTAAAACCTGAAGGTTGCCGATAACTGCACACGTCGGCCTGACATAGCTTGGGCAATAACGTCACCGAGTGTGTCGCCAGTGCGTGCGCGAAAATAATGTTCATCCATCACATTGGTAGCATCGAATTTGATATCCAATGAAGGAGTACTCCAATAGATGCCCGCATCAAACACCAGACTGGAAGGCAAGGTAACCAGACATAATCTTCCAGAACAGGTGCTCGATAAATAATTACCTTTTAGCGTAAGCCCCCAATTTTTGTTAATTTGATACAGCGCAGTAACACCTACTTGCTCATCAGGATTGCCCTGCTTGCGCTCGTATTCATCCAGTCCATTTGGCAATGCGATTCCAGCACGACCACCGTACAAAAACGCCTCTGCTGGATAGATAACATTTCCATCGGCATCGAGCACATCCGCAAAACCCAACGCCCGCGCATCAATTTGCATTACACCGCCTGTGTTAGGTGTAAACCGGGTTTCCTGTGTTAGCGCATAAAGTGTTAACAGCACATCACGGCCGATAGCCCATTTTATTTCCGTTTGCAAACCACGGGTTGTGGTGGATGTTGCGTAGGCATTTATCACGTTCGCCAGGTCATTTTCAGAAACCCCGACCCTGCCCTGCTCGTAGGCGGTTGTCGATAAATTCAAGCGCCCTCCCAACCAACTGGCCTTGACTCCAACCTCTTTCAATTCCGCCGCACCGACATGACCAGCATTGATGACATCGTTGAGCAACATATTATTATTGCCGTCTAACAAAATAGTTGCTCGCGAGAAAGTTGCATAGGGACGCAATCCATACGGAAGCTGCTGCGACAAACTAATTGACCAGGAGCCACCATCATCCCAGGCCTCGGCAACCTCATCAGTTAACGCATAGGCGCCAGGGTTCGATGCGGTGCCGGTGTTTACCAAGTAGCGCCCTGCATAATTAATATTTTCTGCTTGCGAGCCATCGTGACGCGCGCCCACCACGAGATTGGTATCGTTCCACATATCAATATCCCATAAAACCCCCGCTCCAATTTCCGAAAATTCCGTTCGGTAAATACTTCCCCACGGCAGGCCATCACGCTGTAAATCCGTGTTTTCGTTAGAGCTGGTGAAAGTTGTGTTGGGGGTCATTCCCCCATTCTTTTTGGTCCAGTTGGTCGAGGTAGCATCGGTGCGATGATTGCCATAATCACCACTGATTCGTTCCCCTGAAGATACTGTGTTGCGCAAATTAATAGAGATCGCCTGATTGATTCGCAGCCAGGTGGGCAAAAAGTCAATTCGATTTGTTAAGGTAAATTTATCCTCGATGACATAGATATCCTGAGTTTGACTAAAGGGTTGCTGTGAATTTTTGTATTGATTCATGCTGTCGAAAAAGAATTGATTTTTAACCGTAAAATCAGCGTCCTTGTCGTAAACCAAATCGGCAAACACCGTAAAAAATTCAGCTTTTACATCTTTTTCAAAAGCCGAACTGCGCTGTGGATTAAAAATATTAATGCTCACTGTGCGTGGATCAAGTGGCATACCTACCGGAACCGAACCTGAGATAGGCAGTGGCCCACCCACCCCCTGTGCACGTAGCAATCCACCGGGATCGGCCTCTGGATGTTCGTCTAGATAATCAAATAACGATTTGGGAATCCCTCGGATAACGGGAAAATCGTTGACCGAAAGCAGATTGCCGCTTGCATCCTTCGGCCACGCGAAGAATTGTTGCAAGGGTTGATTGTTGGATGACAAATTGCCGACAACGGGCGATGCAGTTTGCATTTCAAGATAGCCAATGGTGCCGTTGTTATTCAGATCCAAATTTACCAGTGGAGAGCCACCTATATATAATCCATCATCAACCAAATTCTGTGTCAATCGCCCTATCAAAGCGCCGGAGGTGCGGGACTCCTGATAATTAATCCCCGCCTCCAAGCGAAATTCACCCAACATATCGTCGACACTGGTCGCCGCTTGGATTAATTTTTGTTTGACCGGAACTCCCTCTGCATAGGAATCTGAATCTTCCAATAATCCGTAAAGGTAATAACCACCATTCTTTTCGATTGCATCCATAGTTACTGGTCCACCTACCCCAAAGGATAATTCCTGGCGGTTGTAATCTCCGGCAATAGCCTGTACAAAACCATGCGCCTCATTCAGATACTGGCCTGTTTTGGATCGACCAGACTTGGGCACAAAATTGACGTAACCGCCAATCTTACCCATACCATGCAGTGGCGATGCAGGGCCCCCAACAACTTCTATGGAGTCCATGGCTGCTAGCACACTGCGACCATGCCCCTGCAAGGTTAACCGACGCATACCGCGAAAATAGGTATCTGCCGGTACACTGCGAATATCGACAGAACCCTGTACACCGAAACGCGTGGTGGTAAACACCCCCGGAACAACACGCAATAAATCCTCTACCGCGCTTAGACTAAATAAATCCACTGCATCACCATTTACAAAGGACACTGTGCGCGGCGTTTCCAGAAGGGGTTTGGATAAACCAAAAAGAGAATTGCTCGAGGATGAATCCCACCAGGGTGCGTGTGCCGTAACCTCAACATCGGCAAGCAGCAGGACATCATTATCGATAGGCGTGCGTGCAACGGGTTGAGCGGGTGCAGTCTTTGCAGCAACAACAGTCTTACTGGAAATAGCAATCGTCTTTCCATTTACCAAGCGCCAGGAAATATCCAGGTTTTCAACTAACTGCCGAATAGCATCTTCAGGTGTTAAAACATTTTTAATCGCTTTCGAGCTTTTATTGGATACCACACTGGGCTCGTATAGAAGCTGTAACGATGCCTGACTACTAAGCTGTTGCAGTGCATCACTGAGCGGGCCGGCGGGAATATCGAAGGGAATTTTTGTAGTAGCCGGGGTGCCAGAGAAAACTGGCGCCTTGCTTTCGGGACTATCACTCGCGGATGACAAGGGGCTTTCGTTCATGCTCGCGATAGACGAAGCGGTTTCAGTTGCATGAGCGCAAAAACAGAAAACGCCAAAAAATATTGTCAAAAAAATATTGATTAAAAAATGATTAGTGGCTGCGCATCTCGTGTGTCTGGAACAGCACAATTTCATTAGCTCCGGTGCGAACACTTCTCAAGGGCAAAATAGCCGTCAACGTTTCTACAAATTCGCTGCTGTCGCCTCCCGCGATGAAATTTCCAGCAATCGGGATTGTGGCAAGTGTGTTATCACCTAACACTACTCTCGTCTGGGCATAACGATTAAACTCTTCCAATACGTTACCCAAGGGCATTCCATCAAAAACCAATACTCCTTTAGACCAACTCGTCAATGCGTCAGCATTCACATTTATTTTAAGGTGGTTGTTTAGTTGTGAATCAATCTTCAACTTCTGCCCGGGCACCAATATCTCCCGCCAGGCACCAGCCCCGCTAATATCACTAACAGAGACAGACCCCTCAGCCAGAATCACATTTACTGCTCGCTCTTGCTCCTTCAACTCCACTTGAAAACGCGTACCCAGCGCGACTACCTGCGACCCTAACGCGCTCACAGAAAAAGGTCTGGTTTTGTCATGCGCAACGTCAAAAAGTGCACGGCCGCTTTCCAGCTCTAACCGCCTCTCGCCCGGCGTCATGGTCACATTAATTTTCGCACCCACATCCAGATAAACAACCGAGCCGTCAGTCAGATCCACACGTTTTCGTACCATTTCATGATTTGCATAAACGTCGACCTGGGCTTGATCCACCGCGCGGTGGTTCTGGTAAGTCGTAAAAAACAAACCAATACCTATACAAAACACCGCTGCGGCAATGTGGCGGATATATTTGAACGAGCCACTGCTCTTCGATGATTCGTCGTTTGTCGATTCTTTGCCAACCGCTGGACTGCCCAAGGCCTCAGCCGCCAAAGCGGCCATTCTCGGATCCGATGCCCACTTGTCACTGATTAGTGAAGCAGCCGAGCGCACAGACTCATAGGCCTGTGCATGACAAGGATCTATCTCCAACCAACGCTGGAAATCAACGCGCTCTGCATTGCCACAATCAGGCGCGTGCAAGCGTGCGTACCACTTTGCCGCTTGATGAATAGTAATTTCGCTAGGGTTCTTTTCCATATTACCCTTTAGACGGCTTCAAGATCTTTTCCCCTATGTTTTTTTACCACACAAGCAAAAATAATTACTGCCCTGCTTTGGCGACGCAAACAGCCAATGCACGACTGATGTGTTTTTCTACCATTTTTACCGAGATTCCGCAATGAGCCGCGATCTGCGGATAAGTCATACTGTGAAAGCGATGTAATACAAAAACCTGTCGACATTTCGGTGGCAACTGCTCTATCGCGCTGTAGAGTAAGTCCAGCTGCTCGCAAGCGGAGACTTCGCGTTCAGGCGTGGCCACACCCGAATCAAAATCAAGATCGTCGATATCACAATGATCGCTCACTTTTCTAACTTTATCGGCACGACCCATATCGTTAGCGATATTGATCGCAATTCGAAACAGCAAAGATTCTGGTGATTTCACATCTTCAGACCCCTCATACTTCATGAGACGGATATAAGCTTCTTGCGCTACATCTCTCGCGTCATCCGCAATACGCAATCGTAGACGTAAAAAATTCACAAGTGAAACATGACAACTATTGATAACCTTTTCGATACAAAGGCTAGCATTAACGTCTGTGGAATCGCCCGCAATATCAGTAGGTGAGCAGGTAGTTGAGGCCTTCATAGTGGACACGCCTTCCCGAGGTTTCGATAATCACGCATAGCAGCAGATAGATATTTACAAGAGGCCCATCAACACACAGACTCTCTGGGCACCTGGCCCACATTTTTATGGGCAGATTAATGGCGATAAATAATTGCGATAACCAATCTCCTTTTGCATCAATCGGCGCGGAGAACCAAGAGTTTGTTAGAGATTACCCTTGCGAAGATGCTGGTAGGCATCTCGAACGCAGATCAGATAATGCACAATGAATGCCAAAACTGCGGTGAATTGTTTATTTTAAAACATCAACGCTAAAGCCGGGATCATAATGGTCTCGTAAAAATTTAACCCGATGATTTATAAGGAAAAAAATATCTGCAAATACGCAAGCTCGGAAAAATATCGATTTTTTCAAAATACCCTATTTTAGTAGCAGCAAAAACTATGATTCTTTACTCCTAAAAAGCCATTTTTGCACATCCATTCTGGTGCAATAACATCTACATTCCCAATATCGGTGCAAAAATATTTATCAAAAAATAATTCAAAAAAAACACAATGAAAAAAAGTAATGGCAGAAAACAGATTAAATAGTTTTTCAATTTCGTAAAAATAAATTTATCCTGCAATGACCTCAGACAGCTATTGGCTTTCAGCCAATACGAAATGATTACCATGACAAGTCTTTTTTTACAGAAGCCAGTGTATAAAATTTTTCAGGTAGTCCGCGACGATTAAGACGCGTAGTTTTACCTGTTTTTCCATTGTTAAACATTATAATAAACTGCAACAATAGACGCCCTAAATGAGCCATTTTAACGCAGAAAAAACCCACAAAAATTCATAGTAGTGCACTGCGCCACAGGGCGATATTCACAGCCACCTGACAAAGACAATAATCCTCGTGAAAACGCACCAACACAGGTAGATATTGTCATTAGGTTGTTTAATTGCAAAAATCAGTTGGAAAATAAGTTTCCTTATTACCAGTTAACATTATTTTTTAAGGTGCGATAAAACAGAAACATCGCATGCAAAAAACAAGGCGAAGGAGCATACAGGAAGGCAAAAAAATAACCCCGAGCAGGGAAACCTGACTCGGGGTTATTTTTTCATGCTATTCACGGTGTTAATGTTTGGAAAAATTGGATTAAAGCAACAACAGCCCTCTAAGACTCCCCTTCCTCTAGCGCTACCTGTGCGGTCAATGCCCTAAGCCATTCATCGGCTTGTTTACGCGATTCGTCAAAAGTAATGGCTTTTTGCAGCGCATCTATTGCGGCGGTTTTATCTTTCAAACCGTAATTCGCCACTGCCAAACGCATCCATACTTCTCCCGGCCGTTTTAATCCACCTTTCTGCAAGGCTTTACTGATCATTTCTTTGGAGTCTTCCCATCGTTCATTATCACCGTACATTGCGCCTAGCTTGTAGTAGTAATCACCTTTGTCCGACATGGACGCTAATTTTTTTAGCGTAGTTTCGGCTTTATCGGCTTCACGTGCATTAATCCAGGCATCGGATAATGAACTTAAATTGGTCTCGTCTGCGGGCATAATATTTTTTGCCATAGCATCTTCCAACAACTTACCGGCTTTGTAGGGCGACTCCAACGTCATGTACACGCTGTAGAGATTTTTAATTTCGTTAGGCTTTTCCAAGAAACCCTGCTGTTCGGCCAATGCCAAGACTGCTAACGATTCCGTTTCATTTTGCATTTCATAAAGCACACTAGACAGCTGTCGCCAATAGTCAGGTTTGCCCGGCACCTTAACAATGAGTTGCACTAAAGATTCGGCCGACGTTTTATAATCTTTAAGTTCATAACTAATGGCTAATTTCATTTGCAGCCACTGTTCTTTTACTTCTTTGGTTTTTGATATTGCCAAATCGATCTGCGGTAAAGCCTCTGCATAACGTTTGCGTTCGGACAGCGCATTGGCTAGAAAAATATGCGCTTCTCCTGGAACAGTTCCGCACGCGGTTTCGATATATTTAACCAGCGTTGTAATGCCCTCATCATATTTCCCGGTGACAATATAAAGCTGACCGAGGTTGAAGCGTAACTGTTCACGATTGGCGCGCGGCAATGAATCTGTCACTAATGCTTTTGCGAATGCTGCTGTAGCACCGGGGAAATCTTCTTTTGCACTGTACGCCAGACCGAGATTGTAATTGACTAAAGCTTTTTCATAATCAGAGCCCTTGTCGGCGATCTTGCTCAGTTTTTCAATCGCTTCGGCGTATTTCTCTTTGCCCAACAATTCTGTCGCTGTCTGCACAGTGCCGTATGTATCCTCGCCTAGCTCTGCACCCTCCTGTGGTTCTTCTTTACCACAGTCGGCCGCAAGCGTTAGGGTGGGAACAACACTCATGCCGAGCATAAGAAATAGCGCAGCCATCTTGCGTCTGAGTCCACATTCACTTTTTTTCATGCTGTTTACCCCGCAGGCTTGGTTAAATCAAAGTTCCACTTTCTACGTCCACGCTGCTCAACAGGTTTTCCATCAACCATTTTTGGTTTGAAACGGCAGCGTTGTGCAGCGACAACCGCAGCAGCTTCAAATACGCCGCGTGGTTTTGCATCAACCGCTTTTGCACTGCGGACCGATCCATCGGGGCCTACCACAAATTCAATTTGCACCCATCCAGATAATCCTGCTCTGCGTGCATCGCTCGGATAGGAAACAGGCGGACACTGCAATGGGATTATGTCGCCATCGAACATCGCTTTTGTTCCACCCATTGCCGTCCCGCCTAGATTTGCATCGAGATTCAGGTCGGGAATTTCCATGCCGGACAACCCTTCCATTGGCACAGCAGCGGCGGTCACTTTCATTTTGGCAGGCGGTGGCGGTGGCGGTGCAGGCGGCGGCGGTTTTTTCCTCGACAAAGACTCTGGCTCTGAGTCTCGTTTCAACCGTACAAAATCTATCGTCGGCAACGCCTCTTTTACCTCAAGTCCGCCATGCACACCGGTAATGATTGAATGCATCATTGCAAACATAATTAAGGTAAGTAGCAGTGCAATTAAGGCAGCCGGAATTGAAACACTTTTTGCGAGCCAGGAGTTTCTGGCGGGTACGGTGTCGCTCATCATCATTACCCCTCACCACCAGATAAAGTAGCAATTGATACTTCAGCAACGCCACCAGCTTTTACCGCATCCATAACTTGTGTGAGAACGTCAGTTTGTGATTCACGGTCAGCAATAATCACTACCGTATCTTCAACACGTTCGACATGCATCTTTTCAATTAGCGGCCTTACTTCGCGTATATCCACCCGTCGCTTATCCATCCAGATGTCACCGTTCGGGCGAATGGCGATAAGAATATTCCCTGACTCCTGGCTCTCTCCAGTCATCGCTAATTGTTTATTGACTGAGATGCCCGATTCTTTGACAAAAGAAGTGGTGATAATAAAAAAGATAAGCAGATTGAGCACGAAGTCGAGCATTGGCGCTAAATCTATGCCTGTTTCTTCACTCTCTTCAGTATGACGTCGTAAGATCATTTCAACTAACCTCGCTCAGATGCAGCTATAGAAACATTTTGAATTCCGCCCTGACGAACCTGGTCGATGACCTGCACTAAAATGCCGGTCTGCGCGCCTTTTTCAGCGACCACAACCACCGAGTCATCAGGGCGTTGCGCGTGTAACCGTTCGATATTTGCTCGCACGGCACGCACATCAACGCCTTTTTTATCGACAAGGATTCTCCCGGCAGCATCAATAACAATCACGATACTTCCGGCTTCCTTTTTCTCTGTTGCTGCTGAAGAGTTGGGGCGACTTACGGTCAACCCCACTTCTTTGGCAAATACAGCAGTAATAATGAAAAATATCAGGAGATTGAGAACGAAATCGAGCATGGGCGCCAGATCAATCCCAGTTTCATCCGATGTTGCAGACATTCGTCTTTTTAATCGCATACCCTAACTCCCACTGTATTCGCACTAACTGATAGCGAATCAAATTTGTTGGCTGTCATCACTACTAAAATGAAAATTTATCAGCCAATCGTTCGGTCTCTCTGGATACTTTTTTTCTGAAAAAATACACCGGATACAATCCCGACATACTTACAGAAAGCCCCGTCAGGGTGCAGATCATGGCTTCGGAAACTCCCGTTGCCATGGATCTTGCATCTGCCGAACCCAGTGCCGCCATAGAGTCGAAAACGCTCAACATTCCCACCACGGTTCCCACCAAGCCCAACAGCGGACACATTGGAACTAACACACTGAGAACCAGTAAGTTGTTGTTCATGCCAGCGTTGAGCCGCGAGATCATGGCTGTTCTGATTTGGCGTGAAGCCCAGCTCATTTTGTGGGGGCGTGCATGCCACTTTGCCAAACTGCTTGAAGTCAACTCCGGCAACACTTTGTTGAAGTACCAAATACGTTCTAACACGATGGTCCACATAATCACGCAGCAGAGGAATATCCAGTCCACTACCGGACCACCGAGTTGACGCATAGACACGAGCGAGTCATAAGGTGCCATGATTAGATCAAGCATATTTTTTCCCCTGCGCCTCCAGCGTCTCGAGACGTTCTGCCAACAGGCCAGCGCTTTGCTCGTCCAAGACTTGGGTAACGGATTTGGATAGAGAAACTAACCAGGCGTTCATAAACAGTAGCGGGATAGCGATTCCCAAACCCAGTACCGTAGCGATCATAGCGGCGGAGATACCGGCAGCCATCAACTTAGGATCACTTGATCCCGATTCAGTAATAACCTGGAAGGTTATGATCATACCCACTACCGTACCAACCAAGCCCAGTAGCGGTCCTGCCGCCACACACAGTTTGAGCAGAGATTGGTAGCGCTCCAAGGCCGGAATTTCTTTTAGTACAGCTTCGGATATTCGCAGCTCGACGACTTCGGCGGACATTTCCAATTTCTCGGTGTCAGCGCCTTTGAATGTTGCCAAGACGCGACCAAGCGGATTCGTGGGTTGCGGATCCCTGAGGAAATTCAGTTGATCGCGAACTTTGCTGCGCACGCGCGTCAGGTAGAACAGTTGGTACAAGCCCAGGACGAAGCCCATAATACCCACAACGATAATCACGTAACCCACTGCTTCACCCGTCTCGATACGCTCCCAAATGGTTGGGCGCTGGGCGTAGATTGATAGGAGCGTGCCGCGCGTAGGATCAATAATTCCTTTCGCGTAACCGCTTTCGCTTTCCGAGAAATCCCGGGCAGGATTTTCATACGCCGAACCGGGTTGGCGTGCCATAACGCCAAGTTGTTCTTGGCTAGGCAGATAAGCCATGTACTTACCATTGGATAGGGCAGTAAAGGGACCGACGCGAACGACTTCCCCGTCTTCGGTATTGCCTTCAGCGGTAATAATTTTTGTTTTATATTTAACAACCTTTCCGGTCTCGGTCATTTCGCGCTGTAATTCAAACCAGAAACGCTCAAGGTCGTTAATCGAAGGCAACGCTTTTGATTGCGCCAGACCGGTAGTAAACGCCGCTCGCCCCGGAAACTGGGCACTGATCATTGAGTTAGTTACTACCGATGAAAAATCGTTGGCGACTTGACGTACCACGCCAAACATTTCACCTAAATTTCCCGCACGTGCATCCAGCTGTTCCTGGAGATCAGTGAGCGTTTTCTCATTCGCGTCGAAGGTGGTAGTAAGTTGGGCACTGCGCTGTTGTTGCTCGTTTAAATCGGCTCGGGCTTGATTCATCAAGCTGACCTGATTGTCGCGTTCCGCGATAAACTTCGCTTCCCGCTCGGCATTTACTTTTGCTTCCGCCTCACGAATATTGCGCGTCTGCTCAAGTAGTTCATCCAAACTTGCTGGCGTTGCTGCCTGGGCAGAACTCATGCCTAACGTGAGCGTCATCAAACCCAGCACGATGAGTTTTGAAAGATGTACAGTTTTCATTACTTAACCTCCTTCGGAGAATTAATAGCAACCTCAAGAAAGTTTGGAGCCGATTGTTTCTTGGCGACCTTGAGCGCTTCAATCATGTAGCCGCTGTAGGAATTGTCGATCACCCATTTTTTGGCGTCGGTGTCCCAATAACCGGTTTCTTTGCCATCGCGCGATTGATACATCAGTGACACACGGCCACTGCGCAAAAACTCAACGGTTTTATCCTCGACCTTGCCTTGGTACACCTCGATAGTGCGCCCATATTCAACTTCGATTTGGTAAGCCTCAACCAGGCGGCGATATTTTTCCGACGTAGAAACATCAGCGCGCGCCATCATTGCCTGCAATTGTGCGATACGGTTTTTGCGCTCTTCCGGTAGAAATGGCACATCGAGGGCGACAAACGACACTAATGCTTCAAGCATTTTGTTCATTAGTGGCAGCACTTCGCGCGAGGTGGTTTCGATAGTTTCAATCTGCCCGGTCATTTCGGTGATTTGACCCTGCTGTGATTCAACCTGCGCAGCAATTTGCTCGTTGTAGCCTTTCAAACTTTGCGCTTCGGTAATCATCTGCCGATAACTGGCAACAGAGTTACTGGCTTCATCATCCAGCGCTACAATTTTTTTCTGCGATGCCACGGCGGCCTGTTCTGTTTTAGTCTGCTCAGCGACTGCAGCATTGACAGTATTAGCGTCCGCCGCACCAACCCCCTGGGCCATTACTAAAAGTACAGAACTAGCGCAAGCAGCCATAATGGCTGAACGAATTACGCATTTAGGTTTTTGGTTCATATCTCAGTTTTCCTCATCTCAGGGGCCACATCTTCACTTGTGAAATAGTCGATCATTTTCAATCGTCATATTTCCTTCAGAAAAAAATGCTATTTAAAAAAACAGTCTTCAACATTTAAGACGTCAGGATTTTTTCTTACCCTACAATTTCACGCTGTGAATCGACGTGAACTGGAAAATAATTTAGTGCTGTGTCTGACCGGGTTCACCGAATCCGCTCGGCGCTTTTCGATGTTTACTGGCTGCCTCGTACGCGGCGGCAATACGAAACAAAACCGGTTCAGAAAAAGGTCTACCCAGAAAATCAATATTGACGGGTAATGCTGCCGCTATAGGACCAACCATGCGGGTGCCGTCAGGCGAACCGGTATCAACAACACGGTCATACACCTGCGTAGTAAATCCTGCGGGAACGGAAATAATGGGAAAACCATTCGCGCCGAGTAATGTCCAGGCCAGCGCTGAACGGCCATTGATACTTGGCTCAACCGGCGCACCTAATTTTGGAGCGGGAATATTTCCAGTGGGGTAAGTCACAGCATCCAGTCTTTGCTGTGCCATGCATTGCATCACAATTTGTTGCAGCGCAAACCGCGTTTGTAATCGGGGGCTCAGATCCAATGTTTTATCTTTGTATTTCGTTAAGAGTCCTTCTTTTTTATCGGAAAAACCTGAGCCAATACGAATATCGGTAAAAAAAGTAGACTTCTTAATTAAATCGTCCACTGATTTTATAGCGGCATCACCGCGCGTTTTAAGATAAGACTCCAGTGCATAGCGCCCTTCTCCTACGGAGGGTGCTTCACTCAAATTGCGAATACTGGGCCCAGTAGGAAATGCGGCGTCACCGTCTGCCATACCGAGCAGCAAAGGTATATGGTCACCACTTGGCGCACCCTTTCCATCGATAGGAAAAAGCGCAGGAAATTGTTTGGTAAAGATAGCGCTGTAGATAGACGGTACAAATTTTTCTACGCAACTTTGGAATAGGTTGCCACCTGCACCTGGGTCAACAATCGTCGCGCCTAATTTTTTGAGCATACCAACCTCGCGTTCCACAATGGCGATGCTTTCTTCATCGGCCTTGCTAAACAATTCCCGGTTCATAAACTCTCGCACTACGCCAATGCGAATTCCTCGAAGACTGCGTTCAGTAGTAAATGACTGATAGGGTTGTGTTGGTAAGCGATCCACAGCAAATGCTGTCAGTTCGTCTTTTGGATCGTAGCCAGCAATAACATCCAGAATCTTTGCAACATCTTGCACATTGCGACACACAGGACCGACCCGGTCATTCATTGCTGAGGCACGAATCATACCAGCGCGGCTAACCAGCTCTTGGGTAGGCGCCAAGCCCACCACATTGTTATTTTTTGCGGGGTTGCGCACGGATGGCCCGGACTCTTCGCCGATGGCACAAGTGACTAAATTGGCAGCCACCGCCGAAGCCGAACCGCCACTGGAACGGCCCGGACTGCGCTCGGTGTCATAGGGGTTACAGAACACACCCCCAAAACTACTGCGGTCGCCACTGGCATATTCACCCATATTGGCTTTAGCCAAGATGATGGCGCCTGCCGCTGTCATTTTGGTAACAAAGGTCGAATCGGAAGGCGGCCGATCATTGGCGTATTGGGCGTCGGCGCCAGAGGTGGTGCGCATATCGCGGGTATCGAACTGGTCTTTGACTGCCACAATCATGCCGTGCAATGGCCCGACTAATTTCCCCGTTTTAGCAAGGTGGCGATCCTGCGCGGCAGCCTGTTCGAGTGCATCCAGCAAGTTGGGATCATCGTCCTTGAAGTCGGTCATGGACCGCGCTTTGCGCTCGTCGAAACCCCAGATCTTCCTGGTTGCAGGGCGCAGATTCAGTGTCGACAACGCATTCAATTGGCCCGCATTAGGGATGGTGGTGACAGCCCCGAGCAACCCTTGGGGCTGATTCACACATTGGCCGTTATATGCCTTAATGCGGTGCAAATAGAGTGTAACCAGCTCTACTGTAGTCACCTTTTTGGCGCGCAAAGCAGTCTGGATTTCCTCCAGCGTTGCCTCCTCCACGTTAAAAGCCGGCTTGGCCGCGCTGACGCCGAGGCTCAGTGAAGCAATGCCACACCCCAAGCCCAGGACAACCAGGATACGCAAGCTAATCAAGCAGACACGGTTGTGCGCAAGGCTGAAAGCACCCATAGAACCTCCACAGTGGGTTAAGCAGACAAAGGATCACCTGGAAACAGCGGGCGGGCCCGAATCCTATCGAGCAGGCTGATACCAGTAGGTGTTCTTGATGTTCTTAAAGAGCTTTTTCGGGATTTTTGAATGAATTCCCTTGGTGTAATCCACAATCTGGGTGACGTGAAAATCGACGCCTATACTGGCGAGCGGTAGGGCTTTATCGCTGCCTGTCCAACCGGCGATGTCATTGATGTAGGCAACCGTTTCGTCTACTGCTTGTTGCATCGCATTTTCAAGATCGGGATCAAGGCCGTAAGCGATGTAATGCGTAGCCGTTTCAGCGCGGGGCATTTTCAAGGTTTTTCCCTTGTGCAGGATGAAGGTGATAATCACGGTATTGGCGGTTTCGATTGCGGTACCGGTAATTTCACCATCGCCTTGCGCAGCGTGAGCATCGCCTGTAAAAAAGCGGGCGCCGGGGGCAAATACAGGAAGGTAAAGCGTGCTGCCGGTGACCAATTCGCGTGCGTCAAGGTTGCCGCCAAAACTTCCCGGTGGACTGCTACTGCGGTTACTGCCCTCCTCAATCGGGGGTTGCACGCCCATTACGCCCATAAACGGCGCCAATGGAACCTCTACACCGTTAGTAAACAACCCAACGTTGCGTTTCAAATCAAACAGAGTGACGTGCGCTGGCGGCTTGGGACCATCGGCTCCCCTCAGGCTACGTCCCGGGCCTGCACCGGTGCTGCCGTAAGGTATGCGCGGCACCACCGACAAAATGCGCAACTCCAGCGAGTCGCCCGGCATAGCGCCTTCGACGTTGATTGGGCCTACAAGAAAGTGACCTGTTTGAATGTCGGCATAGCGTTTTGCTTTTGCCCAAACGTCGATGGTTTCTTTGAGCGCGGGGTTATCTACCGTGGTGGGGATGTTATTTTTCTTTAACCACTCCGCCGGGTCCATTTCCGGATTGCGCCAACCTGCGCCGCCACCGGTATCAATTTTCACCGTCTGGCCCGATTTGATGGTAAGGATCGCTTCTTT
Organism: uncultured Cellvibrionaceae bacterium; assembly: GCA_964499225.1. Classification (GTDB taxonomy): domain Bacteria; phylum Pseudomonadota; class Gammaproteobacteria; order Pseudomonadales; family Cellvibrionaceae; genus Cellvibrio. The sequence continues at coordinate 54,359 of CAZCJR010000009.1, read as the reverse complement.
CTGCGCGGGATAATTCCCGATGGCAGAGTTTTCAGGCGTGAGTTTCACGTGATGATCGAAAGCTGGTTCGGCAAGGACATTAATGCTGAGCAGCGAAAACAGCGCCAGTGTGATTCCCGAAGATGGTTTCAACACCGGTAATGTCAAGGCCGGTAATGTCAAGGATAGGTTGATCATGGGCAGGCTCTCTTGAGTGCGTGATGTGCAGATAAATATCCGGTTCTTGCGATATCTAACAAGGACGCACAGGGAGCACTTTCCCCCACCTTCTCAGGTTAGGACTAGAGACTCAATCTGGGTAAAAGCTCTTGAAAACGCAACAATCGCCCGGCATTGCCCAACACCAGCAAGGTACTGAGGTTGTGCAGGATTGCCGCTACCAGTGCACCTTCTGCACCCAGCCAGCCAAACGCCGCTGCCACGACAATGGCCAGCGTCCAACCCAAGCCAATAATCACATTGGTAATCAAGGTGCTGCGGCACTGGCGACTCAATCGCAGGCAGGTACCCAGACGGCGCAGATCGCTGCCGATTAACACCACATCGGCCGATGCCAGGGCGATATCGGAACCGCCGACGCCCATG
>CAZCJR010000009.1:31991-53764 GCA_964499225.1 uncultured Cellvibrionaceae bacterium | reverse complement strand
CCGACTACGCCCGCTTTCAAGGCGAGCGAATCATTGATGCCATCACCCACTACCATCGGGCGAAAGCCCGCCTCTATCTCGGTTTTGACACAGTGCAACTTCTCCTCGGGCAAGGCTTGGGCAATCACCCGCTCAATCCCCACCCGCTCAGCCACTGTCTCGGCGACGCTGCGTCTGTCGCCAGTTAACAGGGTTTGGCGCACCAGGCCCTGATCGCGCAAATCGCGCATGGCGGCAACCGCCTCAGGTCGCAAGGTATCCGCCAGCAGCAACCAACCCAGCAGTTGCTGATCGATGGCCACGCCAACCAAAGAACCGTCGTGTTCAGGGGGATTGATGCCCGCGATACCCAACTGCATCAACAATTCCGGCCGCCCGAGTGCCACCACGGCGGGCAGACCGGCAAGCCGCGCGACTATCCCTAAACCGGAGCGCTCACGCACGTCCTCCAAGGGAAGATAGGAATCCGGGCTGACTTGCGCGGCGACCGTGCGGCTCACCGGATGACTGCTCGCCGCACCTAAACTGGCGGCCAAGCGCAGGGCGAAATCCGCATCCACCCCCGCCCCGAACAGTTGCTGATGCAAACGCAGTGCACCTGTACTCAGCGTTCCGGTTTTATCGATGATCAAGGAGCTAGTGTCCGCCAGTTCTTCCAGAAAGGCCGAACCGCGAATCAGAATTCCATGGCGCGCAGCAACGGCAATCCCCGCGATTGACGTTGCCGGTGCCGAAAGCGCCAATGCGCAAGGGCAAGCCGCCACTAAAACGGCGAGCATGGCCTGCGCATTATTTGAGAGAAACCAGGTTAAGGCGGCAATTAATAACACCAGAATCAAGTACTGACTGGCATAGCGCTCAAGCAGGCGAGTAATCGGTGGCTTGGCCTGTTCTGCATCTTGCATCAGGGCGATAACCCGCCCGAGCGTGGAATCCTGCCCGGTACGGGTGACCTGAATGCACAGGAGCCCATCCAGATTGATCGCTCCGCCAAACACCTCCTGCCCCTGACTGACCTCCACCGGAACGGATTCGCCGGTGATAGGCGCGGTATCCAAACTCGCCTGACCGCTGAGCACACGCCCGTCGGCGGGGACGCGATCCCCGGCGCGCACTTCTACGTTGTCGCCTTTGTGCAACTCGCTGTTGGTAACCAGAGACACCGAGCCGTCGGCCTCGATGCGCCTGGCTTGGGTGCGGGTCAGCTGCGCGAGGGCTGCGATGGCCTCGTGCGAACCTATGACGCTCCGCTCTTCGAGTACATGCCCAAAGATCATCACGATGGGCAGCAGAACCGCAGTGAGCAAATCACCCACCGCCCAAGCACCAATCATCGCCATAGCGATTAACAAATCGGTTACGCCGTGCAGGTCGGGGTAGCGCAGCGCAAACCACCCCGCTCTGAGCACGGGCAGCGCCACCAGCAACGCCGCCGCTCCCAGCAATAATTCACTCACCCCGGTTTGCGCTGGCAACCACCATCGCCACAGCAACCCGAGGCTGAATAAACCGAGTGCCAGCATCGCCAGGGTGAGTTGCAACGCCGCCACGCGCTGCTCGGCATGGCTGAGGATGGACGGCGCAGGAGGAACAGAACGTTGGCTCATGGGTTCACCCCGGAAATGATCAATGGCGCATCCTTATCCGCATCCATGGTGGTGACGGTACCCGCCCGCTGAAGAATGCCCGGCAGTCGTTCGCGATATACCCGCATCAACAATTCCGGTTCAGTGCGATCGCGCAGTGATGTGGTTAAGTAGGCAATAGTGGCCGTGTCCGCCTCGGCTTTTGCGAGCCGTTCGGAGGCGCTGGCGCTGGCGATTTGCAGGCTGCGATCGGCCTGCTGGGTGGCCTGTTGGAGGATGCGTGCGGCATCGGAACGGGCATCGGCAACCCCTTGCTCGGCCTGCTGGCTGGCGGTGAGTACCGCATTGAATGCATTCAAGGTGGCGCGCGGAAGCGCCGACTGGATGTCGACCCGCAGGGCCTCAACCCCCAGGCCACTGCCTTTCAACTGAAGATCGGCAAGCCGACGGTTGATATCGGCGAGCAGGTCATGGCGCAGTTGCTCGCGTTGGGTGGCATCGGCACTGCCATGCTGCAACAGTTCGGGGCGTGCGACCAGAATAGTATCGAGATCGCGGGCGGCGGCGACGACTACAGCACTGCGGGTGACCAGCCGATCCAACGCCGGTAAAAGGTAATCAAAGTTGAGCACGTAGGAGGAGGAATCGGTGACTTTGTAAAACAGCCGCACATCCAATTGCACTATGGCGCCATCCCCGGTGAGCAGATAACCCGAGCCCGCCAGAGCATCGCTGACCGTACCGCCCTCGTCATCATCGTAGGCAGCGGCTTCGGCGTTAAGCGCCTGGATAGAGCGCTGCAGGTTTTGCACATGTCGCTCCAGCACTGTCTCGGCTGAGGGCACCAGCACCACGCGGTCAATCGGCTCCGGCCACGCCCACAGCAGGCCAGATGTCTGCTCCCGCGCTATGGCGCCGCCATGTATAACTACCGCGCGTTGGCCAGCGCCCACCTCCATGACATTGGTGGTTAACCAGCGCAGCGCCGCTAACAGCGTAAACACATAAAACAGCACAAACGCGATGCTGATCGCTTGCAACCAGGGGCTCGCAGACGTGATTGTTGGAGCATCAGCGCTCTGCACGATTCCCTCCTGCTGGAGCGGTATCGGTAGGGCGCGATTCGCCTATCGCGCGTGGCGCATCGACTAACACACGAAACGGAGCGGCATCGGTGCGTAAGATCAAGCGCGTCTGCGGGTTAATAATGGCGCCCAGGGTATCGAGTGAACGCAGCAGACTGTAGAGCTCGGGGGCATCTTTGTACGAGCGACCGTAGAGCGCAGCGGCATCGACCCGCGACTGGGCTTCAATTCGCGCGGCTTCTGCCAGTGCATCAGCCTCAATCACACGGGCATCGCGCTCGGCGGCAGAGCGAATGTCCGCCGCCTGACGCTTACCCACGGCCGTGCGCTCAATCGCAATAGTGTCGCGCTCGGCGCGCATGCGATCCACCGTGGCGGACAAGGTGACTGAGGGCAGCGTCAGCCGCTCTACCCCAACCTGCAGCACACTCACGCCGTAGGTATTCAGGAGCTGCTGATTGATTTGCTCCGCCAGCTTTGCTTCAAAATCGGCGAGCCGAACCTCAGCTGGATTGGTATTGATCAAATGGGCGAGATCAAACGAGGCTGCCGTAGTCTCCAACGCCGAGCCTACCAGCGTGCGAATCTGGCGCGCGGTTTCGTCCGGCTTGTTCTGCACCGCGCGCATAAACCGTTGCACATGCTCGGCATCCGGCTTGACCTGCCAGGCCACGTAGGCCTGCACGATAATGCGTAAACCATCACGCGTACCTACATCCTGCAAACCACTGGACGTGGTGCGCAAGCGCAGATCCACCGGGATGATCGACTCAAAAGGTGCAGGCAAGCGCAACGCCAGCCCGGGTTCTATCAACACCCGCACCGGATTGCCAAACCGCGTTACTACCGACGCCAGACCCGCCCGCACCTGCACGAGGCTCGCCGCCATCAATGCCACGCTGAGCAGGAGCACTGCTACCAACATGCGCACCCAGGGAAATTTGCCCCCCGACGGGGGCGGCCCGTGGTGGTGGCCGTGATAGCCATGACTGTGATGACCATCGCTGTGATGACCATGGCTGTGATTGTGGCCAGCACTGTGGCTGTGATCATGATGATCATGACCATCACATTCGTCGTCGTGATCATGGGTATGGGCATCGGTATGGGACATATCGGCAGCCACAATCACTCCTCAGCGTTATTCACCGGCGCTGAACCGGTAGTGGATGACACCGGCGCGCTATCGCCTACTGCGAAGCGACGCAGGTCGATAGTGGCGCTGGTTTTGGCCAGACGGTGGTCGATTAAGGTGAGCGACGCATCGCCCAACCCCTTTACCAGTTGTGCAAAATACTGCTCCCAAAGAAAGGCCTTTCCGCCCGCCTGATAAGCAAGCTGCTCCGCACTGAAGCGCCGTTCGGCAACCTCGGCAGTCGCCAGAGTTTCACGGGCACCTGCCGTTGCCTGGTCGCGCGCAATGCCCGCACGCACCTGTGCGACGTTGACCGTTTGGGCCGCGTTACCGCGCTCGCGGGCAATAATCGCGCTGGCGGTAATCTGCGCCGCCTGCACCGAGTGATAGGCATTGGCCGCTGCCGCCGGTGGATGAATCGCCTCCAGCACGGTCGCCATTATTTCCACCCCACTATTCAGCCCATCCAGATCCGCCTGCAATTGCTGCCCTATATCCAAAGCCAGCTGCCGGCGGGCATCGCCCAACACCCCTTCCAGCGTACGCGATGCAAAATAACGCACCAGAATGCGGTTGGCGGCGCTGCGTATCAACGCGGGAACATCGCTATTTTGGTAGTGCGCTTTGAGGGCCGCCTCGTCCGAGAGACCGATACGGTACATAAACCGCACATCCATGTTGACGATGTGAAAACTCTGCCGGATACCGGCCGATGTGATGACCTCGCTGGCGATAATTTGCGATTTTTCGGCAACGTGGGAGGCATCCCACAAACGATTGGCGGCGACGGGCGCGGCGTCTTCAACCGTTTCCACCACAGTTGCTGCCGGTTGGGCGCTGTCGTCAGCGGCAGACGCCGTCGCCAGTTCGTGGACAACGCCCTTTTCCAATCTCTGCACTCGGCCCAATGGCCATGGCAAGCCCAAGTGCAAACCCGATTGCCATACCGCGACAGGTGCGCCGAAGCGTTCGTAGATTCCCCGCTCGGCTATGCCAATTTCCGTTAATCCGCTCAGCAGCCAGGCGATCCCCAGCAGCACGGCCGCCACTGGCAGTAAGGCGCGGCGCATATAGGCGAACGCCCAACTTTGGCGGAGATCTACGCCAAAGCGCTCTCTCAGCTCGTCTTGAAAATGTTTAAAAGGTTGGATGGGCCAGCGCCACATAGCCGCAATAAGACTAGTGGCCAAAAGCTCTGGCTCAGCCTGTCGGGATGGCGGCGAAAAGAGTGAAAGCAGTGTGCGCAGCAAGAGTTCAACCGCAATCGCTGCGGGCAAGAGCGCCAACCAGGATATCAATGTGAGTGGCCATTGCCGTTCGCTATCCACCAGCAATAGGGCTACACAGAGCAACAGCGAGAGGGTCATGCCGACGCGTAAAAAACACAGAATAACAACCGCTTCCGGCAATTCTTTAGCGCGGTTGCCAGCGTAGTAACGCTCAAGCACCAGCATCGCAAACGCTAGCGACAACAGGCCGACTACCAGTAGCAGTACCAGCGGGATACCGGCGAATGCGGCGATGGAAGTATCACTGGCTGTATCGCTGGATGGCGCAGGAATGGCCGATATGTTCCAGTTGCTGATCACCAGGCTCAGCGCCAGCACAGCAAACAAACTCACGCCCAGAATTGCGCCAAGGGCTTTGAACTGGGTGCGCATATACGTGGAACTAGACACCACTGCGCGGGAAGACTGCTGTACCAGTCGCCCAAGCCAACCGTTATTAGCTGCTGTGGTGGTGGATAGCGATGGCTGTAAGCGATCGTCAGACGGTGTGGAAACAGCCGACTCGACCAGAGCCTGAGCGCGCCAGCGCGCGCTCCACCAGACGGAATAAACGGCGGCCACTACCACCAGCAAGGTCGCCAGATAAGTCACCAATAAGGGTCGCCACATCACCAGCCCGGCAGGTGCAGACAAGGTCAATAGCCACCACAACACCCCGGCCAATAAGATGCCTACCACGAATACCCGCCGTAAAATCCCGGCCTGAATCGCGGCACGCTGAAAGCACGGCAGCGAACGCCTGTGGGCCAGCAAGTCTGCCGGTGTCATTGCCTCGACATTCACCCCGGTGTAATCCCATGACGGCTGCATACCGGCTTAGGGCTCGCCCGCCAGAGGGCCGAATGCCGCTGGTGGCTCGCGCCGCTTGGTCGCCGCTTCATAAGCGGCAGCAATTTTCAGCAATACCGGTTCCGAAAATGGCAACCCGGCGATGTCCATTGCAACCGGCAATTTGGCGGGGAAAGGCCCGGTCAAACGCGTGCGATCATCGCCCGCTAACCGGTTGTCGCCGCCGCGTGTACCCCAAGCTGATTCCGGTGTCTGTGGTGCACTGGGGTCGCGAATCAGATCGTAAACTTCCGTGGTGAAACCGGCCGGCACAGTAATCACCGGCAGACCTTGGGCGCCGATAAATGTCCATACGCCGGTACCGCTGCGGCCATTGATCGGTGGGCCAGCAGGCGAACCCAAACGGGTGGGCGCGATATTGCTGGTGGGGTACACAATCGCATCCAGTTTCTGTTCAGCCATACATTGCGCCATGACCTGCTGCACCGAGAAACGCAACAGCATCCGCTCGGCCATATTCAGCTCCAGCATTTTCTCGGCATTTTCACGCGCTTTTTTGCGATCGGGAAATGTTGGATCTTGATGAAATTTTGAATAGGCAATCAAATCCGCATTGCTTTTGATTTTTGCATCACCGCGTTCGCGCAGATACAAATTCAACATGTATTTGTTTTGCCCATCCGGTTCTGCAGTGCCAAATTCACGCAGGGTGAGATTGGCCGGCACCAAATCAGGATTCATTTTCATGTCGAGCAATTTGCTGGTGTGATCGGCCGTTGGCTTACCATTCGCATCAACCGGAAATAAATCGGGATAGCGCGCGGTGAAAAGTACATTGCTGTTTTGCGGCGCGTATTTACGAATACAACTGGTAAACAAATCGCCCTCACCGGGGTCGACAATTGTCGCACCTAATTTTTTTAAATCGTTTACCGCTGCCGACACTATGTTGATCGTTTGCTCGTCCGCCTTGGTAAATAATTTTTTATGCATGTATTCGCGCACCACACCAATACGCACACCATCGAGACGTTTTGCATCCGTCACACTTTCATAAGACGCAGAGGGCAACCGGCTACTCGTGAATGCAGTCAACTCGTCTTTAGGATCGTAACCAGCAATGACATCAAGGACGATTGCGGCATCTTTTACCGTGCGGCAAATAGGGCCAACGCGCGTATTAATTCCATACTGCACCATACCCTTCCGGCTCACTAACTCCTGGGTTGCAGAAATACCTACTGTACTGGCCGCACTCGCGGGCCCACGGATCGATGAGCCCGACTCTTCAGCAATTGAACAAGTGACCAAATTGGCGCCCACCGCCGAACCAGAACCCGAACTGGAACCCAATGGCGAACGCTCGGTGTCATAGGGATTACAAAAGGTGCCACCGTAAGAACTGCGCGGCACACCCGATGCATATTCGCCCAAATTGGACTTGGCGATAATAATGGCGCCCGCTGCCCGCAACCGCTCCACAAAAGTAGAATCTTCCGGTGGACGATCATTGGCATAGGGCACATCGGCACCCGAGGTGGTCCGCATATCAAGGGTATCGTATTGATCTTTAATCGCCATCACCACGCCGTGCAATGGGCCCACAAATTTGCCGGTTTTGGCAAAGTGTTTATCAAGTGCTGCTGCAACTTCAAGTGCATCGGGCATTGCGGCAGAATCATCAACCGCATCGGTGAGGCTGCGCGCTTTGCGTTCGTCAAAACCCCAGGCTTTGCGTGTGGCCGGGCGCAAATTCAAGGTGACCAGTGCATTAATTTGCCCGGCATTTGGAATTGTTGTAACTGGGCCAAGAATGCCTTGCGGCTCGTTAACACAAGTGCCGTTGTAGGCTTTTATACGCTTTAAATACAACTCTACTAATTGTGTAGCGGTCAGTTTTTTATTGAGAATAGCCGTTTGTATATCGCTGATAGTGGCCTCTTCCAGATGAAAGTCAGACGCCGCGGCTGCTTGCGTTATCTGTAGATTGCATGCCAGTAACAAAAACACACTGGCCAATTTTTTTAGTGAAGACTTACCGTTATAAATTTTCATAAATTTATCTCGACGACCCGCTGGCAAATAATATTTTTTAACTCAATTGTTAACGCACCAAGCTAAGAGAGGCGCGCACTGCTGATACACACTCACAATAATTTATTTCCGGTAATCGGCTGATGCACTTCCGGTGTCACTGCAGGTTCATTAAGAGTGTTCGCAGAAGAACTTGAACGTAACCGGCGATGCAACATGACGTACATGGAGGGAATAACAAACAGCGTGAGTGCCGCGCCGAACAATAAACCACCGATAACGCCAACGCCCATAGAGAAACGGCTTTCAGAGCCGGGACCCGACGCCAGCGCAATCGGCAAAATACCCAACACAGTGGCGAGGGTGGTCATCAAGATCGGGCGCAGGCGCGCGCGCGCCGCCTCTTCCACCGCAACTAAACGTGAGATGGCCCCGGCTTCGTAGCGCTGATTGGCAAACTCAACAATTAAAATGCCGTTCTTGGTGATCAAACCGATCAGCATGATCAAACCAATTTGCGAAAAAATATTGAGCGTTTGGTTGAAATACCAAAGCGTAATTAACGCACCGCACAGAGCGAGCGGCACGGTGAGCAAAATAACGACGGGACTAAGAAAACTTTCAAACTGCGCCGCTAACACCAAATAAATTAACACCAAGGCTAAAATAAAAACCCACATGAGCGACGATGAACTCTCTACAAACTCGCGCGCGGTGCCGGTTAAATCAGTGCTAAAACGATCATCCAAATTAGCATCAGCAATTTGTTGGAAGGCGGCAATACCCTCATCAATGGTACGCCCCTGTGCTAACACACCTAAAACGACGGCCGCACTGTTGCGGTTGTAGCGAAAAAGTTCAGGCGGTGAACTAATTTCCGAAAGTGTTACTAAATTGCTAAGTTTGACCAACTGACCGCTGCTGGTGCGCACGGTAATATTGTCAAGGTCAGTTGGTCTGGAGCGAAAGTCGCGCGTCAACTGGCCCACAATTTCGTATTGTTTGCCGTTGAAAATATAATAACCGATGCGCTGCCCACCCAAGGCCGCTTGCAAGGTCTGGGCAATATCCAAGGTACTGACGCCCAAGGCTTGGGCTTTTTCACGATTGATGCTCACCTGCAATTCCGGCTTGCTGAATTTCAAATCGCTATCAACAAAATTGAACACCGGATTTTTACGTGCTTCATCCAAAAATGCGGGTAAGACTTCGCGCAAATCTTCTATGCCTGGCGCTTGCACTACAAATTGCACACCCGATTGCCCGCGCCGACTTCCAATCGAGGGCTCTTGGCCAATATTGATGCTCGCACCTGTGTATTCCTTCTGCAAAAATCGCAGACTTTCAGCAATCTCCTGCTGTGAACGTTCGCGATCTTTTGCATCATTCAAAAACACCCGCACAAAACCGCTGTTGGCAGCGCCCTGCACGCCTTGCGAACCACCCGAACCCGGAACTTGCGTCATCATTACATCTGCTTCGGGCACATGCTCGCGGGTTGCTCGCGCAACGTCATCCATAAAGTTTTGCATGTAATCGTAACTCGCACCTTCAGCTGCCGTTGCACGCACCCAAATACGACCACGATCTTCCAAAGGTGACATTTCACGCGGCAAGCTAGCGGCGATCAGCGCGACAATCGTCATGGCCACCACTAAAATCGCCAAGGCCACAAAACGGTATTGCAGAAATCGGTTTAGACCCTTTTCGTATTGATGCTCCAGGCCACTAAACATGGGTTCAGTGACACGAAATAACCACCCGTGTCCCTGGTGCTGTTTTAATAACCGGCTGCACAACATGGGCGTGAGTGTCAAAGCAACCAGCGCCGAAATAATGACTGAGCCCGCGATAGTCACACCGAACTCGCGGAATAACCGCCCAGACACGCCGCCCATAAATAACAGTGGTAAAAACACCACGCTCAAGGTGATAGTGGTGGCAATAATGGCGAAGAAAATTTCTTTAGTTCCCTGCAAGCCTGCGTCAATGGGGTTCATGCCCGCTTCAACTTTCGCGTAAATATTTTCCAGCACAACAATCGCGTCATCCACCACTAAACCGACCGCCAACACCATCCCCAACAGGGTTAGAGTGTTGATCGAAAAACCCGCCGCTGACATGATGCAAAACGAACCGACAATAGACACCGGAATAGCCAACACGGGAATTAAGGTCGTGCGCCATTCGCGTAAAAAGAAGAAAACAACGATAACAACCAACACAAACGCCACCAGAATTGTTTCAGTGACTTCATACAACGATTGGCGGACAAAGGTCGTATTGTCATAAGCGATATCCAATTTCACATTTTCTGGCAGTTCTTTTTCTACTTGCACCAGACGCTTGCGCAGTTCATTCACAATTTCAATTTGGTTGGCGCCAGGCTGCTGCTTGAAATACAAACCCGCAATCGGTTTGTCATCCATTTTCAGCGCGCTGCGTTCGTTCTGAGCGCCCAATTCCGCGTAACCTATATCGCTAAAACGAACAATCCTGTCATTGTTTCGCTTAACAATCAGATTATTAAAATCCTCTACCGTGATAAGCCTTGAGAGAGTTTTTACCGGCAACTCTATCGATGAACCTTCAATGCGCCCTGCCGGTAATTCGACATTTTCGCGCGCGAGCACTTGCCTCACATCCAGCGGCGATACGCCATAGGCCGCCAATTTTTCCGGGTCCATCCACAAGCGCATGGCATAACGTTTTTCGGCGGGCTGCTCAACAGCCGCTATACCCGGCACAGTCTGTAAACGTTCACGCAAATTTTCAGCGAGAGCACCCAATTCCAATTGCGTGAGATATTGACTGCTTAGAGAGATACCAAAAATCGGCTGCGAATCCGCATCGGTTTTACTTAAAATGGGCGGATTGATATCGGCCGGTAAAAAACGTGCCGCACGTGCTAATTGATCGCGCACATCACTGGCTGCAACATCCAGATCGGTACCCAATTTAAATTCAGCAGTGATAATACTCGCACCTTCACGGCTCACAGAACTGAGCGTGTCTATGCCCGCGACTGTGTTCACCGCCTCTTCGATGCGCTCGGTAATCTGGGTTTGCACAACTTCTGCCGCTGCACCCGGATAACTTGTGGTTATCGACACAATTGGTGGATCAACAGCGGGATATTCACGCACCGGCAATTTAAATACGCTGATCCCACCCATCAATAAAATCAGCAGTGAGGCCACTATGGTCAGGACAGGCCGGCGAATACTCAATTCAGCAAGAGTCATAGGGCAACCTGGGAAGCAATGGAGTTAGTTAAATTCTGCGGGCTTGCCATACTCTGCCCCGCACCAAGATCTTTACCGATGTTTGGATTAGGCGAAGGTTCAACAGTCTGCAACGATTCCACCGGCTGATTAGCCCGCATTTGCTGCAAACCCGATGTAATTACCTGATCACCCGCCTGCAAACCGGAAACGATATGAACTTCAGTTGCGGTACGTGAGCCAGTTTCAACAGACCGCCGCACTGCAACGCCCTGCTCAATCACAAAAACATTTTTTTCATCAAGACCTGCAATGACCGCTTGAGCAGGAATTAGCAGGGCACCGGTTAACTGTTCCAATTCAATGGAGACACTGGTAAATGCGCCCGGTAGCAACGTCCCGTCGTTATTGTATGAAATGGCTCGCACTAACAAGGTACGTGTATTGCTATCAATTTTTGGATCTAGCGCGTAGATGCGCGCGTCGTATTGCCGCAATCCACCTGCCACCGTAAATCGAATATCCCTGCCGGCTTTGATGCGCCCGGAATATTTTTCTGGCACCGCAAAATCAATTTTTAAATTTTCTAACCGTTGCAAAGTTGCAATGCGTGTAGTGGCAGTCACCAAGGTTCCAAGACTCACATAGCGCAGCCCGACAACACCATCAAAAGGCGCTCGTATTTCTGTTTTTTCGATCTGCGCTTTGTACAAATCAATAAACGATTGCTGCACATTCATTTCACTAAGCGCGTTGTCGTAATCGTCCTGACTAATTACTTTTTGGGCGAATAATTTTTCGTAGCGACGAAAGCGCACTTCGGCCAACTTTTTGCTGTAACTGTAGCGGTCAAGGTTCGCACGCAGATCGGAATCATTTAACTTAACCAACAGGTCACCTTTTTTAACTGGCGCACCTTCGACGAAGTTGATGTGTGTAATTTTCCCCGTTGTTTCTGCTTGCAGTTCAACACCTTCATCCGCAAGCACGGTACCTGTTGCAGAAATGGTTTCAGCAAAATCACGAGGTGCGACCTTGTGCGTGGAGACACGCAAAGGAGCAGCATTTTTAGCGCCCGGTGCTTTATTCGTCGCACTTGGTGCAGCAGGTTTATCCTGTGCCTTACCCTTGCTTTCACCGGGAGAAGCAACCGCCGTAGGAGATTTGGGAAATAAAACATCCGCATACTTTGGGTAAGCTAATCCAGTAACGATGACGATAATGACTGCAGCCCATACCACTTTTTTAGTCATGAAATTCGTCAAAGCCCCCGTGGAATAGTGTCAATCGTTAATGGCGGTGTGCTCGCCGGTGGACGCCGATAATGTGTCACCTGTTCATAGGCGTAGGCATAACCAATGATTTTGGCCTCGTCCCAGGCGCGCCCCAGCATTTGTAAACCGACGGGCAAACCTTGCCCCAAGTATCCATTCGGTACCGACAGAGCTGGCCATTGCAGCGTGCTGCCAACAAACGTCAGGCTGCTGCTCAACCCGGTCACACCGCCTTTCGGGTTAGGGGTATCGACCATCAACTGGGTGTTGCGATCACCGTTAACCACCGGCAATTGCGCCCAAGTTGGGAAAATGACTGCATCAATTTTTCCGTTATCCATCGCCTTGGTAAAAGCAGCGCGATAAGCCGCTTCAATTTCAAGACCTTTTATCGTGTCGGGATCGGTTTCTGGTGGACCTGCCGCCGCATCAGCTTCAATACCTGGTTGATGAAGTGGATGCGCCAATTTTGAATCGGCAATTGCTTGGGGCGACGGGTAAGGAATACCCGGATGCGCAGCGATAAATTGAATCATGTCAGCTTTGCGACGCGCTGGCGTTTGCGGTGCGCGCGCGAAATTCTGTATTTCAGGAACCGCAAAGTCATCGACAATGACAGCACCTGCTGCACGCAATTCTTTTAGTGTTTGTTCGAAATTTTTAATGATGCGAGGGTCGGTAGTCTGCGCGGTAAACACCTGGCGCAGCACACCCAAGCGAGCGCCGGCGAGCGCATCTTTACGTAAGCTCTTGCGATAGGTTTTGGGAATATGACCTTTGGCACGTTGTGTTGCCGGGTCAGCGGGATCAATGCCGACCATGGCGTCTAACAGCAGCGCCATATCGGTCACGGTCCGAGTCATTGGCCCGGCGGTATCGCGCACACTGTTGTTCGGCTGAATGCCGGTGCGCGAAATTAAACCAACGGTTGGCCTTAACCCGACTAATGCATTGTGTGCCGCTGGCATACGCACTGAACCGCCGGTATCTGTACCCACACCGAGCAACGCAAAGTTGGCCGCAATAGCGGCGCCCGTTCCGCCCGATGAACCGCCAGTGGCATAAGCGGTGTTGTAAGGATTGCGCGTGTAGCCGGATAACACAGAGTTAATATTGTCACCACCGCCGCGCGTGAATTCAGAGAGTGATGCTTTGCCAATCACAATCCCGCCCGCCGCTTTAATTTTTGCCACTAGGGGCGCATCCGTCGGTGGATAATAATTTTTCCAGCCTTGAAAGCCCGCCGTCATGGGCATGCCGGTCGCATCGATACAATCTTTAATTAATACCGGGACACCGTGCAGCGGCCCACTGAGTTTTCCATCGCGCTTTAATTTTTTATCCAACGCATCCGCTTCTGCCAATGCATCAGGATTAAGATTGATAATCGAATTAATGTAAGGACCCTGCTGATCGTAAGCAGCAATTCTCTCCAGATAACTCGTGGCTAATTGTCGAGCGCTCATCTGTCCGGATAAAAATGCGGCCTGAACATCGGCAATGGTTGCCTCTTCCACTGTAAGTGCGCGGCTGCTAAAGGAAAACACTAAGAGCACTAACAGCGCACTGAACCGAAACCAAAAAAATGCATGCCGTAAACTCATCAAACGGTTAGCTATTGCGCGCTTCAGATTCGTCGTAACCTGGATCATAGCTGCTTCTTTTTTTGTTGGAGGTTTGATTGAGAGGGCACAAAAACGAGATCAAGCTCTTCAAAAAAGCGAATCGTATAAACGACTCTGCCACTTCAGCATTCACTCCTTTGCGTTACTTAAGACGACTTATTCAAGGCGCACCCCACCAGCATTTCCAACTGCAATGGAAATTCTTGTCAGTCAACAAATAGGTCTATTTGGTGGTCGAGTCCGGCAATACCAGCGCATTGGTCACTTCAACCGCAACCGCCTGCTTATTTTGCATAGGGGGGGTGTAACGCCAGGTTTTAACTGTGGATAAAACAATTTTAGCCAACGCAGGATCAGCCAAGCCGAGGATGACAGGGACACGCACCTGCCCTTGTCGATCAATGACGAAATTAATAACCAAGGGAGTTTTGTCGCGCGTTGCTGAAGTAGAAGGAGGAAGTTGAGGCATATTGACGCTGATGGGGCGAGGTTCGCTGTCCAGTGCTTTCCAATCCACTGTGCGCAATTCGGGGCCGCGCGTTCCCACAAATCCATCGCGTGCTGCGTCGGCATGGCTCATGGTGGTCACTACGCCGGAGCGTTTGAAATTAAATTGCAACACCTCGCGGCGCGGCGAGGTTTTTGTTAAATCGAACGCTGTCGAATTAGCGGCCAGCTCGTCAATCGGTTTGAACAGCCATTCACTAACAGCGCTGATGGTTGCATTAGCGAAAGCTTCATTAGTCGCCTCCAGCGCCAGGCTGTCGTTTACTTTGCCATCGTCGTCAATCGTAATAACCACTACGACTTCACCATCTCCCATCTTCGCTCCGACCAACTCTGGCGGAAACCGCGGCATGGCGTAACTTGTTATCTCGGTAGAGGCACTGCCGATAGGAACAGACTGATCCGCAAATGACGAGGACGAATTGAATATCAGTATGCTCACGAAAAATCGTCCGCATACTTTCAACAAAAATAGTGTGCTTGATAGCTTCGGAGGAAAAGCATTAAACAAAAAAAAGTAGGCTTTAATCACAATACACCTCTCCACAACGAGCGGGATCAGGCAAAACCTTAGCGTGCAATTTCACCATCAGGGTAGCGTAATACTATCGTCCGCTAATGCTGGGGTATGCACGGGTATACGAATCGAGCGGGTAGCTTGTTCAAAACTGTAACCCAATGCCAATAGAGTTGGCTCGCTAAATGCCGGGCCAAAAAATGAAATACCTACCGGCAAATCGTCGCTGGTAAAACCAGCGGGAACAATTAAATCCGGGAAGCCACTCAGGTTGGCAAAATTGGTAGCCGAAGGCACAACCTCGGCTGCCGCTGTGGCCGGCGCGGTTAATAATGCGGGGCGGGAGGGTGAGGTTGGATACACTATCGCATCCAATTTATTACTGCTGATAATCGCATCCAGAGTAACGCGAACCAAGGCCAAGCCTTCATCGCGAATGGAGGTGTATGCATAATCCTCCAGTGTGCCGCTCGCCGCTTCGCGCTTCATCAAATTCCAACGCCGCGGATTAGGCCCGGCACCATCAGCACGCAGACTGCGAAACGTATCGGCCTTGGCAATTAACTGCTGGATATTTTTGGGATATTTAGCATCAGTTGTCGCTAAATAATCATCAATTTGATTGGCGAATTCCGGATAGCGAACCGCACTGTAAAATTCTGTTTTAGCAGCGAGTAACCACTTTGGGTAGCGTACATCGATTATTGTTGCACCCGCTGCGCGCATCGCGGAAAGTGCTGATTCCACAACCCAATCTACCTCTTCGTCTGCACCCATAAAATCGCGTGCTATACCAATACGCGCGCCTTTCAACGCGTTTGGTTTTAGAAATTTTGTGTAGTCTTTATGAGATTTCCCATCACTTTTTTTAGTGGCATCATCAGCGGCATCGACGCCGACCATCACACCAAGCGACACAGCAATATCATAAACGCTGCGCGCCATAGGGCCGCCTGTATCAAAGGTTAATGCCAGTGGAATAATGCCATCGCGACTCAACAAACCATGCGTTGGTTTCAAACCCACAATTCCATTGACTGTCGATGGCCCGCGAATGGACCCACCGGTATCACTGCCCATGCCTAGTGGTGCGAAATTTGCGGCAATCGCGGCACCCGTTCCGCCCGATGAACCCGCAGGCGTGCGCGTTAAATCATGCGGATTCAATGTTTGCCCACCAAAAGAACTGTGTGCGCCGCCCGATGCAAATTCAGAAAGATTCACTTTCGCCAAAATAATCGCGCCCGCGTCGCGCAGTTTTTTTACGGTAAACGCATCGTCGGGCGACATTGAACCTTCGAGCATCAATGAGCCGCCCGTGGTGGGCATATCAATGGTGTCGAAATTGTCTTTCAACACCACCGGAATTCCATGCAAGGGTGAACGCGGTCCTTTGGCTTTACGCTCGGCATCCAACGCACGTGCAAGCTCCAACGCTTTTGGATTCACGGTAATCACTGCATTAATTTTTGGCCCCTGCTTATCGTAAGCCTCTATTCGAGCCAGGTAGCGCGTCACCAGTTGTTCAGAAGTAAGCGCACCGGCTTTGAATGCGGCATTCAGATCGGCAATGGTAGCGGATGCCAGCGGAATTGACTCGGCCCATAAAGTCGGGCAAGCCCACGTCAAGCAAATACCCAATAGCAAACGCGATCTGAAGGATTTTAGTTGCCGCACGGTGAATAACCTCGAAGGACATAATCAATAAAGTCCAAGACGTGTTTATTACTGCCCCCCCCTACCGCTGCGTTAGGTTTCGTAACCGCAAGCACCCTAAAGCTGGTTGCATTCTCTCCTCCTGTAACACTGGGGTGATCGGTTTGATAAACGTCTTGTTCAGGACGCGGAAAAATCGAGGAGTTGTTTTATGTCACAGTTTTTGCAACGCTGCACATTGGCTGGTTTCGTTGTCAGCACGTTATTTTTCATATCCACGCCTTTACATACTCAAGAGAATCCTGTGACCTTCTCGGTGGAGGAGGCCAGCATTGCCGACATCCAGGCCGCCGTTGACGGTGGAACCCTGACCTATGAAGCCTTGGTGAAAATGTATCTTGCACGCATTGCCGCTTACGAAGATGGCGGGCCTAAAATCAATTCCATTATCACTATTAACCGCGACGCGTTAAAAACGGCAGTGATGCTCGACCAAGAGCGGAAAACAAAAGGTAAGCGCTCCATCCTTCACGGCATTCCTGTTTTACTGAAAGACAATATCGACACATTTGATATGCCCACCACCAACGGTTCAGTGATTTTAAAAGACTCCATACCACCGGATGATGCATTTATTGCAAATCAATTGCGCGCGGCCGGAGCAATTATTCTAGGTAAGGCTGCGATGGGCGAATTTGCTGGCGGCAGCTACAACTCGGTGGCAGGACAAACGATTAATCCCTACCATTTCAAACGTCATACCGGTGGTTCAAGCTCCGGCTCCGGTGCGGCAATCGCCGCAAATTTTGCGGTACTCGCGGTAGGGACAGACACCAGTACATCCGTGCGTGGACCCGCCGCTTACAACGGCATTGTAGGATTACGCCCCACCACCGGGCTGATCTCACGCGATGGTATAGCACCCAAAAATCTTAACTTCGATTCCGCCGGACCAATGGCTCGCACTGTGACTGACACGGCCATTATGCTCAATGTATTAGCAGCGCCGGATGTTGCTGACTCGCTCAACTTGCAAGTATGGAACGAATACAAACGCGTATATCCCAACATATTCAGCAAAAAAAAACTGCTTGTTGATTACACTCAATTCTTAAAAAAAGATTCTTTGCAAGGTGTCCGCTTAGGTGTAGTACGCGATTTTTTCGGGGGCGATCCGGAAATTGATGCACTGGCAGAGGCTGCATTGAAAAAAATGCAGGAGCTTGGAGCAACCTTGGTGGCCATTAATTTAGACGATGATTTTATCAAGACTTATTTAAATGAAGGTGGTCGTAGTATTCGTAAGCTGAGTGATTATCGATTTAAAAAAGACTGGGAAAAATACCTGTCTACCCTCGATACCAACACCCCAAAGACCGTTGCAGAATTTGTGCGTCTATATGAAACAAAAGTCAGTAAATCGGCCCTGCCGGTGGAAGACAGCGTAATGAACTTATTAAAAACCTCACTTACGACGTCGGCAGAAGATCCCGCTTATAAAGAACTTATGGAAAAAACGTTGCCCAAAGCAACCCAGGAAAAATTACAATTATTTAAAAAATACAATGTTGAAGCTTTGGTATTTCCGTATCAAAGTAGTTTTGCACCGCCGATTAAAAACCCCGCAATAACAATCGATGATCCAACCTTTGTCGCATCCTCACGAGCACAACCAGCCATCATGAGTGGCTACAGTTCTTCAGGCTTCCCATCTTTAGTCGTGCCAATGGGCTTCGGTTCACAAGGACTACCAATGGATATTACCTTTTTCGGCAAACCCTATGACGAGGGTAAACTGATTAGCTTTGGTTTCGCGTATGAACAAGCGAGCAATTTGCGCAAACCATCGCCACTTTTACCACCTTTAACACCCGACGATCAGTAAAACTGGTAGGGGTTTATAAATAACAAACGTCTTCTATAGTGGAAATTGCACAAGCTTCGTGGGTCGAGTAGTTCTTCAGGTACTCTACTCTTTTTGTTGCCTCTCGCTAATGCGCAAGGAATTTTTATCGCCTTGTAAGGAGAGGGCAACACTTTTTTATTAGAAGATTGTAGTGAATTTCGTTGAGGCATCTGTGGGAAAATTAATTACACGCCAGGTGGCTCCCATGCTTGACATTCCCATCAGTTACAAACACTTTCTGGAAAATTACGCCGAACAGCAACCGCTGTTAATGACTGGTGCCTGCAAATCATTAATGAGCTGGCAGGAGTTCGATCAAGTGCTTCAATTCATGGAGCCCGATGAACAATCTCTGCAATTATTTCTCAAGGGTCAA
The DNA here is from genome assembly GCA_964499225.1 of uncultured Cellvibrionaceae bacterium. Lineage (GTDB taxonomy): Bacteria > Pseudomonadota > Gammaproteobacteria > Pseudomonadales > Cellvibrionaceae > Cellvibrio. The sequence goes on along the minus strand of CAZCJR010000009.1, from coordinate 34,761 downwards.
GTTCCCGCTGCACATTATCTCGATAACACCTTTGAATTCGGACGACACCGGAAGCGTATAAATAAACACCGCTTCTATGAGTACCTTGAGCATGGTGCAACACTGGTGCTCAACCGTGCCGAGGACTACTGTTTAAACGCAAAAAACCTCTGCCATGCGATTGGTAAATTTTCACAGCAGCCAACTAGCAGCAATGTTTATATAAACACTCAACTCAACGGCGACGCTAAAATTGCATCGAACGGAAAAAGCGCTTTTGGAAAGCACTGGGACACTCATGATGTATTTATCATCCAGCTTATGGGCGAAAAACGCTGGCAATTATTTCCACCCACGCTGCCACTTCCGTTAAGTCATCAAACCAGTCAACTACTACAGCATGAACCGCCTACAACGCCTAGCGCCGACTACGTATTGCGCGAAGGCGACATTTTGTATATCCCACGAGGTTGGTGGCACAACGTCATACCACTGAATATAGATACACTGCACTTATCGGTCGGTACATACGCCCCAACACTTACGGATTATCTCCTCTGGGCATTGAGCACAGCCCTGCCAAAAATACCACCTGCACGTCGTGGATTTTTAAATCAGGAGGAGACAATTTCAATATTAAAGGAGATAGTAGAATCAACGACAACCGAATTACTGTCCCAAAAAAATCTATCCGGCTTTGCGCAACACATTCAAGCACGTGAACGATTGACTGGTGATTTTCACACACCATTAATGCTCAATAAAACAGCCACGAAAATTATAAAACATTGTCGTCTTTCGCTCACAAGTGTCTATTCATCGCAGAACATCGGGCAAGACATTTATGTTAATGGTGGATATTTAAGATTGAGCCCGGTAGGCCAAGCTGTCATCAACGCTTTAACACAATCCAATTATTTACAGTGGGAAAATCTATGTGCAAAGCTCTCACAATTTGCGCCAACTGACGTAGAGATTTCGGTACTGGATCTTGCTCGTTACGACTTGGTTAACATTCAATGAAAAGTCGTTAAGAGTGAAAATAGATTTCACAAGATATAAGTGACCCTCATCATGAAGCGATGTAAAATTATCGCCAGCTGAAGTACTTGTTATCAATACCGCGCTCTGCACAAAATGCCATCGCGGTTCGTCTTGAAGCGACTTGCTGTTCAATCAGGGTTAGCCATTATGCTAGCGTTAGCCTGGTCATCGTCATTTCTCCGGGGTGAAAAATGTGTAGGCTAATGATGAACGGTTAGCGTAAAAATGTGGGGCTGATTGGACGCTTACAATATTGGCGTGAGCTCTGATAAAGGCGTACTTTATTCGTGCTCCCTTGCAAAGCGCAAAAAAGATAATCTACTCAATCCTGACCTGAGATGAAGAACAACTCAATTTAATCTTTTTTTTAAATTCTCGGAAGACATTGAGAATGGAGCTGTTATTCATATTCGCGCCAAAAAACGCTTGTTCATAAAATGAAAAATACAACAAAACATCAATTGAATTGTGTTTTTTAAAGAAAAGCAAAGTGTTTTTTAAATACTCTTCATATTTTGAATTAAAATTGTCTGCACTTACATATATATTATAAACTCGATTATCTAATAACTTTATAGGTTTTTTCCGCTGCGCAAGACGATAACCAAATTCAACATCTTCACAGCCCCACCCTTTGAAATCCTCATCAAAACCACCAACTTCAAAAAAAAGTGACTTTGCAATGCAAAAATTATGACTCCAAAAAACAACCCATAAGATTGACTCCATTTGCGGATCTCTATCAATCTCTAACCTGACATCTTCTCTAATATCTAACAAACGGCTAGTCACTTTTTTTAGTGTAGCCAGAGATTCATCACTACAATTTTTTATCAGCAAGGAAGACTGCCACTCATTCAAATCAATCCTTGTGCCTAAGACAACCAAATTTTCGGAAAATTTTTGTAAGAATTCATGATACTTTTCTATAAGATTTTGGTTAACATATTGGTCCCCATCAATAAAAATAAGCTTATCGAACTTCGCCTTTGTTGCGCCAAAGTTGCGCGCGCGCGCGCGGCACGACTCGCTGGTTCGAGAAAGGTAGTAGCACGAATAATTAATGGAAGAGAAAATAATTTCATCTGCACGAAAAGAGTTGTCGCTACCATCATCGATAACAATTATCTCGTAACATTCTGGGGGGTAAGACTGCTGCACCAACGAACTGATAGCCAACTGAGTAAGATGATTACAATTATATGTAATAACAATGACCGAAAATCTCATTGCTTAATATTTTCGATTAAGTTTGAAAGATAGGATTGCAGTTCAGAATGATCGCGCACCTGATTAATTATTGTTGTACAAAAATGGTTAAACTCTGGATGCTGCATCATTACCTCACCAAACTCCCATAGTAAAATTTCCCTGATTACTACTGCCGGTGCCTTTTCTCCGTAATTCTCATCACTTTCCTTTAACGCTAGCAATCGTTTGTAAATATTTATTTTAAGATTTACTTTATTCCGCGCACCATCCGACAATACTTCGATAGAAATGGATTTTTCGCCCATCACCAACTTAGACATTTGTTTTTTTTCAATACGATTTTTCTGGGCGTCAGTAGAAGACAATCCACGAAAAATAGCGGCGAGGCGTGCCGGATCTATATTACTCATTCTGTCTCATCACGATTAAACGAAGAATCTTTATAGGTATTTAACAATATCTCACTAAGTGCACTATTGGTATTGGTATTGGTATTGGTATTGGTATTGGTATTGGTATTGGTATTGGTATTGGT
>CAZCJR010000009.1:0-31891 GCA_964499225.1 uncultured Cellvibrionaceae bacterium | reverse complement strand
AACGTATACAGTATCTTTCCCAGCTAATCGATCAACGATATTTGTCATACTTTTAATTAAAAATTCATTGCTCTGAGGCAAACTCAATGCCTTGTCAAAATGAAGTTCAGCTTGTGAACGGGAGGCACCGAGTAAACATATACCTGTAGCAAACTCCCGGATGGCAGGATCCATAGATTTGAACGATAGATGTTGCCACAAAGGATAAGCTTCCGATTCATTTTCCTGTTGAAAATAAATTAAAGCCAATTGGTAATACGCCATATCCAGGGTTTCATCAACTTCAATACTCTTTTTTAACCCGGCAATTGCCCTCGAAAACAATCCGAGCTCAGCATGCTCCGCCGCCAACAAAAAAATGGCAGCGGCATTATCTGGCTCTTGTTCAAGACACTTGTGCAGATATTCTAACGCGAAATGATGCAACCCTTGTTTGGCGGCATGTATAGCAAGGTGTAAGTATTCCTCTGAATCCAGCATATTAACTCCAATTAATTACTGCAGGGTATTTTTACCTGGGTCAGGCTGCATTAGTTTGTGCATACGTTTTGCAATAAGCTCCGCAGGTGTCTTTTGGAGTTTACTATTAACAGTATTTACAGTTTTAATAAATAGCTCTTGTGCTTTATCTTTTTGGTTATTTTGATTCATCAAAACCATCTTGGCATAAACAATGGAAAAATTTTCAGGATCAAGCCTTTCAGCTATTTTAATGTGGTTATTTGCGAGCTTACTTTCGCCCATATGAGCATACACAGAAGCCAATCCACCGTGGGTTTCCGCAAAACGTCGATCCAGATCATGGGATTTCTGAAAAGCCAAAAGCGCGTCTGGGTAATTGCCCAACATTAAATGCGACCACCCCAACATATGCCAAGTACCAATATGATCTGGCATTGTCTTGACCGCTGTTTCGGCGGCATCCCTGGCGCTCTCAAAGTGCAAATCGTTAAATTCAACCTGCGCAAGGGTTGCCCAAGCCCGACCAACTTTTGGATGATGCTGAACAGCCACTTTGATATCAGCGCTTGCCTCTTCATAAGCGCCTGCGTCTAGGCGCAGGGAAGATCTGGCCAACAATGCTTCAATCGCATAAGGGTTTTTCTCAAGAGCCAGATCAGCTAGTTTCATAGCATCATGATACTCACGATCTGCCTCGAACAATAAAAGAGCTAGCAGTCCTGCTGACTCATCAGTCATATCAAACTGTTCATGCAATTTCCTTAAAGATTGAATAGCGCCTTCCGAATCATCAAGATGATGCTGTAATCGGGCATAGAGCATTAAATATGCGTCAGGTAAAACCTCTTTCAGATCATCCCTACTATCTAGAAGCTTAATTGCCTCAGCAAATAAATTACGGAACAAATGACAATAAGCAAGATTAATCCATGCTGCCGGCTGAGTTATACCAATGTCTATAGCACGCTCCAAATAACTTGCCGCATCATCATAAAAACCATGTGCCAATAAAGTGTGTCCAATCAATCCATTAACGTCGGCATTACTCAATAAAGATGCTGGAACCTGGTCAACAAATGCTTTAGCTGTTTGCCACTCTTGCAAATCCACAGCCAAACGGACAGTGTCTAACCATAGATTGAGATTCTCAGGGTCCAAGCTTAAAAAACTCTGCAATCGCGCCAGTCTGTCTATAGCTTCCATTGATTTAATCTCTCATAACATCACTAAATGGTTAATATACCACACCCCAAAAAAACATCGCCAAACAGGCCTTGTTTACATTTTATCAGCAAATAAACCAATATAACTTAAAGGCCTTAATCCAAGGCGATCCAATCGGGCAAGTTTAACTTCAGGTTTTTATCATCGCAGCGAAAACAAAAATCTATTGATGGGTCCTCATCAAAACCCGCCCGCTGCAAAAACTTTCCAACAGGTAAATTTTTATTTGTCTTGATGTACAAAAATTTATACTCGGGCGACTGACAACTAGCTCTGATATGAGCCAGCATGAAATCCTCAATACCCAGCCCCATAGCTCTACAACTCAAAGCAAACTCTTCTATGAGATAAAATTTCTCACAGCGTTTAACCAGAGCCGCACCTACCAACCCCATATCACCAAACTTATCATGGGCGTGAAACGCGAATATAGTCCTACTATCGCTCTCTGATATTTTGTTCAACGTGTCCAATGTAACACGCTTTACAGAGCTAAACTGATTAGTACGCAAAAGCAATTCATAAATTCGTGCAAAATCATCACTCTGATTAACCGTTACTTTAACGCGCAAGTTAAGCATAAAAAAAACTTCGTTAGCATTAATATTGGCCGTGAGCTCCAATCCACCTGATTCGTCCTTGAGGAATTTATCACGCTGGAATTTATCGAAATAAAAACCATTTCTGGACAACTTAATAGCGGATTTTTTGTCTATCGATGACAAAAATATGTCCAATGCTTTCCATGTATGCTCTTGCCTGGAGTCCATCACATGAACATCAGGTAAATAATTCCTTACCATTTCCAATTCTTCCGGTGAATCATCAATAAATATCGTTTGATCCTGAGAGATGTTTAGCTCTTTTGCTGCTCGAATAATATTGGATACTTTACTGTTCATATTTATTTTTAAAATACAGAAGGCGTCATATGATATACGTAATTCTGACCACCTAATGTTTTCTGGATTATTTCGGCTCATGGCAACCAGAAGTACGCCCGACTCACCTAGCGCCCGTAAAGTGCGTTGGCGATCATACCAATGGACGACGGCACTTTCCGCCATAACACCGTCCCATAGCGTGTTATCAAAATCGATAAATATTACTTTTTTGCAGGAAAGCGAATGTAGTGTGCTAAGTAAAAATATATATTCATCAGATAAATGAAATGAAAGAGAATCATAATGAAACAGCGACAATTTCATTAAATCAAGCGTCAAAATATAATTGGCACAATCATCCCTGCCATGATGTGAAACAATTCGCCGCTCGTCTACCAAGACGACTCGATTTTCAACTGCCACCAACTCATCAAGTGCATTATTGATTTTTCCAATAAAGCATTCGGCAAGAATCGGGTTTTTGTTATATCCCTGCAATTCCCAAGGGAAATGGTTAAGTCTTATTCCTTCCACCAACCAGGGTATGCCGGAAGCGTTATGGAGTAACACAGTACCCTGAAAATAATTTCGGACAAAACAAATCACTTTGCGGATAAAATCTATCAAATAATTAAAAAGTCTATTTAACAACTGAGGATCATCGCACCCATTCCATATTTCAACCATTAAAATTCTGAACTGTGGCACCCCCCAATAAGTAAAAGGGCTTATCGCGACAATATCAGCCGATGAAAACCCGGCAATACCAACAACATCCAAATCCCAGTTCTGTTGATGAATTCCACCTAGATACTGCTCAATCGAACTTACATTCAGGTTATATCCCGACATGCGATATGAGAGTAATGAATTATTATGAGACAACAAGCAATCGCCAATTGTTAATAACGTTATAGTATTTTCCGATTTTAAACAGGTGGAAAAATCATGAAACGAATCAATTAACCCAAGATCACCAAAATAGGATTTAAATATAGCTATATCATTAGCAATAATCTTGGAAAAATATGCAGCCTTTTCAATATTACTCACCCCATCAAGGAAAGGTCGATTAATTCGCTCACCAATATAAATTGAACGATAAATATCAGCTTTTTCATTTGATTTTATTGCTTCAAACAACATGCAAACCAGTGGATATATCCACTGTACTTTAATACTTTGCTCATCAAGAGACTCCACTAATTGGATATCATATTGCTTGATCAAATACGAAGGGAACTGATTTTCATAAAGATCATCCAATAACTTCCTGAAGCTTATATCGTGCAAATTAACAAAGGTCATATCAGTGACACCGGGACTTAATATGCTTTATGTATTTATTTGAAATAGTAAAAAAATCAGAATCCAATATTGATTGATGATTCTGAAATTCTCTCATCGAATTGGTGGAAAATGAAAATCCGGAATTATCCTGATAAAATTTTAAATAGGCTGCGTATTCGTATGCCACAAAAATCCCTGCATTATTAGCATCCATTCGCTCAACAACAGAACTGACATTCGCATCAACAAATTTATAATGATATAACACACAAGTAGTATCGGAAATATCACTTCTGTTGCAGAAATGTGGATTAATATGCGGATCCAAGCACCCATCTTGAAAAGTAAGGGGATGTTTTACCAGAAGATATTCATGGATGGGTAGGACAACCTGGCAAAACCTGCTTCTTATACCGCTGGAATAGACGGTATTACCATCATTTTCGTTATTATTTAAAAGGTTAAGGTCATTAGAATAAAAATGGTAATTCTTTTTTTCTATCGATTCGACATCATAGCGCCTATAGCGTTCTTGTAGAGGCTGATTATCTAAAACCATCAGGCTATCGGAAAACATATCCAGCATATTAGCAATAACCGCCGTATACCCATTTATATTCTGATAGCTTAAAAAAGCTTGCATTGTTATTTTGTCAGAATGCGGATAATCAAAAAATTCGTCTATATCAACCGATAAACACCACATATCCTTGCAATAGACCGAAACAATGAAGTTTCTAATAACAGATTCATAAAACTTGAATGGCAGGCAGGTAGTGAATAAAGTAATGTCAGACTGCTCCATTAAATACTCAAAAGTACCATCACTCGATTCATTGTCAACTATAAAAAAATGTGATGCTCCAATATTTCTATAATAATTCAGCCACTCTTTAACAAAGATAAATCCATTTTTAACCAGACAAAAAACACAAAATTGATCTTCTGCCAACCCAATGCCCGGGGATCCCGATATATATTTTATCTTATCTAAGAAATAACATCCCTCCTTACCTAACAGTAAGTTGGACTCAACATCAGAGAATGGAATTAATCTAAATAGGCAATTAAGGGAAAAATATTTTTTTGAGTAACTTTTTGCATAATCTACCAGATACTGGCGATACTCGTTGACACCATCAATTTTCGCAATATAGTCATAGCATTCTTCAAGAGAAAAGCCTGCGGTATTAATTGCCGGATACAGGCAGCGCAAATAGAAATTTCCGGATAAATCCAAAATTACGCAACCTAAGGCTGAAACAATAATCAGATGATCTGTATAAGCGTCGCAATCATATACAACAATAAATTTATAACCAATGAGCTTCTTAAAAAAAGGAACTTCTTCATCGAGAAAAGTGCACCTATCCACTTCAAGATAATCAAATTGTGATCTTTTTGAATAAGAAAAATGGGAGCGTTGTGAGTACAGTACCAATACTGATTTTTTTTCGACGCAGCTATCTATTTCAGGAAGGCTATCAAACACCGGGTCAATGTAATAACATCTGACGTTGGAAATAGAAGCCAGCCTCCTAACTAATTTGTAGTCATCAATTAATAAGCCACTAGTGACATTGTCAAAAATACTGGCTATATTTCTAATTGAAAATGACTCTTCAAGGTTAGCCACTACAATAATTGCAAATACTTTGGCATTTGCTCCTGTTATAGCAGCAGAAAAATGCTTGGAATGTTCAACACTCGTCGCATAATAAAATATCGTATTTGCAGGATTATCAACATACTTTTTGAGGTCACTGATACGAACCGAATCCAATCTTTTCTTAAAGAAAGATAGCCATCCGCAAAGTGAGAAATCTGTCGCGCAATCACTAGAAATGAAATACATCATAGATTTCGATTTGCGCCCGATATGTCCTTAATCGCCCTCAAATGCCAAAACACCTGGTCATTATTTTCCCGGGCAAGCCTGTAATAACTTCGTATTTTATTTCCCTGATCAAATATCAATTGTTGGTATGGAGAACAATTACCGCTGTATTTATGATCGAACTTGGAATTTCCTGTAAAATGTAAAATTGCAATTTTATTTATATCAATATTAATGTCTTCATTAAGGAAAAAAACCATCTGAAAGTTATCGTAAATCTCCGTTGATATATTTAATCCCTGCTGCATCGCCCAAATAGAAATCAGACTCTGATCAGCATATGCAACATGTTCATGATATCGCTGCGCCAAATAGATTAGCTGTGCGTAAGCGGCAGGAGTACGCCAGCGTTTTGGCAGTACAAAAACCCCAGCGTTCATCATTTTATGCTGATCGGCAATACCCACCAAATCATCCTCCTTTATATATTGTTCCATTTTCTCAGGAAAAATACTCGCAAGGGAATGTGGCAACGAACGGTCATGAATTTTTAATATTCGCGTGAGGGGGTGCGTGTCTGAAACAGCGTAAAAAGAGTTATCGCAAAATAAATGATCCAAATTTTTTAATACAATAGTATCAACATCCAGATGAAGGATGTTGTCGTACTCCAACTCAAACTCATTCCATAGTTCAAAGCGATCAAACACGATTTGATTGGCTATTGGACCAACCAGGTAGTCATGAGTACGGCTCACTTTTACCAGCTTCAAATTTTTAACATTTTCCAGAAAACCCAAAATATTCTTATTTTCACCGGAATAATTAACCAGTAAATCAGGATAGTTTGGATAATTGGAAATAATACTATTAATGCAACTTTTTGCAAAATGCGCATAGTTATCGTCAAAAGATAAAAAAATTGCATTCTTCATGACTTAGTGAGCCTTTATCCTATTTAACAATTTGTCAGCCATAGAGATAAATGGGCTATCATCAGGTGCATTTTCAAGAATATTTAACAAACAATCCCTGGCTTCGTTGAACATTAATTTAATAATGTATGCATCCGCCAGATAGTACAATACCTCTGCATTATCTGATCTTGATGCTGATAGCTTGTTCCATATTTCAATAGCGCCATCTATGTTGCCGATGTCCTTTTCAACCATGCCCAGCTGAAACCACTCAACAGTTGCCTCAGGGACGAACTTTACGAACTCCGCAAAATAAAATTTGGCTCGCTCAAATATTTCCAGCGTAGCGTATAACTTACCTGCCAAGGAAAACGCCTCTACCGGTATTTGCTCTGCTTTCAATATGGTCTTAAGCTTTTCAAGAGCGCGGCTATAATCCTTATTAATCATATCCTGTTTGATTAATGCCATCATTTCTTGCTCATCAAATAATTCGTAATTCATAGCAATCCTCAGTTTAGCTCGTAAATTTTTCTCAATTCTTTCAGTGCCGCTCTATGTAATTGAGAAACACGCGACCTTGACAGTTTCATTTGCTCTGCAATTTCTGTAAATGGAAAAAAGTGGTTGTAATGGGCATTAATGACATATTTTAAATCCGGGGGTAATAATTCAATACTATTAATTATTGCTTCTTCTTCGGAAATCGATAAATAAATATCTAAAGGATTAGCACTTACCGTATTTAACCTATATGAATTCATATTCAATATTTTACAAAACGCAAGATCCAGAATAGAGTCCACAAATGAGTCAAACATATCGTCAGGATCAGATGATAAATGTACACCGTCCAGAAACTCTTTTTCAGCACCTGCAATTCCTTGCAAAGCAACTTTATCCCTTTGCGAATGATTTATACCGTTAATGATCGCGCCTTTTACACGCGTATATGCGAAACCTTCAAAAGGAACCCCACGATCAATATCAAAGCGTTCAATTGAATCAATAAGTGCTATAGACGCATTTTGCACGCAATCAGCCCATTCAATTTGCTGTGTACCATAACGTGAAAATTGGATAGAGGCTATCTTTCGCATCCAGGCAGAATAATATTGAAATAAAATATTCCTGCTCTCGTTATTTTTTTCTAATTTATAACGCTGCCATAATTGAAATAAATCTTGATTATCCATATTTGACAATAGCTTCGCTAGGTCACTACTCCAGTAATCAAGACTTGCGTTATAAGTTCCCAACCATCAATCACCACAAACAGCATAATTTTGATCGGTAAAGAAATTGTTACCGGAGGGACCATTATCATTCCCAAGGAGGTAAGCATCGCGGCAATGACCAAGTCTATCAACAAGAATGGCATAAAAATGATAAAGCCAATTTTAAATGCAAGCTTTAATTCACTGAGCATAAAAGCTGGCACCAGATACTCAACAGCAACATCCTCAAGTTTTTCAGGGACTTCCTTTTTCGACATTTTATAAATAAATGCAATATCCTTTTCGTGCGTTTGTAAAATTAAAAACTCTCGCACTGGCTTCCATGCATTGCTAATGGCATCTTCGAAATTAAGCTCTTTTTCCTGGTATGGTTTTATTCCATCAATATAACTTTTAGAAAAAACTGGAAGCATGGTAAAAACAGTAATAATGAGTGACAAAACGATAATCACAATATTAGGTGGGCTTTGTTGTAGGCCCAACGCATGGCGCAAGAAAGAGAAAACAATAATATTTCTAGTGAATGTAGTCATGGAAACAAGGATCACAGGTATTAATGAGAGCAAACTCATAAACACCAGTAAATTTACTTCTCCTGAAAAACCCTTTACTGCGGTAAGTGCTTCCAACATTTTTAACTCTTAAATATCATAATTTTTTAACTTCGATTGAAGCGGCGTGGTGGTAACACCATTTTTCGTCTGAACGACCACAAAACGCTCGTCATAAATAGCTATTACGGCGACTGAACCCAATGACGGGAATGAGCGAATTTCAACCAGTTCAATTCCATTTTCCATTTTACTTTTGCTATGCCGGGATATACTGGGTCTAATTTTCAGCAAAAACAAATAAACCAAAAGTAAAATTATTGCTGTAGTGACTAACACCAGAACCACATCAGAAATAGAAATGAGCTCTTCCGTTCTAAATTTACTCATTCAACCCCCTCGCCTACCTCACTTCATTTCAACGACTTCAAACCCAAAACTATCCCCTGCTACCACTAGACGGCCATGCGCAATAGGTTTTCCATTTAAAACCAGCGTTGCCATGGAATCTATAGACTGCTCTGTTTCAACTACACTACCTTTCTTTAAGGCGAATAATTGCTGCAAAGTAATATCTACTTTTGCCAACACAATCTCCGCTGAGGTCTTGATATGGCCGCAAATAGCCAGGTCTTTTTCATTAAAAATCATCTGCCCGGATTCTGGTATTTCATTTAATTCTGCCAATTCAATATTTTCTATCATTTTCATTAACTCTTTAGGATAAAGGCCAGTTTGCTGTTTTTCTTTCCCATGGCGGCAACAGCACGCGATGATTTGCACAATGATACTGAAATTTGGTTTTCCAGTTTTTGTGTGGAAACAACAACATTTCCAACACCCATTTTTAATATTTCTGAAAATTCAATAGCACCAAAATCCAGCGAAAACGTTAAAGGAACATTTATATCTGCGACAGCATTACCTACTTGCTGTAACTCCTTTCCCGGAGATAGCTGCACTTTCTTTTCTATGTAAGCAACGAAAACACAATCTCTCACGAAAAAAGTTAAGACACCCGCATCATTGTTTGAAATTTCAATCTTCAAGTATGTATCAAACATCGAAGGAGCCGGTTTTTTCACCCCATGTCGATTAATACTCAGCCCGAATATTTCTTTTATAAACGACTCTTTAACGTTTGATATGACATCATGCAATATCGAATCTCTCGGACAAAAATTCGATAGCGACGAAAAAATTAAATTTTCCCAAGAAAAATCGTCCTCATCATACGTTGCCAAAACATCGTGATGCTCGGCATTTAGATAACATCCGTGAATGCCATCAGTATCGCTGAACTTTGCACGCGAAATATTTATATCCAAATCGCCCGTCAACGTATATTTTTGTAGCCAACTCCTGATTTTGGAATCAAGCTGCCCCTTAAGTAAGCCAATATCCTTATTTGTGAAAAATAGCACCGGATACATATTATCGACTGCGAGTGTTGTTATATAACTGTTCTAACATGTCATTCGACACACTCATAATTCTGGAGCTTGCTTGATATCCGCGCTGAATAATCAGGATGTCGGCAAACTCCTGGGTTAAATCTACGTTAGACAACTCAATAGACTTACTTTGTATTGCACCAAATAATTCCTTATTTGGTTTCCCAAACACTGGCGTCTGGGTTGATTGTGTTGCGAAGAGACCATCGCTTGACATAAATAATTTAGAGGGATCATTAAAATATGCGAGAGCAATTTGACGCCCGGCTTTCTCTTCGCCATCGGCATATTTGAACGTGACGATTCCATCTTCCGCGAAATTAAACGAACGCAGCCCTAATGCATCATGTCCATCTGCAACAGATACACCGAGTGTGGATGAGCCACTCAGCTGCGTGGCACCGGCCAATGACCCTGAGTCACCAATATTAAAAGCAATTGGCTGGGCAACTCCGTTCAGAGTAAGGCTTTTTGATATTGAGTTATAACCCGTCCCTGGCGAAGAGTCCGCACCAAAACGAATAGTGAAATTTCCTATGCTAACATCCAATGAATCCTTAATAGTAACTTGCCATTCATCGGGTACGGTTGCTGATTTCACAAACTCTAGTTTGATATTGTTCTTCTTGCCTTTCGCGTCATAAATACCTATATTTTCTACAATATAGGGGCTGCTTGCGGATGTTGCGGAAGACGATAAGTTTCCGACTAACTTAACATTCGATGTCGCTACCGGAGGCAAAATTTTATTATCAGTGATGTCCATTTCAGCCAAGATTCCAGCTTCATTAATAGTCATCACCTTAAAGCCAGTCGCACTATCAACCAGTTTATCGTTCTCATTAAATTTAAACTGTCCAACTCTGGTATAAAATAATTCGCCATTATCATTTTGCAGCACGAAATAACCAGACCCAGTAATAGCAAGATCCAATTCGTTTCCTGTCTGCCTTAAATCCCCGGCTTGCATTCTCGGCGCAGCTTGTTCCAATTGGGAACCATAGCCGTTTTGACCATCGCTCAACGCACGAACAAAAACATCATTACCTTTGTATCCAGGGGTATTCATGTTGCTGATGTTATTACTAACGTTATCGAGGCTTTTGGAAAAGTTATTCATTCCATTTAAACCATTGTAAAAAGATTGCATTTTTGCCTCCGTTATAACTAGCGAACTAGTGAAATTTGAGAGAGTTTAGTATCAGTACTTACACCACCGGCAGTAAATGTAACCGTCAGCAGGGGGCCATCAGCAGCAAAACGAATTGCACTTACTGTGCCTGTATTAATTTCAAAGCCATTATTCACTTCCACAAATTTTCCTAACAAACTGACCGACTGGGAAGTGGAATTTAATGTAACCAAATCATTAATTTTATCACCTGTCTGCCGCGCCTGCTCCAATGATGAAAACTGGGCAATCTGGGCCAGAAACTCACGGTTATCAACAGGCTCCATAGGATCCTGGAAATTCAATTGCGTCAGGAAAAGTTTGATGAAATCTGCTTGCGTGAGTGTTGACCGGCTAGTAGCACTCTCGCTTCCTGACAATACATTACCAATTGCATCCATAATTATTTAACCTCTTTTCCATTTACAGTTATCTTACTTACTGCAGCCTTGGCCATACTGAAAAACTGGCTGATATAGCCTGTTAATGATTGCTCGTTTGTCACATAGTCTCTCACTACCAGTGCATTTTCATCGCCATCCTTGAAGAGAGTAACTTTTCTTTTTTCTATCTCATCATGCATCTGAAAATGGTTGCTCATATTAGACCTGGTTTTTTCTTTAGAACTTTCTACGACCTCGTTTCTTTTTAGTATCCCGGAATTAAGCACATCAGAATATTTTTTGTCAGCCTGCAAGAGCATTAAACTGGCATCTGCACCCTGGCCACTATTAATAAAGTTACTTTTAACAGGCTGCTGCTCGTCAAAATTAGCATTTTTCATTTCTTGTTTCTGCACATCTATATAAGACAACTTCCCTATCGAATACCACTTTTGCTCATGCAATTCAGCTTTGACCGACGCATTATCACGCCCAGAAACCTGTGCTGTTATTATTACAAGATCGTGATTGAATAACTCAGGAATATCCTTTTTGTCTTTAGCAGCCACCACATTTTTAATATCGGTATCTTTTTTTTCTTCTAAAGAAGAATTTCTACCATCATTAGCATCTAGATCTTTCTTACTACTTCCTTGCACTTCCTTAATGTCCTGTACTTCAGGATTTATTAGCTTCATGAAGGACATTTTTTTTAAATTGTTATTCTTCGCATTAGTATTTTTTATAGTTACTGCATTAGTGGCATTGGCATCAACGATATTATTCATTGTTCATCCTAACTATTGTCCAATATATGCTTACTTTCAATATGAGCATTAATCAAGCATCTGTTGACACTCAATTTTTCGCCTACTACTTCTACTTGCTTTATAGATCTCTGCAATTTTTGCTGGCATTTCTGCATTCTTTCTTGGATTAGGTCAATTTCCGCTTCAGCTTGCCTGACATTTTCCTGCAAAGAAAATGAGTAGTTGAGAGAATATTCAAATTGACCAGTTATAAATTTTTTTTCATTTTTGTCTACCAGGGTAGCATCTACTGTTTTTATTGCAGCGATCATTGCATCCCGTTCTTTGCATATTTTTAATAGCTCCATATTTTCCAATGATAAAGCCCTTTCTTCCGAGATTTTCTCAAAATTTTTCTTTACCTTGAAAAGCTCTAAGACTTTCTCCCTTCGCTCAAGATTTTTAATGGACATTTTCCGCACCACCAATCTTGTCGTAGAGTTTTTCCAACTTATTCCACGAAGCTGCCCAACTTGAAAGATCATCTTCAGATTGTTTTAAAAATTCAGCGATATCATTCTTTAATGCTATTGCCATATCGATATCCCTGTTGGAATTTTTTATGTACAGACCCATTTCTATCATTTCCCTGGATTCTTCAAAGCAAGCAATTAAAGAACGGATTTTCAATGCTTTTTTCTGTTGCGCTTTTGTAACTAGAAATTTGCTTAAACGGCTAATACTATGGAGCACATCGATCGCAGGGTAATGCGAGCGCGCCGCCAGTGTTCGATCCAACATAATATGGCCATCCAATATAGAGCGCATATTGTCAGAAATAGGTTCGTTAAAATCGTCCCCCTCCACCAGCACAGTATAAACAGCACTAATAGAACCCTGGTTAGTAATATTTCCCGCCCGCTCAATAAGCGGAGGCAATAACGCCAGCGATGATGAGGGGAAGCCCCTGCTGCCAATTGGCTCACCAATAGATATAGCAATTTCACGCTGGGCCATAACAAATCGCGTAATGGAGTCCATTATCAACAATACATTTTTCCCTTGCGCTCTAAACCATTCGGCAATAGTAGTTGCAGTGAATGCAGCTTGCCGTCTCATTACTGCCGGCTCAGCTGCAGTTGCTACTACCAGAATTGATCGCTGCAAGCTTTTATCGCCAAGATTTTGTCGAATAAAATCACCCACTTCGCGCCCACGCTCACCGATTAACGCAATTACTATTACATCAACAACACTGTATTTCGCGATCATTCCCAACAACGTACTCTTACCAACACCACTACCTGCAAAGATTCCAATCCTTTGCCCCATTCCAATAGGAACAAATATATCAATCGCTTTCACACCGGTTGCCAGTGGCACCGTGATTGGGTCTCGTGAGAGCGGGTTTATAGGTAGTCCATGCGATGTCAAAAGATGATCTGCCTGAATTGTACCTTTGTTATCAATTGGCTCACCCAGTGGATTTATAACCCTTCCTAACAAGTCGTTACCGACCGGAACAGAAAAGAAATTGCCGGTAGGTGTTACTGTACTATCGAGACACAAACCTTCATTTTCACCGTATGGCATTAAATAAATCGTGTGCTCTTTCAATCCAATAACTTCTGCCAGGCTGACTTTCCCTGTGCGCGTCTGCTTGATTTCCACCAACTCACCATGATGGACTTTACAACCTGACGCTTCGAGCACTACACCGTTGATAGCCGTTAACCGTCCCAACTGTGGAGCGAGTTGTAATTTTTCAAGCATGTGCAGGTAACGATCAATTTGCATTATTACTACGAACCAATTTTATAAACGCTGAGCGCAATACATCTAACTGATTAATGAAGCCCACTTCGTAAAGCGAGGCCACTCCATCATCAAGCACCATTTCACCGTCGCCTAGATGAATGTCTACACGTAAACAATCGATCCAGCTGGCGTCAGAAAAATTCTTTTTTAAGAATTTCATATCATTCTCGGAGACCTTTAGTATGACTTTCGAGTCCAGAGATTTTTTTTGGATAACTTCAATGATATTTTTTTCAATAAGTTCACTGTAGCAATCCGGATCACCTACTATTTTGTATAGGCTTTGCATACAAATTTCCGTAACCATCTCATCCAGCATGGAAATTTCTTCCGCAACTTTCTGCTGATAAGATAGTTGTAGTGATGCGGCCAGGTTATTCAAACTTGCCATTTCCCTTTCGATAGCATTCAATTGATCACTAGTGCGTTTGTTGATATCTGCAAGCTTCTGATCAAACTCAACTCGAAGATCTTTTTCAGCCTTTGCTTTTAGTACTTTGAGTTCATCGCTGATAATGAAATTTATCTCATCACTAAACAATTCACGTAGTTGTGCCTTGGTTAACACCGGCTGATCAGGTTGCGCCTCAGGCTTCCGTTCCATGGCAGATTGAATATCCTCAAAATCCAGACCGAGCCTGCGCGTACCTCGTGAGGTTATCATTTACCAGCTGCCTTTATTTTTTCTACAAGAAGAGAATGAAGCAATTCAGGATAAGTAGAATTGCTTTGCTGCAGAAGATTGAGCTTATTACTGATCATATCCCAACCACTGATGTCTTGCGGTTGTACGGTTAGCTCACCCCATAATTTATTCCACTGTTTTGCTGTCAATTGTTGTAACTGTGGAAAAATTTGATTCAATTCACTAACCTCAACCAAAATTCTTTCAGCCGCAGGCCCCATATCAGACAAAACTTGTTGCCGTTGCTTTTCTTCAAGCCGACATATTTTCAGTGCTGCCAATTTCGTGTTCATTACGTATTTTTTATCCATGACTTAAGGTCGTTCGAAAGCTTGAACATCTCAGCTTCACTTAAATCTGCAGCTCTCTTTTTTGCTTTCATCAAGTACACCTGGAATGCAATAAAAAAGAGAACCAAGGAAGCGACAAACCCCATAAAAATCAAATCCAGATTCTCTATAACTCTTGTCTGGATTGATACTTCTTTTTCTGGCAATACCGGAGATGGCAATTTCACCGGGGACGCGTCACCTTTTGAAACTACATTATTTTCCCGTTTATTCTTTTCCAACGAAAAGAGCGAGACCTTGTCTCCCCTTGCTTCGTTCATACCTAGACTGTTAAATACCAAATTAGATATGTTTTTTTTCTCCGCCTCCAATAGCGGTTTAGCAATTACAATTCCCACCGTTATTTGCAATATTTCTCCGGTGGGATGCACTATCTCTGATCGCTCTTTTGAATACAAATACTCGACTTCTTCGCTCGTGCTATTATCTGATTCATCAGAATATGTAGAGGCACCTTGCTTTTTCTCTGCGATCTTTCTTTTTGTCAAAAAACCTTTACCGCTATTTACATCGGGGAAATAGTTTTCCTCTACTGTTACTTTTTTCTTCTTATCAACAACTACATTAACCGAAACTTTGAACTCACTCTCATCCAGGATTGCCAATAGCAAATGGGAAATACGCTGGCTATATTTACTCTCAATCCCATCAGCACCTTGCTGCACCAGATTTTCGTCACTTGATGATAGAACTACACCGGCATCTGTAATAACAACTACCTGTCTGGCCTCCAAATTAGATACGGCTGCCGAAACAATTTCTTGTATTCCAACAACCTGCACCGCTGTTATTATCTGATTAAGGTAAGGCGTCACAACAACAGAGGCTTTGGGGGTCTGCTTTCGCTCTTCAAACAAGGACTCTTTTTTTATCGTCAAATGAACTCTTGCGTCCTTAATACCTTTCAAGGTTCTAATGGTCCTGGCAAGCTCTTCCTCAATGCCTCGCTGGTAATTAATATTTTGTGCGAACTCGGATAACCCATAATCACTTGAGTTAAAAGCTTCTAATCCAACTTTTTGCTCTTCCGGTTGCCCATTCTCGGCCAACATGGTTTGAGCTGCCTTTAAATCAGCGGACTTAACTAAAATAGTGTTTTTAGCCGAGTCTATCGAATACTCGATGTTTTTCTGATTGAGCAACAACAGTACATTTTGTTGTGACTGATCAGAAATAGGATGAGGGAATAACAACACCCAGGCTGGTGATAATAACCACCAGCCGACTGCAACAAAGAACAATATGATTGCAAAAACACCTGCTAAAAAAAACGATTTATTATTCATGCTATACCGGTTTTATAATTGAATTCGTGTTATTTCTTGATATGACTCGAGCAATTTATTTCTAATTTCTATGGCCAGCTGGATTTCCGTTTTCGCCTTTCCCAAAGCAACCATGATTTCATGGACAGGAATATCCTCACCCTTCATATATGAAGCCGCCAGGCTGTCAGATTTTTTTATGGAAGAATCTATGCTTTCCAATTTTTCACTGATTAGCTGGAAAAAATTATTTGGGCTCCCGATATTTGGTATTCCAATGTCCATTCCGGAAAATCTGGATACATCAACTACCGAGTTAACGGGAGACAGCGATTCTATTGCCATTATTTACTACCTATGTCCAATGCCGCTTTGTTCATTTGGCTGTTGCTGTTGTATGCCCGCACATTAGCTTCATAGGCTCTTGTGGCCGAAACCAGACTTGCCATTTCGTGTGTTGGATCTATATCAAACTTATATATGTGCCCGGATTGATCCGCTTTTGGATTCATAGCATCCAATTGCGATTTGATTTTCAAATCGTAATGATCCTCTACAGTATCATGCTGTTGGGCACGCAATGTATTGGCAAAAGACTCTGCTTCCAGCATTGAAGAAAAGGTGATATTTGCCAATGATATTTTTAACGTAGCGCTCTCAAGTCGCGCACGCTCAAAGTTCATGCCATCAACAGCAATTGCAGAAATAGATTGCGCGGTCATTTACTCTTTCCTCCTATGACTAGATCCATTAATCCAAATTTTTTTTGTATGGTTTGTGCAATCACCTGATAACGCATTTCCGCATCTGTCAGGCGAGATACTTCTTGATCAAGATTCACCTTTCCATTTACTTTTTTGTCAACAAACCCATCTATATCAATTGAAGCAGGTGAAGAAGAATCTGCAAAAACACTCTTTTCAGCCTCCTGCATTGCAGTAAGCAATTTTTCAAAATTAACTTCCCTGGCTTCAACACCAGGCTTATGAATATTGGCTATATTGTGAGATGACACTTCTGCTTTAGCTTTTTCAACAGTTAAACCAATTTTTGCCAAATTTATAATTGAAAATATATTGTCCATTAGCTTTACTCAATCACAAGATCTGCGTGTAGTGCTCCTGCAGTTTTGATGGACTGCAAGATCGTAATTATGTCGCGCGTACTTAAATTAATTTTATTAAGTGCTAAAACCAAATCGGATACTGTCGTTCCCTCTGCCAGGCTTAACGGCCTCCCACTTTCTTCCTGAACACGTAAGTCAACTTCGGGTAGTACCACAGTCTGTACCCCGGATGCCGCAAACAAACCATTCGTTGGTTGCGATGCGCTATAACGAGTCTTGATTTCTATTTTCAAATTACCATGTGCAATACTCACCGCACCCAGAACGACTTTACTACCTGCCACAATTGTCCCAGTTCTTTCATTAATGACCACTTTCCCCGATGCATCAGGCTGCACAAGAACACTTTCAAGCCTAGAAATAAAATCGACCTTATTTATCCCGTCCGGAATTTCCAGTGCTAATTTCCCTGGATGAACTGCAGATATCCTGGATGCAATGCCTAGTTGTTTAATTTGGTTAACGATTTTGGATGCAGTGGTATAGTCTGGCTCATTTAAAATTACATTCACTTCATGCGACAAACTGGAGATATCAGAAACAGATTTTTCCATCGTTGCTCCCTTAACCACTTTTCCAACCGTCGTGTGATTTTTCCGGTAGGAGTTATTATCCTGTTCGAACTCATAACCACCAATGCTCAATTGCCCTTGAGCAAAGCCATAAATTTTTTGATTCACACCGTACAATGGCATAAGCATCAATGTTCCGCCGCCCAGACTTCTCGCATCGCCAATAGACGAGACTGCAATATCAAATTGATCGCCGCGCTCGGCAAATGATGAAATTTTTGCAGTTACCATAACTGCGGCTACGTTTCTACTGATTATGTCTTTTTCATCCAGCATCAATCCAAAATTACTAAGAGTGTTTTTTAATGATTGAATAGTCATTTTATTTCTAGATGAATCGCCCGTACCGCTCAGACCAATGACCAAGCCATATCCGATAAGAGATAATTCTTTCTCGTCCTGAATACGAGCTATATCTTTTAACCTAACCCCTTCAGCATTTACAGGGATAGAAACACTAAAAACGGCTAAATATAATGCTGCCAAAAAGAATCTCACAAAACCCCCAACCAATTAAAAAATCTAAATATGATATTTTGTTTCTGAGCTTCGCTGATTGATCCATCACCCGTTACCTCAAGTTCAACATTGGCAATTTGGTAGGAAAAAACACTATTGTTTTTCGATATATCACTTGCACGTATAATCCCGCTTACAATTATTCTTTGCTTTTCCCCATTTATGGTGAGGTCTTGTATCCCTTCAATTTTCAACATTGCATTCGGCAAAATTTCAACAATGGTTGCACTTAATTGGGTAGTCATCTTGCCTCTACGGCTGGTTTTACCTTCACCGTGATTATTCGCATCTACACTCATCCCAACTTTCTTTTCGCTGGCCGAGTCATTGACACCGGCAGAAATTCCGGTGTTTTTTTCCACTCCGGTTCCGGCAACCGCTTCAGCAGTTGTTGACTCTACAACGATGACAACGACCGGTTCACCGAGAGAATAGGATTTCACATCGCTTGCCAGCGATTGGTAGTTATCCAAATCAATATCCTGAGCATTTACAGCAATACTTAACCAGAGCAGAAAAATAAAATTAAATTTCAACATATATATATTCTTTTCCTTTGACTAAACCAGAGACAGTCGCACCCGTTTCCAATACCTGAACCTTAATTTGATCTCCCGCCTTCTTGGCGGAGCCTAATGCAATGCCTTTTGTTTTGATCATTAAATTGCCCGAGGTGATAACCAAATCAATTAGCTGCCGCGGGTTAATGATATTTTCGGCATCCAAATATTCTAAAAACAATATCTCGTTCTTTTTAATAGTTCTGTTTAAAACGCCTGATGGAAGCTCCCCCACCAACATGCTTTTCAACCCGACAAACGGAGCAACATTAATCTTTTTTAAAACAAAATCACTTTCTTCTATCGCTCTATTTTTATACATCGTTTTTTTTGCGACCCACGCGTCCTGCGAAGCACTTACTGCAAAAGTAATATGACTATGTATAGATCGACCATCTTTAATCCCGGCTACCACTACCTTTAACCGACCTGCAAATACATCGCCGATCTCGGGACGTTGTGGCTCCATTGAACTCTGCGTCAATTTCTCAATCACTTTGATCGCTGTTAACTGCACATCGTCATATTTTTCCTTTAGCTGCGAGCAAACCTGTATAGGCCATATTTCTTGCTCAAGTGCCGCAGAAATATCCTGACAATTGATAAAAAGATTAAGTGCTCCAGCCCAGTAAGCCGAACGTTTCATTTAACGTCTTAGGTTATTAATGGTTTCAAGAATCTGATCAGCGGTCTGAATTAATCGTGCGTTTAATTGATAAGCACGTTGGGCAACCATCAAATCACTCATTTCATCAATCAAATCGACATTGGACATCTCCAGGAAACCTTGCATAAAACCCTGATTAACCTGGTTCAATTGTTGTTCTGGTTGTCCACTTTTTTCAGTCACTATGTACCGTTCATTGCCTATGGCTTGTAAAAATTCAGGCGCATTAAAATTGACGAGTGTTAACTGACCAAGTTCTACGGTTTCTTCACTGCTGATTTGCGCAGTAACTATTCCAGTCTGTCCAATTACTATATTTTTTGTCCCCACCGGGATATTGATGTCGCTGGACAACATGAGCCCGTCATGGGTTGTTAAACGACCATCCTGATTAATGGAAAAGCGCCCTACCCGAGTGTAGGCGTAGTCGCCATTTTCGAGTTCCACTTCGAGAAAGCCATTATCAGTGATTGCTACATCCAATGATCGTCCAGTTGCCTTGATATCACCATGAGTTGCGTCAATCATGCTGGAGTTAATAGTCACGCCCATGCCTTTAAAATTATTCTGCTGCGCATTTTCAGCCGGCGCAGGTGCTCCTACTAACTCACCAAAGTTCAATGATGCTTTTTTGTACCCAGGGGTCTGTATGTTGGAAACATTATGAGAAATGGTATTTAACCACTCC
Organism: uncultured Cellvibrionaceae bacterium; assembly: GCA_964499225.1. Taxonomy (GTDB): domain Bacteria; phylum Pseudomonadota; class Gammaproteobacteria; order Pseudomonadales; family Cellvibrionaceae; genus Cellvibrio. The sequence goes on along the minus strand of CAZCJR010000009.1, from coordinate 11,481 downwards.
TGATTTGCGCGCAATCCATTTTCTGAGATCTGTAAAATTTCTAACATTGTTATTTTCCTAATTGATTTATTCCAACATCGAGCATATCGCCGTAAGCAGACATTGCCCGCTGCATCATCTCAATGTGCCTTGATATTTCAATCATTTTTGTCATATCAGATTCCAGTTTTACATTGGAGCCGGTTAAGGCGCCCTGTACTACTTTCGCCTGCTCTGCGTTTTTTATGTCTCCATTAGCGACATACACACCATTTCCCAATGAGGCTAACGAATGATTTTTTGCAACTGAGACCAGTTTCAATTTGTCCACAAACTGGTTATTAACATAAATTGAACCATCTGACCGGATGGAAAGTGATTCATTGACATTGGTTACAGGTCCGGCTTCCCCCATCACCCTGTAGTTATCAAGCAGGAGGTTGCCATCCGGCGAAATTGAAAATCGACCATTACGAGTAACAATATTTTCCAGCCCCTCAAGCACAAACCAATGATCTGTGACCATCCCCACATCTGCTGTGCGGCTCGTAATTCCCAAAGCACCAATTTCATGGCTGTGATTAATTTCAACAGGCACTGAACTGCGCTCATCTGTCAGTAACGACATAAAATCATTGGTTGCGGTAGCGGCAGTTTGCTGCAAATAACCAGGGCTGTTGGTGTTACTGGCATTCTGTGCAACAGCTTCCAAACGATCGATTTGCGCTCGCATAACTGATGCATAAGACATTATGGCGTCGGTCATCTTTCCTCCTGCAGATCAAATTCGATAATTCCTGCCGAAACAATATTGGCTCGTTCATCAATTTCGTTAATTGATATTATTTTTAACAATGGTAATGAACGTTTAATTAATTTACGCAAGTACTTTCTTATTGGAGCCGCACACAATACAACTGGATTTATATTTGCCTTGAGTAGGCGCTCGGTCTCATGTGAAATTCTTGCGATTAAAGAATCGATCTCTTTCGGTGTGAGGGTCTGGGCAGACTGATCCTTGAGAACCAGGGCACTTAATAGCTTCCGCTCAATTACCGGATAAAGCGTGATGACATGCAACTTCCCTTCAGAATCCATGAGAGATTCGCAGATTGCCCCCTTAAGTTTCTCGCGGCATTTTTCAACCAATTCTTCCGGGTCTTTAACCGATCTTGCTACATCTGCGACCACATCAAATATTGCGCCAATATTTTTGATCGAAACCTGTTCGGTTAGTAATCCTTGGAATACTCGTTGCAGATCAGAGTACGTCAGCAAATTGGGAATGACATCGTCAATCAACTTTCCTAGCTCACTCTTGCGGGATTCAACAATTTTTTCGACTTCATTACGTGTAATAAAATGGCTTGCAAATCGTTTACAGGTTTCCTGTAAATGCGTCAAAAAAACCGTATCCGGCTCAATAATGGTATAGCCGACACTGGCAGCGTGGTTTCTAACCTGTGGATGAATCCATTTGGCCGGCAACCCATAGGTAGGCTCCCGCGTGTCTTCACCTTCAATATCGACGCGCTCTCCCCTCGTATTGATTGCCAATAACGCCTGAATATTGAGCATTCCAGCAGCGACGGATTCACCCTGGATATAAATTTTGTATTCGTTATTTTTCTGTCTGGAATCTTTCTTAAAGGTCAATGTAGGCAGCACAAAACCCAAATCCAGTGCAAGATTTTTGCGCAGCACATTTATTCGGCGCTCAATTTCATGATCATCATTAGCAAAATAATCATGTAATGAATGTGGCAGGCGAACTTCGAAAGGAGCGGACGCCATTTCCTGATAGTACTGCGTAGCATCAAGTACGGATTCATCTTTTTCCTCAGCAAGCGCATTCCCTGTTAACAATTTGGCTTTATTTTTATAAAGAATCCATCCAACTAAACCAAATACAGTAACCAGAATCATTACCGGCATAAGTGGTATTCCCGGGATTAAAGCCGCCACCAGTAACACAAAAATAAGAATTGCGATCGTCTTTGGATGAGATCCGAATTGTTTAATAATTTCGACACCCAAGCGCGAATCCGTCGCAGCACGCGTGATAATAATACCTGAAGCCACTGCAATAATAAGTGACGGAATTTGGGTGACAATACCATCACCCACCGTGAGCAATGTATACTTGTGAAGCGCCTCACTCCACCCCATTCCCTGTTGAAATATCCCTATCGACAAACCGCCGATAATATTAATAATGATAATAATGATGCCCGCAATCGCATCCCCCTTAACGAACTTTGACGCGCCATCCATCGCGCCATAAAAATTAGACTCACGTTCCAGTAAACTGCGGCGAAGCTTGGCCTCTTCATTGTCGATTAATCCCATGTTCAAATCAGCATCAATGCTCATCTGCTTGCCAGGCAAGGAGTCCAACGTGAAGCGTGCAGCCACTTCCGCTACACGTTGCGCACCATTGGTTACCACAATGTACTGCACAACAATTAAAATGAAAAATATCACCAGACCAATCACATAATTACCGGCAACAACATAAGTACCAATGGAATTAATTACCTGCCCTGCATCACCCTGCTGTAATATCAATCGCGTTGTTGAAACATTCAGCGCAAGGCGAAATAACGTAGTGATCAACAGCAATGATGGAAATGTGGAAAATTCCAACGGCTTTTCTGTATAAAACGTAATAAGTAAAATCAGTAATGCAATAGATATATTTGTTAACAATAAGAAGTCGAGCGCCGTTGTTGAGATAGGCACGAACAGTATCATTAAAATACCTATCATCCCCAAAATTAACACGAGATCTTGCGTGCCTGCTGTAACAAAACGGAATACATTACGCATTACCAAACACCTTATTTCCCGGTATCTTTATCAACTCACGATAGATTTTTGCAACATTTACTTGCTGGTCTAGAGGGATGGGATTATTAACGTCGCACTCTCGGTAAAGGGCTCTCGCCAAAGGAGGAGACCTCATAATTGAGATGGAAAGAGCTTTAGCACGCCTCATAATAATTGTTGCGAGAAATCCTTTGCCTTTCACTACCACACAAGGTAAGGCCATATTTTCGGGTCGATAGCGCAATGCAACTGCGATATGAGTCGGATTGGTAATAACCACATCGGCATTTTTTAATTGCGACAATCCCATTACATTCTGCATTAATTTTTGCATTCCTTTTTTGCGCTTATGCTTAATTTCCGGATTTCCTTCGCGTCGCTTGTATTCATCCTTAATATCTCGCGTACTCATGCGCATTTTTCTGGCAAAATCTCGCTTGCTGTACCAAAGATCTAGAATTGCAAATAAGATGAAGATCGCCAAAAAAGTAGTCACTACCAATGTTAACGAGGACTTCCACTCCATGATTAAATTATTGAAACTCGTACCTTGAGTAAACAACAACCTACTTCGCAATTGATTCCATAGAAACAGAAATGCACCCGCAAAGAATATCAATTTCAAAACAAGCTTAAACACCTCAAAGAGCGACTTCCTCGATAATATTTTTTTCAACCCGCTCACAGGATTCAGCTTTGTCAAATCCAGTTTCAGGGGATGCAACGAAAATACTGGCCCAGCATGAATCAGGCTTGTCGCAACAGCTGTGATCGCTCCCACCAAAGCAACAACACCAAGGGAGCCCAATATATCGCCAAGAAAATGCTTCAAAAGACCGCCCATCATCGTCATAGACTGGACCATTTGATTGGTGTTTTGCAGCCATAATCGGGTGTCATCCCTCAAGGTCTTCGCCAAGTCGGGCAAAACAATCAATACCGTAACCAACATTGCTATTAAACTAACAATGGAAACAAACTCTTGACTTTTACCTATCTGGCCTTTTTTCCGAGCTTCCTCTAGTTTGTAGGGTGTTGCCTCTTCTGACTTGTCAGATTGATTTTCCATTTCAATACTTCCGTAAGTGCTCCCAAGGGACTAAGGTTTCAGATAGCAATTGATAAAAACCAGCAGCAGAAAAGTTGATGGTTGCAGCCAGAACCAATATGCCAATAATTATTTTTAACGGAATCGCGACAAAATAAATTTGAGCTTGCGGCATAGATCGCGAGATCAAGGCCAAAGTAATATCCACCAAGAACAGAACAACAATAACTGGACTAGCAACAATAAAGCCCAAAACAAAAATACGACCGACAGCCTTAAAAAAACCGGAATCTATTTGATATAAAGCCATTGGTGGGGCATATCGAAACAATTCACCAAAAAAATACAGAAATTCGTAATGAAAATTTGTTCCGAAAAAAGTCGCAACAACCAATAAGCTCAGTAGAGTCCCCACAGGGCTGGTTGTTTGGAAATTTACGGGATCGAACGTAGCACCAGCTGCAATCCCCATCTGCACATCTATTAACTGTGCAACCATGTGCAGTATTGCATTTGCAGCATGAAAGCCTAATGACAACACAACTCCAAGAAAAAACTCAGGTAGCAGATACTGCCAGTCAAAATTAGCGGGCACGTCAAAATAAGGCTGAACGGCCAGTGCAATAATGATTGCCCAAGAAAGTGTCAGCAACGTACGAATTAATAGCGGGATATGGGAGAAAAAAATAACAGGAGCAATGAGTGTTAGTGGCGACAGGCGACAAAAAACACATGCTACCGTGAATAAAAGTTCCATTTACCCTGCAGCCTGAAGAATTGTACTCCGTGCATACTCAACTAATTCTGACATCATCCATGAACCCAAGACCAAAAGCGTTATTACTGCAGCAATTATCTTGGGGATAAACGTTAATGTCATTTCCTGAATCTGGGTCGCAACTTGTATAACACTCACAAGGAGACCTACGACTAAACAAACCAACAAAAACGGCCCTGCTATTTTTGCAGCAGTTAACAGCATGCTATTCACTACTTCTAAAGCAACATCCTGCTTCATGCTACGTATCCATATAAAAAATCATATTATTAAATTATTAACAAAAGTGGCCACACCAGAATGGCGCGAAAGATATCATCTCGAAAGGCCGCTCTTTCTACCAGAGCAACTTCCGGATCACAATTAGTTTTTTTTTATTGAGCGGACAGTAAAACTAGGCTGGTTCCAATAAGACAATATTTAAGCCCAAAAAAGCTTTAAGGAGTGGTATGGGGATTTTTAAGAATTTCCACATGGTAACCGATATGCATCGCCAGCCCGAGCCGTACTAGAGTTGCTATTTCCGATTCCCGAAGGGTGCAATTGATTCGATAGAAGGACTTTAAATCACCATCTGAATGTTCAAGGACAGCATTTCTAGCATGAAGATGAAATTCATCTATGAAAAAACCAGTCCTGGGCGCTCCCAGCCATGTATCCGAAAAATCGCCAAGCCTTTTATACTTCTTGACGAAGTCACTGAACCTGGCGCTAGGGAAATGCAAGATAATTGGGTCTTTATGGTTACCCATTTTGCGTTTGCCCTCACCCGCAATTGAGTGGACATCGTAAAAAGTTATATTCCCAGAAAATGTACTGATACTGGATTTACCGTTCTGATAGTATAAAAAGTATTTTTCTTTTAACCAATTATTGTGTTTAAAAAATTCTTTTTGCTCAGTTGTGTAAAACCAGTGGCGGTTTTTAAAGTGATTTATTTTAAAGTAGGAAGCTGAAAGGTAAATATTTTCACTTTCAAGCTCTGTAGATATGGACTCGTAATTAAGGTAGGTTACTGATGCTATATCAGTCAACTGTAAATGAGCGAAATAATCCTCAACATTGTGCCCATTGGGGTAGAACAGCTCATCCAGATCTATATGCAACAGCCAATCGACGCCGTGCCCTCTGGCCAAGTGAAAAGCCACATAAAAATTTAACTCCTGCCGAACCATTACTTCCTTATCTATAAGATTTTTCTTTTCTTCACCTAAACGTTCAAGATGCTGCTCCCAAGCAGCTCTTAGCGATTGATCTTTTATAAACACTTGCACTTGAGGATATTTACTAAGCTTGAGAAGCACATCCTGATCATTGTCGTCTATAAAAATATAGAAAGAATTAAATCCAACTTGCTGGTGATAGAAGATAAAAGCATCAATCGAATCTCGTGCATCTGCAATTGTTGTGACAATACCTAGCTTTAACATGATTTACGATGCACCTAACCGCTTCCATGAGCGGTAATATAATATGAAGCGAGTTATAGAAATGGACTTCCATTCCCTATTCTATTAAAGTTCCATAAGCAGGATCAAAACTATAATGACAAATATATCAAGGATGATCGCCAAATTCACCACCACCGCATACAGGCTGTTCTATTAGAGAAGATATCCACGCTCCGACTAATGAGGTCAGAGCTCAATTCTTTATTGAACCCGTATTTATACCCTTATGCGAAATGTAGACCCGAAAATATCCTGCCTGTGCGCGACTAAAAATAGAGTCGAGAGTCTAAAAAAGTCTGTCGAATGCTTTAGAGCACAAACCTATCCAAACAAAGAACTACTGATTGTTTATGATCGAGCCGATACGGAAACTGATCTGTTTTTTAAGACATTGGCAGACCCCAATATTATTGGCTACCAATACTACAATGGGCGAAATCAACTAACCTTGGGGGATGTGCGAAATATCTCGATTCAACAAGCAACGGGAGAATACTTTTGCATTTGGGATGATGATGATTGGTACCACAAAGACCGATTAACCTGGCAAATGATGCACATAACGGCGTCAGGAAAAAGTGCATCAGCGCTGTTATACATTATATTGTATGATCAAATTAACAATACATCCTATATGTCAGCTCCAAGACCTTGGGAGGGAACCGTTCTGTGCAGCAAGAGTTTTGCAATGAACAACTTAGTCACCTACAGTTCAAGGCATATACAGGAAGACAAATCCTTTATAGAGAAGTTAATCCAACTCGATGCCATCTGCCCTGTTATTCGCCCTCAATTATACATCTACAACTACACAGGCAATAATACGTGGGACAAGAATCATTTTGACGATATGTTTCGCTGTGGAAGTATCTTACCGAGGAAAAACACCAATATTTTATCTAAAGTAACATCTAATGGCTCTATCACTTCAGCCTCAGAAACACTCGACGAGACTCCTTTTACCGAAGGACTTTCGTATAAAAAATTATTTGGCTTTTTCTACACTTGCGTTATTTAGCGAATTCAGTTCCCACACATTTGGAAACCCACTCCCAACGGGGTATTGGACAATAAGAGGTGGACTCAAATCAAAACTGGTTGACTTATAAAAAATTGGCAACAATCAGCTAAGGCATGAGCCAGTACAACTATACTAATCCATTAGTTTTTGACTGCACGTAAAAAGTTCAGGCTGATCAAGCTGGATAACATATTCATTAGACCTATAGCCATCATCGCCGACAACAACAACCTCATTACCTGCAAAAGATTTAATCTCTAACGGTTCACTATCATCAAAATGAATTATCCAAATGGGCACTTCATTTTGATCAAGCAACGCAATAAAACCTTCTCCCTCTAAGCCGCCATTGCCAGTAATTAAGATAAACCTATCGATTATTTGTCTACTAATGATCGAATAATAAAACCAAAAATCAGGTTTATTCTGAATCAGTAGTTCTACAGGCATTTTTTCACCCAAATGATAACCGGTAGAAGGTTGACCTAAAATTGGTATATAAGATCCATCTTGGTAAATAATACCAACCTCAACTCTTGATTTTCCTTTTTTCCACATTTGTTCGATTACGTTCATTTTATTTCTTCGGCTCTAACAAAACCGTGGGCCAATCAGTCAACCCATTATTTAGTACCTTTTCAATCAACCCCAAATTTTTTTCCATTCATCGACAGAGGTTTTTTGAACATCATAACCGCGAATAGCAGCTAATACACTGCCAGATTCTTGATGAATGTATAAGCCATATAAAAAATTAGGGTTGAGTGAGATGTCGACAATCAAACAGTTTTCTTCCAAAATTCTATCAAGCTTGACTACAAGCTCCTTAATAGCATTCTTCGCATAAATTTCATGTTCAGTTTTGTTTTTAACATTCTCCAAGAAACGATGATATCTATCTGCCAAATCACAACAGCTTTCACAAACAACATTTCCTATTTTGAAGCTTTGCGAAGCAATCAAACCGATAAACTCAGATTTTCCGAAAAATTCTTGGCCCCGAATTTCATCAAGTTTTAATGTAAATTTTTCACTCATTACTTGCGCCTTGTCGATGTCATTGTGTTAGTTATAGGATCAAAAACAGTATCGTAACCTAATTGATCTAGAGTCTTGGCCCACGGCGTATTATTTATGTTTCCAGTTTGATTTAGTACTCGATAGTTTATATCTCCTGGTTTACCTTCAAAAATCCGTGCATTTGAACCCACTTCATCTATTGCTGCTTGAAAGAGATGTTTACTCAGACCATTCCCCTGGAATACTTCGTCAATTTTATAGTAATCGACATATGTATATCCATTTTTAACTACAGCATCCATATAACCTAATCCAACTTGCTCACCGTTAACATCTCCCTGCAAAACAACTTTGACACTGCCATCGTAGCGAGGAATAGTTGTAGAAGTTATATTTTCAATATTGCTGCTGTTTGTAGCAACAAAAGCCCAGTGCATTGCTACACTGGGCTCGGAGGTGACTTCAAAGAAAATGTATGTCGATTCTATCAGCTTCAATAGAGATCATCTTTCCATCAAGATATGAAAAATCGCTTTCAAAAACTTCATCTATAAAAACAAATCCACAAGAATAGAGTCTATTTTCATGCAGCTGTCCGACGATTTTATATCTAAAACCGGCTCCTTCTTTTTGTATATCTGATTGAGTATTTTCGCTCAGCTCTTCGATAATATAATCATCCAAAATAAAGAGTTTAAGCTCTACATTATAACTCTGCTCTTCCACTAACTCGTAACGACTCGAACCAATAAAGCACGTTAATGTATTTTTATCCTCATTTTGAATCACTACCTGATCTTCATCAATTGATGTAATTTCTATTACATTTTCATTTTTTGAACTCATACGCAGCCTACTCAATTTGACTTATATGGAAAAACCCAGCCTTGATTAGGCTTAGGTCCAACTGTATCAGTACGGAAAATATCCAACTGTCTTTGTTGTGTATCACCCATAGCCTTAAAAACATCAGTTCGCGATTTAGTGTGAATCGTTGCAATGGCGCCTTCAGGGCTCATCCCTACGAATCCAAAGTATGCCTCACCATTTCGCGACTTATTTCTCATGAACGAGATATGGCCAGTTCTAGTTTCACCTTTGTATATATACTCAATTTGATGGCCATTTTGAATTATGTCTTGTCCAACATTGAGATATTCATCAGCACTATTAACACGGAATTCTTTTCCATGTTTTTCGAAATGCTCAATTAACTTAGTTTCGTTAACAAATGTCGGAGCACTGTTTGTAGCAGTCCTACCAAACATTACCACGCCGCTAGACAAAGAGGTGCGCAAAGTGTTTGTGAATCCCCCCCCCAAAGTCGGTGGTATTGCATCCAAATGCATTGCGTCAAAGAAATTTGCAACGCTACCAAGCATTTGTTGTGCGCCAGGACTAGATGGTTGATATGTGAATGATCGAATGTAGCTAGATTGCAAATCCACCAAATCCCTTGTTGGTTGCCCCTGAACCCATCTATATGCATTATCAATAGGTGGCATGACTATGCCCAATGCAGTTGCTGGGATTCCAGTCACCAATGTAGCACCTGTCTCGAGAAGATCACTACCATACTGAATAGCTCCTTTTATTTCATTGGTAATAAATGAAGCTGCGTCACCGATGTAGCTGCTACTAGTACGCGGAGCAACAGCTGGCGATGCTGCGCTTGGTAAATGTTCATAGAAGCGCCAGCTTTCGACACTATTGGCTGCTGCAACCCCCGCTCCACTTATAGGGCTCAACGCAGGAAACGAGGTTTCAACGTAAGAAATCGGGAAATACCGATTTACATCCGCTTGTGTTAGGGTCATGTACGATGCAGCATTGAATCCCCAACCACCAAAATTGGTTTGTGGCTGATAATTCAGCCACGGAGACATGCGAATGGCATCCAATACGGGACTACCTGAAGGGCTGTAATTAGAAACGTAGCCGCCCCCTGGTGTCGATCCACCACTAGATCCTCCAGTTGTGGGGAAGGTGATAGGCTCCAGTTCTTTATCAGGTTTTATATCTGTTTTAGGAGGCGTTGAACCACCAGCAACCGGCTGAGGACCATAATTGTTGTTGTAGTTGTTCTCGGGACTGCTCCATCCATTTTCATTGTTCCAAACCGTATTGCCATTAAAGCTTCCGCTATAACCTCCTTGGCCATCGGTGCTAATTCCAATGGTACCGCCTTCTTTTTCAAAGTAGTCCTTAACGCCTTTTTCCAATCCACTATAGCCCCTTTTCCACTCAGCGTAAGTTTTGTCCCAGCTTCGATCCAGTTCGCGCCCAACTCTTCTGGTAACTTCCTTATCAAATTTATTACCGCTCCTTTTGATCTCTGTTTCCATCCGGTCGTAAGACCTTTTAATCTCGCGCTCAATTTTCTTCGCACCACGCTCCAATTCATTGGCGATTCTCTTGAGGGGGTTACTGCTTTTCTTTTTACGTTTTTGGGGCACCACTGGTGCCGCTGCTAGGGTCGGTATTAAACTTCCGATGATCTCGTTCACGTCATAGGATTTGAATGTGCTACCGGTATTAGCTACGACTTGATCACTGTTAGGAATTCGCAAGTTGCGACCAATATCATTATTAGCAAACACTTCTGTCGGGCTCATGCTCAACCCGTTGGCATCGGCTATCAGATACCAAAGACTCCCATCCCCGTATAAGGTTTGCGCAATCCTCATCAGGGTATCTCCTACCGATATTGTGTAACTGGTAGGAGTATTCCCACCCAGATAGATAGCTGATAAAGGAGATATATCAACCGCAAGCTGTCCGACGCTCGCCAGCTCAGAACCTTCAGGTGAGTAGTAATAATTCTGGGTTTTGTAGGTGGAATTGCCATAGGCTTTTTCCGCCTTGGCAAGGATTTGACCCGCAGCGTTGTACGCAAAGTTTTTGTAGCTGTAGCCCGTTTGTGAGCTGTTGGTGGTACTCACTTCTGTGATCTGACTGGCCACCAAGCGGCCACGATGGTCAAAGCTGTTGGCAGTAATACCTTTGGCAGTACCCGCCTGACTTGAGGTAACACTAATACCGCTTACCTGACGACCCGTGTAGGTATCTACATAGGCATAGCTGTAATTGTTGTAGTAGGTTTTGGCGTTGGTGCTATTGGCCGTGTCATAGGCTTGCATGGTGTAGGAGCGCAAGTCGCCCAGCTTGTCGTAGGAGTAATTAGTTCTCTCGTACTCTTTGCGACCAGTACTGGTGACCTGGGTCAGTTGATAGCTCAAGTTCCCGTCAGCGTTATAGTTACTACTGATCGTACGGCCATTGCTGTAATTCTGCTCAGTGGTTTGGAAACCGCGGTTGTCGTACACGTAGCTGGATTGGTTAGTGAAGGTGCCAT
>CAZCJR010000008.1:18749-87946 GCA_964499225.1 uncultured Cellvibrionaceae bacterium | reverse complement strand
TATAGCGGCAAATACCCACACAGGCGATGGCAGTATTCGTATAGTTATCGTCAGAATCTTATGGCGATTTGATCTGCCACGGCCAGCTGTTATGCTTATCGCCACGACTTATACCCCCGCATAGGATTCTGGCCGGTATGGAATATAACAGCGTTACCTTTGTTGCCTACTTTAGCGCTGCAGTCGTTTCCGCCCTGCTGATGACCACCTATTTGTTCCAACTGGTGCGCAAACAAAAGACTTGGCTATTTGCTGGCGCAGCTGCCGTACACACCCTGCACCTTGGCGCCATCGCCCTGTCGTTTTCGCAACAGACTATTCCGCTCTACCTGTTGATCATTTTTGAATATCTACATTTCAATGCCTGGGTTTTCTGTATCGGGCTGAGCCTCAAACACAATACCCAACGCCGACAATTACCGACCAGTCTGCAATTACTGTTTAGCGGCGGCTGGCCAATTACGGCACTGGCGATTGCCATGCTGTTTATTCCGAATATGAACCAAGCGGGATTATCCGTTTGGTTCGCGCTGGGGCTGGCGGTCATCGCCCTCGTCAGTGTCGAACAACTTTACCGCTACGCCGCCGAAAATGACCGCCAAATAAAATTGCTGTGTATGAACCTTGCGGCCATTTTTCTCTACGACATTTATCTATTTACCCACGCGCTTATTTTCAAAGGGCTCGACCCAATGCTCTGGCAATCGCGCGCCGCAGTTTCCATCGCCACCTGCTTGTTTATGGCACTGGGAGGGATGCTGCTATTGCAGCGCAATGACCGCCCCGCCAACTTTAATTTATCGCGCCCGATTGCCTTTTACACCACATCACTCATCGGCGTTGGTGTACTCATCACCGTGCTCTCGCTCGGCGGCTACTATGTTCGCCTGTACGGTGGAAACTGGGGAACCGTTTTCTACAGCCTGTTATTAGTCGGCGCGGTGCTGCTGATTACGACTGTGTTTATCTCTAGTCGTATACGAATGAAATTGTCAGTGTTGATCAATAAACACTTGTTTCGCTACAAATATGACTACCGCAACGAATGGTTACGCCTGATCAACTATCTCGCCCAGCCCGCTGAAGCTAGCGAGGTCAACCAACGCGCATTTTTTGCCGTCGCCTCAACAACCAAAGCCCCAGCTGGAGCAATATGGCTGCGCAAGCAGGGGTTTTACGAACCGGTGTATCGCGCCAATTTGCCCAACTTTGTCGATCTGCAGGAGGAGCCCGTCGATAGCGATTTCTGCCGTGCCTTTATCGAATCAGAATGGGTATTTATCCCCGACAGCGGCGATAACGAAGCACTCAGCCAACACAATGAGCTGCTGCCGCACTGGGCGCACAATATTCCCGATCTCTGGTTGATGTTCCCGTTGATCGTGGGCGAGGAGTTGGTGGGTTTTATGGCACTAACCAAACCGGGCGGCGATGAAACTCTAACCTGGGAAGATCTGGATTTGCTCAAAACCATGGGGCGCCAGATCGCAAGTTATCTCAAGCGCCACCAGCAAGCAGAGCAACTAGTGGAAAGCCGCCAGTTCGATACCTACAACAAGCTGGTCGCTTTTATTATCCACGACCTCAATAACTTGATTGCCCAGCAGGCACTGGTCGTGCGCAATGCCGAGAAACACAAAGACAACCCGGCTTTTTTTGAAGACGCCATCAAGACCATCAGCAACTCGGTTGATCGCATGAACAACCTGCTGAAAAAACTGCGCCGCGATGACTCGGATTTGGTAAAACGGCTGTCGATTATGGAGGTAGTACATCAAGCCATCAATGAATGCCAACGCAGCAGCCCCGTATTCACCACCGAGATTGAAACGACCAATCGCACCATCAATGCCGACCAGGTGCGACTGGTAATGACCATCACCAACTTCATCAAAAATGCGCAAGAAGCCACGCCAGATGGCGGAAAAGTTCATGTTACACTGCAAATCAACAATAATTGGGCCGTCATTATCATTGCAGACACCGGCTCCGGAATGGACTGGGATTTTATCCACAACCGGTTATTCAAACCATTCGAGACAACCAAATCCGGTAAAGGGATGGGAATTGGCGTCTACTTATCGCGCGAATATATCAGCGAGTTGAATGGCACGCTGAACGTTGCGAGCGAACCAGGCGAAGGCACCACCATCACCATCACTCTTCCATTGAACAAGGATTAGCCAAAGCGCATGAGCAAAACTACCTCTTCCAAACCTATCCTATTGATTGTCGAAGATGATGCCGGGCTGCAAAGCCAATTGCGCTGGCACTTTGATCAATACGAAACCATCGTTGCCGATAACCGCCAGGACGCCATAGCTGCACTGCGCTTACATGAAGCAGCGGTAATTATTCAGGATTTGGGGTTGCCGCCGGACGAAGACGGTGTCGATGAAGGCTTTAAATGCATTCAGGATATTTTGCGCATTTCGCCCAATAGCAAGGTGATCGTGATGACCGGTAAAACCGATCGCGACAACGCCCTGCGTGCGGTTGCCATGGGCGCTTACGATTTCTACCAAAAACCCGTTGATCCCAATACGCTCGATTTAATCGTACAGCGCGCTTTTCATATCCATGAACTGGAAGACTACAATCGCCGCATTAGCTTATCGCAACAGGAACCCTTGGAAGGTTTAATTACCAATGATCCGCAACTGCTCAAAATCTGTCGTCAACTCGAAAAAATTTCCCCCACCACGGTAACTTGCACCCTGCTCGGTGAAAGCGGCACCGGTAAAGAAGTGATGGCACGCGCCATTCATCAGTTGAGCCCACGCAAAAGTAAACGCTTCGTTGCAATCAATTGCGCCGCAGTACCTGAGAATTTAATTGAGAGCGAACTCTTCGGTTACGAAAAAGGCGCCTTCACCGGTGCCAACAAAACCACCATTGGAAAAGTAGAGACAGCCAACGAGGGAACCCTGTTTCTCGACGAAATTGGTGACATGCCTCTCAATCTGCAAGCAAAGCTTTTGCGCTTTTTGCAAGAACGCGTTATTGAACGCGTCGGCGGACGCTCGGAGATCCCCGTCGATGTGCGCGTAATCTGCGCCACCAATAAAAATCTCGAAGAAATGGTGAAAGTCGGCAGTTTTCGCGAGGACTTGTTCTATCGCATTTGCGAAATGACTGTGGTGATTCCACCGTTGCGCAATCGCCTCGGCGACAAGGTATTGCTCGCACGCCATTTCAAACTCAAATTCGCCAAGGAGCACGGACAGAACGTCACTGGCTTTACGCCGGATGCCATAGCGGCCATCGAAAATTATTCCTGGCCGGGCAACATTCGCGAAATGGAAAATAAAATAAAACGCGCGGTCATTATGGCTGATGGCAAACACGTAACACGGGAAGATTTAGGATTGGCAGAAGCGGGCGAGCTATCGCTCAATTTGCGTCATGTGCGTCAGGAGGCAGAAAGAGGCGCCATATTGCGCGCACTCAGCATGACCGACAACAATATTTCAGCGGCAGCAAAACTACTCGGCGTAACCCGACCTACGTTTTATGACCTGATTAAAAAATATGATATGAGCCAACAATGTCTGGTCGGCGGAAGCGAGGCGGCCAATGGCGATAAGGAAGACTAAACCCGAGATTGCATCTGCAAATAATGAACTTACTCGCTAATGCAAAATAGTTATAGATAGCCACCAACAATCACCGACAACTCATCACACTTATTGAATAGTAATCCGCGAAATTCACAAAAAAGCGGAAGTGTGTCTGCGCTGCAAACTAATGAGTGCTAACAATAAGTCGGGCAAATAAGAATTCGATTATTGAGCGGGCGACGCCAAGCTCAATACAATTTAAATTTCGGGTATATATAGATGTATAAGCGCGCAATAAAACTGGTGTATCTCGCTTTCATATTGGTAATTCCGACGATTCTCACCGCTTGTGGCGGCGCCGCTTCAGGTGGCGGATCGACACCACCGGGCGACAGTATTAGTAAACCAGATGTCAACAGCAGTGCGGCCAGCTCAGAATCAAAGAGTTCAATCGCGTCATCAACCCTTTCCTCTGTCGCCATCTCCAGCCCTGCCTCCAGCCCTGTCTCCAGCTTGGCCGCAGTCGCTAGCAGCAAGGCAACAAGTTCGGAGAGCTACGCACGGGCATCCAGATCCAGCCACTCTTCGACCTCGCAGGACTCACGTCCTGGCTTTGACTTTTTAGCACCCGAGGCGACAAAACTACATCTTTACCGACTCTCTGAAAACAGCATCACACTGGTATGGGATGAATCGTTCGACAATGTTGGTGTAAGTCACTATGAGATCAAGCGCAGTGGCAAGCTGGTTGCAACTTTCGAGGACTCCGGGCAAATTTTTTCCGATCAGAATCTGGCTTCAAATACTGATTACAGTTACACCATCACTGCTTTTGACCTCGCCGGTAATGACTCGGGTGCCTCACCTGCACTGAATGTACGCACCCTCGGCGAGCCCAACGGCCAGCCAAGCTCTCTCTCGAGCTCCAGCAGAAGCTCGATGCAAAGCTCAAGCAACAAGTCCTCATTAAACTCCAGTGGCAGCTCAAAAAGCGCATCGTCATCCCATTTGAGTAGCAGCGCCAAAAGTTCATCTTCCTATAACTCGAGTAGCAGTGCCAAAAGTACATCCTCAGCCTCAAGTAGTGCCTCGAGCCAAAAATCGGTCAAACTGACCTGGACTCATCCCAATCAGCGGGAAAATGGACAGTTTCTGGAATTGAATGAAATTGGCGGCTACGAAATTCGCTACCGTAAAACCACGGATCCCCGTTACACCTACATAGTGATTAACAGTAACCGGGTCACCGAATACACTCAGGCAAATGCGAACGATACAGAATTTGAAATCGCAGTCTTTGATAGCAACGGGGTTTACAGCCGCTTTGTGAAAGTCACGCAATAATTTAAAGCTCAAAGATTGAACTGGAGATTTTTTTATTCGACCGCGCTATTATGAACCGCATCACAATAAATCGGATTAAATAGTGCTTCTTATATGGATTTTTCCCGTAATTTAACTCGCCTCCTCGCGGCCGCCCCCATTTTTGCTGCAATTTTGGCCGTGTCGCTGCTGTATTTTCCCAGTTTGGCAACCCTCTGGAAAAAATGGGTGCTATGGGATCAGGACTTGGCTCACGCCATTCCCACCATCGGCGTTATGCTGGCTCTCCTTTGGCGTAACACTTATGTCACGAAGGAAACCCACCCGGCAAATGTTGTGTATTGGCTACTGCTGATTGCAACGGCTGTGTGCTCGCTAGGCTGGTACTTTTTTGAAAGCCTCAGCATAAGTCTGCCTGCTTATTTCTTGCTTATTGCCACACTCTGCCTCTTCATTGGCGCAAGCTTTTCCGCTCCGGCCATGTTGGCGATATTGCCGATCCTCGGCCTACTGATATTCACCATTCCCATCTGGTCCGAGCTTACCGGTCTGTTAGTTAACCTCAGCAGTCTTGTTGTGGGGAAGGCAGTAAAACTCAGCAATATTACGGTACTGATCGACGGCAGTAGCCTTTTCCTACCCAGCGGCACAATCTACATCGCCGATGGCTGCTCGGGTATCAGGTACCTAATCATTTCAGTGTTAATGGGCTACATACTGATATTGATTAACCAATATAAGCTGCGCACCGCGATTAGCACGTTAGTTATCGCAATTGCATTAGGGCTATTTGCCAACTGGCTGCGCATATACCTGCTCGTGCTAATCGGCTACCACACTGAGATGCAGAGCAGTCTGATGAGCGATCACGAAACCTTTGGCTGGATACTGTTTGCCTGCCTGTTAGTACCGGCTATTTATTTTTCACCTATAGGCAGACATCCAGCAAAAATCATTGCCCTAGCCAAGCGCCCACGCCTTTTACCACTGGCTGCACTTTCGATTGGCCCACTACTACTCAACATAAACTCAACCATCCCGTCACCGCATTCGCCCCTTCAACTCAATCATCTCGATCAGTTCAAGATAACTACTCGCGAGCGCATCGGTGCCGAGCTAAGCCCCGGCATCACTAATTCAGATAAGCGGGTGGTGGAACTTGAACAGCTAAAAATACGCGTAGATTTATTTACCCATGCACCCAAATCACCAAGGGAAGAGATTGTTCCCTATCTGTCCGGGTTCGCTGACAAATCTGACTGGGCACTTGCGCAAACGCAAACCAGAAGTGATGGGAACTTCAATGTGGCAATCTATAAAAAAGTTGGTGGCAACGCGCGCATCGTCATTGCCAATCAATATATTGTTGGCAAGATGCAAACCGAAAAATACATCTCGGCGAAGTTTATGCAGATTATTGCAAACGCCTTAGGGGACAAATACTTCGGATTACTGACCGCTCAAACAAATTGCGCAAGTGATTGCAATGATGAGTTGGACAAGTTAACGAAAGCACTGCCTGCAATCAGCTTGCCGCAGGACTAGCGTGATTATTCTACGCAGCACTGATCAACGCCAAAATCCGAGCTTGATGACGCCGGGTGACCTGAGCATGAACAGGCAGGGTGATAAACCGTCCGGCAAAATCCTTGGCATTTTTTAGCGCGCCGGGAACAACAACCAATCCTGCAACACCTGCAATTTGATCAATAGCAGCTGCATAGAGGGGCGACGCCCCTAATCCAGCGGCGCACAACTGCTGCAGCAATTTATTTTTGGTCGCCGTGTCCGGGCATAACAATGGATAGCGCAATAATTCTTTCCGGCGCATTGCGCAGTTCGTATCAAGCCGCTGCAAGCCGCAGCCGAGGGCGACTGAATCCAAACTCTCTGGCAATTTATTGTCGCGCGCGCAATAGCCTGTGAAATTTGAAGCCAGCAGCGAGCGTCTGTAGTCATCAAACTGCTCGATTTTTGCGAGTGGGACATACCGGGTTTCGCCCAAGCGCACCCAGGGATTGCGATTCAACAGTCGATAAAGCTGCGGTGTAAGCAAGATATTGTAAGCGGCAATTTTTAATGTAAGCAGGCGCGATGACGGTGCCGGTTTTTCTATGCAAGCCAAAACGGTTTCGGTAACGGGTGCTTTTGCGCAAAGCAGCCCTCCGCCCAACAAACTCATTGGCTTTCCGCGACCAAAAGAAAAAGTGACGTAATCCGATTTAAAATCCATCTCACTTTTGCTTGTGGGAAACCACTGCGCATTGTCTTCAATTAACCGCGTGCGCAAACCCAGCTCAGTAATTAACTGGCGCAATTCACCCAATCGCTCACTAATCCCTAAAAAATTTATCGCAATCAGGGCGATAACACTCTCATCCAAATGCAGGCGCAGCTGCTCCAAATCATAGGATGGATCATTGGGATTAATATCAACCGCAACCGCCTCAATACCAGCATACACGCAAGCAGCAACAAGATCGGGGCAACAATAGCCGGGAATTATTGCGCGCGGTTTATCGACCTCGGGAAAGTTAGCCCTGGCATCGAGCAGCGCCAGGGCCAGGGCTGAAGTACCTGAGTCAAGCCAGTACTTATGCCCACCGAGCTCAGTTTCCAACAGAGATTCAGCACCGGACTCCAGCGAAATCCGATTACCGACAGGGGCGAGATCACCTTGTAGAATCATCGCGCTGAGGGTTTCCAAACCGTCATGCGTTGACCAGCCAAAAATTTAACACCTGCATCCAAAAGCGCGATATTCACCTGCACAAAAAAATACACTAATTTAATAAGCGAAACGGATTGCAAATTCGGCAGGAAATGCGCCGCTACAGCAACACCATAAAAGGCCAATTGCGCAAGAAAAACCAAAAAATAAAACACACTATTATCGGCAATTAACGCATTGATTAAAAAAACCGCCAATAAGAACCAGGGCGTTAACCAACGCATTAATTTATGCGATATAACTTGAAAGGAGAAAAAACCAAACTTACCAAAATTTAATACCTCCGCGTGCCGCGCCAACCCTGTCATGCCGCGAATAACGGTTCTTATTTTGCGTTGATATTCTTTTGAGGGATCTTTCAGGTCTTGATAAAAACCGAGCACATCAGGCGCTGTTACTGCCCTGAGCCCCGCTTTTGCAGTGTTTAACGCGGTATTAAAATCGCTGGGTGAATGTATATCCCAGTCTTCGCACAAGGATTTTCGCACAGCAAAAAAGGAGCCGCTTAAACCAACCAGCCCAGCCAATTTTGACTCCTGCTGACGCAACCACATCTCGTATTTAACGTAAGCGCCCTCGCCCGCCACGGCGCCACTCTGACTAATAAAACGATCTTCGCTGGATACCGCACCAATGCCGGGATCATTAAAATAGGCCACTAATTTTTGTATTGCATCGGCGGGGATTTCGGTAGCCACATCGCTGAATACCAAAATGTCACCGCTGGCCTCTTTGATCGCACATTGTTGCGCATGCTCTTTACCCAACCGCTCCGGCGCACGCACCAAACGCACGCCTCGCCCAGCGTATTCACGCACAATATCGTCAGTGTCATCAGAGGAACAATCAGACGCGATAATAATTTCAAATGCAGCAGCATTAAATTCCAACTGCAAACTGTTCGCTATTTTTGCGCGCACTCGCGACTCTTCGTTATAGGCAGTCACAATTAATGAAACACTGGGCAATGAAACACTGGCAGCTGCCGCTGGCGACACTATTTCGGCACTGGGTTTTACACCTGCTTTTGCCACCAACACACGCAACACCAGCGGATAAATAAAATAACTATAAAGTGCAGCAACCCCAAACACCCAAAACAAAAATGTTAACATTTTAACCCCTGGAAACCATCCCTAACAAAATTCGCTGAAGACACAGACACCATGCAATCAAGTGCAACTCCGCCGATCAACAATGACAAGCCGCCGATTTTACTACCCCGCCTCAAGGTTTTGCACATTATTTCTGGCGACCTCTGGGCTGGCGCTGAGGTTCAAGCCTATACACTGCTTACCGCACTAAAAGATCGCTGCGATTTACATGTCGTGCTGATGAATGATGGCGAACTGGCACACAAACTCAAACTGGCTAACATCGCCACCGAGATTATCGATGAGCAGCAAACATCCGCTATCGGCATCATTCGCAAGCTCATTGCACTGATCAAAACACTAAAACCTGACCTGATCCACACCCACCGCCAAAAAGAAAATATTCTAGCGAGCCTCGCTAACCTCGCCGCCAACGTTCTGCCCTGGAGGCGAATTAAATCCCTGCGCACTACTCACGGCGCGCCTGAGCACAGCGCCAGAGGACTGAAACGCATTATTATTTGGCTCGACAACCTCGCAGGACGATACGCACAAGATGCGGTCATCGCAGTCTCTCAAGATCTTGCGCGCAAATTGATGAATACATTTCCAGAGCAACACATACACATTATCGAAAATGGTATCGACTGCAACGCATTGAACAAGCTGACGCCTGCGCTGGATATACGCGCAGGGGCAGAAGACCACATTCATATCGGCATAGTCGGGCGCCTGGAGCCCGTCAAACGGGTCGATTTATTTATCCAAACCGCCAAACAGCTCCTAAATCCGGAGCAAAAGCACCAACTAAAATTCCACGTTATTGGCGATGGAAAACTCAAAAACGCTTTAATGCTGCAGGTGCAACAACTCGGAATCGGCGATGCGATTGTATTTCACGGGCACAGAACCGATTCAACGGCAGCCATAGCAGCGCTCGATATCATCATCATGTGCTCCGATCACGAAGGGACACCGATGACCGCACTGGAAACGCTCGCGCTGGGCAAGCCGCTAGTCGCACACAGCGTAGGTGGCCTACGCGAAATACTGGCTGATTATCCCGAGTTGTTAATAGTGCAGCACAACCCCGAGGGCTATAGCAGAAGCCTGTTACAGCTATTTGACCAGCCAGTTCGCACCCAACTAAAACCCATCTACACCAGCGACGAAAATGCTGCGCGCACCTTGCAGCTCTACCGAACATTAACCGTCGGAGATGTCGAATAGCTTTACACCAAGCCAACAAACCATTAGCCAAGCCACTGTTACAAAAGGGATTTATATCATGGCATGAGTTGTGCTTTAACTGCACCAGCGACCCAGGTTGGTCGTCACACACTCACTTATCATGGAGATAGGCAATGAAATTCATTACTAAACTTTTTGCAGCGAGCGCACTGTTCGCCGCAGCTCACACTCAAGCAGGCATTATCGATTTCGGCTCACCAGCCTGGACTCCTGCAGCGAATAACCTGCCAAGCTTTACCGTTGGCGATGTTACTGCTGTTGCTGGCCCAGCTGGCTCACTGTTGTTCGCCGCCGACCCACAAGATGGTTTGGGCGTTCGTGGTGGTGAGATCGATGAAATTGACCGCGTTGAATACATTAAAATTCTTTTCTCAAACGCCGTTGCACTGCAATCACTTGTAGTAACTGACTTGTTTAACAAAGACAACGAAGGTAGTGATGGTAGCGACCCCGTTAACGGCGAAGTTGGCTACGTATCACTCTGGTTCGGCGGCTTACAAATCGGCTCTGATATCGTTTTCTACGGCAAAAACTCTGCCATGGGCGGTATCGCTGCGGGTAATGGCGTGCAAACCGTGAGCATTGGCGGTGTAACCGTTGATGAGATCAAATTCTGGGCTCGCGGTGCAAGAGATGAATTCTCTGTGAAAGCACTTGAAGTTCCAGAGCCAGGTATTTTTGCTCTTCTTGGTCTCGGTTTGATGGGTCTTACCCTGTCACGTCGTCGCCAAGCTAAACAAGCATAATTAGCTGCTCGCATTGAAAAAGGCGCCTTCGGGCGCCTTTTTTATTTGGGTCAATTCTGTATTGAAACAAACTCTTATTAGTCTCTGTGGTAGAATTCCCCGCCTAAAAAAAACCATTTTCGCCTAAGTATTGCGGCGAAAATCAATACCTCGATTTAACAGACGACCAGGGAAATGAAGCCGCTTATCAGCATAGTGCTATGCACTTACAACAACGCCGATTCATTGGCTATCACACTGAATCAACTGGCCAAATTAAACCAACCAGAGCAGGGCCTTATAGAAATTATTGTCGTCGACAATAATTCATCGGACCACACCGCTGCGATCACCCAAGCTTTTACTAACAATCACCCTCAATTTCATTATTACTTTGAAGTAAAACAAGGGCTTTCCCACGCACGTAATACCGGGCTGGAAAAAGCACAGGGTGAATACATATTATTTACCGATGACGATGCCGAAATTCCTGCGCATTGGGCCAACGACTATATCAACAACATTCGCACTCTCGCACCCGATTGCCTCTACAGCAAGATCAATATTATCTGGGACAAACCAAAACCCTGGTGGTTTATCCCGGAATACACTGCCTGTTTTGTCGGGCTGGACTACGGTGACAAGCTGCTTGAGATAACCGATATCCATCGGGAATTTTATGGCAAGAATTTTTGCGTGCGTAAATCACTACTGATTGAGCTCGGCGGATTTGACCCCAATCTTGGTCGCCAGGGGACAAAACTGGCAGCGGGCGAAGAGACTCTGCTCTACCGCAAAATGATTTGGGCGTGTAAGAAAGTCATTTACTTTCCCACTGCCGGTGTCGGGCACAGACTTAAAGAGCGCGAGTACAGCAGCGAAAATATCAAAAAATTGTTTGTTGATGGCGCCTACTCATCACACCATATCGCTAAAGTCACTGCGCGCAAGAAATTCATGGGCAGGCCTGCACGCATGCTGGTGGAGTCAATTAAAGGTTTATTTCGCGCCGCCACACAATTTACGATTGCGTCAGTAAAAATGAACAAAACAAAACGCTATTACTACTACCTGTGCATTTGTAAAAATCTCACACTAATAAAGTTGTGGGTTAAGGCATCATGAGTAGAAGCCCCGCAATTCTTATCATGATCCACTGCGAGGAGCACACTGGCTACGCGATCTCATCGCTGGAACATGTATTCCACCAAGCAGCGCTAGAGGCTGGCTATGCAGATGACCGCGTTTTTTGGTCATTTAACGGATTAAAGGATCAAGGCGCAGTAAATAAAATTGATTGCGACTACCGCAATCCAGACGAGAGTTCACTGGCCCCTTATCTGCGTGATAACAATATACAAACGGTTATTGCATTTGACTTGGGCTATCCCGCAAAAGTGATCAGCCTACTAAAAGCTAACGGCGTAAATAAAATAATATCCTACTGGGGCGCCAGTATGAGCAGTATCAATTCCGGTTTAAGACTGTGGCTTAAAAAAGCCGAGTTTTTATTGCGTCGCAATAAGCCAGATCACTTTGTCTTTGAATCACAAGCTATGCGCACTACGGCCACCAAGGGCAGAGGTGTTCCAGAAAGCGCAACGAGTGTTGTTTATTTAGGTGTAAACACTGATAAGTTTTTCGCTAACTATGGTCAGGAGTTTTACGCGCACGAACAACTCGGCATCCCCAAGAATAAAAAAATTGTTTTCTATTCAGGGCACATGGAAGAGCGCAAGGGTGTAAGAACAATTATCAAAGCCGCCATTCACATGGCCGATACCGGCAGCCTGAACAACATCCACTTTGTACTCTGTGGCAACAAGGGCGATGAGGCAAAGACCTATACGGATATGCTCACCGGCACAGCGGCGGAATCACAGGTGACATTTGCCGGTTATCGCAATGATATAGCAGCACTCATGCGCAGCTCCGCTATTGGCGTTATCGCCTCAACAGGTTGGGACTCATTTACCATGTCCAGTGTGGAAATGATGGCATCCGGGCTGCCGCTGATTGTTTCAAATCTTCAGGGCCTCTCCGAAACTATTGAAAATAATGAGAATGGCTATCTCATCACGCCAGGCAATCACATCGAATTGGCCACAAAAATTATCGATTTATGCAAAGACTCTTCGCTTGCCGAAACCTTCTCGCGAAACTCCCGGCTACGCGCTGAGCAGAATTTTTCTATTTCAATGCAAATTGAAAAAATGGCCGAGCTGCTCAAGTGACAATAAAAACCATCTTGATATTTGACCAGGCAGAAAGTGCAGGCGGCTCCATCGCGCGCGCTGTAGATCTGGCCAATGAAATGCAAGATTTTCAGTTTATCGTTATTACTTATCACTCGCTCAACACGCTATACAACGGTGAAGTCGCCGGTAACATTACCGCAAAGCGCGTCTTCTCATTTTATAACTATCATAAAAAGCAAACACACACAGGGTGGTTACGCCGGAAGACCAGTAACAAAATGCTAACTCTTATTGGGTTAAAGTTAATCGCACTGACGGATTTTATAAATGAGTGCTCACTGCTGGTACAAAGTCTGGCGAAAACGTATCGCTACAAAATCGATTTAATTCAGGCAAATGGTGGCGTACACCTTTTACCTTATCGTTTGGCGACAGTTAAAAGCGCCGCGTTAATCTACTATTTTCGTCATTTGGACGATTATCGCTGGGCAATAGGAAAGATACTGGATCGCGCCAGTGAGTTTGTCTTTGTCGGCGCCATGTTAAAGCAACGCCATCTCGAACTACTCAAACTGCCGGAAGCTAAGTGCAATTTGGTTCACTCACCATTTAACTCACAACATGCCCTTGCCAAAACTACCGTGCATGACTTGGGGTTTTTGCATGAGTTAAAGCGCAAAGGCTACTTTGTGATACTGCAGGCCGCGCGTATTTGCCACGAAAAAGGCCAGCACATTTCGATCGATGCACTCATTAAACTTAAAGATAGCCACCCAAAAATCGCACTGATTATCGCCGGGGCGTTCGAAAAAAATGATGCACAACACTATCAGCAACTTTTGCGCAACAAGGTTCAAGAACATCAGCTTGAAGATAGAGTATTGCTGATTGGACAGCGCGACGACGTTTTACGATTGTTAACAGTTGCCGATATGGCTTTACAGTCACCCTTATGGTTTGAATCGCTCAGCGGCGCGCTCATTGAGGCGATGCAGATGGGTGTGCTCACTGTCAGTGCCGATATGGGTGGCGCGACAGAGGCAATCACTCACAATAAAACCGGCCTGCTGTTTCCCGCTGGCGATAGCACAGCGCTGGCACAACTGATCGCGCAGACGGTAGAAAAGAAAATAGATGCCGCACAATTGGCCGATTCAGGCCAACAACATGCATACGCACATTGGAATTCTGCGGCGATTCAACAGCAAATGCGCGCGATCTACTTGCGTGCCTTCGCTGAATTTACCCAAAGGAAGAGTAAACGAGGGCAAAAGTATGTTTAGAAAGAAATTTAATCCGCAAACCAATAGGGTTCATATCATCTCCCTAAGCTGCAATCCGGTTCCACCGGTGCGCTACGGTGGCATTGAACTGGTGATCGCGCATCTATGCGAAGGTTTAGTTGCCCTCGGCACACAAGTTACCTGTTACTCACCCGGTACTTTTGCGATTGCCGGAGTCAGTCATTTTCAAACGCTAGCAACACCAAGCCCTACTATAAAAGCGGGTGGAAGGCCCAACACACAAGAACACTTGGCGGCGATTTGCTTACAGCTGCAAAAGACCCTGCAGGCTGGCGATGTTGTTTTATTTAACCATTCAGACCACTACCGTTACCTAAAAAAGCGATTGGGAATTTTTAATTGGTTAAAAGCACATTTTTTTGAAGTTGCCCACTGGGTTGATGTGGGAATGAAAAAAAATATTATCTACCCATCGCAACATTTAGCAACACAATTGGCACGCCCGGGAGTAGTTATTCCCCATGGCGAAAAACTGCTATTTAACACCACGCCTGGCACACAAGAGCGCGATGCAAATTTATTTTTTGCCGGTCGGATTACCCAGGATAAAGGAGTGGATATCGCCTTGGCGGCGTGTAAAAAATTGGGTATCAAACTAATTCTCGCTGGCCCACAGAATGACCCGGAATTTTCCGCACCCATTCTCGCCGATGAGTCAGTGGTTTATCTCGGTGAACTTACTTATGAAGAGCTATTTGAAGTGTATAGCCGCAGCAAAGCACTAGTGTATATGACACAATACACCGAACCTTTTGGGCTTTCCGTCATTGAGTCAATGGCCGCAGGAGCGCCGGTGATTACTACCGGCAAAGGCGGCACGGGCGAAACAGTGATTGAGGGCAAAACCGGTTTTTTTGCCAACACTGCAGATGACATAGTTGCTGCATACCAAACGCTAAACTCACTTAGCGAACAAGACTGTATTGCAAGAGCGCGCGACTACACATTGGAGACAATGGCAAAGCGCTATTTCGAACACTTTACCCGCAGTTGATTGACTACACATTTTCGCAATGGATTCTAAACGTTTATGTATATCCTGAGTGTTATTCGCAGTATTTATGCCGTATTGAGCAGAGAGCAGAAAACCAAAATGCTTATGCTGCAGGCTTTTTTTGCTTTTTCTGCGATTGTCCAAGTTGTTGGTGTCGCCAGTATTGCGCCGTTTATCGGGATTATCTCTAACCCCAGTACGATACAAAGCAATAAAATTCTTGCCACTATTTATGAGTTCGGAAATTTCTCATCTAATAATGAATTTATTTTAGGTTTTGCGCTGCTATCAATAGCCATGATTCTTATATCCAATGGCGTCAGTGCATTAACACTGTGGCTGCAGTTACGCTTTTCGATTTATTTAGGCAGCAGCTTTCAATTTCAATTGTTCGAAAAATTTATCAATCGCGATTACTTGTTCCATAAATCGACTAATTACAATCGGTTGATATCGATCATCTCCTCAGATGCACCGCGTTTTATTTATATGGTGCTACAACCTTACCTGATGATGTGCAGCCAGGCATTTGTTGCGATTATTATTCTCGTTGGCCTCTTATTTCTTGATCCTATCATTGCGATAGGTTCTGCCGTGTTGATTGGCGGTGCTTACCTCGGCACCTATTGGATTATTAAGAAGTCGCTTAAAAATCACGGCCAAATTATTACCGAACGCAACCGTTCAATTCAGGCATTGTTATCCGAATCGTTTATTGGCATTAAGGACATTAAGTTAAACGCGCTGGAAGCAAAGTACACTGCCAATTACCGCGCCATCAATCAGCGTGGATTAGATTCAAGCGCCTACATTGCACTTTCCGGTGAATTACCTCGCTTTGCTATAGAGACAATATCGTTCAGCGCTATTTTGCTTTTTGCCATATTGTTATTGGCCAGTGACTCCAGCAGCGCAAACGTCGTTTCCATATTGAGTATCTATGCAATTGCCGGTTACAAACTATTGCCGACTATGCAACAGATGTACAAATCCATTTCTAGTATCAGCGCGAATGGCGGTGTGGTTCTGGAATTAAAATCCAATCTCGATGTAATAACACAAACCAATCGCCACGCACGTGTTGAGCCTATGCAAAATGTGAATGCAATTGCACTGCATGGTGTTTCTTATCAATATCCCAAAACGGACAAGCCTGCACTGGATGATGTATCGCTCAATTTTGAGCGGGGCCAACTCAACACCATTGCCGGGCCCTCCGGCTCGGGGAAATCAACACTGGCTGATATTATTCTCGGTTTATTGCCACCCGCAAGCGGGCAACTCACCGCAAATGATTTACCCATTGCAGGTGAGTTGTTACAGGCCTATCAAGGCACAATTGGTTATGTACCCCAGCACATTTTTATTCTGGACGATAGCGTAATTGCCAACGTCGCTTTTGGTGTAAACAAAAACGATATCGATATCGAACAAGTTAAACAGGCATTGATTCACGCTAACGCGATGGAGTTTGTTGAAAAGCTGCCCAAAGGATTGGAAAACGGTTTGGGGCAAGACGGCAAATTACTCAGCGGTGGCCAACGCCAGCGAATCGGTATTGCCCGCGCCCTTTATCGCAAAAATAAAGTGCTGATTCTGGATGAACCAACCAGCGCCCTGGACATAGAGTCAGAACACGATTTGATGAACCTGCTCAATGAGTTAAAACACGAGGTATTGATTATTGTCATTTCTCATCGCCCGGCAGCGATTAAACTCTCCGACAGAATTTCGGTAATTGCCGATGGCAAGCTGATCGCAAACGGTGAATATTCGCAACTGTATACAGAAAATGATTACTTTAGATCAATGATTGAAAAAGGATTTTTAAATTAGCTCCAGTATAGGAACAGGACACTCTCGTGAAACCGGAAGATATCAAAATAGCCTGGGTAATGAATGCTTATCAAAATCCCGACCAAATCATCCATATTATTGACCGAATCCTTGGTCCGCTGGATAGTGTCTGGCTCCATTTTGATAAAAAGTCATCCGATGTCGAATTCCAGTATCTATGTAATCACTACAAGAGTAACCCCAGGGTACACCTTTACAAAAAGTACGCCATCTTTTGGGGTGGAATACAAATAGTCTGGGCCGATTTGTTTTTAGCGAAAAAGCTCCTGGAGAGCGCTACGCCATTTGACTATGTTATACACACTACCGGCACCACCTATCCAGTTAAATCGGACAGCGCGTTGCGGCGATTTTTAGCCGATAACTACACAACAAGTTTTATAAGGCTGGACCCACATGAAGCGGTTTCAGCCACTGGCTCAACCCGTTCACGCTTTTATGCGAAGGAACATTTTGGAATTTATCCAGGTAGGAATATACCAAAATACGATTTTTTCAATCGAGTCAGATATAAGATCAATTTAAAATTTTTACGCATGCTGTCTAAATTGGGATTTATCAAATCGGACTTCTATATTCCCAAGGCCTACCCAATAATGTATCGCGGGTTTGTGCATAACCTGATTCACAAGGATCATTATCTCGGGGTTTTGAACGATAGAAATATCACCCGATTCCTGGCGGAATTGAAATACACATCTTGCCCGGACGAAGTTTTTTTTAATACCGCCCTTAGCAATCTGGTGCCCGAGCATCAGCTCGTAAAAGACAATAATCTTCTCATTACGTTTTGGAGAAAGGGCAGCGCAAGCCCTGACAAAATCAACGACGATGATATTGATGGGTTAATTAATGGCCCCGGATTTTTTGCAAGGAAGTGTGTGTCCTTGCCGCTGATGAAAAAAATTGATGAACTGGTAGATGGGAAAGCGATTGATTAAGGCATATGACATGAAGAATAAAACCACAGCAAGCATCGAACGCTTGAGGATTTAAGACCTGATGAGTGACAGAAAAAAGCTATTGATATGCATCCCTGATTTTCCCTTTCCTGCGCGCAAGAATGGGATATCGATTCGCTATTATCCAATACTGGAACATGCTGCCAAAACATTTGATATTCATCTGATAGCCATTACCAGTTCTACACCAAAACAATCCCATCTGGATGCTGCCAACAGTATTTGCACCAAGGTATCCATATTCACGAGAAAGCATGAACAAGTGAGTATGTTTCAAAAGATCAAAGCAAGGCTCAAATCCTTGATACCTACCCAGACGCCTTTTGACTTTATGCATTATGACGAGCGAAAAATTGCCGACTTCATAAAAAGTGAGACCGCAGGAACCGAGTATGAAGTGGCATTAAGCGTGTTGCTTACACATCAAAAGTGGGTAAAAAAATATGTCTCGGCCAAACGCCATACACTCGATGTAATCGACTCGCCCTACTCAACCAGACTGCGCGCGCAGAAACCCGGGCTCCTCAATCGCGTTGACACTTGGTTGATTCGCAAGTGGGAGCAACATACCCTTAGTACATGTGATTACGCTTGCTATATATCACCATTAGATAAATTAATTGCGCTGGGAAACCTACCTGCGGAGAACGTCGGTATAATTCCGAATGGTTTGTACTTACAGGATTATTCAACAGAAAAGATAGATTTTGGATGCACTACCATCGGCTACCTTGGCAACATGGCCTACCCTCCAAATATTCGAGCAGCAAAAAGACTCTACGATATTTTTAAAATGTTGCCGGACACTATTCCCAGCACAAAATTAGTGATTATTGGCCGCTCACCGGCTCCGGAAATTCAGGCTCTGGCAGAAGACCCGAGCGTGATAGTGACCGGAAGTGTGGACAACATCTGGCCCTATGTGAATGGCGTAACTATTTTTGTATTCCCAATGGAGATAGGCAGCGGGCAGCAAAACAAATTGCTAGAAACGATGGGTGCAGGAAAACCGGTGATATCAACAGAGCTTGGTAACTCCGGGATCGGTGCAATACACAATGAACAAATCATTGTGGCTAATTCCGACGGTGAAATAGCACAGGCCATTACTACCACGTTAAGCGATGCCCACCTATGTCAAAACATGGGGACCAACGCGCACGAGTTTGTTAACCGACGCTACTCATGGGAATCAATTTTTTCCGTCATTAGCCAAACATTGCTTAAAACCTCCAGCAATGTTGTTTCAGACAGTAATCAAAAATAGCCTGACTCACGAAGCTAAACAATGATCTGCAAGCAAACACATGCAGACATACTATTTGGCAACACCGGAGCAGTTAAATTGTAAATTATATGAGCCAGATACAGATGAGGCTCATCTGTTGTTATTTTGAGGTAGTGGAATTTCAATTAAATGGAAAAAAAAGTAAAAATTAGAAAAATACTAAAGCGTGCGCTGTCTTATGTGGGCGTGGAAATTAAACGAACTGGCAATGTCATTGAGACACCCACATTCTTTAATGATCATAAAGAAGCACTCTTGTTTAATCAAGGCGGCAAGTCCGCAGCTTTTCTGTGCCAGATAGAAAAGTGTACGCATTATATTGGCTTGGGGTTTTCACAAGCTCACTGGCACCCGTTTGTCGAAACAATTAGGGAATACCAAAAAAAACCGCAGCTGACTTACGATACATCGATTTTAAGACAGTATTATGACAGCTGGAAACCCGCTACGGCAGCAGAGGCAATTGCGGGTTTTCGCGGCTGCCCGTCAGGGTTTGCAAATTTACTACCGCATTATTTATTTTTATCGCCTTGGGCTGCGCTTAATCAAACCGACGTAGATAGTGATGTACGCTGGTGGAATCTTAAGGATAATAGCGAACATGGGCGTAGCGACTTATATTATCCCGATCACGGATGGGCATTCTTTGGCCCAACTCACCCGGATAAAGGAGCGCTTGAATTTAAACGCTTAATAAACCTGTACAACAGTCTGACTGAATATGGCTATGACAATTCAAAAGGTTGTATAGGTGTTTCCGTTTTGAAAAGAGGCGACGATTTTATCTATCTGGTTGGCGGCGGTGGATATCATAGAATTGCTGTTATGGCTGCAATGGGATTTGAAACGGTTCCCGCCAAATTTCACCGCAATTCAATCATTGATGTGGATGATGTAAGCATCTGGCCCAATGTGCGCAACGGCATCTGGACTGAACAACAAGCGAGAGATTATGTAGATCATCTTTTTGCATTTGATTCGCGCAAATGGGCAAATGAGTTAGGTTTTTTGCGCGAGGCAGGTTAAGCACATCGCTCAAATAAGACCACTGTATTCACGCTTTAAAGACACGTATCGGAAGAAACAATGACTCGCTTTTCTATCTTTGGGTATTACGGACAAGGCAACGCGGGAGACGAAGCCATTCTATCTGCATTAATTGACGGAATAAAAGCTGAGCTGCCCAACGCCAATATCAGCGTTTGTTCAGCGCGCCCGCAAGAAACAAAGGCGGAACATCAGGTAAATGCATATCGATTTTTCGGTCTGGGCTTAAAATCAATTATCAAAGGATTGTTACGCAAAACCCGTAGCGATTACATTAACGCCGTTATCAGTTTCTTTAGATCCGATGTGATTATTATTGGTGGAGGCGGATTATTTTTTGACAACGCGGAAACCAATAGATGGTTTTTCGGCTATATCAACTTAATTCATCGCGCGAAGCGTTTTGGCAAAAAAATAGCGCTTGTTGGTATCAGTGTCGGCCCGCTGCATCACAAGGGCTCCGAAGAGGCGATTAAAGAAGCCTTTGCCTTAGTTGACCTTATTTCAGTAAGAGACAACACATCACGAGATACCTTAATTCGCTGCGGCGTGGCTCCTGAGAGAATTCATGTAATCCCGGACTTGGTATTCACGCTTAACTCGGCTAGCGATGAACGAGTAGCAGAAATTCTCGCACAAGAATCATTTCCCACCCAAGGTTGTAACATCGCACTAACACCTTGCTGCTACAACACCAAGCAGCCAGGTTGGGTGGAACAATACGCTGCGTTTTGCGAGCGCGTAGTCGCAGAGTTAAATTGCAATCTGTGGTTGATACCTATGCAGCGCAATGACAACCATGATGACCTAAGTGCGATAGAAACTATCTACGCCGGTCTTTCGGAGAATGCCAAAACCCGAGCGCATATATTGCGCGGGCTATATAGTGCGAAAGAAATTCAAGGGATTATTAGTAAAGCGGATGCTGTACTGGCAGAGCGTTTACACGGCTCAATTATGGCGATCAATACGAATACACCCGTATTGAGCATCGCCTATATGCCTAAAGTTGTTGGTGTGCTTGAGTTAGCCAAACTTGAGGATCGAATAGTTACGAATACTGAGTTTTTATCGGGAGCGTTCCAGAATAAAGCCGTTGAGTTCTACAATCGATCTATCGAATCGCAAACATCCTTTGAATCAATTGAACCGCATCCCAGACAGTTCGCCGTTTACAATTTTACTCGCCTGCGCGAATTAGCCGGGATATAAGCGTTTCTATTATTGGAAAATAAGATGAGCCCTTTTTTTGCAAAGTATTTTTTTTACTATCCGGTAACACTTTTAAATGGTGAGAACATTTCACGCCATCTTAAAACTGGCGACGCATTTCAGCGTCAAACCACCGAAAAAGTGAAGCTCTCTCAAGACAATGCAATCAATGATTTGATCATCTATGTAAAAGAGCACTCTTCCTACTACAGGGAAATACTTAGTAACGTTCATGATGTTAAGGATTTCACCAAAATACCCTTTCTAACAAAGCAATTACTGATTAAAGAATTTAATAGTATCTGCACACCTAAAGCAAAAGGCGCTTCGCTAAAAACCACGGGTGGTTCAACTGGCGAGCCGGTTAAAATCTACAAAGATGCCGATGCATTAGCGAGAGAGAGAGCCGCCACCTGGCGTTCATATGAGTGGGCCAAGGTGGGCATAGGCGATAAGCAGGCCAGATTTTGGGGTGTACCGCATAACGCAAAAAATGCATTCAAGGCAAAAATTATTGATTTTGTTTCGAATAGAAAACGTGTTTCTGCATTTAACTTAACTAAAGAGTCACTGGATGAGTACTATCAGACTATGGTGCGGTTTAAACCCTCATACCTCTATGGTTACGTTAGTGTTATTCGCCGATTCAGCGAGCATATGCGCGACTACAATTTACCGAGGATTGAATCAGTTCGCTCAATTATTACCACCTCCGAAGTACTGACCGACGGCGACAGGAAAGTAATTGAAGATGCCTGGAAGGTGAAAGTATTTAACGAGTATGGATGCGGCGAAGTAGGCTCAATTGCGCATGAATGCGAGCACGGCAATATGCATATAGTTGCCGACAACATGTTAATTGAAATAATTGACCAGAACGGCAACCCTGCAGAAACCGGTGAGGTAGTGGTAACTGATTTTTATAACTACGCCACACCAATGATTCGCTACAAGGTTGGTGATTTTGCCACGCTCAGCCACGATGCGTGCCCATGCGGTAGAACCTTACCAATATTAAAAGGTATCCATGGAAGAGCCTATGACATTATCAAAACTCCAGGCGGAAAATCGGTGCACCCTGAAGCATTAATATATGTTTTTGAAGAGATTCAACAGAAACACCATGCATTCAGCCAATTTCAAATAATTCAGCGCGAACTAAACAAGCTGGATGTTTATATTATTCCCAGTACTAATTGGTCCAGCGCAATGGAAACACTGATTACGACTGGCATTCATAACAAAATTGATGCATCTTTCCAGCTAAACTTTTTTAAAGTACAGGAAATAAATAGAGAGAAATCGGGCAAGATGCGTGTGGTAAAGTCTGAATTAAATTGATGAAAAAGTAAGGGCTGCAATTGCAGCCCTTACTTTTACAGTTGGTGGTAGGCGTCCGAAAGTTTTTTCCCCAGACTTTCAAAACTATAATTATTCTGAATGAGAGCAGCGCCGTTATCCGCCACCTTCTTACAAAGTTGTGGATCATTAATAAGTTTTTTTATTGAATCCACATAGTCTTCTGGCGTTGTTGCATAAATTACCGACTCACCATCAATCACGTCTATTCCCTCACATGCAATGGGATCAGCGACTAACGGCATCCGCATGGCGAGTGCATCAAGCACTTTGAGCTTTGTTCCACCACCATCACGTATAGGGCATACGTAGATGTGTGCTTGCGATAAATAAGGCCTAACATCATCAACGAATCCCGTGACCTTTAATGTTGGATATTCAGCTTGTAAGGCTAGCATCCACTCGGGAGGGTTGCGACCAATGACAGTTAAGCTGATGTTTGGAACCTCTGCCACCAATCGTGGCCAGACTTTACGCAAGAAAAAACTCATCGCATCCAGATTTGGATACCAGGATAATCCCCCCGCAAAGACCAGAGATTTCTCGACCTTCGCACAATCTATCGGCTGGAAATAATTGAGATCAACGCCGTTAGCAACATCAATACCCTTAATTCCGGGCGCAATTGTTTTTAATCGATCAGTATCCAAATGGGAGCAAGTTACATTGAGCGAAAAGGTATTGCAGACCTGTCGCTCATAACGCATTAGCTTTTTTCCTTCCTGCCAAAAATAGAATTTTTTTAGCCAGTTTTTTTCATTTTCTGCTCGTCGAAGCAACATCAATGATTCAATATTATGATGATTGAGTACGATTTTTACATTTTTGCAGTCGGCTACGTAGGGAACCAAACTGATAGTATCAACATGAATTACGTCGAAATTCTCTCGCTTCAATAATGCTTCTAATTTTTCCTCAAACAACTTTGATTCTAACCAACTCACAGTGTAGGTGTTGGTTGGCAAAAGTCCTTTCACCAACAATAACAATTGATTTAAACGAGAAGTTTCACTGGAGATTGGCACAACCCCTTCAACGTGACAGAACTGTGAAAAGTGGGATTGCGCTTCGTCTAATAGTGCCTGAGAACCTACTAAGCTGGTCTGGTTAAATGCCAGCAAGGTAACGTCATTATAGCGGCTGACTTCTCTAATTAAATTGTAGCTTCGCTGTAATACTCCTCCTTTTGGTGGGTATGGAACCAAATGAGAAAGCCATAAAATTTTTTTCATTATCTATCCATATCTTGAAGAAAAAATCTGACGAGACAAGCAATAATTACAAATTAGTATATCAGAGCTACGCCAATCACAGACTAGGGATTATTACGTTTTGTAAGCGGGGGTGGGGTCTAGTGATGGCAGAGCCTCGAACTGAGGCAACGATTATTAGCGGAGGAAGTGGTCAATTAAACGACACATTTCAAATAGCAAAGAAAGTCCTTTTTCATTGATATTCATCTTACAGATGATGCATAAAAATTACTGCATACGTGGATTCTGCGGTCCTGCAGGAGGATTACTTTTAACAATAGCTGAATTATCTAAATGGGCTGGATTATCAGTAATAATTACATTATCCAAAACGAAAAAGGTCTCTCCATCAAATCCGTCGTTACACCAACCATTAAAGTAGCCTGCGTTAAAATAATTTTGTTCGTAACCATAGAAGCTACCGCTTGTCATATCAACCACGCTTGAGACAACTCCGTCAGCCCTTTGAACCCAAGCCTGAATCGCTCCATCGTTACTTGTTTCCGATGCGGGAAATTTAAAACGAATTGTCCTTCTTTGCCATTTACCAAGATCACGATCAGCAAATATCCAGGCTTTTTCTCTAGACTCATCAATACCGAGCTGGGTATAAATGCGCTCACCATTCTTATAAGTTGATAATGTGCCGCCCCTGTAGGCGTTACCATCGTAACTCGGGACACCTTTAGAATCTTTGCGAGCAAATAACTGCCCAAAAATCATGGTGGAGTTAGGAGCCGAATAGGCATCCGCATATAGCGCTAACACTTTATGACCACCACCGAAATAGTTACCACTTTCGGGCTTTGCATCCAATAACCGGAAGTTACTGGGAATAAACAAATCATACTGTATCCAAATCTCCGACAATCCCTTTTTTCCCAATACGGCTTGATTGAGCTTAAATCGCTGCTCCGACCAAGTATTTGTTCCTTCCTTATATCTGAAAAGCAGTCCCGCTTGATGAGTTGCTGTACGTGCAATAGAGTTAACACTGATCTTAGGATTTGTCTTAGCGGTGAAAGACTCCAGACCGCGCAAGCTTTTAGCATTTGCTGGAAGCACAACGCTTGTATATGCCTCATCAGTCCAAAGTACTGGCGCAGTAACCTTGTCTAAAATGTTTTGGCTCGCTTTAGAACCCTCCAGATAACCGTCAAAAGTCTCCCGGAATACAAAATCGCCAAAAGCTTGATGGCTTGCTACCAACAACGCACCCATCAGTAAAATTAATCTTGGCATAACCTGAACCTCAAAATGTAAAAAAATATCGTCATAAGCTTTCCGAAGAAGTACGCTACTGCCTCCACTGATACTGGTCGACATGTAACGGTCAGGCTTAAGTTATAGCACAGCACCCCGGCTATTACAGAGAATTAATCACTATATTATAGATGCTGCTATGCAGCATTTTATATATGCGAACTGTTCGAACAAGAACCCGAACAACTACCTTAAATATTTGCATTAGCGCTTTGAACCGAACCTAAAAAATCGTTTTTTAGATTGGTTAGTTCGGCTTCCCTTTCGCCAGACGCCATTCCAGACCGATTATCAAATAGGCCCAACAAACGCTCGCTGTAGGGAGCAGCGCTAACCTGAGGAAAGTCAAAGTAGGAGTATTCGGGGTTGTTGGTTTTAATATAGAACGGCATATGAGTAGCTGAAACGTCCGAACCGTAAATAATGTCTTCCAACTTTTTAGTGGTCACAGCCGGAGCAATGTTACTTAACGCCCATGAGCGAGGATTGAACCTGGAATGATTGTCCCTGATCCACAGCAATGATGGCTCAAACAGAGAATCAGGGATCAGCAAGCCTGTGTATTCGTTAATGTAAGTTTTATTTACGCCAATATTCTCTGCCAAGCAAATAACTGGGGTGTTGCAAAACATCGCCTCAAAAAGACTTTTGTTACTTCCCTCTTTATACGAAAGAAGCACATTTACCTTACTTTGGTTAATAAATCGAACTACGTCAGCGCGCCCCATGGAAAAGCGGACTACCAGATTATCGTTTAACTGGTAACTTTCAACTAACTCCCTTACCAACGCCTCTGCACCGCCCCAGGATGCGCACACCAAACATCCAACGTATTTTTCATTACCTTCTTTAACGATTTTGGCTACGGCTTCCAAGTAGCGCTTCACTCGCTTGATCGGATTTGTATTGGCTATGTAGATTGAGTCGTAGAGTTTTTCAGTTTTCAGATCGTCAAATAAACGATAATCAACCCAATCACTTGCCCCGAAACTGGCACCGATAAATGTTTCCGGGAAGCAATTTAGTAGCACCCTGTCTTCTAACTCAGAAGCTTGAACAACGATATTTTTTGAGCGCCCGATAAATCCCAAAATATCGGGATCTGCATAGCCCGACCAGCTTGGTTCCAGCACCAACGTAAAATAACGTTCCAGCGACTCGATATCGACATTTCGTAAATAGTAAGAGAAGGTTTTGGTGAACTTAATTGCCAATACACCTTTGACTATCGAGCCATCCTGGATGGTGGGCCATTTTAAAACCATAGTTCTGCCAGAAGCTTCTTTTACTTCTATACCTGAACTAAATTCGTCAACCGAAAAGGTATAGTTGGATAGAATTGTTTTAAGCAGACTCAACGCACGGCTACTCATACCATAGCGTAGTGAAGCAGCGCAGAACTTAAACGCTTTTTTTCTATTACCTATTAATACCGACACATTTGCCAGCACCAAATAAGTGATAGAAAAAACATGTCTGGCCTTGGTGTACCATAAATCATTTAAGGTCGACTTGAATTTATACTTCATTTTATTTCCTTTTTGGTAAGACAAATATTCCGATGAGCAACGATAAATGCAAGATGCACCCACAAGAACGGATAATAAGAAACAGTAACAAATTGTCCGGCAATTACAAACCCCAACACTCCGTAACCCAACCCTGCCGCAACGTATTTATCCCAAGCCGATAACCCCGTAGCGCCCTGCATTTTTACTGGCATATAGAGACAATACAGTATCAGCAAGATGAAAAAGAAAAGCGCTATAAAGCCCGCGTCAGTCCCTACTTGAATAAAAATATTATGTGGTAACTGCGCTTTTGAATAGAGCATATCGTAAGAGTAATGGGCTTCGTAATACGGGATAAAATTAAAGAATCCCACTCCACTGAATGGGTAGTCTTTCATCATCTCCCAACCATGCTCCCAATAAAGCAGGCGCTGCTGTGAGGTTTTGTCTTCACCTGCATTACTAAAACGTTCTTTTTGCTCATCGGGAAGCAGCCAAAGCAGGCTTGCGATAAGTATCACCACCCCAATTAAAGGTTTAACTTTGAAAATACTTTTTCGAAACATTACGGACATAACAACAAGCAGAGCTACTTGCGAACCGCGACTACTAGCACCTATGACTGTTAGAACAGGACATACCCACAATAGCAACAAAAAAATACGCTCCCAGAGCGCGACCTTTTCTTTAAAATACTGATACAAATAAAAAGCTAATGGAAATAACATAACCATTAAAATTGCCAGTTCACCCGAGTTTTGAAAGTAACCTGTGGGGCCCATCAGACCCCAACCAGCGAAACTGAAACCACGTGCAGCCCAAGCCTTCGATGTACCCAATGCGATTTTTCCGGCAGCAATTAGATATATAAGAAGAAAAATATAGAAGCGTTCTTTAGAATTGATGATGTTAATAGTTAAAAAATAGATAATTACCCAACTGAAAAAACTCATAAAGAATATTTTTGAGGTCTCGGGGTATTGAGCTGCAAAAACTGAAATAATTATTGTAATAGTAAAAAAAACAATGTACACGCTGGCTATTGACGACACTTTTTTTACTGTTGGATCGACAAGCGCGCCAATTAGCGCGCCGATCAATAACAACTGTGCCCACGGCAAGAAATCGATAAAGGGAAAAAGAGCTTGCGGCTTTACGAATTCAAAGAATAGATAGCCACAAATCATCCAAAATGAAAAGTGCTGCTTTTTAAAGTAACGCCACATGGGCACCACTTTAAATGCGTAGAAGCTTTCTATGCCTGTTATCACTGTCATAAAAAATGCCAATAATCTATTAAGAAAACGGAAAGTGAATTTTTAAGGTAAGAACCGATAATCAACCATGTTTTACTTACATGTAGCCTACTCTAAAGCCGACGAGTAATTTTTTTTGCCGCGTTAATTCCGTTCGCTTCAATGTAGCGATAAGTCACTTTAGCAATCAAATAGGTTGTTGCAGTAACAATCAAATAATTGAATAGTAGCTGTGCATCTGGGACCAGAAAGTTGAATCCAAAACTAGCCACAACGTCAATGACAACAAAATGAATCAAATACATTGAAAATGAAACCTTACCTATTGCCTGTAAAACTTTATTCGGCAAAAATTCATACCGTGAAAACAGAAGGGCTAAAGCATAAAAAGAGATTGCTGAGGCAACTGGTATAAAAACGGTGCTAGCTATTGGCTTAAGCGCATAAAGCAATAGTGAAATTCCGGTAAACCCAAGAAAAACCGAGGTTAGAATGATTGGGCTTCGATCTCTATGTGACCTAGAAAAATGAAAATACAGCAGAAAACCTACAATGAACACAGGTAGTTGATTTACAAAGTTCCAATATCCCAAACTATATGCGTTAACATTTAATTTGATGTAAAAGGCCAAATAGAAATATAGGCTAAGAGATACCAAAATGGATAACGTCAATGCTATGCCAATTGAGCGAATGGAACCATCAACCAATCTGAAGATAAAAGGGAAAATTAAATAAAAGAGAAACTCAACACCGATTGACCATCCACCTGGAACAACATTATTGAAGGCTTCCATATTCAATCCATGCAATAACGTAAAATGCCACGCCACATTTGCATAACCAATATTTTCCATGCTCCTCTCTACAATCACCAACCCTGTATAGAATAAAATTCCAACATAGTACATTGGCGCTATCCTAAGATATCTTCGGACATAGAATTTTCTGATCGAATGGGGATCGCTCGCTCTGCCTGCATAAGTCAAACATAAGGTAAACGCCGAAAGTACAAAAAAAAGTTGTACACCCATACGTCCATAACTGCAAAGGCTCGACACTAAAGAACTGACATCGGGTGTGGCAGGATTTACGTGGGTAATTATCACCATTAAAATTGCGACACCGCGCAACGCATCAATAAACTCTAAATTCTGGTGGTCAGCAGCAGGAGTAACTTCATGCGCTGAATTAACACTTATTTGATTCATTAAAATTCTCTAAAACGCAAAGTCAGTTCGGAATTCGCCAAGTATTTGATGACAATGTTTAACCAGAAATTAACATATCGACTAGCCACCCTGAATCACTCTTAATTGCTACTAGTAAATGAGCTTAAGTTCGTCGCGCCAATTTCGCGGCGATTGCCGATGTCGCCAGCTCGACTCGCTTTTCACACAAGTCGAAATAGAGTGGCTTAGCGTTATAAGGATCATGCAAATACGCCAGCGGCGGTTTTAGCTATAATCCAATCAAGGTAATTTGTACGGGTGCTTGTGCAAAGTGCGCGCGCAATTTGCGGATATGCTTGGGTTCCATACCAATCAGTAGATCACCTTCTTGTGGCTCATACTGATCAACGCGTTTAGTAATGTGTTCTTGTAGGTTGTAGCCGTTGGTTTGTGCCCAGGCGATCGCGCGGGGATCGGCTGAATCATTTCCGCGCGTATCCAACCCA
The DNA here is from genome assembly GCA_964499225.1 of uncultured Cellvibrionaceae bacterium. GTDB lineage: Bacteria > Pseudomonadota > Gammaproteobacteria > Pseudomonadales > Cellvibrionaceae > Cellvibrio. The sequence continues at coordinate 58,080 of CAZCJR010000008.1, read as the reverse complement.
AACGAAATGGCGGGAACGCCCTGCTGAAGTGCAACCGTTTCACCCAGTGGGCTGCGGCAGATATTGCCATGGCATACGAATACCAAACGCTTTACTTGCGCGAAATCGATATTAGTCAGCGACCGATATACGCCGAGCATACGCAGTAGTTCGTAAGCGATGTATCGCAATAGCCCTTTTTTGGAGCCATAACGATTTTTAATAGTTTCTGTAACCGACACAGTTTTACCTTTTCTTTTAAACCGGGTTTGCTAATGGGTGCTGAGCAAACGTTGATAGTGTTCTTGGTAGGCTTGCAACATTGCACCTAGCGAAAATGTGTTGCGCATATGCTCCTGCCCCGCGCTAGCTAATTGCGCGGCGAGTGCAGGATTCTCTTGTAAATGTTTTATGGCAGCGGCGAGCTGATCTGGCATTTCCGTTGGAATTAAATAGCCCGTTGTTAAATGCTGCAGTATTTCTTCTGGCCCGCCACAGCGCGTGGCAATAACCGGTAGACCGGCAGCCATTGCCTCAATGGTGGCAATTGAAAAACCTTCAGAACTGGATGAGAGTACAAACATGTCCAGCTGCGCGAGAAAATCGGGTGTGTTGTCATAAAAGCCGATAAAATGAATTTGCGCTGCAACGCCCAGGGTTTCCATTTGCGCTTGCAGTTTATCCATCAACTCCTTTTTTTTGTGCCCTGCGATAATAAAATGCAACTGCGGATTTTTAAGTAGGCTGACAGCGGAAATGAGTGTTTCATAATTTTTTGCGGGGCGAATATTGCCAAGGCTGCCAATAAGAATTGCATCGGCAGGAATATTCAACTGCGCTTTAAGGGTTGCCGCTGCGGGCTGCGTATAGCGATGCTGATCAACGCCGTTGTAAATCACATCGATTGCGTTGCGCGGAAATAGCCCGCGCGCTTCAATGTAGGAGGCAAGATCCCGGCTGACTGCAATTAATTTATCTACACCCATACGCATAATGGCTTGTTTGATAGCAACAAAACGCTCGTGCGGATTGATATCGACACGGCCATGTATAGTAGCGATTAATGGTAGACGCGCGATGAGCGTGAGAATCGAATAGGTGAGCGTAGAACCTAACAGATGCGCATGAATTAACGCTACCTTTTCACGGCGAATCAATTGATATAACTGAAAATAATAGGGAATGGATAAGAATCCGTGTGGCTTGATGATGTGATAGCGAATACCGCGCAATTTTAATTGATCTTCAACCCAACCAGATCCTTTAATGATGGCAAGATTGTCATAATCGGGGAGGCGCAGTTGTTGAGCGATATCGAGAAAAACAGTTTCCGCACCGCCGGGGCCAGTGGTGTCTATCGCGTGAAGAATGGTGGGTTTTTTATCGGTCATTATTCCTTCCGATTTGTGAATCTGGTTTTTGCGGTGGCGGCATTCTATCACCTTCTGGTTGCAAGCTTGTGGATTTGTTGGGCAATCCGTATGATTCAACTTCTCGTGTAAACCACTGCTATTTTGTACTCAGGCTTTATCAAACCCTGCTTATAACTGTACTTATACCTGTTGTTGCGCACACATTAGTTCGAACTTTTTTTCTTGATATTCGTTTGCTGACTTTCGCTTGTTGGCAGGCGTTTGCTGACTAAGGCCGGTTGCAGTGACATGACACATATTATCCTTGTTCTTGATGCTGCCCAGCGAAGTGCATTGGCCGTTACCCGCTCATTGGGAAAGATTGAAAATGTGCGCATAGTTACCGCTGACTCAAGCCCCTCTGCACTGGCGGCCAACTCCAAATATTCCAGCGAATATTTACAATCCCCCAGCTCTGCTGATGAGCCAGAATTATATTTGCAGTGGCTCAAAAAGATATGTGCAGAAACCCGCTATTCGCTGGTGATGCCTGTTACTGAAATTACCAGCCAACTACTGCTAATGCATTGCGAACAATTACCCGATACTCGCTTGCCGTTTGCCAGTTACGATACGGTGATGTCCATTGCCGATAAATACCGTTTACTGGAACAGGCAAAAGCGGCTGGCGTGCCGGTACCCGACTTCACGCTTTTTGCATCCAGCGCCAGCCTCAATCTGCAAAGCATTACCTACCCTTGTGTAATAAAGCCCTGCTTATCGCGTATCTATACCGAACAGGGTTGGATATCGACCAGTGTAAAGTTACTGCATAACGAGCGGGACTTGCAGGATGCCCTCGCCAGCTCGCCCTATTTGGCGCAGTATCCCTTTATGGTTCAGGAGTTTATTCCGGGTTCGGGCGCGGGTCTGTTCTGTTTATACAACAAGGGCAAACCGGTGACTTTTTTTGCACACAAACGCCTGCGCGAGAAGCCACCCCAGGGCGGGGTCAGCGTATTAAGTGAAAGCGTTGCGGTTGATGCAACCCTGAAACACTATGCGCAGCAATTGTTAGACCATGTGCAATGGCATGGTGTGGCCATGGTGGAATTCAGGGTTACACCCGAAGGCATGCCCTACTTGATGGAAGTGAACACGCGCTTTTGGGGCTCACTGCAATTGTCAATTGATGCGGGCGTAGACTTTCCCCGTTTATTGGTGCAATCGGAGTTGGGTATTGAGGCTGCGGTTACCGACCAGTACAAGGTTGGCACACGCTTGCGCTGGCTGCTTGGAGACCTGGACAGTTTGTATTTATGTCTGAAGGGCTCTTATCCTTTAGGCCAAAAGCTTCAGCGAATTCTCGCGTTTTTAACACCATCGCCGTTTCGCACCCGCCATGAAACGAATCGATTGGATGATATGGGCCCCGGGATTTATGAACTTAAAACCTACATTCGCCAGTTATTTGGGCGCGCCTGATACCGCAGGATCAATTGTGAGCTTACCTCGTTAATGAAACAGCTACTCAAGCAATGCGCTATTAGTGCGGCCAATCAGTTTGGCCCCCATCGCTTGGGCGGCGGGCGCGATCCGCAGCTGTGGGTGTTGATGTATCACCGCATTTTGCCGAAAGACGATATTCGCTACCGCCTTGAAGAGCCGGGCATGATTGTTACACCCGACACCTTTGCAATGCACTTGCGCGAATTGAAATTACATTTTGACCTAATGGATTTGGCGGAATGGGTCGCCCTGCGCGCGAGTGGCCAACCCTTGCCGCGCCGCGCCTGCGCAATCACCTTTGATGACGGCTGGTATGACAACTACGAATATGCGCTGCCTATCATCCAACAGGAAAAAGTCCCGGCGACACTGTTCGCCGTGGTAGAAAAAATAGGTACCGGGTTTCAGTTTTGGCCAAATTTAGTCAGCGCCCTGCTTGCCAGCAAGGCAACGGAGGCGATGGCCAAACACCCGGTGTTTGCCCGCGCCCTGCAGCAGGTTCCCGCCGTAACGGACACCGGCAATCGGGAGTACATTGCCGCGGTAATTCATGCACTCAAGCAAACCAGCGATGCCGATATTTTTGCGGCGCTCACCGCGCTGGAATGGCAACAACACTTGGGGTTTGAGCTGCCGCGCGGGTTAATGAATTGGGCTGAGCTGCGTACTATGGCGAGTTCTGGTTTGGTGAAGGTCGGCTCGCACACGTGCAACCATAAACGACTTAATGCCGACTTGCCCACCGCCGATATCCAGCACGAAATTGTGGATAGCAAAACATTACTTGCCCAACAACTGCCGGACGCCGTGAATATTTTTTGTTTCCCCAACGGGGACTACAATGATGCAGCACTTGTTTCTGTAAGCAATACTTACGCAGCGGCAGTAACCACCAAGCGCGGCATAGTCAATGGGCGCAGTACACCAGCGCACGAACTCTGCCGCATCGGCCTGCATGAACATGTGAGCCATACGCCGCGCTTATTGGGCGCACGCTTATCGGGGTGGATTTAATTTTAATGAGCGGCTTCTTCCATCGAACACTCTTCTCCAGGCGCATAGCATCGTTGATGAATTCTGTGGTGGGGCACTACGCCACTATCTATATGATTCATCGTCCGCGACCGCTTGATGGAGCCTATGAGGGTGTGAGCCCGGAACTGCTAGAGGAATGTATTCTCTATGCAAAAAGTGCCGGGTTCGAGTTTGCTTCGGTTGATGAGGTTATAGAAAAGGCGCTGCGCAAACAAAAGCCAAACCGCCCCACGCTGTGTTTCACTCTGGACGATGGCTACCAGGATCAGTTGGATCAGCTGGTGCCGATTTTATTAAAACACGATTGCAAACCCACTTTGTTTACCATCGTGGATATGGTCGATGGTGTTGACTGGCCCTGGGATTCAAAAATAAGTTACGCCGTTTGGAATACTCACCAAAGCCAGCTGAATTTTCGTTTTAATGAGCAAGTGTTTGCATTGGATTTTGGCGGGCCTGATGCCAGGCGCAGCAGCCGCCGCCAACTCACCCGCTTCGGCAAAAGCCTTCCCGCTGAACACTTGACTGATTACGTAACAGCATTGCTCGCCGCGCTGAATTTTGAGCCACAAGAGCAGCCACCGGCGGCCTATAGGCCGAGCACTTGGTCCAGTTTGCGCCAAGCTGAAAAGGCCGGTTTACGCATTGGTTCACATGCCTGTAGCCACCGGGTATTTGCGTCCTTATCGGATGCGCAAGTCAAACAGGAATTGCAGCGTGCCCATGATCTGCTCGCACGCGAGCTGGAAAATCCATCGCGGGTATTTTGTTATCCCTCGGGAACCTCAAGTGATTTCTCGCTGCACCACACGGCGCTGGTTAAAGAGACCGATTTTTTTATTGGCGCAGTAACATCAATGCCCGGCAATATCAGCCAACACCAGATTGCGCAGCATCCTTTTCTGGTTAAACGCCACAGCTTCCCCGCAAGCTTTGAAAAATTTGTCCGCTATTCCTCCTGGCTGGAATATATTCGCAGCCGCATTTAACAGGTCTTCACCGGTTATGAGTTCGACAACTGAACAACTACGTCACGAACAACAACTTCACGAACTAAAGTCCTTGAAGGTCCAAAAAGGAATTATCTCGGGCAAGTTCAAACATTTGCAAAAAGACACAGCTGAATACAGCCAACAATTGGCGCTGATGAAAGATGTTTCGCAAAAAATTGCGCAGCTTGAAGCAGAGATAAAAACCGCGCAAAAAAATGACGCGACCTCGCAACTACCAAATCCAGTTACTAGCACTAGTCCCTTCGCGCAATTAAATAATCAGCATCGCTGGGGCGCGGACATTCGTATCGACCTTCACGAATTTGCGCAGGTAAATGAGTGGCCCGAATTTGTTAGCCGCAATAAAACCTCGCTGCCTAGCCACAATCCTGCCTGGGCTGGCGTAATCGCACACACCTTTGGCCACACATCATTTATTCTCTGTGCACGCTCGGCGGCAGGGGCATTATTGGGCGGTGTACCTTTCACGGTCTTTTCATCGCCATTGTTTGGAAAATTTGCTGTATCCATGCCCTTTTTAAATTATGGTGGTGTGGTAAGTGAATATAGCGATGTATGCTTGTCGCTGATGCAGGCTCTTGAAGGAGTGCGTGCGCAACTCGACCTGCGACACATCGAAATACGCAGCATTCATCCGGGCCTTGGTGAAAATCCCTCTACCAAAAAAGCATCCATGCTGCTGCAGCTGCCGGCTGACGACGGCACGCTGGATAAAATGCTTGGCAGCAAAGTACGCGCGCAGTATAAAAAAGCAGATGAGTTTGCACCTGTATGCAGGATCGGAAAAAAAGAGCTATTGGATGATTTTTATAAGGTCTTTGCACACAACATGCGTGACCTTGGCACACCGGTTTACGCTAAACAGTGGTTTGGAAATATCATAAATAATACCGAATTAGATGCGCACATCATTGTGGTTTATGTAAACGACAAACCAGTCTCCTGTGGCTTTTTGGTGAGACAGGGTGGGCTAATGGAAATCCCTTGGGCATCCACACTTAAATCCGCCAATAAATTCAATACCAATATGTGGATGTATCGCCAGATATTGTCATTTGCGATACAACAAGGATGCGCCTATTTTGATTTTGGACGATCAACATTGGATGCGGGAACTTACAAGTTTAAAAAACAATGGGGAGCAGAACCCTGTCAAAATTATTGGTATTGCGTATTGCCGCCCAATACACCTAAACCAGAGATTAACCCGGACAATCCCAAATTGAAAATTTTTGTCGCCTTGTGGAAGTGGCTGCCGTTATGGGTCGCCAATTTAGTGGGGCCGCAAATTATTAAGGGAATTCCTTAACAACTGTACAAACTCAGTGTTTATTTTTGATGCGATTGAGCAGATCTTTTATCGTATACATTGCACGCAGGAATGCACTGCGAACGATCATCACCGTTACAAAGGTTGCACTGTGTGTGGCGAGTGATTTTTTGTAATCGCTATTTTTGCCGTTGCCCGCCATAAAGTCGTAATAGTCTGCACCGGAACCAAACGCTTTTTCTAATTGGAATCCAAAATGCAGGGTTCCCAGCGAAATGCCGTCCTGAAATTTTTCGCGATACCCGGACTGGATATTATAAATTCTGCCGCAATACTCCAGATCTAACACCGCCGACACCACTTCATTATTGCAATAGATTACCGACAAATCCGGCACACCACCCGCCGATGCAATTTGCTTTAAGAAGCTGGTAATTTGTAGCAGATTACGCCCGGCGTAACAGGGCTTACCCCAGCGCTGCAAATGGAACTGGTTTAACAGACCGATGAAGTCATCTACCTGCGGCCAGAGGTTTTCTACGCGCACGTCGCCCAACTGGTAAAGTTTTTTACGTTTGTTAAATAATTTTAAACGCGTATTGCTCCCCAGACTTTTGAGGTAGTCCGCAAAATTATTGTCGCGCAGGCGCACAGCATAGCTAACGGAGTGGTCGCGTACGATTATTTTTAATTGCTGTGCTTCAGCAGCTGCGCAGAAGGATAAATATTGCGGTGAGGCAAGCATTAGGTCGGGGATATAAAACTGATCCCATTGAAACACGCCGGCAGCCGCAAGAAATTTTTCAGCGGAATCTTGCTGCAGATTAAAATATTCGCTGCGCAAACTCGGGCTTGCAGGTGTTGAGATACCCGCAGGAAATAAGGTGGTGATTTTTATTCCGTACAATCGGGTTTGTGCGTAAGTATAAAAGCCATCGCGGCAGTTATCGGTATCTGAATGCGGGTGCAATACCGCAATATCCTCGCAATCTGCCCAGGCATTTTGCCAGGCATTAATCCACTGGTGGGTTGCAAAAATACCAGGGTAATTTGACGCGGGGAAGAAATCAGCCATGCAAGTAATTTCGATTAGATCAGAAAGAAAATCGCGAGCTACACGGATGTACGCTCGCGATTTTGTCGCAGTTACTGGCGGCTTTTTGCTTCTTTTAGATGATCCGCTATCTCTTTACTCTCGGGATCCAATTGTACCGCTCTGGTAAGCAATTCAATCCCTTGCGTCAACTCACCTTTCTCCACCAGAATCCAACCGTAGGTGTCCACAATCGGAGCAACGTTGGGCGCCATTTCATAGGCCTTCTTGGCAGTTTCCTGCGCACGAGGATCTTTACGCTCGTAGTATAACCATGCAAGATTATTCCAGGCGGCGGGCAAATTGGGGTTCAGCTCTACCGCTTTTTCGTACCAGGACAGCGCATCGTCCACATTATTTTTACCTTGCGCAGTAACCGCCATCATCAAAGACGCAATTTTGCTTTTCGGAAAGGTTTCGATCCATGAGTCTAGAAACTCTTCGGCCTTGGCCTTTTCACCGATCTTCTGATAGTAACCAAAAATTTGTTCCGCCACTGATTCCAGCGGTTTAGCTGCCCAGGAATCCAAATACAACTGAATCCCCTCATCTTTCTTGTCTTCGGCAAAACGAATCAGGCCCTGCAGAAACAGCCGCTCACCTTCGTTTTCCGGAACTTTAACAAACTGATCCAGCAGCTTTTGCGCTTCAGGAATATTTTTGGCTGCAATTTCTGTTTCGATAAGGTTACCTAAAAAACTGGCATTTTCCGGCTGCAGTTTTACCGCCTTCATCAGATTTTCGCGAGCTTCAGGCAGTTTATTTTGGCTTCTAAATTGCACCCCTTGAACACGATATAGATTTGCCGCCAGTTGCTTTACGTTGGCGCTTTGTTTGCTCCGCTCCAAAGCAACTTCTGCATGCTTAATTGCGCTGACCAGATCATTTGTCGAAGCATTGATTTGCGCAAGTACAATCGAGGGTTCCCAACGAAGGGTTTTTGCTTCCAAGCCTTGCAGAAATACCAAGGCGTCTGAATCGCGGTTCAATTTGCGCATTTGGGCGAACCACCGGGAATAGCCCACAGCCATACTTGGATCTTCCTGCAGCGCAAACTGCCAGGCCGTAATCGATTTTTGGGTTAATTCCTGAGTCTCGTAGAGTTGCGCAAGACCCGCATAGGCTAAATTCTTTTCGCTGCTGTCACGCGCTGAAATCGCTTTTTCAAACTGCTGCTCCGATTCCTTATAGTTTTTTTGTTGGAGCTGATACCAGCCATCGAAAAAATAGCCACGCGAGCTGTCTGGATTTTTTTCCTTGAACGAACCAATTTCTTCTTCCAGCTTTTCCTTTTGTTCGTTACCTAACAGGGCCTTAAAATACGACTGCTGAATATAAAAATCATTGGGCTGTTCCTTATAAGCCTTTTGCAGCTGTGCCACTGCCTGTTCGCGCTGATCCAAGGCTAAATGCCTATTTGCGAGGGCAATACGAATACGCTGTTGTCTTGGATCGAGCGCAAGACTTTTCTCCAGCACAATGACACCTTCGGTACTTTTTGGATCCTGGTCGAGCAACGCCAATCCGTAGGTCGCCAACACTATTGGATTATTGGGCTGACTTTCCGCCGATTGTTTAAGCAGTGCAACGGCGTCATCAATTTGATTATTACGAAATTTAACCAGCGCCGCAGCTTGTAACACAGAGGGTGTCACCGTCTCAGGATCAATAAACTCATCAAATAAATCGGCTGCTTTACGGTCAGAACCTTGTTGGTATTCAATCAGCCCCAGCAATGTGCCAGTATTTTTATCATTAGGGTATTGCTCTCTGAGTTCACGCAAAATAACTTCTGCTTCTACAAACTTACCCTGTTGATACAGCTCCATTGCATCATTAAAGCGCTGCTGTGCGGCACTGCCTTCAGGATTGGCGTCAGCAAGCAGCTTCTGATAAGTGTATGCCTCGCTGGTGCGCCCTTGCTGAATTAAGGTATCCGTTAACAAACTGATAATTTGGCTTCTTTTCGTGCTCATTATGTCTGTCTTTTTGAGCAGCCCCAAAGCCTGGGTCAGATGGCGCTCTGCACCATCGAGGTCTTTTAGATAAATGCTAATGTTCGCCATGGTGATGAGCGCATCAATATCTTCTGGCGCAATTGCCAACGACTCCACCAGCGCTGCTTTGGCGTTTTCAATTTCACCTTTTGATATCAAGTAAGTAGCTGTAATGTACTTTGCATCAGAGTCTTTACCGCCGACCGCAACAAACTCTTTCAACGCCAACTCGTAGCCATCGGTATTACCCAAATGAATATTGGACATGGCATTAAGCCATGCTTGACGCTGCCGATCTTCGGGCCGGGACGCATCAGCGGGGTGAGTGGTGACCGTATTGATTGCGGTAAGATACTTTCTATTTAAGTAATGCGCATTGGCCAATTCCGTTGCTACCGCCGGAAGTTTATCTACAAGGGGCGACAACATTGATTGCGTAGCTGCATTAGCACCTATTTCATTGTAGATACGCGCGAGGCTGATGTAGCCATCGGGAGAATCCGGCATCAATTGAATGGCATTTTTGGCTTCGATAATTGCCGCCCTGAATTGTCCTTGCTCCTGATAGACTTTTGCAGAGCTAAGGTGACGCTGCGCATCCGCCTGATTTTCTTCCTGTTTATCCGCGCATGCAGCAAGAGTTACACAGAGCGAGATAACTATTATTTTCACGATACTGTTCATTTTCTTCACCTGTTTGTCGGTATTATTCCTATCTACACTCTTACTACAACAATCGCTCTAACCTTAAAAGTTGTACCCTAGACCAACACTGTAGACATTTTCATCGTAGGTCCCATCGTCATTCTCGCTCACTGCAGTCCTGTCTTCATTCCTGGCAGCGAGACGGACATTAACGCCATTCACAAAGTTATACACATAATCAATCGAAATAGTATTTAGTTCGTAGTCGCGAGCGATTTCTTGAGTGTCAAAGTCGACATCGGCTCGCGCCGCACTGAGTGACAGCGTAGCCGCACTGGAAAACGAGTAAGAAAAGCGCGCACGTGTGTAGAGACTCAACGACTTTTCATCTTTTTCAAGGTAATCATCTTCAACCGCAGAGACCCCGGTGGAGAATTGACAACGTGTACAAATAACTTGTGTCTGCCAATTCAACTCTGCACTGATGCGGTCCATCCGGTCTATCGCTGGCGATGAGCCATCACTGCCGGGCAGCCCGATATTGCTGTCTAAATTTCCGCTGCCAAAGGATGTGTCCGTAATTGCACGGCTTGCGCTTAAATCGAACTGATTAAAGCCACTAAGGTAAATAGCCGATACTTTGTAAGAGGGCGCGCCCTGCTCTGCCCCGGTTTCCGGTTCACTCTGGTTGTATCCAACTTCGACATCATATTTCAATTTACGCAGCTTCACTCCGTAAACCATCATCGCGCCGGAATAGGTATAGTCAGCCATTGGAAAATATTCGAAGCTGATTTTTTGTTGCTGGGCGTTTAGCTGCAAAAAACTTGCCGCCGATAACGGATGCAACCAACCGACCGAAAACCCGTCGCGCCGGGAGTCTTGTAGATCATCGTCGGGAATGCTTACCCGCACAAACTGCCCAGCCAGCGTGAGCCTATCCGCCGCAAAAATTCTGGTGCGAATTTGCGGCAGCGCAGATATCATCACGCGCTCTTGTTGATTTTGGGTAAGCGCTACTGCATCTGGCGTTATCAACAATATTCTTTGCGAATGATTAAGCTCAAGCGCTAGAGGATCTTCTGGTTTACCAAACAGGATGCTCGAACTGCCTTCGGCGTAGCGGTCGTCGGGTTGCGACTCTTCCGCATACTGATGCGAGACCCAATTATAATTCGCGTCCGCTGCAATTAACCAATTTGAATAATCTGCCGAAACGCCTACCCGATAAAGATCCTGACGCTCCTCCACAGGTTCCTCTGCGGTCTTCAATGAGTTGTCAGAGAGCATACTAGTGGCAGACAAAGAACCTTTGATGTCATTTGCATAGGCAGCAGCGCAATATAAATGAAGGATTAGCGCAGGATATATATTTTTCAAATGCATTTTTTTGGTGCGCATGGCTCGCCTCTCTCATCAATGATTGAAAACAAGACCGGCAAATTTTTCTTTACCTACTGCGTCTACAGCTGACAGAACTTCGTCAGTCACGACTTTCCCAAACGGCACAACCAAGAGTGCATGATCACAATACTTCGCCAGAATTCTCGCCTCTGTCGATTGCTGAATACTCGGCGCATCCAGCACAATAAACCTGTCGGGATAGCGTGACTTTATTTCCGCAACCAACACTTCCATCCGTTTTGAATTAAAAAACTCAGCAGCCGATTCACTCGCGCCGCCAGAGGGAATAACGCGTAAACGCTCAATACCGCTTGGATAGATAATACTTTTAAGTGGAACTGTGTAATCAGTTAAATAACTCGACAATCCCGCATCTATATCGGCGGTTACGTATTTGTCGACGTCAGAGTTATAGGGATTACAGTCAACAAACAGTGCTGTTTTATGCTGATCCAGTGCGAAGGTGGCGGCCAGGTTAAAGCTGAAATAACTGGACGGCACGTCAATGGCAACCGATGAAACCAGCACCACCATGTTATCCGAGTGATGCCTTCCCAGAAGTTTAATGCGCACTTCGCGGAACGCATTCAATACGTCACGCTGCCGCATCCCGGTAAAAACGATTTTTTTCTCATAGAGTTCGTCCTGAGTCCACAGCTGTGGCATCTCCATGTTTTTAATTTTTTCCCGCTTGCGGTGCTCGAGCACGGCACTTTTAACCAAATGGTCGCTCGATTCAACGAGGGCGTCAACGTCTTCCATGAGTTGAGTTAGGTTTTTCTCTTTTCGCTTATCCATTGTTTGGTCCTGACAATCAGTTAGGTTCAACCTTTGGTGATTAACCAATAGATGACAATTGCGATGTAACAAATCATTCCAACTGCCGCTACCGAGAAAATCAATAGGACATCCTTTTTAAGCAACCGCTCACCGATTGGCGATTTGTAGTGAGGCACCACTCCTATTACTTCTACATCAGGCGGCAACTGCTTTTGCAACGCTCTGGCTGAGCGCACGTGAGGATCAACCAATATAAAGAGAATCAACAATCCCAACGGAAACAGTAGCCCGACAAAGGGGCCCACTATCGCAAAGTGAATAAAATGCAATCCGGAAGGTTTTAACGGAAAGGCTGCTGGCTCCTGGATTCGGTAAGATACACCTTGGCCTTCGATATCAAGGGTCATAGAAATACGCGCCGTTTCCTTGCGCTGAAGCATTTCTTCATAAACCTTTTTCGTTACGTCATAGTCGCGGGTCAAATCCGAAAGACTGGCTTGATTGGCGGCGATGCGCTGCTGCCGGGCATATTCTTCCTCTTGTAGCGAAAGCAGAGACTGCATTCTTCTTTTCTGCGAACGCAAACTCACATCTGCATCCGCTAGTTGTTTACGCAATTCTTCATAGAGGGGATTCTGCACTTTATCGGAGCCGCCAAAGACATCTCCTCCTGACTGCTGAATTTTACCAATTGCGCTGTCCAGCTCACTGATCTGGGCCCGCAGTGAAACGACATCTGGATAATTTTCCTGATAGCTGAGCAGCATTTGCTCTAGCTGTGCAGTCAGTGTTTGGCGCCGCTGTTTCAGTTCATCTATCTGGCCTTTCGCCTGCAAATACTGCCCTTCGGTATTTAATTGCTGATTAATAGTGGTAATTCGCGATTGCGTTTCTTCAATGCTAATTTTTAAACTTTCAACTTCCGAACGCAGTGATGCAATACGCGCACTTACCGCGTCCTCGCTACCATCCATATTTTTTGATTTAAATTCTTTTAGTTTTTCTTCAGCAGATTCAAGTTGCTTTTTATAGGTTTGCACTTGCGCATCAATAAAATTATAAGCACCCACACTTTCGTCGCGCTTGCGCTTTGCCGTGTCTTCAATAAATACGTTCACTACTGCATTTAACACTTCAAATGAACGGTCCGGATTAGTTGCTGTGTAGCTGAGCTGAACATAATTTTCATTGCGTTCACGAGCCACGACTACGCCGCCACGAAGCTGACCAACAATGGCATCTTGCTGCTCCTCGGAAACCCCTCCCTTGAGCAGACCTGCTTGCTTGGCTGTCTCCAGCATTATGCGGCGGGTGTATATGACTTCACTGGCCTGCGCCGACCGATCAATCTTGGTTATCTCAGCGCGGCCTTTGAGCAATGGCTCAATAATATTTGTGACGTCAGCAAACAAAACCACCTTGGTGGTGTAGCTTTTAGGCCAAATAAGACCAGCGAAAAGAAATAGATAGGCCACACCCAAAAATAACAGCGCGCACCAAAATCTGAAGCGAACCAATTCCGCGCGCAGTGCAGCTAATAAATCTCGTAGATATGCTTTATCCATGAACTATCTCAATTGGTATTTCAGGAATTCATTAACACGGTATTGTTAAAAACTTCTCTCAGGCACAGTGACTATATCTGACGGTTGCAACGCATAATTTGTGGCAACATCTCCGTCATTAATCAGGTCGTCAAGCTTTATTGGATAGACCTTCAGTTCACCGCCCACTTTGCGATAGAGCTTTGCCTTATTGGCCGATGCAAATTGGTTCGGACCGCCGGCGAGGAGCACCAAATCAAGCACAGTCATGCCTTCGCGATAGGGAATGGATTGGGGGTTGGAAACTGCGCCGGTAATTCTGACACGACGCTGAAAATCGGAACTACTTGGATTTGCTACTATGACAGTAACCTGAGGACTTCTGATAAAGGTTGTCAAACTTGTAGTAATGTTTTGTGACAACTGCTCTGAAGTTAAATCAGCAGCCACCACATCGCCGATCAGGGGCATAGATACTTTCCCGTCTGGTCGCACTGGCACACTGAGAGAAAGCTCTGGGTTACGCCATACGTTAATCACCAGCGAGTCACCCACACCTATTTTGTATTCTGCCAACACTGCGGCATCCGCAGCCTCCGGCAGTTGCACAGGTTTGTTGCTACTGCATCCCATTACAATGGTTAACATCAACAATGTTGAAATAATAAGATACATATTTTTCATCTGGAGCGTCCCTCGATAATTGATCTTTTGTCAGCTCATGTACTGCATCTAGCGATAATCAGCTACTGACAAATGGATTGCGTTGATTAATGAACACCTTTGCCCAACAGAATAATTTCTACTGTTTGAATCATGATTAACATATCCATAAAAAAACTGTGATTCTTGGTGTAGTAGAGATCATATTGCAGTTTGTTTTTCGCATCTTCTACAGAGGCACCGTAGGGATACTTCAACTGCGCCCAGCCCATTAAACCCGGTTTAACTTTATGGCGCATTTCATAAAACGGAATTTGCTGTGCAAGCTCGGTGACAAATTCAGGGCGCTCGGGGCGCGGACCGATAAAACTCATATGCCCGGCAAATACGTTGTAGAGCTGGGGTAGCTCATCCAAACGGGTGTTGCGGATGAACGCGCCAACCCTGGTTACCCGGGAATCATTTTTCTTTGCCCAGACCGCGCCATTTTTTTCCGCGTCCTGCCTCATGCTGCGAAATTTATAAATCCGGAATACACGCCCGTTAAGCCCTACACGAATTTGGTGATAAAGCACCGCACCAGGACTTTCCAATTTCACTGCCAACGCAGTAAGCAACATAAAAGGCCAGAGCAGGACTAAAAATACCGAGGCAAGTGCAAGGTCAAATAACCTTTTTGCCAACATGCGCCGTTTGGAATATTTGAACCCGTCGGAAAATAACATCCAACCCGGCTGCAACAGCGATATATCTATTTTGCCTAATTCGCGTTCGCAAAAGCTCAGCGCATCACTCGATGGTATACCCGCAAGTTTACAATCTAAAAATTGACTTAGCGGGAATGCCTCGCCGCCGGTGCGCCGACGTTCGTCGGGAGAAATTACTATCTCGGAAATTTGAAATTGTTTTGCAAATAGCAACCAATCCGCTGGCTCCTGGATAACCAATGCCGCGTCTACTTTGACGGGCTCATCCGCACTGGGAATACAGCCTACTATAGTTACACCAAGTACATTCACATCGGGCGCCAAATCGGCAAGCAGTTTATTCGCCTTACCGCCCGCCCCATAAATCACAACACGACGCTTCAGTTGACCGACATCGACGATTTTGACAAATATCCAGCGGGACACGCATACCATCAACGTTGATAGCAACACGCTCCAGAAAATCAATGACTGATTGATAAAGGAGCCATCGAACAGCAAATTGATAACATAGAGAGAAAGACTGCCCAACAAGAAAAAGCTCACCATGGTGCGCAATACCATGCTGGAGAATCCCTCACGAATCAGCGCGGTGTACACACCCATAGAAAGCGTACAACAACTCAACACCAGCGAGAGTGTAATAATCGGTAGCCACGAAAAAGTGGCATCCCCGGACAAATCAGTGGTGCGAGTATTGAATCCGAAATATTGGACAACCCAGGCAACACCAACAACGATCAGTGCATCCACAACCCCTAAATAGAGGTACGGGAGATGGATATAATGCTTGTTCAAACGAATATAGGACAAACCCGATTCCTTCAAGTTGGATAGGCAGAGATACTGAAAGCGGCCGATTATATCAAGATTTGTGACAATATTTCGATTTATTCCCGCCGGGACTTTGCCCACCCTCGAACATAGCCAATTCGAATTTGAAGAGGTTGCCGCCATTTAAACTTAAAGCGAATATGGTATTTTAGTTGCCCGTTCGTGGATCATACCCCCGCTAAGGAATAATCATGTTTGCAAGCAACCCAAGGCTTTGTGTTATTGGCTTAGGCTATGTCGGCCTGCCACTGGCTGTAGAATTTGGCAAAAAGACCACTACTATTGGTTTCGACATCAACCACGCCCGCGTCGATGCCCTGCGCGCAGGTGTGGACCACACACTGGAACTGACTGCTGAAGAGCTGCAAGCAACGAAGCAGTTAAGTTTTACCACCGACGAAGCGGATATAAAGGGGGCAGATATTTATATAGTGACTGTACCCACACCCATTAATAACAGTTACCAACCTGACCTGACTCCACTGGAAAAAGCCTCTGCCCTGCTTGGCCGTGTAATCAAGAAAAACGCCATCGTTATTTTTGAATCGACTGTTTACCCTGGCTGTACCGAAGAAATTTGCATTCCGATTATCGAACAAGTCTCGGGCCTGCGTTTCAATGAAGACTTTTTTGCAGGTTACAGCCCCGAGCGGATTAACCCCGGCGATAAGCAGCGTCGCATCCACAATATTGTCAAAATCACGTCAGGCTCTACCCCTGAAGTAGCCGATTATGTGGATGAGCTCTACCGCAAAATTGTCGTGGTGGGCACCCACAAAGCGGGCAGTATTAAAGTTGCTGAAGCGGCCAAAGTAATCGAGAACACCCAGCGCGATCTCAATATCGCACTGGTAAATGAGCTGGCACTGATTTTTCACAAATTGGGAATAGATACTCTGGAAGTATTGGAAGCTGCGGGCACCAAATGGAATTTCCTGCCCTTCCGCCCCGGTCTGGTCGGCGGCCACTGCATCAGTGTTGATCCTTATTACCTCACCCATAAAGCACAACAAGTGGGCTACTACCCGGAAGTGATTCTCTCCGGGCGCCGCATTAACAACCGCATGGGTGCCTTTGTTGCCGACTCAGTAGTTAAGATGATGACCAAACGCAAAGCCCACGTGGTGGATTCCACGGTATTGATCATGGGCCTGACCTTTAAAGAAAATTGCCCCGACCTGCGCAACACCGGCGTTATCGATATCATCGAAGAAATGCGCAACTACAACACCAATGTCCATATTTACGATCCCTGGGCCGATGCCGCCGAAGCCAAACATGAATACGGTTTGGATTTGATCGACAAACCCGTTCCCGGCAGTTATCAGGCAATTATTATTTGCGTAGCCCACGATGTGTTCCGCGAAATGGGCGCCGAGGGCATTCGTGCACTGGGCGCACCCAACCATGTGCTCTTCGATGTAAAACACATACTGCCCAAAAACGCCGTAGACGCGCGGCTCTGATATGAAAATTCTCGTTACCGGCACAGCAGGATTTATCGGCGCCGCACTTGCACAACAATTGCTGGCGCGCGGCGATGAGGTTATTGGTATCGATAACCTCAACGACTATTACGATGTGCAGCTTAAACAGGCGCGACTGGCTTTGTTAAATACCCAGCCCGGTTTCACTGAGCTGCGCATCGGCCTGGAAGATAAAAATGCTATCGATCAGGTTTTCAAAACCCATCAACCAGCGCGCGTAGTTAATCTCGCGGCGCAAGCGGGTGTGCGCTACTCGCTGAGCAATCCTCAGGCTTATATCGATTCCAATATCACCGGCTTTTTAAATATTTTGGAAGCCTGCCGCCACTTTGGGACCGGGCACCTTGTCTACGCCTCCAGCAGCTCAGTCTACGGCGCTAACACCTGCATGCCGTTTGCGGAAAACCAGCCTGTTGATCACCCTGTCAGCCTTTACGCGGCAACCAAAAAATCCAACGAACTAATGGCACACACTTACAGCCATTTGTTCAACATCCCCACCACCGGACTGCGCTTTTTTACGGTGTATGGCCCTTGGGGAAGGCCGGACATGGCACCCATTCTGTTTGCCAATAAAATCGCGCGCGGCGAAGCAATTGATGTATTCAACTACGGCCAACACCGCCGCGACTTCACTTATATCGATGACATAGTCGCTGGCATTATTCACACACTTGATCAGCCAGCGCAGCCCAACAGCACTTGGAACAGCGCAGACCCCGACCCTGCCAGCTCTAATGCACCCTACCGCATCTATAATATTGGCTCCAACAATCCAGTTGAGTTGCTCAGATTTATTGAGCTGATGGAACAAGGACTGGGCAAAACGGCGGTGAAAAATTTACTGCCTATGCAACCTGGCGATGTACCTGACACCTATGCCAATGTCGACGCACTCATCCAGTCCGTTGGTTACAAGCCACAAACCACCATCGAAGAAGGCGTTGCGCGCTTCATCGAGTGGTACCGTCATTATTACCAAGTATCCTGAGCCACACCTCTTGGGTACCCAGCCGGCGAGAACTATGCACAACCAGACCATTACCCATGCCATGACGGTTGATGTGGAAGACTATTACCACGTTGCCGCCTTCGCTAACGTTATCAAACCGAGCGAGTGGAAAAACTGGCCATCACGCGTGGAGGCAAACACTCATCGCCTGCTGCAGCTGTTTGATGACGCCAATATTAAAATTACCTTTTTCGTGTTGGGCTGGGTCGCTGAGCAATATCCGGAATTGGTAAAAGCCATTCGCGCGCAGGGCCACGAAATTGCTTCCCACGGTTTTAGCCACCAGCTAATTTACAAACAGAATCAAGATATTTTTCGCGCGGAAACCGCTAAATCCAAAACCATACTGGAAGATCTGGCCCAAACGCCTATTACCGGCTATCGCGCGGCCAGCTATTCGATCACGCGAAAATCGCTTTGGGCGCTGGATATTTTGGCCGAGCTGGGATTCACCTGGGACTCAAGCATCTTCCCCACCCGCCACGACAACTACGGCATTCCCGGCAGCCCCGAGGAGCCCTACCGCATCATTACCAACAGCGGTGCGAGCCTACTGGAATTTCCACTGACCACCGCCAAGGTGCTCGGTCAAGCAATTCCTGCTGCTGGCGGCGGTTACTTCCGTCAATATCCCTACGCATTGTCAAAATGGTTATTCGAGCGCGCGAGCCTCAACCAAACCAAACCGCAAATTTTTTATCTGCATCCCTGGGAGATAGATCCGGAACAACCGCGTGTCCCCAACGCCAGCTGGTTCAGTAATTTTCGCCATTACACCAATCTTGAACGCTGCCTGCCTCGCCTGGAGCGGATGATTGCCGATTTCCAATTCGGTACCATGAGCCAAAGCATCGGCTCCACCCAGATCACCAAAGAACTGAGCATCCACGATTTAGCGATAGATTTAAATCATAAATAAGGAAATGAGTTTGCCGTAGACGGGCGCGGTCAAGGACAGTAGAATCGCCGCCCTCAGTTTTGTTTTCATACTTAAGCGAAACGAAAGGAGTAGCTGCAGTGCGAAGCGCTGCTAGAACTTGCAGCAACTTACGATGTAATTTTAGATTTCTCCTCCAGCACCCGTAGCTCAGCTGGATGAGGCAAACGTCTTTCAACGCGTAGCGTTGAGTGCAGCCGAATGACGAACAACTTGTTGTTTGGCCGGACTTGAGCGAAGCGAAAGGAGTAGCTGCAGTGCGAAGCGCTGCTAGAACTTGCAGCAACTTACGATGTAATTTTAGATTTTCCTTTCCAGCACCCGTAGCTCAGCTGGATAGAGTAGCGGCTTCCGAAGCCGTTGGTCACAGGTTCGAATCCTGTCGGGTGCGCCAATTTCTCCCACCAATATAACAAAAATTTATTCCCGCACCTGTATAGCCACCAAATTCCCCTGATCATCAAACTGCCATTCCTGATCGTACTCAACTGAGGCCTTATCTTGCTCGGCAATAAAATTTACCAAGTCAATTTTATTGCCTAGGTTAACCGGATAATCTTTCGGCACAATAAAATAATAATTTGCTTTCTCGCCTCCCTTGAAAGATCGAATAGACTCGGGGAATGAAAAAGGATGGAAAGGCGCAGTTATGCCCGAGACCAATACAGTCACATTTTTATCCAGCGGTATTAATTGCGCGGCGGCTTTATTAAAGCCTGCCAACATATTGATTTGGATTTTTTCCTGCGCAAGCACCCAAGTATTTCGACCATCACCATAATTGTGCAAACTGGAAAGCGGACTTAACACTGCTAACACAGCAAAAGCCAAAAGAATTTTTTTAGAATAAAGTTGATCCTGAAGCATTTTTACAGCAAAAAAAGTTACCGCAAAAAAAACATATAGGCCATTGAAAGAATAACCTTGGTAGTGATGAAAGGGTAGCAGCGCATTGGGAAACCAAGCTAACAATGCAAAAATGGCACAGGCGAAAAAGGCAATCACCAGCATTCTATTTTGGTAGCTCTTGTAAAGCTGAAACAGGAGCAGTGCAAAAACTACTACCAAAGCCGGGGCAATTGCTTCATTGGCATACCGCGCCAACTCTTTGAGAACACTCAATGGATTTAACACTATGTGGTAATCAGAACCCTGCTCTGCATTAAGATTTACAAACACCGACTTGGTTCTGAAACTCACTAGCGCAGCAATAATTCCAGAGAGTAAAACAGCTAGACCGGGAGAAATGGCCTTTAACGGATTCTGTTTGATGTAGTACAAAAACCAGCAGAAAGTGACAAATCCCATTGACACCAGATAGCTTTCTTTCACTAGAAACGCGCAGGACGCGCAAAAAAATAAAAGGATACTGGCAAGTATAGTATTTCTTTCAACCAATCCAATAAAACCCATGCTACCCAACAACAGCAATAAGAACGATAACTGAGATCCTACATCATGCGAATAGAATGTATAAAAATAGGGCTGGGAAAATAACAAATAACAGTAGAGACAATAGAATAAACAAAAATAGGCATCTATCTTTAAATTTAGAATGCGCTTTACCAGCAGAGCCATAAAAACGCAATTAAGAAACACTATCGAGATTCCCCACGCCACACTACCTGAGTGCCCGAGGTACCCGCTCAATTTATAAGAATACATAAATAGGGGTCTTGGCCAATTCAGCAGGTTGGCAAAGGTATAGGCTTCACTTAAACCATAGACAAAAGACGCTGGAATGTAGAAATCAGCATGATGAAATGCCAGCGGATTGTAGTGCCCGGGGAAAATAAAATACAGCACAATAAAGTGCATAACCCAAGTAGCCAATAATAGGGATGCAAAGGTGAACGAGTTTCTTGCTGTTATTAGCTGGAGCACTCGGTTAACGTAAAACATACTTTTTCCTCTTAATTCTTCCAGCGATTTTTTTGAACCAATACATTTTTTACTAAATCCATACTGGGCTTTTCGATAAGATACCAAGAGAGAGTACCGACAAGGATTGCGATTAAAGCGGCGACAAGCTGATGGAATATTATTCCTTTCTCCGGAAACAGATTCCCCAAACATTGTTGAATCACAAAGCCATAGATATAAACACCGTAGGAAGGATCCGCCGGAATTCTTAGCTTTTCCACTACCAGTTTCCGAGATCCAAAATAAAGGCAAGCATAAAAGAAGAACAGGTAAAAAAATCCCATCTTCATGCCCGTCGACCAAAGTAATGCTGACCATAAGCCCAACACAAAAACGCCCTTGGCACTGACTGAGATGTGATTCCGATTGGTTGCGAAAAGTGCTCCCAAGGCAAAACATCCTGGTAGAAGATGTGCCTCCTGATTATTAGAAAACAGGGAAGGCAAAAATTGCGGCATCACGAATGATAGAAATATTACACCAAGCAAAACCAGATTGGCGAGCCGCAGGGCACGCCAAATACCCAAGGCATAAAACACGGCCAGGAAGAAATAACAAACTGCTTCCAGTGGCAAGGTCCATAGCGAGCCATTTAATCCGTACTTACTTTCTGCAAATACTCCAGGTAAGCGCCATTGAATTTCATACAATAAAGTATTGTCTATCAAGTATTTCCACGTTTGGCCGTGGGAAAAATATTCCGCTAATGGCAAGGTAGTAAACCAGGGGCCGACTACAAATACCGACACACACAAGCAGATAAATAAGCCCGGTAAAATGCGTGCCGCACGCTTGACCACAAATTCGCCCACATGCGGGCGGTTTAGCAAACTTGCCGTCACCAACAATCCGCTGAGCATGAAAAAAAATTTCACCGCCAAAGATCCGGAATAATCAAAACCCAGCAGACGTGCCACCCAATCTGTATTGACTGCATTGGGCACAAAGGCAGAAGCATGGCCGTAGATCACCAGCAAGGCGGCCATCAGGCGAAACAAGTCAAAGTTATTTTTTTTAGGATCCAGTATCTGGTGTAGCAACATTTCTCGGTTACTCGAAGATGTTCAGACGGTTTAAAAATGTCATATATAAATAAATCTGGCCAATATGGATTCTGCTTATACCCACATTCCCATCAGCTCCCATGCACAACTATCAGCGAAATAATGTGCTCCTATACAAAAGCCGCATCAACAGAAAATTTAATACCGTGGTGAATGCCATGGTGAAAAGTGCAGCCAACTGCTCTGACATACCAGTGTGGACCACTAGTAAGTTTAAACACTGCAATCCACAAAAAAATACCAGCAGATATTGCCCAATTAAAATGGCTGTTTTTTTCCAGGAGTTTTGGCTGCCGACAAATACTTTAGAAGGATAAAAAATGACGATGATAAGCAAGCCCACCACCCAACTCAGTGCGTAGGCTATTTGATAGCTGGTGAATAATAAGAAGAACAGATAGGCCAAATAGCTGATAGCGGTGTTAAGCCCGCCGCCGACCAAAAAACGCAAGCCGTCTTTGATAACACCGGTAGATTTAAGCTTATCCATTGTTGGCATTTTTAGTTTTTATTGCCGTCAAAAAATCTTCGTAGCTTCTAATGTAATCGCTTGCTTCATAATAGTGAGACGCGAACACCAGCAGCACAGCATCCGGAGAGTATTTATATTGAATACCCCAGGTTAACGGTGGCAGGTAAACACCGAGGTTGGGCTGATCCAACAATACTTCACGACGCAAAGCTCCATCATCCACGACTACTGAGCAAGAACCTTTAACACAAATTAAAAATTGGTGGCACTCATAGTGCGCATGCTCGCCGCGCGTTTTCTCCGAGGGCACATTGAACACCAAAAAGTAGCGCTTGGGTTCGAACGGAATTTCTTTGGTAAATTCACCAACAGATAAATCGCCACGATAGTCTTTTACCAGTTTAAAACGATGTAGCGTTACATTGTTTACACCGATATTGACCACATCATCCGCTATTCCCGTAATCACATTGCTCTCGCCGGCAACATCGTCCGTTTGGGTGTAACCGGTAATTTTTGCGGGATTACCGCCAACAATCGCATGCGCAGGAACGTTTTGGAGTACAACAGAACCCGGCTCCAAAATAGCTCCCTGTGCAATAGTAACGCCTAAACCGATAATACAACCGGCGCCGATAATAACGTTTTCAGCAACGTAACTATTTGTTGAATTTTGATCATCCTTTAGAAAAATAACACCCGAGCCAATGCGAACACCCGCTTTGATAATCAAGCCATTCCATAGTTGGGTAAATCCGTCGATGACAACACCCGGATCAATCTGGCTTTCAGGGTACACATACACGTGCTCTCCCTGCAGTTTGGCTTCTGTGTTCAATAATTGCGTCATAAATAACTACTCTGTATTAACCTTAAATATTTCTACAATATTTTGACAAAATGTGTGAGCCTTTGCCAAAACGATATCCAAACGACGCCCAGACTTTAAGCACGGCTCTGTTGGTTGATTGAGTGGTCATAAATGCAGTGTCAACGCCCTGCTCTTTGAATTTTTGTGTCATCTCACCAATCAGTTTTACATACCAACCGCGGCGCTCGGTGGCGACGGCAGACAAGACCATTTTTGCCATTTTTTTATTGCTTAAACATCTTGGTGAGCTAAGGTAATTGGCTGTTAAAAATGCGTTGGCAATACCCTCAGCCGGAACCATCACTTCATCGGCAAAGCCCAACACCGAATTTTCGGTGTACTTGGCTAGAAATCTATCGGCTTCACTGCTGGTAAAAAAATCATCGGCGTGAAAACGATCGAATGCATTAACTGCTGCTATGGCTGTTTTGGTTAATACCTCGATATCATCTGCATTCGCCTGACGGGTTGCGTAGCGCCGCGACGGATCGAATTGTTGAATCTGATCGTTAAAATAGGTGAGGCGAGATTCGATCAAACTGTAACCCGCGGCAGTCATGCTCGCTAAAGCCTGAATATCCTCCGAGGGCACTTCAGCAAATAAATAGAATTCCGGATGCTGCGATTGCAAATACGCGAACAACTCTTCGAACGATTCTTTGGCCTTGCGGGTGTTATCGGGAATAAATGAATAATCGATTCGATAAGTAGGAACAGCAAAAAAGTCGGAATCCCATTGCAAATGACGATAGTAGATCTTTACGCCATTGGCAGATTCATGCAAACGCAACTCGCCCTTATCTACCGCCGCCAAAAATTCTTCATGCCACTCTTTAGTGGAGTCATCACTGTTGCTAAGAAAATTAAATCCCGCATAGAACTTGCTGGTTAGCCGCGACAATATTTGATCCATTCCAATCTCCTATAAACCACAAGCCATATTCAGCACGCGAAACATTATTTGTTATTCGTCATTTTTGCGGCAACAACAGCAAGTGGACGTTGTTTACTATTTTCATAGCTGCGCCATGCGTAGGTTCCGACCAAACCCAAACCAAACAAATTGAGCGCACCCAAGATCAGTACCGCCAAAATAGTTGCGGCATAGCCGGGGACTTCGATGTAACCGAGAATACGCGCGCTGGCAATCACAATGGCAAGCACTATAGAGAAAAACGAACCAATAGCACCGATCTTCATTAACAACCTGATGGGATAATCGGTAAACGCAAAGATACTGTCCATCATGTAGTCGATTTTTTTACTCAGTGTCCATGCCGACTTTCCTTCCTGCCGAACAACACGCTCGTAACTGATTAATTTTCTCCTGAAGCCCAACCAAAAGATAAGTGCAATTAACGATGAACGTGATTCTTCCAGCTTAAGCAGTTCCTGACGAAATAAATCATTGCAACCAAAAACATCCACCCCGCCGGCAGGCATATCGTTGACGACCAGTTTTTTATAGAGGCTCCAAAACAGGCCGGATGCCAGTCTGGAAAAGAACGGATCGCTCCTACTGCTGCGAGTGCCGATAGTGACATCACACTCATCGGCCTTCAATGCTTTGAAAAACTCGACCAACAATTCCGGTGGCTCTTGCAGATCGGCGGCCATCACCCCAAAGTATTGGCCAGTTGCCGCAGCCAAGCCGGTGCGTATCGCCGGGAATGAACCAAAATTGCGCGCGTGCGCAATTAGCTGGGTGGGTATTTGAATATCCGGCAGGCAGGTTTTTAATATCTCAAAGGATTTATCGGGGCTGCCATCCACCACAAAAACCACTTCAAGCTGCCGATCCAACGCCTCATTCATTTCAGTCAATGCAGCAATAAGGCGCGGAATAGACTCCTCGTTTTTGTAGACGGGAATAATGACCGAATAGATTAGGCCACCCATGAATTTACCGCCTCTGCTACTTTGCCAACTTGCTCATCGGTCAACTCCGGAAAACACGGCAAGGTAAGAATAGTGGCCGCCAATTTTTCCGTTACCGGCAATTTTATACTGGCAAATTGATCACCAAATACGGGTTGTTTGTAATCGGGTATAGGGTAATGCACCTCGCTCGCAATCTGGTTCGTTTTCAGATGCGCACGCAGGCCTTCAGGATTCACTGTTTCGATAACGTAGAGATGGCCGACGTAATCCTCGCCGTTAAATACCGGTAATTGAACAGCGGGATTTTTTATTAACTCTGCGTAACCCAGGGCAATTTCCCGGCGACGATTATTCCAACCATCGAGCAAGGGCAAAAACTCGCTTAATATTGCAGCCTGCATTTCATCGAGGCGACTGTTGCGTGACTTGGCCAGTGTGACTTGGTATTTGGATGACCAACCATATTGGCGCAGACGCGCAACTGTTTCTGCCAATTGCACATTATTCGTTGCAACAGCACCGCCATCGCCCAGAGCGCCTAAATTTTTAGTGGGATAAAAACTAAAGCAGGCGATATCGCCAAAAGAACCCACCATTTTTCCATCCACTTTTGCACCATGTGCCTGGGCACAATCCTCAATGAGGGGAATTTTATGCCGGGCGCAAAGTGTAGCTATCGCTTGAATATCAGGCGCAGCACGGCCATACAAATGGGTCACCACAATCGCTTTTACACCCGCAGCAAGCGCGCGTTCACATTCATGCAATGTTGTCGTGCGAGAAGCCTGATCAACATCGATAAAAAATGGCTCCGCGTCTATAGCGATGAGTGCAGTGGTGGTGTACATGCCAGCATTCGCCACAGTCGCCACCAGATCGCTTTTGCCTACACCGACAGCACGCAGTGCGAGTTCCAGTGCATCTGTCCCATTGGCAAGTGAAACGGATTTGGCGACGCCGATGTACTGCGCAAATTGCGTTTCGAATGCGGTAACTTCCGGGCCCAATACAAACCAGCCGCGATCCAGAACCCTGGCAATTGCGGCATCTGTCAAATCACGCAACTTATCCGCGTGCAGTTTTAAATCATTGATGAGAAGCATTTTTATCTCGAAATATAAATGTGATATAAAAAATAGGTAACCCGGTATTATCCGGAAATAGAGCTTTGATCTCTTACAAACAGCGCGACCATTATCAAAAAAGGTAAGGTAATTAAAAAACCAAGCAGCGAAAAAACAATTGCCTTTCTTTGATTCCTAACTTTTAACTCATAGAGATACAGGCAGGACACAATCATGAAATAGGTTAGAACCGGTAAGGTAAACCTTAACTCCAAAGCAGACACCAGGGTTATCGCACCCCAAGAAACAACAATAACGCCGGGCAAAAATCTGTGCCCCAACACAGTCAGGTTTGCGGTTAGCGCGTGATAAAAAACACCGCAAACACCAAAAAACATAAACGCAAACGAAAAGACCGAAGGCAGCCAAAAATCCCTGATGACAAAGTAGGGATAAGGGAGCAAATGATCAAAATCAAATGCACCAACAAACTTCACAAAAATTAGCTTGATACCCTCAAGAATATTACTGAAGTACCACATGATGGTGAAGCCGGAATCGCCCGGCACAGCCTTAATGAGTTCAGAGGAAGGGTAATAATTTGGCTGTATACCGCCCGCCATCCAGGTTGCATACTTTAAATGCTTGATACCCCATTCAACCTGGGCCGACCCCAAGTTGGTTGCGGGGAAGAAAGTAAAGGCATCGAATCGCGAATAGTTAATGAAAATTTGTACGCCCAGAGGTATTGCTGCAATTGCACATGCGCCTGCTAGCCGAAAATAATTTACCTTTCCGGAAAAAATCAGAATTGCGAAATAAAATATCAATGGGGCGACCAACCAAATAGCGGTAGGTCGAATAACAATCGCTAAGGCCACCAAAAAAGCCGTGATACTGATGAGGCTATAGCGCGTATCCGCACTGGCGAACAAGCGACAGATATTCGTGATAACAATCATACACAGCGATATATATATCGAATCCGTCAGCGTTATGGCAATGTAAGGAGCTACGTAAATATTGCAACATAAAAACACCAGAACTATTGTTTTCGCTGCCGTAGATGTAATTCGCTCGCCAAAAAATGACAACGCATTGATGACAGCAATGGCATAAAGTGCAAATTGAAATAGAAAGACCAGAAATAAATAATTAACGTTCGTAATGCTGCTAACTTTTGCAACGCCCGACAAAAATAATGGATAGGCAAATGTGCGCAACGGGATTTGTGATTCCAAAAATCCCACGCTGTTTGTCTTGGCAGCAATTGCAGCATAGGACAATGCATCACAGCAAGGAGGGTACGCTTGTTGAAGCAGGAAAAAACAGTAAGAGATAGCCGCCATTAGCAAAAGGGCAGCCATAACAATATAGCTATTTCCCAAGCTCAACTTTTCCTTAACACCTGAATTCATTTAGGGTTTACCACTCCATTCTTTCCTCATACAGAATAAGATTTTATTCACCGACATAGGTCAGTAACATTCCCAGCTCACGCTGATCGGCACTTATGCCAGCTTGTAGCGGCGATGTAACCTGGTCAACCTGCAAGGTCACTATCGTCCTCCTGAGATTCATTTTATCCAGCCTTAATAAAAACTCTTTTCCTGGCTCCAGGGCAATTACCTCATGCTCGTTGCCATAAGAGATGCTCAGACTCCGCTGGCTAAAATTCTCGGGAATGTAGCCTTTAAGAGTGACAATCCCGCTACATTTACTGAGCACGATTATTCCCCGCTTACCCATCCAATGGGCATCATCGCTTTCAGGAGGATGCCAATCGCCGCGGTACACTGCATCGCTAAACGTGCAGCGCGGCTCATCATGTCTCAATATTGCCAGTTCATAGTGCTGTGCAACTTCAACGCCCCGCTTGGCCACGCCATAAGGTGATTGCAGCAATAGCGCGTCATCTTCACTCTGCACGCCGTTGCGATACACAGAAGCCATAGCGTCCAAAATGGCGGCCCTGTGGGGCGCTGTTTTGAATTCGACAGCCCAGGTTGCTACATGACCCAAGGTGGCAATGATCAAAAGAATAGCCATGCCTGTTTTCAACAAACGGAGCAACTTCGCAAACGACATTAATTTATATGGCTGTTTACGAACCAGAGGAAGGGAATGCGTTGTAAAAATGATGGCCATAGGCGCCAGCAGCAACCACACATAATCGACAAAATATCGGGATGCGCCGGTATTGGTAAACTCAACGCCGCCTCTGGCGAGGGTAACTCCGGCAAGCACTGTCAGTGCAAAAACCATCAAGCTGGATAAAAAAATCTTCGCCGGAGATTGTTGCACTAAAGTAATGAGAACCGCGAAAAAACACATCACTAGCAGCACTGCACCGAACACCATGGGTAATGCCAACGGAAGAGCGAACTTTACAATAGCTTCATTGCCGATAAATGTGGTGCCTGCGCCATAGAAAAAACCACTAATTATATTGGCAATCGAAAAGCTGCCCGCATTAACTGCCGCTGAATTGGAAAAAACACCATTGCCCAGATAAATATAAATTAGCTGTGCGATAAACATTATGCCGAATACGATAGCTGCATTCCTTCTGCACTCTTTGCTATGGAGAGCGATGGCAAACAATACGAATGTGCACCCGGCAAAAAAAGGATACGACCACCCATAGGTCGCAAGCAGGATAAGAGATCCCCCCGAAACCCCATAGCAAAGCGCCCAGGAGAGCGATCTGTGCCAGGTTCTTTTAATCGCTAATTGATACAGGAAAATAACTACCAGTAAATTTTTCAGCAGCTGTGCGAAACCCAAACTCAGCGTCCACAGCTCAAACCCGGCCGGACTTGCCATAATGACTGCCGATAGAAAAGCGATAACAAACGCTATTCGACCCTGCCCATTGATTTTCGTCCCATCATCCGGCGAAAGTAAAAATGCTTTGAGCCAATAGAAAAAGATCGCCGTAACGACGAATCCCGTAAGTACTGTTGAAACCCTCGCATCCGCTCCCCACAAGAACCATTCGATTGCCGTTATCGCTGGGTATAAAAACCCCCGGTGGTCGCCCGCGCCGTACACACGAAGCCAGGAAATATCGCCGCTAATAATTCTATCGATCTGCACAAAAAACAGCATGGTATCCATGTACGGAACCTGCGGTGAAGCCATGGCTACATAGATTTGAAACAGGGCCAGACACACTGCCAAGGAAAAAAGCATTGTGCGGTTATTACTTATTTGTTTAAACAATTCTTCAAACTCCCGGAAGAATAAATGCTTCATACATGTGATGCGTGCTTCACTTAACCTGACCGAAGGCATCGACCAAAGTAGCCTGCATCGCTGAGAGTGAATAGTGACGAGCGACATAGGCATTGCCTGCGTCTGCATAGGTAGACCAAAGCTCGTCCCTATCCAGCACCGAACACACAGCAGTTGCAAACTGAAGTGGCTCCGAGGTAACTGGAATTAATTCTTCAGCGCCGCCCAAACCCTGGATACCAACCTCAGTTGTAATTAATGGCACGCCATAAGCCATGGCTTCCACCACTTTATTTTTAACCCCGGCACCGAAGCGTAGCGGTACTACTGCGACTCGCGCAGTGGCGTAGTGCTCTGCCAAGGCTTCATCGCTCACATAACCCGTCACAATGATGGAATCTGATTTGAGTTTTAACACCTGCTCGGTGGGCTTTGAGCCAATGAGATACAGCAATGCATCTGGCTGATGAACTTTAATGCGCGGAAAAATTTCCTTAACAAACCACACTGCCGCATCGGTATTTGGTGGATGTCCAAATCCGGCGACAAAAATTATCTTGTTGCCCTGCACCGGAACGCGCTGCGCAAATCTTTCCAGGTTTTCATAGACGTAGGGGCAAACACAGGCGGCATTGACGGCGGGGGCAATTTTCTTAACCGTTTCCGCCTCCTCTATCGAGGGATAGAGCACCACATCGACTTTCTGCCAGATAGCGGTTTCAAGATTATAAAAATAATCAATTTCTTTTTTCAGCGCAGCTGTCGGCTGTAAATCGTACTCGCGTTGCAAACGCTCAAAATGTAAATCATGCCCGTAAAAAACACGGCGTATAGCGGGAAACTCCCGCAGCAGATCAACATAGTTCGCCGCGACATGGGGCCGATTGAGTAACACATGGGATACACCGCCCTCGGCACCCAACAACCATTGTTTGAATTTACCGACATGCTCGGATCCGTATATCACCTCAACACCTAACTGTTGTAGCTTGGGCGTGTATACAGGATCAAACCATAAATTGTCTGGCCAGAATTTTACCGTGAAACCCATCTTTAATAGGCTGGTGATAATCGCTAACGTCGAGCGGGAGCCTGCATCGCGGTCGGGCTGCAGCACATAGTGATCAACAACAACGACACAGGGTTTTGCCCAGCTGCGATCTTTCGCTTTAAACACACAGTCTGCGTTGTTGTAGTGGTCGGCCAGCATATCTTTCCATTTTTCAAAAAATTTCTTTTGATTAATGACCTGATAGGCTTTAATTCCCGCCCCTGTATCCGTGCCATTGGAAATACCCTCGTAGTGCACAACCACAGACGCTGGCTGGTAGTAGACTTTTTTACCGGCTGCACGAACTTTGAAGGCGAGGTCGGTATCCTCGTAATACGCAGGCACATAGTGCTCGTCAAATAGACCCAATTGACGAAAAAAATCTTTGGCAATTAATAACGAAGCACCCGAGCAATAATCCGCTTCTTTTAGATAATTAAATTCAGGCAATTGTGGATTTTGCAAACGGCCAAAATTCCACGCCGAACCATCCCGCCATAGAATTCCACCACCTTCTTGCAAGCGACCATCGGGATAAACCAATTTCGAACCAACCATACCGCAGTCATCACGAGTGGCGAACACATCCAGCATGCTATCCAACCAACCCTCGGTGACTTCAGTATCGTTATTCAATAAATAAATGAATTGGCCTTTCGCCAAAGAAACTGCACGATTACAGGAGCGCAAAAAACCTAAATTTTGCGGATTAACTTCGTAACGCAAACCCTGCACTTGTTGCAGACAATGTATGTCATGATCAGCAGAGCAGTCCTCTACTACAATCACTTCAACAGCGACCTTGGGTTGATAGCGCGCGATAGAGGCCAAACAAGTCAAGGTAACCGGTAAGTTGCCGTAACTCGGAACAATAATAGATACCAGCGGCGCCTCCGACGAAGGCACCACCAGTTTGCTCAATACATTTTGTATTTCATCCGGCGGGATAACGCCTGTAGCCGCAATAGCAGGTAAATCCGGTTTGCCGCTGCGGCGCCACATTTCATAGTGCACTACGCCTTCAAACAAAGGGCCAGCCACACGATAAGCACAAGTCGCTAAACTATTTTTGATGCGCGGGCTGAACGGCATTTTTTTATAGGTGTTGCGCGCAAGACGCTGCAGCTTTGGTTTTAGTGCAGCGGCCAGCACTTCTTTTTCACCACGCATTATGCGTGCGAGTACGCGCAATGGTTTAGTAATTTGCCACGAGTGTGAATTAATGATTTCCCGATAATTGGCGCTGACCTCGTTTAGCTGCCGCGTCAGTTCTTTAATTTCTCCGGCCCGGTGCTCCAGCTGCTGCGCCTGCGCATCAAGTTGTCGGGCAGCAGAATGCAACTGCTCATTGAGGTCTTTTACATGCAGTGTTAGCTGACTGTTAGTATTACCCAGTTCAATTACTTTCTTCTGTGCTAGATCAAGCTCATTACCTAAGCCTTGCTCCCTGACACGGATTTCACTTAACTCATGATCCAGAGCCTTGGCCCATTGCGTTCTCTCCTCAAGTTGTTGCTCAAGGGTTTTAGCCCAAGCCGTTCGCTCTTCTACTTGCTGTGCCAACTCCTTTGCATTAGTACTTTTGTGCGCGTATTCAATTGCCGACCGCTCGATACCATCGAGCAATAAAAACTCTGCATCCAAGGTTGTTTTATGGTTTTGATAGAAATGCAGCAGTTCTGCATGGGTAGTTTTGGGATCTGCCTTCAGCATTTGGTTAAACAGCGTATAGGCCTTGGCCACTACTTCCGGGCAAGATTTATCATTTACCAGTGCGGATTCATCGAAACTAGTATGCCTTAATTCCTTATCGAGAAACTCGGTGGCAAATTGGTTGGCCAAATCCATATCGGCGGTCAGATTTAATTGCTCTGCCAAATACTGGATGTGTGCGATGGGCGCCTCCATCAACTGATCATAATCCAGTGGGATTAAGCGTAAATCTTGTGACTCGGTTACTATGGACAAGTTATAGCTTAACCAGAGTAAATATCCCTTTTCGATCGGCGATTTATTCCGCTTCAGTAAAGAGTTGGCAACACTCAAGGGATGGCGCAGGCAAAGCACATACTGGACGTCACAGTGCATGCGCGCAAAAACCAGTTTCCAGAATTTTAGTAATTTTGATACACGCGGATCTTTAAAACCAAAAACCGGAGTGGTTTTGGTTTTGTCATTCAGTAGCGCAATTGCTTTTTCGAGATAACCCAAAGCAATTAATTTATCAATATCAGCATCGCTAACTAAAGACAGACTGAACCAGGTCTGCCCGATTGCATCGAGCATTGCTATATTCAAATCATTAACCGACTTGTCTTCAAAAAAACCTTTAGGGTTATCAACCCCGGGAGGTAATAAATTATCACCCAGACTCACACCCAGGCATGCCAGCGCATTCATCACCGTGCTAGTGCCGCTACGGTGCATACCAATGACAACGATAATTTTTTTAGTCGTATTCACACACAATCTCGTTTGAAAAATAGTTTATTGGCTTGAATCGGTCGGCAGCAAATATTGCATTATTTGTTCAACGCAATCCTCGGCAGAATAACTGCAGGTATCCAACACCAATTCCGCATGCTCGGGGCGCTCGTAGGCGCTATCAATGCCGGTAAAATTTTTAAGTTCGCCGCGGCGGGCCTTGGCATACAGCCCCTTCACGTCGCGCTTTTCACATTCGCTTAAGGGGGTGTCAACAAACACCTCAATAAATTCAGTATCGCTGAACAGGCGTCGCGCCATTTGTCGCTCGGATTGAAAAGGTGAAATAAACGAAGCCACTACAATTAATCCGGCATCGACCATTAACCTGGCCACCTCGGCGACGCGACGAATATTTTCCACACGATCCGCCTCGGTAAAGCCGAGATCGCGATTCAAGCCATGGCGAAGGTTGTCACCATCGAGCAAATAGGTATGCAACCCACAATCATAAAGACGCTTTTCCAACAAATTCGCCACTGTGGATTTTCCCGAGCCCGATAAACCGGTAAACCAAATACAGCGCGGTTGCTGCTGTTTGATAGCGGCGCGCGCCGCTTTATCAACGCTGAGCGACTGCCAGCGGATATTGGTGGCGCGATAGAGTGGAAATTCGATGTGACCTTTACCTAACAGCTCAGACGTCTGCAGATCCACCATATCAAAATCGGCATTGGTATGTTCGTCAACACTAATCGGTTCGGCAATACTAATGTTGGCAATGCCCACTTCACCTGCGTTGAGTTTTTTTGCTGATAGATGTTCGCCGGTTGTTTCGTCTTGACGATATTTTAGTGCAGTTACACTCACTAGTAATTTCTGCTCGCCACGTTGCAATAAATAGGTACGACCCGCGACTAATGGCCGCGACGATTGCCAGACAATTTTGATTTGATATTGATCAGCGGTGAACGACACAAAAAATTCCTTTATTAACGAATAGTCTCAGTGGTGGTTACCGCGTCACTCCACACAACACCCATGGGAATGGGAAACAGGCCGGTAAATTGATCGCGCACATCGTCAATCATTTCAATCGTTAATAAATCGTCGTAACGACTCATCAACAGCGTTTGCTCAAGGCTTGGCGCATTGACCAAACGCAAGCGAACGCGATAAATGCCCTTTTGAAAACCACAGGTCATGGCGATGGATACGCGCCTTTCACCCTTAAATTGCGGAATGGCAATACGCTTGCCAGTGAGCTGCATGCCGCGATTATCGATGATGTCGATAATTAAAACCGGTGCCTCTATAGCGGCGGTCATTACAATATCGACCGCAAGTGTCAGGCTATGATTAAAAGCCAGCGTTGCATGTTGCCCCATGTTCTGAAAGTTTGCGCCGACCACATCAAAACCATGCACAGCAAAACCTTTTTCATGGCGTTTAACATCCAGACTACCGCCCAACTCAGCAATACGATCTTTTTGTACAATATACAAATAGTCCGCAATCACATCATCGGGAATGCCCGCTTTAATAACACGGCCTTTATCCAATAACATCGCTTGATTACAAAAGGCCCGCACTGCACTTAAATCATGACCGACAAATAGCAGCGTGGTGCCGCGCTTTAAAATTTCTTCAATTTTATTGAGCGCTTTTGCTTGAAAGCGTGCATCGCCAACGGATAAGGCCTCGTCGACAATTAATACGTCCGGATCAACGTGCACCTGCACCGCAAACGCAAGACGCACCATCATGCCCGAGCTGTAGGTTTTGACCGGGCGCTCGATGAAATCGCCAATATCAGCAAATGCCACTATTGCCTCGTAGCGCTCATCTATTTCGCGACGAGTCAAACCAAGAATAGAAGCATTGATATAAATATTTTCACGCCCGGTAAATTCCGGATCAAAGCCGCTCCCCAGCTCCAACAAGGCAGCAACTCGCCCCTTGGTTTCGACACTACCAGTTGAGGGTTGCAGGGTTCCAGCAATTATTTGTAATAAAGTGCTCTTCCCGCTGCCATTCAAACCGATGATGCCAAGGCTTTCGCCCTCCTCAATACTAAAACTAACATCCCTTAGGGCATCTACCGCCTGGCATGCATTACGACTTAGATTATCAACGTATTGTGGAAATAGAGGATTCAACAATCTTCGCAACAACGGCACCATGAGACGACTCAATGGCGACTTCCAGATTAGATAAGTTTTGGAAATATGATTGACGCGAATCATTTGAGACCTAAATTGAATATTTAATTAATCGACATAGGCCTATCTGACAAATAGTCAGCAGCACAGAAAGCAACAATCAGATACATCGTTGACGGCCAAGCGGCGAGGCGATTACCAAGAGCGTCTAGTTTACCCTTAGTCACTCACTGACGACACACAAGGACGCACATTTCAAGCAGATTAGGTAGATTGCATCTGGACAGGCAAGTTCTTCGCGTGACTAATTCGGTTTGCAATCCGAAAGCTTTCGCATACCATGACAATTAAACAGTATGCCTTCGGATATTGGGAATAATCGCCGTGAAAAAACTACTTACTCTGCTCTTTTCTACCAGTTTAATTGCCTGTTCACCGGATAACTCCCCAAATGTTGTCACTATCATTCTCGATGATGCGACCAGTGAACATATACGTCTAGGTATGCCGCATTTTAACAAAGAAATCCAAGCAATAGCGACAACATACTCCAGTGCAGTGTTCGATATTCCCTTGTGCAGCCCAACAACAGCGAATTATTTAACAGGCAGGATCGGCCGTGAAACCGGCATGACAAACTGTAATCCCAATGAAAATATTCCAGCTGTTAGCGAGGGGCATAGCATTGTGCATAACGGTGCAAATGGGTTAGTTACAGGCGGAATCGGCAGCTTCGATTTCCGCAACACACTGCTTACAGAGATGAAAAATGTGGGTTATAAGGTTGGCTGGTTTGGAAAATACTTTAATGGCCATGCAGGCAATAGCATTAGTAGCGTAATAGATGGAAAACCGGTGCGAATTAACTATCTCGATGCCGATCAACGTGTTTGGAAATACGCAAAAGATTTCGCTTACCAGCCTGTCCCCCCAGGGGTAGACACCTGGAGAGCCGAGTACGATCACAGCCTGCAGCCGGGTATCTTTAAATTCAAAATACATGCCGCCGACAATCAGTCGGTAGGTATCGAGCAAGATTGGTCGGAATCAATAGAACTTAACGAGGAATTGCGCCAAGGTGAACACATTGCATATTTCAAAAATGAAGTTAGGAAATATTTAAATCAAAATAAAGGCGAAAAGAAATTTCTGACTTTGCGATTATTCAACCCACACAATGCCCAACTCAGAGGGATATTACCCTACGTCACCTCTTGCGGTGTCAAACAAGCTTTACCCCATGCTAGCTTACGCTACCGCGGCACCATAGACCCCATGTCATTATCATTGCCAAAATCACTTACTCATTTCATAAAGACCGTGAGTGACAGCAAATTGGATTCACCCAATGATGGTAAGAATATCTTTCCATGCGGAGTACAAGATGGGCTGTCACACCAACAAATGTATGAGATGTATTATCGCTATGCAACAGCAGCTACTATCGAAGCCCTGCGCGATTACGATGATCTCATCAAGGAGATTATTGACTCACTCAAACGCGATGATGAATTCGATAACACCCTGTTTGTGCTATTTAATGATAATGGTGTAATGAATGGTGAACATGGGCTTTATCACAAAAATAAGCCTTGGAGAGAGTCGGTAAACCTACATCTAGTTATTAAATATCCAAATCAGCAGGAACCCGCTATAGTCGATCAGCACATCAGCAATACCTACATAACGCCCACTATTTTAGATGTCGCGGGAATCACCCCACAAATACCTTTACATGCTGACTCCCTAAGAAATATTAGCCAGCGTCTGAAGCATCAGAAAGTTCTCTCAGAGGGATATGCCAGGCTGTGCAAAAAATGGGACTTCGAGCAAGTCACTGACGGCGATAAAAATTATTTCATTCAGTACTATCCCGACAAGGAGCCGAATGAGTTCTTTTTTGATATGCGCAACGATAAGGACGAGTTATCGAACCTGATTGATCAAACGGAATACCAATCGGAAATAGAAGAGTTCAGAGAGTTTCTCCGACACTTTCCTGGCGGGCCGATGAACACTGAAAAGAATATCGGCGATTATAGAAATAATTGCACTTAAACAATGATGCGCGGCTATTTAATTGAATAGCCACGCACCCAGTTGCACAAAAATCAAAGTACGTCTGAAAATCCGGGACGCACGGCGCGGAAGAAGGTATAACCCAACCAAGCCACACATAATGCGACAAGACTATAAATCCCAAGCCCAATAAAATCCGGCAATTGCCCGTAGATCAAGACTGCACGAGCTGACTCAACAATATAAGAAAGTGGATTGAGAAAAATCAGCGTCTGCAAATTTTCAGGCAGAATATTGACCGAGTAAAATATCGGGCTCAAAAATAGCAGGAGTGTGGCGAGGGTTCCGGTTATTTGTTGTATGTCACGCAGATAGACACCCAAGGCTGCAAGGAACCAGGAGATGCCGAGCAACAACAGCAAATAGGGCAATATTATTAAGGGCAACAATAAAGCAGTTAGCGGAATCCGCTGCAATTCAACCAATATAAAAATGAGCAGCAATCCAAAACTGATCATAAAGGTAAAAATGGCACCGAGCAGCGTGACCCAGGATAGTATTTCCAACGGAAAGACAATTTTCTTAACAAAATTTTGGTTGCCGGTAATCAGCAGTGGCGACTTGGTGAGTATCTCAGCCATTACCGCATGAATCGTTAACCCCAGAAATAGCACTATTGCGAAACTGAGTGTGGTTTCGCCTGCGGCATCATTCCAGCGTGATTTAAATACATATTGGAATACAAAGGTATAAATGCCCAACATAATCAGCGGTGTACCTAAAGACCAAAGCAACCCCAGCACCGAGCCACGATAGCGCGAGAATATATCGCGGCGCAGCAGCTGCCAAATGAGGGTTTTATGTCGCCATGCCTGAGTCAACATAAATTAAGCCGCTTCGCCTGGGTGTTGTTTCTGGTTGTGTAACATCCAGTGAATCGTTTTTATTATCCCGGTTTCAAAACTTTCTTGCGGGTGATAACCGAGCTGGGCATGACACTTACCGGGGTCAATTGCGTAGCGGCGATCATGACCAGGGCGGTCTTTGACGAACGTAATTAAATTTTTTGCTGCCCCGCCACTCGCGCAAGGTGTATTCGGATACTGCTGCAGCAATTGCGCGTTGGCTGTGAGCGCAGCATCTACCTGATCGCAAATTAAATTCACAATGTCGATATTGCGCCATTCATTTTCGCCGCCCACATTGTAAACCTCACCGATTTTTCCCTTGGCAAGAATTAAATCAATTGCCCGGCAATGATCTTCTACGTACAACCAATCGCGGATATTTTTGCCATCGCCATAAATTGGCAGGGATTTACCCAATAAAATATTATGGATAATAAGCGGAATAAGTTTTTCGCTGTCCTGATAAGGGCCGTAATTATTTGAGCAATTACTGGTGGTGACTTTTAAGCCATAGGTATGATGGTAAGCGCGCACTAAATGATCTGACGCCGCTTTGGATGCCGAGTAAGGTGAGTTGGGTGCGAAAGGTGTTGCTTCAGTAAATGCGGGCGCATCGGCCTCCAGTGATCCATAGACTTCATCAGTGGATACATGATGGAAATGGTGATTGGTAACGCCTGCATCCAACCAGAATTTTTTAGCCACTTTCAACAGTGTATGGGTACCCATAATATTGGTTTCGATGAAAGCATCCGGCCCATGAATTGATCGATCCACATGAGACTCTGCCGCAAAATGCACCACACAGTTGATTGCATATTCAGCAAATAATTGCTCTACCAACGGCTGGTCACCGATATCACCCTGCACAAAAATCAGTCCATTATTTTTTTCTAACGCGGTTATGTGCTCGCGATGGCCAGCATAGGTTAAGGCATCCAAAACAATTAATTTGTCGTTAGGATATTTTGCAGCCCAGTAGTGACAAAAGTTG
>CAZCJR010000008.1:0-18739 GCA_964499225.1 uncultured Cellvibrionaceae bacterium | reverse complement strand
GCTACCGATAAAGCCGGCCCCGCCGGTGATGAGAATATTTTTCATAGTGTGGGCATCAATTACGTTTCAGAGTAAAAATGATCAGGCTAACTAACGCAGCCGATTAATTCTGTTGTTTTTTGTAGGCATCCAACATTACGGATAAGGCATGCCGCCAATGGCAAGGCGAAATATCCAGCACACTCCAGGTTTGCTGTTTATGCAACACGCTGTAAGCAGGGCGCTGCGCGGGTGTTGGATAATCCGTGGTGGCAATAGGTCTTACCTGCGGAATCGTTGCCAATAGACCTTTGGTTTTTGCTTCATCAAAAATTGCTATGGCAAAATCATACCAACTGGCGACACCCGCGTCGGAGAAGTGAAATATTTTTTGTTCAGGTAGCCGCGCTAATAATTGCCAAATCATGTGCGCGAGGTGAATTGCGTAGGTAGGTGTGCCCACTTGATCGGCCACCACACCCAAGGTCTCGCGCTCGGCACCCAAGCGCAACATGGTTTTTACAAAGTTTGCGCCCTGCTCGCAATAAACCCAGCCAGTGCGCACAAGATAACTCGTCGAGCAGTTTTCCAGTGCGGCCAGCTCACCTGCCCGCTTTGTTTGTGCATAAACGCCGAGCGGATTGGTGTGATCATCTGGCTGGTAGGGCAAAGACTTTTTTCCATCAAATACAAAATCAGTAGAGACCTGAATAAGTGGAATTTTTTGCAATTCACACCACTGCGCAATGGCGGCTACTGCCAGTGCATTGACAGTATTTGCCAGGGCTTGATCTGACTCAGCTTTATCGACGGCGGTATAAGCAGCCGCATTGATAATTGCATCAGGCTGATACGAATTTAAAATTGCCGCCAACGTTTCAGGTTGTGCAAGATCGAATTCAGCGCGCGTAAGCGAAATAACGTGTAAACACGAATTATCATCGCCGATAAAATGGGGCGCAGTTTTTTGCAGCGCATAACCTAACTGACCGTTGGCACCTGTGATAAGCACCTTCTTGATAGGTGCGCTCTTGATAAGCACCTTCGTGATTTTCACGCTCATGAAAAAGTCTCGGCCTGTGCAAGCGGTAGCGCTGCCTGATCTTTTGCTGACAATACCGGGGTAACAATATCACCCAAAGGCCAATCAATTTTTAATGCTGGATCATTCCATAAGAGCGAGCGGTCGTGTTCGGGGGCGTAATATTCGGTGCATTTATAATTAAATTCGGCGTGCTCGCTTAGCACTAAAAAGCCGTGGGCAAAACCCGGTGGAATCCAGAGGATATTTTTATTTTCAGCAGAGAGATAAACACCCACTGATTTTCCGAAGGTGGGTGAACTCTTACGCAGATCGACCGCAACATCGTAAACTTCACCCGCCGTTACACGCACCAGCTTGCCCTGCGGATTTTGAATTTGGTAATGCAAGCCACGCAATACACCACGCGCGGAGGAGCTGTGATTGTCCTGCACAAAATGGGCGTTAATATTCCGCTCTTCAAACCAACTGGTGCGAAATGTTTCCAGAAAAAAGCCGCGTGCATCGCCAAACACTTTTGGTTTGAACAAGAGCACGTCCGGAATTTGGGTTGCTATCACTTCCATTAAAAGACCCGATCTTCAAGAATATTCATCAAGTACTCACCATAACCACTTTTCAGTAGCGGTTTGGCGAGATTAATTAACTGCTCTTTGTCGATGTAGCCCATACGAAACGCAATCTCTTCCGGGCATGCCACTTTCAGTCCCTGGCGTTTTTCGATGGTTTGAATAAATTGACTGGCGGCGAGCAAATTATCGTGTGTACCCGTATCCAACCAGGCGGCACCACGGCCAAGTAACTCAACGGTGAGTTCACCCATTTCCAAATATTTTTTATTGATATCGGTAATTTCCAATTCGCCGCGCGCCGAGGGTTGAATCGACTTGGCGATTTCAATTACGCGGTTATCGTAAAAGTACAAACCTGTTACGGCGTATTTCGATTTTGGTTTGAGCGGTTTTTCTTCTATCGACAAGACAGTGCCATCATCA
Source organism: uncultured Cellvibrionaceae bacterium (assembly GCA_964499225.1). Taxonomy (GTDB): domain Bacteria; phylum Pseudomonadota; class Gammaproteobacteria; order Pseudomonadales; family Cellvibrionaceae; genus Cellvibrio. Next base: position 16,723 of record CAZCJR010000008.1, on the reverse strand, counting down.
GCAAATTCCACTACACCGTAAGCGCGTGCGTCATCCACGTGATAACCAAACACGGTTGCGCCCTGTGTGCGCGCATCTGCCTTTTGCAATAGAAGGGAAAATTCATGGGAGTAATAAATATTATCGCCCAACACCAAGGCGCAGTTGTCGTTGCCAATAAACTCAGCGCCGATAATAAACGCCTGCGCCAAACCATCGGGTGATGGTTGCTCGGCATAGGAAATACTCAAACCCCAATCGGCACCATCGCCGAGTAATTCGCGGTAGGTCGGCAGATCGCGCGGCGTGGAGATAATTAAAATATCGCGAATTCCCGCCAGCATTAAAGTGGTGAGCGGATAGTAGATCATCGGCTTATCGTAGATGGGCACAATTTGTTTGCTGATCGCTTTGGTGAGGGGATACAGGCGCGTGCCCGAACCACCGGCGAGGACTATGCCTTTGCGGCGTGACGCTGTGACTGAATGGATATCCTGGGGCATAAATCAAACCTTTGAAAATGCTATCACACCGTTATGGAAGGGCGATATCAACAGAGGTGCTGCGCGCAGCACCTCACTCTGAGGGGGTGGATTATCGCAGCCACGGCCAATTGGGGCTATAGCCCATATCGCTTAATAGATTTTTTAAGCGGCGATTGGCGGGGCGGAACCAGCATTTGAGCAACCATCGGCAGATGCGGTAACGGTCTTTGTCGTAATCGCCCGCAAAAACCCGCTCTGGCTCAGGGAGATTATTGTCGGGCACACCGAGAAATGCGCAGACCCGCGCGAGGGTCTGATGATGCCGCTCAATCAACTCGGTGTTTTCGATAATGAGGATTTGCTCGTCCGGGAAATAACGGCGCACATTCTGTAATTGCTCGGCGTAGTTGCCGCGTGTGCGGTAGGAATGACAACGGCGCGCGCTACCCTGTGCACGACCCGGATCGCGACGCAAACGCCTAGCCTCCAGCAACAAAGCCTGCCATAGCGGACGTTGCTCGGTGCCGCGCCCCGACTCCATGATGTATTGGGAGATCGCCCGTTCGGCGGGATCGCGCAGAAGCACCACCAGTTTTAACGCGGGATTGTACGCGTGCAACGCCGCGATCACTTCCGGCCAATAAACATAAATAGGTGTCGCTTCGCCCAGCAGTTGACCATCAATCGCATTTTGGAAATGCGGTGCGTAACGTTGATCAATTTCTGCAGCAGACCAGTGGCGATCAAAATCCGGCGCATCAAACAAATGCACTTCTTTGCCATCGGCCATGCAAATCTGATCGTGTTGAGCGAGAAAATGGCTCAGTGCGGTGGTGCCGCCTTTCTGCACGCCGATGATCATAAAGTTCAGGGATTTCATGCCGATGCCCTGATGCTATCCATTAATTCATCCAACTGCGCGGGTGGGTAGAAATATTGCAGTGCATCGCCAAAACCACGGAGTTCTCTATAAAACACTTCCATTTGCGCGAGATCGTAACCGGTATTACGGCTACTGCGCTGCTTATCATTTGCCTGATAGCGGGAGGGCAATTGCAAGAGATCGCCAACGGCATTGGGATTAATCACAAAATCCTCGTAGCGCAGAATGCGGCCCGGGAGATGATCTGCATAGCGGCGGCAAAACCATTCGAGAATATGTAGCTGGCGCTGCAAGCGATCATCTATTTGTGCAAGCTGCGCCTTTAGTGCGGGATCAAACATTTCTCCCGCCGGAATATGCCCTTGGTTAACCGGTAAATCCACCTGATTCCAACTCGCCAATACCGCCAGCGGATTGCGCACTATGCCGTAAACCGGCAACGAATTATTCAGCTCCGACAACAAGGCCGTGAAGAGCGCGTTGTGTTTGATCACCAGCGTAAACTGCTCGTCTTGCAATTGATGGCGCACATCGATTTGGCCGAGACTTACATCCATCGGGCGCAAACCGCCCTCGCCCATCGCTTGCGCAACAGGGTTTTCAGGAACCTTGCCGTCTTTCTGGCGACTCACGACAACGCCATCACGCAGCGCAATTGCGCGGCTTTGTTGTGCGAAAGCTGCGATCTGTGCAATCGCGGCCGCGCGGCCCAATGCGGGATCAAAATCGCTTGGCGTTAAAGGTTCATGTAGCGCGAGTACATTGGAATACGCATTCAGGATATGACAACAGAGTGTGGTGCCTGCGCGCGGCAAGCCCGTGAGTAATATTGTATTCGATGGGTTCAAACTGGAATCTCGGTAACGGATGTTTTCAGAACGCGATAAGACCTTGGGTCACTCTAACGACAACAGGACCTGCTTGATCTGGCTATGAAGGTCAGAAAGATTATTTTGGATAGTCTTCCATACTATTTCGAAATCAATTTTAAAATAACCGTGCGCCAAAGCATTGCGCATTTGATAGGCTGTTGCCAACGGTAAATCCTGATTCTGTGTAGCAAAAGAAGGAAAGTGTTTCAGGATATTACGGCTAGCCTCTCCGATAATTTCCAGATTACGAATCACGGCATCCTGGACTAGCTCATTTTCTAAAAAAGCTATTTCATCCATATCGTCGACGTATTTTTCGATCCGCTCAATCGCTTCGAGAATATGCCCCAAGTATTCACGTAACTGATCATCATCTCGCTTCATATAGGAACTGCTTCTGCTAGCACCTTTGAGCGATACTTTTCAGGAAGTGACCGGGGAGTTAATACATCCACAGGGATACCCAATAACTCTAGTAACTCGTGGCGTATCGCACCTATATCAAACAATGTTGTTTCGGGGGTGGGGTCGATCAGAATGTCCAAGTCACTATTGGCTGTATCCTCCCCATGAAGGACAGACCCGAAAAGCCGCGGATTTTTGGCGTGATGTGATTCTATGACGCGACGAATGGCACTTCGATTCAGCTGAAAGACTTCGGAAGGCTTCATAGGCCAATCTCCATAAATGTAATCACGGTTAATATACTGATCGGCCGAAAAGTGCACAACCTTAAAACGCCCAACCAGAGATGACTCATCTTTGAAGCCACAGCTCATCTAGCCGGTTAATTAGCGCCAAAAATTCAGCGCGTTCACGCTGCAGCGAATGATACTCCAGGGTTGCCTCACAATTCCGTTTAAAAATGTTCAGCTGTTCCGGTTGCTGCAAGAATTCCATAGCCTCGCAAACAGATACCGCCAAGGCGGCGCTATTGTGCTCAGGCATCAGGCAATTTTGGCGGTGATGGCAAAAGCTGCGATTGCCTACACAATCGGGCACTATGGTGATATCGGCATAGCGCATGGATTCCAGCGCAGGCAAATAAAAGCCCTCAGTCTCATTCGGCAACATCACGGCGATGCGACTGGATGCAAGTAACAGCAGCAGCTCTTCCCGAGGCATCCAATCCATTGCGCAAAAAGCATGGATGCCTTGCTGTGCGAGGTTATTGTTTAATTCTTTCGCGAGTTGCGGATTCTTTGGCCCGAAAATAACAAGATCGTGTCGCTTGTGCTGCGGTTCAACTGCGGGAATATCAATTCCATTTGCGATAGTAAACACTGGCCCGTTTACTTTCCCTGTTGCAGTTATCGCCGCTGCAACTTCGGGCGATACACAAATGCGCACCGCCCGCTGCGATAAAAACTGGTGCATTGGCTGCGCAGGGTCGGCATGGCGCACATGCTGGATTAAATTGATCACCGGTTGATTTTTTGAGTGAGCTGATGACAAATAGATTTGCCAATCCATACCCGCGAGAAAGGCGTAATCATAATTAGCAGGAATATAATCGAGCGATTGATATTGATATTCAGGAAACCAGGGATTGCTTTCATCCCAGCGGGAATTCGATGAAAAAACAATTGTGGGATCAAAGCCGGACGAGGATTTTACGTGCGCAAAATAGTCCGCGACTTTTTGGTGACCGCCGGTGTATTCCTGGAAATCGCGATAGAAGTGTAGGGATTTTTTCATAGAAATAAAAATCCTCTCATACTGGGACTCGGGATTTTATCCATGATCGAGCGGGCACCTCCAGATATTGATAGGAAATCGTTGAGATCAGTAAAGTAGCCGCAATAAAAGCGAATAATCCAAAAGCATGTTGTGTAAAACCCAGATCTTTCAAGAGCCACAAAACCGGATAGTGCAATAAATACATCGAGTAAGATATTTTCCCTAAAAAATCACCAATAAAGTTTTCCAACAGCAAGTTTCGCTGGGGAACTAAAAACACGATAACAAAGAAAATAAATGCTATTGCTAGTAGCAACCGTGGATCTGACCATAACCCATGGGTGAGGCCTGTTAATTTTATTAACACATTGGGGTATAGCAGTGGGACCGCCAAGAGCACCACAATAAAAAAATGGCTTAATAAAAATGATGGAGCCTTCCAATGGTTGTACAGCCAGCCCAGCAAAAAACCTGCACAAAAATAGGGGTAAACTTGCAGGAAGGGTAGCTTTACATAGAGCCCGAACAGGTTTGCCTCAGGTGCTTTTTGTGGTGGGATAAGAAAACTAAGTAGTAGCAACCCCATCGGCACAATCGCAATCAATCGACCGAACTTAATTTGTCCTGCCCATAGACAGGCGAAGACAATATAAAAGTAAATTTCCGGCGGGATACTCCACAGAACACTTGTTCCCGACAGTAGAAGAAGATGTGAGGCCAGCGATGCGGTGTCAGGGATTGTATAGAAATAAGGTTGCACACCCAAAAGTGGTAGTTGATAGACAATAAAAGATACGAGGATTACAAATAGAAATAACGGAATAACACGCGCGATTCTCGCCACGGCAAACTTTTTTAAATTTTCAGCAGTTAGGGCTGAATCAAAATACAAGTGTGCCATTAAAAATGCACTGAGGAGGAAAAACAACATAACCCCCAATTGCCCAGCACCCTGCCCCAAAAGCCCGCCCCATATTCCCGACTCATTGGTGTAATGACTTAGTATGACAATCATAACCGCGAGCGCGCGGATGGAATTGAGCCGTCGGATTTCTTGCTTTGGTTGCATAGTTATTTTGCTGAAGAGCGAGTTTTTGGATGGGGCACTATACACCAGAACTTATTGGCAGGATTTCAGCTTTTGGTTTTACAACCCATCGGCCCCCGCAGGCGGAGCTGACGATTTCGCCTTAGCTTACCTTTGGGAATCGCTCTGGGTTTTCAATAATCTCTGCCGTTAGATCAACATCTATTTCCGGCCAATAGAAGTGATCTGGTGAGGGTTGTTCCACGTTTAAGATGGCGCCGATGGATTGATTTTTAAACCAAGGAAAATCCTCATACGCCATGAATAATTCTTTATTATTTGCCAGCAACCAAACGCCATTGGAAGAGATATGAGTTACTTCAACTACCGAAGTGTTTTTGCCATGCGCTGATAAGCTCATTGTAATGAACCTCAATTAATGACTCGATTTCTTTTAATTGGAGCCTTGAAAAGCGATAATTTTTTGCCAGTTCAATTTCAGGTACAAGCCAGAACTTTGCCTCGCACTCGCCCGAAACTATGTGCACATGCTTTCGCTCTTCCTCCCTTGAAAAGAAGAAAAAACGATACCCTCCTTCTCTGAACACTGTCGGGCTCATTAAAGCCTACTCCTTACGATAAAGATTCCCTTATTTAAGCCAGTAACATTACCACAAAAATATGGGCGCCGAAGCACCGATTCATCACAACCTCTAACGTCACTCCCGCTTAAAAACTCATTCGTCACTTCCACTCACGGGAATGATGGCGAGCAGAGAAGGTGCCTCATGAATCAATTAGCCGTTTTTTTACTTAACCCGCTTTCAATAGTGTCGGCGGAGAGATCAGCACCACATTCCCACTCTACAAAATATTTGCCATTAAATACGTTGGCGAATTCTGCGGGGTCTTTAAGTGGCTCAAATACTTCGTATTGAAGATATGGGCTTACATCAAATTCACCCGTGCGACCATCTTCAGTGACTATTGAGAGAATCCAGTTAGGCTTAACGGCTAACTCGGCAATTTTCATTGATCCAGCCCTTTAATTGGAAACGGTTTTTTACCATTTACTGCCAATTCCCAATCAGCGAGTAAATCATCTTTATGTATTTCAATCCACGCAACAACAAGCTTATGTTTATTCGATGGAAGTTGGCCTGCAAGTAACTCTCCGTCATAAATGGAGTACACCGCAACATGTCCCTGATAGTCCGCATGAATATGCGGCAAATTGTGTCGCTCGATATCGCGAAAAAACATCCTTATAAGAATCCCATAAAACATCGAGATAGTTGGCATTGTTAACTCCTTTTGTTGGTTGATATCAATCGCAAGCTTACCCAAATCCCGCCCAAAAAAAAGGGCGCCGAAGCGCCCTTTTTTTTGTTACCACATTGTATTACTGAATAATTACTTCAGTTTTACAGTGTCAGTAGACTTGTCAGACAAGTTTACTTGAGTAGTAGCTGCGTCAATGTTACCGGTTGAAGAAACGATAGTAACAGTTGCTGCAGTACGAGTAGCACCAGTTACGGTAACCAACTCTGTCGCAGGAATGATAGTAGTAGACTTAGCTTTCAGAGTACCAGTAGCTTTAGCACCTGGAGCAACAGTTACGCCAGTTTCCGGGGTAAAGGTAAGCGAGTAGGCAACATCTGAACCACCACGGTTAACAAGAACCAAACGTTGAGCGTAGTCAGCGAAAGTAGTCACGTAAGGGATATGGATAGTAGTACCATCACGAACGATAGAACCAATACCGGTAGTCACGTCGGTTGGACCAACTTTTGCAGATGTAATTCCAACATAATCAACAGCAGCAGTATAAGTAGCTTCTGGGATTACATCAGTACCGTTAACGCTTACGCAGAGATATTTCTCGGTAATGGCGTTAGCTGCATCAATAGAAGCGATGTCAATAGAAGCTTCAGTTTTTGAGCTGTTTAAAGTGAAGCCCTGAGTAGTACCGGTACCATCACAGGCAGCAACGCTTTGCATATTCCAAGTGCCAACTGAGAAGTCACCTTTAACAACAACTTTAGACTTCGTTGCAGCAACATCAATAACACCTGCCAAAGCAGTCAAAGCAGCACCAGCTTCATCAGCAACAGCAGTATCAGCAGCCACGTCAAATGAACCAAGGTTAGCAACTGTAGCTGATGCGCCATTGATCAAAAACTTCTTGAACGCATTATCAACGCTAGCAGTAACGGTATTTGACTCTACGGTTGACTTAATACCAGAAACTACAGAAACAGCGTCTGCCAAAGTTACAGCTTTACCGCCATCATTCAATGGACCAGTTTTGGTAGATGCACCAGTCTGAGTTTCATAGATAGCGTAGGTGTAAGAAACAGCGCCAAGAGTGGCAGCAATGTTCAAATCTGCAAGAGCGATTACCGCATTATCAGTTTCAGCAACAACGCCTGACGGAGTTACTTCAAAAATCACGTAGTTTTTACCAGCACCGCCCTGAACAACAGAACCTGCAGTGTTCGCCAGAGTCCAAGTAGGTGCGGTAGCGAATATTGCGTTACCCAAATCCACGCGAGCGTAACGCTGTGCGCCTGCGGCTTGCATCCCAGTGCCTACATCTACAGTAAGATCGATATCAGCAGCAGCACCATCACCAACGGTGTAGTACTTAACATCTGCAACGGTAACTTCAGTTGTCAATGCTTCTTTCGCATACTTAACTTTAGTTGGGTTGTTGCTATTCAGATCAATAGCAGCAAAAGCTGGAACTGCTACAAAAGCAGAAGCGATTACAGCGCTTAGAATTTTCTTGGAAACCATATGGTTTAACTCCTATTTCATGAATTTATAATCAACGTTGATTTTGATTGGTCTTGGTTCCTTGGGTCTGCAAGAGCACCCCCACGATTTAAAGACCGCCCAAGAATATACTGCAACAAACCAATAGATCAAGCCTAAGTTATTAAAAGCTAACCCTTTCGCGTGGTTTTGAACTTAATTCACGCTCTTTTTGATTAGGCGCTAATCAACCTGAACACCATCTGAACTAAGAAGATCGTCCGCCTCTGGCTGCTGGAAGGCCTGTTGGATACTTCTGGTTATTGACTGTCCTTCTGAGGGGGTGTCTATGACATAAGGAATAATCATTACCATCAGCTCTGTACGTGCCGATGAAGTGCTATCCGCACTCAGAAGTTTACCGATTATAGGTAATTTTCCAAACCATGGAACCCCAGTGTTACCCAGTGATTTGCTACTGGAAATTAACCCGCCCAACAAAATAGAACCCCCATCTTGCAAAGTTACTGTAGTCTGGATTTTGCGATTAAACACACTGGGAGAATCAATATTACTGCTTTCATTTGGTTGTGCCTCACTTAGCTCTTGCTCAATTTCAATATCCACATGACCTGAGGCGTGTACGACCGGGCTTACAGTAAGGCGAACCCCAGTCTTGCGGTATTGAATACTCTGCAATATAGGCGCATCTGAATTCGTCGTTGACTGTGTATTAGAGCTAACGGTAGGCACCTCTGAACCCACATCAATAGTTGCCTGCTGGCCACTTTTTACCATTAGGCGTGGGCGGGAACGGATCTCGGCGCGATTGTTCTCGTAAAACAGATTGAGAATTGCACGGGTATCACCAGCGCTGTCCAGAGTAGCACTCAGACCCGCGGTGCCAAGCCCCAAACCACCCAGAGTAGATATTGTACTGGAGTAGATTTTTCCACCTACTTTTTGGGAGCCATTGCTGACAAACTCAAAGCCGGTTTTTTCGGCATCATTAAGAGTAACTTCGGCCAAAAGCACCTCAATCAGCACTGAAGGAGCGGCTTTATCAAGTGTTTGGATAACCGGCAACAGATCCAACCAAGCCTGCCCGCTACCTTTGTAAATAATTGTATTGCGGTTGGTATCCACCACAAAATTACCACCATTGATGCTTGCGCTTGCACCTTGAGCGGATGAGTCTTGCGCATTTACACTTCTAGTTACATCAGAAATTGCGCTACCGGAATCCATTCCACCCGAACTTTGAACAGAGCGGCCTGTATTACCGATGCCGCCATTTTCAAAACTATTTAACAGCTCAACGATATGCGCCGCCTCGGTATTGCGTACTTCATAGGTGAAAATGCCTTGATCAATACTCATCTGCTGGCGGCGATCCAGGACCTCTACCCAGTCACGCACATGATTAATAATTTGCTGGGATGAAGCAAAAACCACTAATTGATTGGTGCCTTCGAGCGGAATCAGGATAATCGATCCGATCTGAGATTTAATATTCGCATCATAGCCCTCTGCGTTGAGCACCTCTTTTAAGTTCTTACTAAGGGCATCTACTTTTACGAACGCCGGCTCGATACTGGCTGAGAACTTACCACGCATAATTGGCTGATCAAGCACCTCTATAATGGCAAGCGCCTGGTTAACCAAGTCAGGCTTGCCCTTGAGCAGCACGGCGTTGCGCGAAGGATCTTCGCTTATTTTTATATCTTTCCCACTAAGTGCATCGGTTACCCAGCTTGCCACTTTACTGTTTGTCACCACTTTCAAGGGCACAAACATAAAAATTGGGCGATGGGATTGCGGCACTTCCGGCAAGGTGCGGCCGCTTACCAGCAATGGGGTCTCACCGGCGGTGATGTTTTTATCGATAATAAAACTCAACACGCCGCCCTGCTGGGAGATAGCCACACCGTAAGTGTTCAAGGTGCGCTGGGCCACGCGGAATAGTTCGTCGGGCGTTACCGCATCAATCAGGCGCAGGGTGACCAGATCTTCCTGCTTCTCTATTTGCGGGTCGAGTGTAAATGAAAGACCCAGCTGCTCACCAAAGACCTCATTGATAAACACCGGCAGGGGGATATTGTGGTAATTGCCACTGATGGGCGCGCCGGTGAGATTGAGCGATAACTCTTTGGCGGTGGCATCGGCCACAGTGCTGGTGATACTAATGCCCGGGCCGGAGGTAAATTTGGTGGTTTGTGGCTGCTGTTGCTGGGACCGCGGTTGGCTGTTGTTGGTGGCAAAATCTTTTGCATCGCGCAGCGGTTCGAACCGCGCAATTTCTTTACCTTGCTCGGCGGCAGTAGGTGTGTGCCAGAGGTTGCTACAACTGGTAAGTACCATCAGCACACCCAGAGAGGCGGCACATTTAAGGCTGGAAAATACGAGAGAACGGGCACTAAGGCTGAACATTATGATGACTTCCCGACGAGCAATGGTGTAGGTCTTTGATGGGCGGGTAGTTTGATTAACTAAGTGCCGCCGCGCAAGGCTTAGTATTAAGACCTATAAATCCCCGCAAGCGGGGATGACGATTTTCTCTTATTTGTATCCCGCCTCTTTTTGACTGCGGATAGCTAAAACAAAAACCGTATCGATTTCCGGGAGGTAGCGATAAAGCGCAAGATAGCCATGCGAATCTTTACCGATCACCAACTCGCGCTTTTGTTGTTGTGCAGGACGACCGATGCAAGGATTGTGTTCAAGCACCGCAATCGCTTCAATTATTCCCTGTATTCGCGACCTTGCGTCAGTGACATCGTAACGGTGCAGATGTTCGAGAATTCTGGCGAAGTCGTCACCTACTTCAGGTGCTAGCTCAATGCGAGCCATATTTAGAGGAGTTTTCTTGTTGCGGTTGGCGAGCTTGCATCAGCTTTAGTTGCAAGCTGTTGTTCAAGATAGGTGCGCATCTCACTCCAGGGAATGGTTTTCCCCGTTGCCAGAATGGCGGCGTAACGGCGCTCAGCCTCTTCATTAAACTCACTGTAAAGCTCTTGTTGCTGTGCCTTTTCAACAATGGCCTGCAAGATAAAGTTATGTGCGGTGGTGCCCGCCTTTTCGGCTGCTGCTGTAACGCGCGCTTTTAGCTCGTCGGGCATACGGATGGTGGTGGTGGACATTTGGAGCTCCCCGGGTGTTTGACCGAGTGTAGCACAGAAGTGCTACTTGGCTTTGGGTTGATACATCTTTAGGGTGCGGGTTTCGTCGCCCTGCTGGATTTCTACTTGATTGTGGCTGATGTGTTTTACCACCCAATCACCCACTAGCGCGTCGCCTTCGGTGAGTTGGCGAATGGCGGGCTTGCCTGCGGTACCTGCGGGAGCAATAAGCGGAAGGAAGAGTGCGTAGGTTTTGTCGCCTTTGGTGACCAACCCAGTGAGGCGCAGGCTTTCCGGTTTGCCTTCCAGGGCTTTGAGGGGATCTTCAACAGGTTGGGTTGCGACCTGCGCGCCGGCTTGGGTAAACCAGCGTGACTGTTCGGATAGCACACTGAATTGCGCGAGCGGATCATCGCCCGTAGCAACAGTGGTTTGCTGCCACTCGTTGTCTCCGGTTGGCGGTTGGTCGCTAAAGCCGAGCAGAACCCACAGCAAGCCCAGAATAAATGCTGCACTAACAGCGGCTGCGATCAGCTTGTAGACCTTTTGCTCATGCAGGGGCAATTGAGCGATATTAAGGCGCAGCATTGCCAGCCTCCGACGCGGGTTCTGTAGCAGTAGAAAAGTAACCCGTGACCAATAAGCTGAGTTGCCCGCCGCGCTGGGGGCTATAGCTAAACCGCTCGACGGACAATATTTGATGATGCTCTGCCATAGCGCGCAAAAAAGCGTTGATTTGTGCGCTGCCGATCACGCCTGACACATCGGCACTGACCTTGAACAGGGTCTCACCGCCGACCACCAGAGTCTCGGTGGGAGCCAAACGCAAGCGCACGCCATCGGCGTTGTAGTTATTCATCAGATTACGCAGGTAGTTTTGTAGGTCGGCCTCGGCCAAACCCGGCGTCGTGGCTTTCCAGAGACGATTATTAAGCTGTTGACTCACCTGTTTCTCATCGGCCCAGCGTTGCGGCCATTCAGTCTGTGACTCCAGCTGCTCCAACTTGATGGCGGTGCGCTGCAGTTGATTAATGCTTTGCGCCTGCTCCGCACGCCACTCACCCAGACTCAGGGCGAAATACATGAGGAAAATATAGAGCACACCCCAGAGCATCCAGCGCAAGCGCGGATTTGCGTTGGTTTGCTGCTGGAATTGCAGCCAGTGCGGCAGCAGGGCTTTGTGCAAGCTATCAAGCATTAGGTTCACCCTCCACTACGGCGCCGGGGAGGCTGAACAAGACGCGGGTTTGATCGGGGGTGATACCGGGTTCGACACGCACATCGGTAAAGGCGGGATTGGCGGCGCAGGATTCGATCAGGCCACGGGTATCCAAGCCTTCTTTTTGCAAGATCACCACCAACTGCCCACGCTGGTATTGCCAATCGAGAATGCTGAAGTCAAACGATTTCAGGCATTGGTGTACTTGCGCCGCGATAAACAACGGCGTAGGTGCTGAGGTCAGCTCGCCAATCGCCTGATTAAATTCTTTTTGGCGCAGGGCGCCGTCGCGCTGGTTAACCAGATCCATCATGGCTTCATTTTGCGCAGCGACAGAGGAAGACAAATAGGATTCTTTCACTTGGGTGCCCAAACCCATACCCAACTCCAGAGTGACCCAGGCAAACAAAACGCCAGCGATTAGCTTGGTAGCGACTGGCTCGCTGGTGAGATTTTCTTTGCTCCAGAATGGCTTTTCATTCCAGGGGCGCGGCAGCAGATTGGCGTCGGTTTCTGCCCACTCCACCTGCTCAAGACTATAGCCACAGGTGCGAACAAAATCGGCTTGCGCTCGCGCATCGGGCAACTGCGGCAACCAGCGGGTGTGGCGCAGATCAGCGGCGTCCCAGTACTGCATTTCCCACCCGGTAAGGCAGGGTTGCAAACGAAAGCCCTGGTTAAAGGGGCTGCGCAGGAGCGATTCGGGCAGCACAGAAGTTGGCAATTCCGGAATTTGTGCGCGGCGGGTTTGGATCAGGTTTTCGTCCCAAAACCAGATTTGGGCACTGTTCCCCTCCTGCACAATCCAGCTGGCGGGATTGTTAAAGGGACTGGCCTGCTGCAAGCGCTGTTGGATCAGGTTGCGGCGCAAGGCCTGGGGCACTGCTTCCAGATTGATATATAAATAGAAGAGATACTGACGCGGGACGATTAAACGCGGTGATTCAAGCTGGCTAGCGGAACTGATGTTGGACAACTCGCTGAGCGGGCAGGCTCCCTCAGCGGTCATCACCCAGGGTGTGGCCAAAGAGGGTTGTTTGCTGAATGGCCAAAGGTTCATTATTGTCGTTACCACGTTGGACACTGTACTCATAATTCACTAGCCATGGCCCGTAGAGCCCGTTGGGCGTCAATTGTAGGCTAATCACCTGGGCTTGTCCTCCCCCCTTATTCCACAGGCTTATCCTTAACTCATTGCTTGGGAAGAAACGGTATTTATCCTCGCTTAAATCCATAGGCAGATTGGTTCGCAGGGCAAAATCGATTACCGACCGAAAGGGGTTAGCTTTGCGCTCTTGCACCAACTGCTCAGCCAGTTCCTCGCTTAGGCCCAAGTAGTTAGTCAGCAGTGTTTTGGGCATGGTATTGAGGTTCATTACCGAATCCTTGCGCACGCTAAACCAGCTTTGCCAGTCTACCTGCGGATGGGCGTCGAGCCAGTCGCCCCAGCCCATTACCCTGAACAACTCTGCTTCCGAGCGCAGGTAATCATTCGTTGGCAGTGGTAGCTGCTGACGCGCGTAATCGCCGCGTTCGGCTCCTGAAAGACTGACCAATTCGTTGGCGTCGATATAATCCTGCAGACGACTGATCAACTGCGTACGCACTACAGGGTTAGGATCGTACTTATCGATAATCGCCGCCAAATCCATTGGGTTAGGGACGTTAATCGCCACCAATCCGGATAACTCCTGTACTGAAAAGCGCGTTTCACCTATGCCGCGATAAACAGCACCATCGAGCGTCAACTCATCGCCCACCGCGTCGGTAATCAGCATTCCCTCGTCAGTGAGAAATTCTTCATCTAGCTGCTGGGAGAAGGTCATGCCCGAGCGGGTCATGCGTGAGCTGGCTAGAAAATAGAGCAGGGTTTGCTCAGTTGAGTGTCGATCCAACCGCTGCTGCAAATTGGCTTTGGCCTGCATGCCCACCTGCAGTTTTTGCTGGACGTAGGAGTGGAAAATCCCGACCACGATAAACATGATCGCCAGCGTCCATAGAGTGGCGGCGAGGATAAAGCCCTGCTGGGCGCGGGCATGGGTAAAAGGTTTAATCGCGGCCATACATCAACTCATCTGATGTGACTTCGGCGCGCGGGCGGGTTTCTACTTTAACGACATAATTGAAGCTCTCGCGCCCGGAATTAACCAATAGGCGAAGGGCTTTGGGAAGCGGATTGGTATCGGTTTTTTCCGCCGGCCAATTTTTTAGCCATCGCCCCTGATCATCCAAATATTCAAATTGCCCGGTCGCCTGCGGCCAGCGTTGCACGGGAAAGCGAGTCTGGCCTTCGGAATACCCCAACACCAATTCATTTGCTTGACTGTGTAACTCCCAGCGAATCAGGGTTTTTAACCCCTGCTTGGCTAGCAGCGGCTGGAAGCTATAAGTGGAAAGCTGTACCGCATCACCCTCTAACGCCCGGTCTTTCGGGCGCATCGCCACCTGGGACTGGAGGCTACTGGTAAACCAGTGATAGACAAGCACCTCTTGATAGGCATTGTTCTGTGACTTAACCACCCGCTGATAGAGACCAAGCGTATAGCCAAAGCCCTGTACGATGAGGGTGACTATAAGCGAGACAATAATCAGCACCACCAGCATTTCAATCAGGGTGAAGGCGCGCTGACGCATGCGCGATGAGGGCGACTTAAAACTCATCATCGCCCTCCAGCCGAAACTCCCGCGCTTGATGCCAGGCGGTGTGACGATATTGATAAGCACCTTGACTGCGCGAATCTTTGAACAAATCCAAATGGATATCGTAGAGGCCAAAATCATAAAGGCCGATAGCGCCCTGCTGGGTTTTCCCCTGCCGCCAAGGCTCCACTAATTCCGCCCGCCACTCCACCTGATAACCCGCGACGTTGAACGAGCCCTCGGTTTCAGCACGCAGGTCAATCAACTTCAAACGCTCTACTGCCGAATTAACCACAAACTCGGATTCCGCCACGGCGGCAAGGCGATTCAATGAGATGAGGTTGGTATTGATCCAGGAGTAAATGCCCATGGCAGCGGCGGAGAAAATCACCAGCGCAACCATCGCCTCGACCAGTGTGAAGCCGGATATACGGGCAAAATGTGCGCGCGGCCGAGCCATCAGAGCGGCCTCGGTTCGCAATAGGGTGGCAGCAATTCCAGCTGGCGAGTTATGCCATCCAACTCAAAACTGAGCCTGCCGCCGAGGCATACGCCATTGGCTTGGTAGACGATGGGTTGATCAATACGGATATTGAGATCGTTCGTCAAACCTAATATTTCTACCGCCGACTCTTTGGTGAGCGTGAGAGTTTGCTGACGGGTATAGGCTTTGAGGCTGAGGGTGGAAAGAGACTGGATAAGCTGCTCTTGCTCGGATTTATCCTGAAACCGCTCGTAAATTGCGGGCAAGCGCGGTAGCACCAGCGCGCTGGTGAGCCCGAGAATCATCAGTACCACCAATAATTCAATCAGGGTAAAACCGGCGCGCGAGTTCATGGGAGCCTCAAGGAAAAATTACTTGGTCGCCAGACCTATGTCGGCATCCAGCTCTTCACCACCAGGTTTGGCATCAGCACCCAGTGAATAAAGGGTGAAATCCTGCAGGCCATTTTTTTCGCGACGATATTGGTAGGCGGTGCCCCAAGGATCGAGCGGGAGCTCTTCATCCAGATAAGGGCCTTTCCAGTTTTGTTGGGCGCGGGCACTGTCGGGTGAGCGAATAATCGCACCCAACCCTTCTTGGGTGCTGGGGTATTCACCCATATCCAAACGATAGGTTTGCAGTGCCGACTTAAGCAGCTTGAGCTGGGTTTCCACGGTTTTCACTTTGGCACTATCGACCTTGCCAAACATTTTAGGGCCGACGAGGCCGGCAAGCAGGCCAAGAATGACCAGCACCACCAGGAGTTCGATCATGGTGAAGCCGCGTTGATGAGTTTTAGTGTTGTGCATAGATTCTCTCTGGAAATAAATGTTCATGTTAAATCCCCCTAGCCCCCTTGGTTGCGCACCCCGTTTCAAACGGGGAACCTGGTCCGTGCCCTAACTCCCCCTTTGAAAAAGGGGGCTGGGGGGATTTCTTAAATCGCCACGTCATTAACGCTGGTAATGGCCTGGATCAGCCCCAAAATAATCACCCCCACCGCGATACCAATAAATACGATGGCTAGGGGTTCGATCATCAGCAACAACCTTTTCATACGGTTTTTGCCTGAGTTTTCGTAAATTTTCGCTACCGCTTGCAGCATTTCCGCGAGGCGACCGGTTTTTTCACCGGCGCGGATCAGGTTGTAGGCGGTGGCATTGAGGATCTGATTGTCTTGCAGCGCCTTGGACAAAGTGCCGCCCGACTGCACCGCATTGAGCGCAGATAACAGCGCTTTACTGCGGCGCGTATTTTTAACGCTGGAGCGCGCCAGATCCAGTGCTTTGGTCAACTCGATATGGCTTGCCAGCATCGCCGCCATGACCGATGACCAGCGCGCAATATCCGATTCCGCCAACCAGCGGCCAAAAACAGGAAAGCCTGCGAGCTTATCGAGCAACACTTGTCGCACAGCGGGTTTGGCGAACTGCATGGCTGCCATTACCACTAACACCACCACCAACGCCGCGACCCAGTAAAAATTTTCATTTAACCAGAGACCGGTAGACAACACCGCCGTCGCCAGCATCGGCAGCTCCTGTTTGCCATCCATCAAGTTGGCAAACTTTGGGACTA
>CAZCJR010000007.1:0-89969 GCA_964499225.1 uncultured Cellvibrionaceae bacterium | reverse complement strand
TGACCAACAAGACACAGTGGCGGTGATGGAATCCATCTACCGCATCAGCGATGCCAAACTTGGCAAGGTCAACACCGGCACCGCTAACGACGCCGTAATCAAAGATATGGTGCGCTGCGGCTACGTAAAAAGTGCCGACCTCGCCGACCGCTTCGGCAATCCTTCAGCGATTGATCCGGTTGCTGATGCTGATCTGGTCGGTGCAGCAGGGGTCTTTACTCAGGCCGAATTTGATAGCGATGGCGAATTCCGCAAAACCGCCTCGGTTGCCAAGCTAGTGATCAACGGTTACGCCGGCGCAGGCACCATCACCATGGGCGGTTACGACTACCACACCGGCGACCGCTCTACCGGCGAAATCCGTGACCTGCGTGCAGGCCGCTGTATCGGCGCTTGCCTCGAATATGCCGCCCGCAAAGGCATACCCTTGATGATTTATGTATTCAGCGATGGTTCGGTGTTCAGCAACGGCATGATCGACGATTCTATGGCGGGCGGCGGCAAAGGTGTCTGGACCGGCGACGACCAGCAAACCGGCGCCTCCTTCTTCCTCGTTTATAACCCCGCACGCCGCGCCGTGCTCCTGGGCGGCGCCAGCAGCGACCCAAACACCATCAGCGATGCTCAGCGCGTACACCAGCAGATCGGCCATATGCGCGCGAGTGGCGATGTTGAAACCGGCTCCGGCGTCGGCGCCGCTAACAACGTTAATACCCTGGTAGAAACCGTCGTGCTCAACTACATGGCCTTACACGGCACCCAAAACCAGTTCGGCAGCGTCTTCCCCGGCAACAGCCTCGGCAACGCCGCTACCCTCGACAGACTCACGGCCTTTACCCCGATTTGCAATGGGGTAATTTCGCAGCCGGTGTAACCACCCACCCGCCTCAATCACCCTTGGGGCGGGATTGCTAACCTCTCAATTCAATCACAATCCAAACTTGCCCAATGTACTCCAATGGAGTACATTCGCTCACCATGCGTACGATTATTGAATCCCCTATTTTCACAAGGTTGTGGCCCGACTACTGGACTGAGTCGAAACGCGGCGACTTTGTTTCCTATCTCGCCGCCACACCAGACGCAGGTGATTTGATTCCCGGCTCGGGTGGCTGTCGCAAAATCCGCTGGAGTATGAGCGGTCGAGGCAAAAGCGGTGGAGTGCGAGTTATCTACACAGCGCAATTAAAATCCGGCGCCATTGTATTGCTCACTATTTATTCCAAAAGTGCGACGGAAAATATTCCCGCACATTTACTGAAACAAATTGCAGAGGAGCTGGGTTATGACACTCAGTAACAAAGAACTCGCCGCGCGCGATGCAACCCGCAATCTGGGCGAAGAGTTATTGGCTGCCATCCGCGATGTTAAAGGTGGCAAAACCGGTGATACCTACACGATAGAACCGAATCAGATTGTGCAGACGCGCTTGCAGTGTGGTTTATCGCAGGCAAAATTTGCCGAGGCATTGCACATATCACCACGCACATTGCAGCACTGGGAGCAAGGCAAACGCCAACCTTCGGGCGCAGCGGAGACACTGTTACAAATTGTTTATCGCCACCCCGAAGTACTCAAAGAAGTGATTGCATTACGCGCCCCCTAATGCCGCTGTGCTTTTCTTTTAGCTAAAAAACAATAATTCCAAGGATTTACTGCATGAAAAAATCATTCACGCTTATGTGCAGTGCGATTGCGCTGCTCAGCCTTTCTCACTTATCCAGCGCCAGCATTCTCTGGCAAGGCGATTTTGAAACTGGCGATATTTCCCAGTGGAATACACCGATTAATCCAGCCGGATTATCGGTCACCAATGAATGTGTATTCGATGGCAAACACGCGGGCAAAGTACGTTTAACCGGCGATGATTCGTTTTTATGGAAGGGAAATAAGTTTTTAAATCGCAGCGAATTTCATCATCGCCGTGCGGCGGGTAATACTCACGAAGGTAAAGAGACGTTTTTTGCGTTCAGTTTTTATCTACCGAAAAAACTCAGCGAACATAAACACGAATTGGGTTATTGGGAATCGGATAAGAGCTGGCAACAAATGCTGCGTTTTAATATTGCAGGCAGCGAATTGAGCTTTCAGGAAACGGCCGCAAAAGATGTGTTTTGGAAATTACCGGAGGGCGCCGCACCTGGGCAGTGGCATCGTGTTGCCATGCATATCCGCTGGTCGACCGATCCCAAATTGGGTTCTGCCGAAGTCTGGGTCAACGGCAAACATATGGGCAAAAACCATTTCAAAAATTTGCCGGCGAAAGACGCACTGATGTTTACTCAAATTGGAATCCTGCGCACGCAAGAGGCAACCGTTGAAGAAATTTTAGTGGATGGCGCGATGGAGACTGACAACCTCACAGAATTGCTGGAGCGGGATAAACATCTGGTCGGCAAAACCTGCGCTACTGATTAATAAACGGCTTATGGATCCCCGTCCGCGGGGATGACTACTCCCCGTTTAAGTCATCAGTCCGAGGTCATCATCACACCCTATTGTCATTACCGCTAAAAGCACTCAGTCACTCCCGCGCGCGGGAGTCCACTAGTGTGCACATTTCCAGCGCTGCACCCTGTTTGGGCTATTCGATTAATCTGCCCATGATTGGTATACCAATCCTGTAGTGATAGCTAACACGCTAACACTTTGTTTATCAGTAAGCTGCCCGCTTAAAACCAAACCGTAGGACGCGCACAAGTGATGGAGGGAGAATCACTTTTTTGTGCGCGTTTTCGATCCACTAATTTAAGCCCGCACAAAATCAGTGCAAACAAATTATTTCCGTCATACCGAATCGCGCGAATTCCGCCATCGCCACGCATTCACCGGCGATGGCACATGAGTTGCAAAACCTCTCCCATTCTCACTGCGGGTACTGGTTATGCGATTCACTTATGGGGCTACCTGGTCTTTAGCAACACGGTTTTTGTCGCTCGCGATTGGCGTGTGTGCAATGCTGTTCGGTGCCAGTTGCTTTGCAGCTGAGCCCAGCATTATGGATGTGACCACCGCATTAAATAGCAGCTGGGTGGTCATTACCGGTGTGCTGGTATTTTTGATGCAAGCCGGATTTGCGCTGGTGGAAAGTGGTATGTCGCGCGCGAAAAATTCCGTGAATGTGCTCATGAAAAATTACATGGATGTGTGCGTTTGCAGTGTCATTTTTTGGGCGCTCGGTTACGGCTTGATGTTTGGCATTAATGAGACAGGTTGGTTTGGCGAGAGCCATTTTTTTCCAAATGATCTCGCGGGATGGGATTGGACATTTATCTTTTTCCAAATGATGTTTGCCGCCACCACTACCACTATCGCGAGTGGTGCCATGGCCGAGCGCGTGCACTTTCATGCGTATTTAATCGGCGCCTGCGTTATTGCCGGATTGATTTATCCGGTGTTTGGCAGTTGGGCCTGGGGCAGCGCCCATGGTGGTAACGGTTGGTTAAAAGAACTGGGCTTTATCGATTTTGCCGGTTCAACCGTCGTGCATTCCATTGGCGGGTGGGTGGCGCTTGCAGGAATTATTGTACTCGGGCCACGCCTTGGTCGATTTTCCGCGAGTGGCGAATCGCGCACCATTCCCGGTCACAACTTAAGTATGGTGGCATTGGGCGGATTTATTTTGTGGTTCGGCTGGTTTGGATTTAATGCAGGTTCAACGCTCGCGGCAACTATCGACATCGGCAAAATTGCGCTCAACACTCACCTTGCGGCGTGCACGGGTGCGCTGGGTTATATGCTCACTACCAAATTATTTAAGCAACCTATTTTATTAACCGGCACGGTGAACGGTAGCCTTGGTGGTTTGGTGGGCATCACTGCCGGATGTGCCACTATGGACCCGCAATTTGCGCTACTGACGGGATTAGTCGCCGGAACAATTACTTACATCGCACCCAAATTTATTGCCAGTTTCAAAATTGATGACGTGGTGGATGCCGTGAGCGTGCACGGTTTCTGCGGTGCTTGGGGAACAATTGCGGCGGGGATTTTTTTCGCCGGGGATTTATTCAGCATCGAACGGTTTAGCATTCAGGGGTTGGGGGTATTGGTTGCTTTTGCCTGGGGCTTTGGGGTCGCACTGCCTTGCTACTTCGTGATTGACAAAATTATTGGTATGCGTGCCAGCACACTACACGAACAACGCGGTTTGGATTTTACCGAGCACGCTGAAATTGGCTATCCGGAATTTCAGGATACGCGCGCGCTCAACGCAGATTCATTGCATTCCCAACGATAATTTTATAATTGGAACGAGGCTACAGAGTGAATCCAAGCCAAAAACGTAAAGCAGTTGAAGAAGCGCTAATGCCGTTTATTCACGGCAAAACGCTCGCCAACGCATTAATTCTGTGGGACGAAAAATACGCCCATAAACCTACGTTTGCGCTGCAACACTATCTGCGCGAGTTGTGCAGCGATCTTGAAATCGCCCATATGCGCTCGCGCATGCTGCAAGCGTTAGTGAGCACTTTTTCGTCGCTGCAGGATGATCGCCAAAGCCGCACACCGGCCAGTTATTCACCCAGACCAATCACGCCAGCGACATCTGCGCACAAGACAACAAGCTCGCCCATACTCCTTATGTTTATGGATTTGGTTGAACAACTTATCGCCGCACCCGGTGGCGACGCATCCACACGTATCCGTTTATACGTGCTGGAAAACCTCGAAAAAATTCCACTGCTTACCCAGGAGCGCTGGGCCTTCCAAGGCTGGCTAAACGAGATGGCGCCACTCACCGGCACCACACCTAATATCAACACCATGCAACAGGTAATCAACCTCGCTTACGTTGCGCTGTGCGAATATTTGGGGCCAATTAAAGCTGACCAGATCTTGCAAAATACCGTGAGTGAGGTGCAAAAATCCCATCCAAATACGAATGTAAATAGTTTATTGTGAGCATCAAACTCTGCGGAGTTTACGTGAACGAATTAATTACTGGAGTTTGATTTCAGCGCGCAGCCAATACTCGCGTCCACCAGCAGGAAAAGGCGTGCTTACATCGTTGTAGGGTTGCGGAATTAGTACATTGGTATCCGTTAGATTGGCCACACCTATCGTCCAAAGCACTGATGAAAAACGGTAATCCACCGCAATATTCGCGGTTTTTTCCGCATCAATTTTTTGCACCTGGATAGCCCCATCCACCGCAGAGTATTGTTGTGCGAAGCGGCTGCTGAGGTAGCGCAAATCAATATTGGCAGTGAGATTTTCCAGCGGTGTTTTCCAACTAAACCAGAGGTTCGCGACCACATTTGCCGCGCCCATATTTTGCCCTGAATGATCGGGGACATCGTAAGGCGGTAAATCATCGTCATTCGCTTTTGCATAGCTCGCGTTAGCGCGCAGACTAAAGGCGTTATCCGTAAACCAGTATTGAAGTTCGACACCGCGAGTTTTGATCGGCGGATTATTGGTGTAGCCGGGCTCATAAGAGTAAATAATGGCGTCTTCAATTTTTTGATCAAATAGCGATAGTGTCAGGTAACTTTTTTCGCTCAGTCTACGTCCATATTCCACTTCGCTTACGCGAGTCTGTTCCGCTTTTAAAGTCTCGGTAGCCGGATGAAAAATTGGGTTGCTGGTTTGTAAATCCGGCTCACGAAACGCGGTGCCATAGAGTAATTTGGTATGCCAGTTTTTTTCTGCACGCGTCACGCCGATACGCGGTGTTAATGCACTACCGGAATAATCATGTTCCGAGGCGCGCGCACCCAATGAAAGATCATAGTCGCTGATGCGCAGATCCCAATTGGCATACACAGCACTTGTCTGATGTTGCAACTCGCCATCGGGTGGAAAATAGTCTTGCGGCGGCATATCGACACTCAATGCGCGTGCGGTTTCGGTTTGATGATAAAGCCCGACACTGATGCTGGCATCATTTGCATATCGATAAATCGAATCCAGCTGCGCATCCCAGGCGCGGGCGCGTACATCGTAGTCGTAGACAAAATCGGGAGCCTGCGAGGATGAACGCCAATTAGCTTCATCGCGATAACCAAAACGCGGCGTTAATTGCCACTGCTCATTTAATTTAAAATCCTGTGCGATAAAAAAATTGGTCTCACGAAAATCGATTCGCGCAGTAGGTGCATAAACGCCGTATTGTTGAATGTTGTCCATTCCATATTGCAGATGAAATAAACGCACTTGCGTCCCTGACCAATCAACGCTGGCAGCAAGATTACCGCCGCGCGTATCGCTGGTGGAAATATCGGCGTGCGTACCTTGGGAATCAATCCACTTTCCCTTACCCCAATTGCCATCCTGAACACTGCCAGACAAACTGAATTCACCGTCACCGAAACGGCCACCGCTATTAACGCTGAGAGTATTGGCTGATTGTTGCGTGCTAAACGTTATTTGGGTTTCTTTTACCGCGCGGGTATAAATGCGAATCACCGCCAACTGCGCGCTGTTGCCGTATTTGACGCTACCTGGCCCGCGCAGTACTTCAATGCGATCCAATTGCTCTACCGGAAAATTGGGTGGCAGCGGGAAGGTGCCGTAAATGAGATCGTTTACCGGCATATCATTAATGATGTATTGGATTTTCCCTTCAAATGCCCAGTTGCCGCGCGCGACGAGATTGACTGCATTTTGCGTATCCATCCCCAAACTAACGCCGGGAATATGCAGCAATACATCGCGCAGGGTGCGCGCACCCATCGCACGCATATCCGCCGTATCGAACAAGGTAATGATGCCGGGCTGGGAGCGCCAGGAGCTACTGAGGTTGCTGGCAGTATCTACCTGAATATCCATCAATTCGGTCAGCGATAGGGTCAATAAATCATTGTTCTCCAGCGCATTCGCCCGGGTTGTGGAAACCGCGCCAAACAGCAGAGCACATGACACTAAGCCTCGCCAAGCAGTACAGGGGAAACGCATACAGGGATACCGACGACAGTTACGATTATTGGGATCATTTCAGCCTAGCCGATGAATGGCGTTAGCGCGTTTTTTACTAACTAACGCGCCAATCGCTGCTAGGCTTAACTACATCTCCCCAGCAAAAGCACCTGCATCATGGGCTACCGCATCCGCATCAGCCTCTTGTTGATCCTGCTTCTGGTCGAACAGGCCACGGCCGAATTAGTGGTGTGGCACCGATCACCGCTGGACTTCGGCAACAATCGCTATATTTACGATATTGAAGTGTTGCGCCTCGCGCTGGAAAAAACGCGCCCCGCTTACGGCGACTACCAATTGCGCGGCCTGCCCGCCACTAACTATGCCCGCCTGCTTCACTCTCTGCGCCAAAATACCCATCCCAATCTAATATTGGAAATCAGCTACGACAAAAAGTGGGACGAGAGCCATGAGCTAACTTATGTCCCGTTTCCGATTGATTTGGGCATCATTGGCTACCGGATTTGTTTCGTAAACCCGGCGGTAAAGGAGGAAATCAAGCAGGTGACCAGCCTTCAGGATCTGCGCCAGTACACCATGGGGCAAGGCGTCGGCTGGGCCGATATCGGCATACTGCGCCACAATGGTTTTACCGTCACCGAAGTGAGTTCCTATACCAGCATGTTCAAGATGGTCGCGGGCGGGCGCTTTGATTTGCTCTGCCGTGGAGCCAATGAATTGATGGATGAATTTGAGCAGTACAAAACTATCGGCAAGCTGACCTACGATGAGAGTTTTGCGCTGGTATACACTATGCCCCGCTTCTTTTATCTCAACGGCAAAAACGTCCTGCTAAAAAAACGGCTCGAAGAAGGACTGCATTTGGCCTATGCAGACGGTTCGCTGATGGAACTCTGGCGCAGAGAAAACCAGCTGAGTGTTGAGTTTGCTCAAATGCCCAAGCGCAAAGTATTTAATCTGGATAACCCACTTATCGAGGGTTTATCCAAAGACTATGAACAGTACTTTATCGATCCCATGAACCTGAAATAACAAAACTTCCGGTTATAAGCACCTAACTAATAATCATTAGTCATCCCGCCATCGGGCTGTTAGCCTGCGCGCCCTGTTTATTTTTAAGCAGATGAAGAGCGGAGCTTTATGGATTTCCAGATTGGCTATGTGATCGCCGGATTGGTGGTGGGGTTTATCGTCGGCATGACCGGCGTTGGCGGCGGTTCCTTGATGACGCCGATTCTGCTCTATTTCGGCGTAAGCCCGGCGAATGCGGTAGGCACAGATCTGCTCTATGCGGCCATCACCAAAGCCGGCGGCATTCATGTTCATCACAAAAAGAAAAATATTGATTGGAAAATTACCGGAGAACTGGCGTTGGGCAGCCTGCCCGCCGCTGGCCTGACTTTATGGGCGCTGCACAGCCTGAGTATGGATACTGACACCCTCAACGGCATCATCAGAACCACACTGGGTTATGCGTTGATCCTCACGGCCGTAGCGATTTTGTTCAAGCGCAGAATTTTTGATTACAGCCGCAAAAACGATGCCTGGATTACGCGCATGAGTCGCCGCGACCAGATGATCGCCACGGTACTCACCGGTATGGTATTGGGCGCCGTCGTGACCATCACCTCCATCGGCGCTGGCGCACTTGGCACTGTTGCACTCTTTATGCTCTACCCGCTGCTGCCAACGGTACGCCTGGTAGGAACTGAAATCGCCCACGCGGTACCGCTGACATTAGTGGCAGGCATGGGGCACGCGGGTCTGGGCAATGTGGATTGGCACTTGCTCGCCAATTTATTGATAGGCTCACTGCCGGGCATTTACCTCGGCAGCCACCTCGCCAACCGCGTAGCCGACCATTACCTGCGCCCGGCGCTGGCAGTGATGCTGGTGTTTGTAGGGGTTAAATTGTTGTTTTAACCCTAATAGCCACTGCAGCTATGGGGTCCAGTCACCCCGTAGCTCAAATCCCGTCACCCCCGCCAATCTGTTTCACTCCACCCAAACCTCACTGACGACAACTCAATACCCGCCATAAACCTTGCCGATATCCTCCCTGATCATCCACGCGTCACAACAAAAGCCATAATAAAATCATTAATAAAAATGACATTTGCATTTAAAAGAAAAGTTTTTTAAGCCTGCTTTTAAGCGCCGCCCAACAGATTGATCCGCCAGTATTTTTTGTAATCCGCAAAATAAACAGAACTTCAATACTGCTCCCCTAAAATTCAGTCGGCGCAACATAAAGCCATCGTAAGGACAATTGCCTCGCGCAATTAATCACGTTAATCCAATCATTGTTAAGGAAATGTATTAATGAAAAAGAAACTATTAGGGGCATCACTTTTTTGTGCGCTCGTCACATTAATGCCTACCACCGTGTTAGCACAAACCACCGGAGTCACCAATGCCTGGACCAGTTGGCTGGATCGGGACAACCCCAGCGGCGATGGGGATGCAGAGGTTCTGCCCTCGTTTTTAGTGGAACGCCCCACATCAGTCTGTGCCACCCCCAGTGCGGTTGAAGCGCGCATTGTTGGCACCACGCAAGTATTCACTCCCACTATGACGGCCCCCAATAAGTTGCGCACCTTCAGTGCTGCAAAAGGTTTGCAGTGCTACAACGCCGATCAAGGTGGCAAAATGTGCCCTGATTTTGAAGTGCGCTTCCTCTGTGCACCAGCCACACTGGGTCAAACCAAAGCCGTACTGGAAAATATGCAGGTATTCAAACTGCAAACTGCAGTAGCACAAGGCAATGCCATTGCGCTGGCAACCTTTAAACGCGATGAAGCGATGAATGAATTAAAAGGACGTTTTTCATTTGATATGGAAGGCAAAATCACTGCGTTTAACGATTTGGCGGAAGGTGCCGACGAAAAATCCGGTGACGGAATATTCAGTGCTTTTATCACCATCGATGTCGCCGACATCACCAAAACCCGGGAAGCGTTTATCGCCAAACTCAGCAAAGTGCAAAACCCGATAGTGCGTGACTTTTCTGGCCGCGCGGTAGTGAGTACAAAAACATTTGCGGTCAGTTCAAGTACATCATCGACCAGTGTCATTAGAGGCTTTGCGGTAACAGAGGCACCTACCCCTATGCCCGCCGCTATCCCGCCTGCGCTGGTAGTGCCGGAAAATGCATTAGTGATTAACGACAAAGTGGTTGTCGCCAATCCAACATTAACGTTCGATGCTTGTAATAGCGATCTTACTGGCAACAACGTCAACGCCAATGCGGCCTGGTCATTTAAAACCCTGTTGTCGAATCTCAACGATGAAACAACCTCGGGCATGACCGATCAGCAATTTGCGCATGATTGGTTGCGCAACTGGATCAACAATTCGTCGGTTAATGGCTTCAACATCATCGCCCGCCCCAACCTGAAAGACTTTTTCCAAGGCTGGGATGGCGTTAATGCGACCACCCTCAATATGGATAGATTGCCCTTCCGCCTGTTGGCGATTGTCAACCGTATCGACCTCGCAGCGATTCCCGCCTACGGCGTTTCCTCCGCCAATAAACCGGGTGAGATTCGCTTTGTATTTGGCTTGATCACGCGCAATGCGGCAGGTAATTGTATCAATCGCGGCGTTCCCGGCAGTGCCGACCAAATGACCGCTATTTTTGAATATCGCGATGCCACCACCGGCTGCTCCAGCTTGAAAGATTTGGCCAATAAGTGGCTGGCATTGGACTCTACCGGCATTCAATTTGGCCGGGGCAGCGCCAATTATCTGAATGAACTTAAAGCGATTACCGATACGGTCACCGCACCCAATGCCAAAAAACTGAACCAATTGCGCACTAACGATTTTGCCTTTGACGGCATCGGCCGCTTTAACGGTTCCTGGCAGCTGCGCGAATTTGTCATCAATGCCACCACCAAAAAGCTGGCCCCTGTCACCATCAAACAAACCCCGGACCCAACCAACTTCCGCACCCCTGGCAACGGCTCGCCCAATGAACTCTTGATGAAGAATTACCTGCAAGCCAATAGCGCTGCAATTCTGTGTGAAACGCACAGTGTGCCAGAGCTGTTTAGCGGGCAGAACTTCCTCGGTGCAAGTGCCGATTACCTAACCAATACCACTTGGTTAATACAACCCGACACAGTGCCCGCGAGCTTTCCGAGCTGTTACAAATCATCGGTAGTAGCGGGAACTGATGCAGGCTTGCTGCTGGAAGACAAAATCAGAAGTGAAATTCGCCATAAATTTGCGCTCAACACCTGCGACGACTGCCATGCAGCGGAAACCGATACTTTCTTTGTACACATCAGCCCTGTGAATCGCAGCCTGTCGAGATTTATGACTGGTGTGCGCGTGTTGGACGGCATCACACCTATCCAGCGCGACTTCAATGATCTGGCACGCCGCAATCAGGCATTGGTCGGAACCAGCGCAACCTCGTGCAGCACTGATCCGAGAATATTGCGCAGCTTCCAGGCAGTACAAGCGAGACACGGATTTATTCACTAACCGTTATTGTTGTTCATAAAAAACGCAGGCTCAGAGTGAGCCTGCGTTTTTTGTATAACTCATCTATGGCGACCCTCGGGTCGCCATTTTTTATTGCCGGGATTTATTTGACCGCGCGCCGTTTGGCGATAAACACATCGAGCACGATATAAATAAACACGGCCAAAAGCGCGATCTGTGCCGCAAAGCCAAGCTCAGCTCGATTGCCCTGCGATAGGGATGCAAAGCCACAAAACATAGCAGTCGCAATAAATAGCATTTGCGCAGCGCGTTTTGGGTAAGACGAATTCTTTACCGCGCCGGTAAAGTACCAGCCAAAACCTGAGTAGATAAAAAGCGCAAGCATCGCCATAAATGCAAATGAAACATAGGGATCCAAGGTCGCAGGGATTACCCCTGCAAAATTGAGCAAGACTGGAATGAGCATCAAGCCGGTGAGAGCGCCGGTAACTTTATAGCGGGTCGGCAGCACCGTTATGGCTATCGATTGAGCGGCGCCAGGATTGTCTAGCAATAACTCGTCAGCAAGTTCGGCGAGTGAAATACCAAAGGTGGCCGCAAGGCATACCTGGGTTTCACGCGATGCATTGCCCTCCGCCTCAACGCGCTGAATGGTGCGCAAACTCAAGCCGGATGCAAGCGCCAGCTGGTCTTGTGACCAACCGCGTTCACTGCGATAACGGCGAACTTTGGCAGACGATATTTTCATTTCTTGCTCAGAATATTCCATGAATCAAACTCCAGTGGGTGGTTAAGTCACTGGAGCTTATAAGTTTGCGTAAAACGAGCACTACGACAGTTGGCCGCCAAACTACGCCAGCTGCCCGCCAATAGGACTACTGCTCACACTTACCCCGCCTTCTCCGGCGGCGGCGCCACGCGCAATACCTCTTCCATCGTCGTCAAACCGGCGGCCACTTTTTGCGCGCCCGACAAGCGCAGGGTGCGCATCCCCTCTTTCATCGCCAGGCGGCGCAGGTCCTGCAGGTTGCAGTCGGGAACGACTTTTTCTTTCAGGCTTTCCGAGAGCATCAAAATTTCGTATAACCCCTGGCGCCCCAGGTAACCCGTATTACGACACTCAAGACAACCTACCGGGCGATAGACTTTCGAGGGTACATTCACTTTCCAGGGTGCGACCAATTCCTGCCAATGTTCGCTGGTGATCTGCCCCTCTTCTTTGCAATGCGGGCAAAGCGTGCGCACCAAACGCTGCGCCATCACGCCCAGCATGGTGGCATTGATGAGATAGGAGGGAATGCCCAGATCCAACATACGCGCAATGGTTGAAGGCGCATCATTGGTATGCACGGTTGATAGCACAAGGTGGCCGGTTAGTGCTGCCTGCACGGCCATCTGTGCTGTTTCCAGATCGCGGATCTCACCCACCATGATGATGTCCGGATCTTGCCGCATCAGGCTGCGGATCCCGGCGGCGAAATCCAACCCGATTTTGTGATGCACTTGGGTCTGATTAAAGCGCTCCTCCACCATTTCAATCGGGTCTTCAATGGTGCTGACGTTGACTTCGTCGGTCGCCACCTGCCGCAGCGATGAATAGAGCGTGGTGGTTTTACCGGAACCAGTCGGGCCGGTTACCAGCAGTATCCCATTGGGACGGGTGAGCATGGAATGCCAGCGCGTATAGTCATCGCCCACCAAACCCAAATCGGCAAAGCTGCGCAACAGCACTTCCGGGTCGAAAATCCGCATCACCAGCTTTTCGCCAAAAGCGGTGGGCAAGGTGGACATCCGCAGTTCGATTTCACTGCCGTCGCTACGCCGGGTTTTGATACGGCCATCCTGTGGTTTGCGCTTTTCGGCGATATCCATGCGAGCCAACACTTTGAAGCGACTTGTCACGGCGGTGGACACATTGGCGGGTAATTCGTAGACGTAGTGCAAAACGCCATCGATACGGAAGCGGATGCGCCCCACTTCCCTGCGCGGTTCTATGTGGATATCCGAGGCGCGCTGGTCGTAGGCGTATTGCAGCAGCCAGTCCACAATCTTGACGATATGCTGGTCATTCGCATCGGGATCGCTGGCTTTGCCGAGCTCGACCAGCTGCTCGAAGTTGGTAATCGCGGAAGCCGCGGTTGCACCACTGGCGCCGGAGACTGAGCGCGCGAGGGTGTAAAACTCAACCATAAAGCGTTCGATATCAGCGGGGTTAGCAACCACCCGTTTAACCGTGCGGCGCGCAACGTGCTCCACTTGCGGCTCCCAGCCCGCCATAAACGGCTGGGTGCAGGCGATGACGACGTGATCAGATTCGACTTTGACGCATAGAATGCCGTGGCGTTTGGCGAAGGCGTAACTCATCACCTCCGTACATTTGGCGACATCGATTTTCATCGCATCGATATGGAACAGCGGTAGATGCGCCTTGGTCGCAAGCCACTGGGTCAGCGTGTCGCCATCGAGGGTTTTACCAGGGCGCTGTACATCGTCCAGATTTTGGGTGGCGATGTAAGCGAGCGGGTGCATGATCGCCTGTTCGCGGCTGCGCGAGGCGCCGAGCAGCACATTGGCATCCGCCTGTTTCATACGCCCATCAGCAACCAAATCCTGAATCAAACCGCGCAAATCCAATACCCGATCCAACACCTGCGCCATCTTGTTATTCCTGTCTATGTTTAAAGAAGATCGAGTGATTGTAGCGCCTCCGGGGTCGAGCGTCTGCCCAATGGCGCGCAGGCTGGCGCTTTCACATGCAAGGTCTAGGCTAGTCACAGGCACTGATCAGATCCATAGCGCAGCTGATCCGCCGAAAATCGTCATAAAAATGACTTAAAAATGTCATAAATCAGCGTGACCCTGATGGCCGATCTTTCTATACTGCGCGCACTTTCACTCGGAGGGGTAGTTCATGCCTTTTGCTAACCTGTCAAACCTGTTTGGCCGTTCACCCATTAAACCCATGCAAGAACATATGGCGCTGGCCGTTAAAGCGGCTACCGAGCTGACCAGTTTCTTCGAAGCCGTCACTAGCGATGACTGGACTCGCGCCAGCGAGATTCAGCAACGCGTTGTCCAGTATGAACATGAAGCTGACGAAATCAAAAAGCAGCTGCGCCTGCACTTACCCAAAAGCCTGTTTTTGCCGGTACCACGCACCGACTTGCTGGAACTGCTGACCATGCAGGACCGTATCCCCAACCGCGCCAAAGACATCGCTGGCATCATCATGGGCCGTCGCATGACTATCCCATCAAGTATGAAAGACCAGATGAATGAATTTGTTCGCGCCAGTGTTGCCGCCGCCGAACAAGCCCTCACCGCTATCAATGAACTCGATGAATTACTCGAAGCCGGTTTTAGTGGCCGCGAGTTGACCGTCGTTGAAAACATGATCAAGGAATTAGACGAGCTGGAGAATAAGACCGACCACCTGGAAATCGGTGTACGCACATCTCTCTTCGCTCTGGAGGCGCAGTTGCCACCAGTGGATGTGATGTTCCTTTACAACATCATCGATTGGGTGGGCGATATCGCCAACCGCGCTCACGACGTGGGCGGCCGTTTACAACTGCTGCTCGCGCATTAATCCTGTTTGAATTGGGGAAACCACAATGACTTTATTTGCTGAATACGGCCAGGTGCTGTTTGTATTGGCCTGCGTCTTCGGTTTGTTTATGGCCTGGGGGATTGGTGCGAACGATGTATCCAACGCCATGGGCACCTCAGTCGGCTCGCGCGCATTGACCATGAAGCAGGCGATATGTATCGCCATGGTATTTGAATTTGCCGGCGCCTATCTCGCTGGTGGCGAAGTTACCGAAACCATTCGCAGCGGCATTGTTGATGTGTCAGTAATGACCAATCATCCTGATTTATTCGTCTTTGGGATGCTCTCGTCCCTGCTGGCCGCTGGTTCCTGGTTGCTGATCGCCAGTATTCTGGGTTGGCCGGTATCCACCACCCACTCAATTGTCGGCGCGATTATCGGCTTTGCAGCCGTGGGCATTTCGGTAGATGCGGTACAGTGGGGACAAGTCTGGGGAATCGTGGGCAGCTGGGTCACCTCGCCATTGGTCGCCGGTATTCTCTCCTTCTGGATTTTCCGCTCGGTGCAGTACCTGATTCTGGATACCGAAGACCCCTTCGCCAATGCCAAACGCTACATTCCTTTTTACATGTTTGCGGTCGGCTTCTTCCTGTCGATGGTGACTATCCTCAAAGGGCTGAAATACGTCCTGAAAGAACATCAGCTCGACTTTAGCTTTATGCAGTCGGTGATGATCGCCGCGCTAATTGGTTTAATCGTCGCCGGTATCGGCACCTATTTACTTAGTCGTATCACTCAAGATGCCGCCGCAGACAAAAACAACCGTTTCTCCAGTGTTGAGCGTGTGTTCGGCGTATTGATGATTTTTACCGCCTGCTCAATGGCCTTCGCCCACGGCTCAAATGATGTTGCCAATGCGGTTGGCCCTATGGCGGCAGTGATCAGCGTTATTCAGTCTGGCGAAGTCGGCGCCAAGGCCGCAGTTTCTCCCTGGATATTGCTGCTCGGCGGTGTCGGAATAGTAGTAGGCCTTGCGACCTACGGCTATAAAGTCATGATCACCATCGGCAAGAAAATCACCGAACTCACTCCCAGCCGTGGTTTTGCCGCCGAGATGGCTGCTGCTGCTACCGTGGTAATAGCCTCGGGTATCGGCTTGCCTATTTCCACCACTCACACCTTGGTAGGTGCAGTATTGGGTGTTGGTCTGGCGCGTGGTATCGGCGCACTTAATCTGCGTGTGATCGGCGGATTTTTCGCCTCTTGGATTATCCCCCTGCCCGCCGGTGCTGGTCTGTCGATTTTGTTTTTCTTCTTTTTCAAAGGCGTGTTTAGCTAAGTCCGTTAGCGCCTCACCCAAAAGCCCGAGCCGGATATCCGCCTCGGGCTTTTTTTGCAATGCGGATTGGCTGCGCTTGCATTTTCAAGTGCAATCGCCGATAACAGCCTGATAGTTTTTACCGAGTAGAATATTCGATGAGTGTTAACCTCAAGCGCTACCAAGATCACCTGCAACAACTGGTGGCCCTGCCATCAGTCAGCTGCGCTGTGCCAGAGTGGGATATGAGCAACCGCGCGGTGATTGACTACCTCGCCAACTGCTTCGCCGATCTGGGTTTTAATACACAAGTAATGCAGCTCGCACAAACCGGCAAAACCAATCTGGTCGCCACCCTCGGTAGCGGCGACGGCGGACTGGTATTAGCAGGCCACAGCGATACGGTTCCCTATGATGCCGACCGCTGGCAATCCGATCCTTTTGAACTCACCGAAAAAGATGGCAAGCTTTACGGCCTCGGTGCCACTGATATGAAAGGGTTTTTCCCCGTCATTATTGAGGCGGTGAAACCCTATATAGGCCAAACGTTTAAACATCCCTTGATTGTGCTCGCCACTGCCGATGAAGAGAGCAGCATGAGCGGCGCCCGCGCCTTGGCAAAAACGGGAATTCCCGGCGCAACGCCACGCTATGCAGTGATTGGCGAACCAACGGAGTTAGTGCCAATTCGCATGCACAAAGGCATCATGATGGAAGCGGTGCGCGTGCGCGGCCAGAGCGGCCACTCATCCAATCCTGCGCTGGGTAAAAATGCGCTGGAGGCGATGACTGAAGTGATGAATGAGCTCATCAGCCTGCGCACTGATTTGCAGTTTAAATATCGCAACGCCGGGTTCGCCGTGCAAACGCCAACGCTCAATTTGGGTTGTATTCACGGCGGCGATGGTGCAAACCGTATTTGCGGCGATTGCGAATTGCATTTTGATTTACGTTTACTGCCGGGAATGGATAACGACGAGTTGCGCGCGGCAATCCAACACCGCCTCACACCCATCGCCGAGCGCAGCGGTACAGATATTGTTTTATCATCGCTATTTGAAGGCGTTGATCCTTTCGGTGAAGATGTGCAAAGTGAATTAGTGAAAATATGCGAGACACTCACCGGTAATCACTCCGAGAGCGTTGCCTTCGCCACCGAAGCACCGTTTATGCAGCAACTGGGAATGCAAACGGTGGTGATGGGGCCGGGTTCAATTAATCAGGCGCATCAACCGGATGAATTTATTCCACTCGATCAGATTGAGCCCGCGGTAAAAATTGTGCGCGGACTGATCGAGAAATTTTGTTTGTAGTTTTTTTCAAAACAAAAATGATCACCTAAAAGCCCCTTTTAACAAGAACTTTTTAATTAGAACTTTTTAACTAGAGAAATATTGTGCCCGCGAATACTCAAGATTACGTCAAGTGGTTTCGTCATTCGACACCCTACATCAACAGACACAGCGACAAAACTTTTGTTGTGATGTTGCCGGGTGAAGCCATTACTCACACTAATTTTCATAATATCGTGCACGATATCGCACTGCTATGTAGTCTCGATGTACGTTTAGTTTTAGTGCACGGTGCGCGCCCGCAAATTGATGATCGCTTGCAGGTCGCAGATACTTTCAGCAACTTCCACAATCATTTGCGCATCACCGACAGCGAAAGTTTGCGTCTGGTGATTCAGGCAATTGGTGAAGCGCGCACCATTGTGGAAGCGGCGCTTTCCACAAGTTTGCCCAACTCACCGATGCATGATGCTGACATGCAAGTCATCAGCGGTAACTTTGTCGTGGCGATGCCCTACGGCGTGATTGATGGAGTGGATTTACAACACACAGGAAAAGTCCGCAAAGTAAACACGCGGTCACTCCATGCGGCACTCGATTCCGGCGCGGTGGTTTTGCTATCGCCCCTAGCCTACTCGCCCACCGGTGAAATTTTTAATTTGACCTTTAGCGATGTTGCCACGCATGTCGCTGGCGCAATCAAGGCGGATAAATTATTGGCCTTTGTCGCAGGCAATGGCTTGATTGATAGCGAAGGCAATTTAATTCGCCAGCTCTCGCTGCCGGAATGCAAAAATTATCTGACCGAACACGGCAACAAAATCAGCTTTGATTTGCAGCAAGCTGTGAGCGCCTGTTATTTAAGTTGTTTGCAAGGTGTGCAACGCGCGCAATTAATCAGTTACGAAACCGACGGTGCTCTACTCACCGAATTATTTACGCGCGATGGTTTGGGCACCATGATTTATTCCGGCCAATACGAACAATTGCGCACTGCGAGCATCGATGATGTCGCCGGCATTTTGCAGTTAATTCGCCCACTCGAAGAGCAGGGAATTTTAGTGCGTCGTTCGCGCGAAGCGCTGGAAATCGAAATCAATAAATTTCATGTGATGGACAAAGACGGAACCATTGTCGCCTGTGCGGCGCTTTACCCTTATGGCGATATGGCCGAATTATCCTGTGTGGCAACCCATCCAGATTATCGCAACGGTGGACGCGCTGCCGCGCTCTTGCAGCAGATGGAAAATCAGGCGCGCAAGCAACACATCAAACAATTATTTTTGCTGACCACCCAAACAGCGCACTGGTTTATCGAGCAGGGATTCGTGCAGGGCAAGATTGAAGACCTGCCCATCGCCAAACAAGAACTTTATAACTACCAACGCAACTCCAAGATTTTTATAAAAGCGCTGGAATAAGTCTGACTGAAGCCGCTTCCGACACTCTCGGGAGCGGCTGGTCGAATCTCCTCCCAAATGATACCGAGCTGCCGGAAAGCCCGCAATTCTGGTATGATTTCGTCCATTCCACCATCCAAATTCACCGTTGTTAGCAACCTGCGACACGCTTTACGAGGTTAATCCTTATGCCAATCTATCGCTCCAAAACTACCACCGCCGGTCGCAATATGGCTGGCGCGCGCGCATTGTGGCGCGCTACCGGCATGAAAGACGGTGACTTTGATAAGCCGATTATCGCCATCGCCAACTCGTTTACCCAATTCGTGCCGGGTCATGTGCATTTGAAAGACCTCGGCCAATTGGTTGCGCGTGAAATTGAGAAAGTCGGCGGCGTCGCCAAAGAATTCAATACGATCGCAGTCGATGACGGTATCGCCATGGGGCATGACGGCATGCTCTACAGCCTGCCCAGCAGGGACATCATCGCCGACTCGGTCGAGTACATGGTCAACGCCCACTGCGCTGATGCGATTGTCTGTATTTCCAACTGCGACAAAATCACTCCCGGCATGTTGATGGCGGCGATGCGCCTGAATATTCCGGTGATTTTCGTATCTGGCGGACCTATGGAAGCGGGCAAAACCAAATTGTCCGAGCACAAGCTGGACTTGGTGGATGCCATGGTGATTGCGGTAGACGACAACGCCAGCGACGAAAAAGTAGCTGAGTATGAACGCTCCGCCTGCCCAACCTGCGGCTCCTGCTCGGGTATGTTTACCGCCAACTCGATGAACTGCTTGACCGAAGCATTAGGTTTATCGTTACCCGGCAACGGCTCTCTTCTGGCAACCCATGCCGATCGGGAACAATTGTTCCTTGAAGCCGGCCGTCGCATCGTTGAAATCACCAAACGTTATTACGAAGAGGATGACGTAAGCGTGTTGCCCCGCTCCATCGCCAGCTTCGACGCTTTTGAAAATGCGATGGCCTTGGATATCGCAATGGGCGGCTCCACCAACACCATTTTGCATTTACTGGCAGCAGCGCAAGAAGGCGATGTTCCCTTCACCATGTTTGACGTTGATCGCATGAGCCGCAAAGTACCGCAGTTATGCAAGGTCGCTCCCAATACTCCCAAATACCATATGGAAGATGTGCACCGTGCCGGCGGCGTGATGAGCATTTTGGCCGAATTAAACCGCGGCGGCCTCTTCCATAATCAATTGCCCACTGTTCACAGCAAAACTTTTCAAGAAGCATTAGATAAGTGGGACATCATTACCACTTCATCAGAAGCGGTAGCGACATTCTACAAAGCTGGCCCCGCAGGCATCCCAACCCAAGTAGCCTTTAGTCAGGCAACCCGGTGGCCGACGCTGGATGGTGACCGCGCCGAGGGTTGTATTCGATCAGTTAAAAATGCCTACAGTAAAGAGGGTGGACTGGCAGTGCTCAAAGGCAATATAGCCATCGACGGATGCGTTGTAAAAACCTCAGGCGTGGACGAAAGCTGCTGGGTATTTGAAGGCAAAGCTTACGTTGTTGAAAGCCAGGATAAAGCCGTCGCCGACATTCTTGACGGAAAGGTGAAGGAAGGCGATGTGGTGGTGATTCGCTATGAAGGCCCCAAAGGTGGCCCCGGAATGCAGGAGATGCTCTACCCAACCAGTTATTTGAAATCTAAAGGTTTGGGCAAAGCTTGTGCACTGTTAACCGATGGTCGTTTTTCTGGTGGAACTTCCGGGCTATCTATCGGCCACGTATCGCCTGAAGCAGCAGCTGGTGGAGCGATTGGCTTGGTGCAGACCGGCGATATTATCCGTATCGATATCCCTAACCGCAGCATCAATGTGGTGCTGACCGAAAACGAGCTGGACGCACGGCGCGCAGCAGAAAACGCCAAAGGTGCTTTGGCTTGGAAACCTACTGAAATTCGTCCGCGCAAAGTAAGCGCTTCATTAAAAGCTTATGCGATGCTAGCGACTAGTGCAGATAAAGGAGCGGTGCGGGACTTAAGCAAACTGGATTGATCGAAATACCGCTGCGGGATTACTGCAGCGGTATTATTTACCGCCCGACAATAAAATGGTTGGGTTTATAAAATTCAAGCAACGCTATTAGGTAGCTGTTGCACATGAATATTCTGGGGGAACATATATCATGTTCCCCCATGAACGCTAAAATACCCTCATCATTAAAATGGCTAATGGTTACTTACCAAAGGCACATGCAACAGCTAAATCAGCTCGATGGACAGCTAAACGAGTTATATCGCCAGAGAAGGCTGCTGCTTGAAAAAATTGAGCCATTGAAGAAGGTTATAGATCTTCATGAGGTGCCTATAACCGCCAGTGATATCCCTGTACTAAGGAAGAAAACAAAGCAATCTGGATTGGCCTATGGGGAAGTAACCAAATTGATATATAAATATCTTGGCTCTCTTCCTGAAGGTCAGGATGCCTCTGTTTCAGAAATTTTCTATTACTGTATGGGCGAGCCTAATATTTCATCAATCAGCGACGAATCGGATCAACTTTTGTTAAAATCTGTGCGTAAGCAATTAAAAAATATGGCCTATAAAGGAAAAATTGTTATAACTTTTTCGGGAAACACTTACATAGATTCCCGATATAAAAGATTAAAGTGAAATTTCAGGAGAACAATCCGAAGCTGCAAAGGAATTTAATCCCCCCTATTTTTGAGTAATAGTTACACTTCCTTGCACGAGAAATTTGAGTAAATGAATAGTCTCATTTCTAATTGTGGTTATTTCTAGAACAGAAATAATATTGTTCCCATGTACAACGCCATTCATTTTAGATAAATACTTCCGAGCGTGGACAACACACGCATGAAGTATTTTTTTATTGTCCTTGGGGTATAGATCATTGTTATCTAATAGCCAATGTAGACCGATACTAATATCAATACCTTGGCTTTTTTTGTATTCATCACTATGGTTTTTCTTCTTTCCCTCTCCTTTTGAATAGTAATGATCTATTACATTATTAAAATTCCCAGTTTTTATGACAAACTCTTTTACAGATGCTTCAAGTATCGATCTGTAGAGAAGGCAGGCTGCGTGTGGCGCCTGCTCTAATTCAAGATGAGCCGCCTCAATAAGTATGTTGTTTAAGATTTCGTTGCTTTGAGTGATAGGAAAATTTTTTGGTATTAGCGTAGTCCAATTTTTGGTGTGTTTGTCTTTGTTCTTAGCCGCACCTAATTTAATATTTGGGAACGTCAATACGGATCCATTAGATTGATAGAGCTGGGGCAATTCTCTTTCTTTTGGTTGCGATCCGCTGCTTTTCACATTTGATTGGACAGTCTCTGAGGGTTTAGATGTATCCTGACTTGTGGAGGCATTAGGGTTTTGACCTGTTATAGCAACATTTTTATCTTTATTTGAATAACGCTTTTTAATTTCGCGCCTATATTGTTCAGCCACGGGCGTTAATATATCTCTGACAGTGAGAAACAGACTGCTATCTACTCGAAGCGCAGTCTTCGCGGTATTCCATGGAAGCTTATGTGGCTCTTTAGATACAAATCTAACCCAACACACAAAACCATTATATTCTGAGTGCCATTTTGT
This sequence comes from uncultured Cellvibrionaceae bacterium, assembly GCA_964499225.1. Classification (GTDB taxonomy): domain Bacteria; phylum Pseudomonadota; class Gammaproteobacteria; order Pseudomonadales; family Cellvibrionaceae; genus Cellvibrio. The sequence goes on along the minus strand of CAZCJR010000007.1, from coordinate 67,474 downwards.
TCCCCATCCATGCTCTGTAGCCGTGCTAGCCGCTACGATTATGCGGTCATTACAGACAAAATATATACCAAACTGGTCGGTTAGCAATCTATTTTTTGAAAGAGAGTATTGCTCCTCTCCAGGGAAAAAATATTCATCATGAATTCCCGATTCAATCACAATCTCTACGCCGTTAATGTTGAGTTTTTGGCTGGCAGGAGGCACTAAAGCATTTTTTCTTAATTTTGGTGTGGCGCCTGCTATGCGCATGAATTGCTTTGTTTGTACGTTGTGTAAAATTATTTGAAATCCCTTTGAAATATATACTCCATATCTAATTGCAAACCCGTCTACAGCATTTTGGAACCACCGAGAATCGTGAAGATCGTTGCAAATTTCATTTTTTAATTCATTAACTGAAAACAATACTTTTGACTTATTTTTAGTTTTATATTCATCACCTATAATCTCTTTATCTTTATTTCCACCTAAATGCAAATTGGTGAACCTTGATTTAAATATAGATTTTTTATTATCCACAGAAAATGCGAAATTAGTGCCCATTTTAAGTAATGCACGCTTTAACCCTAATCCGTAATAACCAATACCAAAAGCATGATTAGATGTTGCAGCAGTATACAGAGCAGTTTCTGTTAAGGTTTTCTCTTCAATCCCCAAGCAATTGTCAAGGATACGGACGCTATCCTTATCGATTCTAATTTGAATTTTGTAGCCATCATAGCTAATGGGTAATCCAGATGAGTCCTTTTCATAATTGCTCATAAATATATCATTTCTTGCAGCATCAATTGAGTTATCAACAAGGTCATAAAGTGCTTCAAGAGTAGTAATATCTTGTGTAAGAGTGCTTTCTATAAAATTTGGGTTGACACCGGAATTGATTACAACCCGCTTAATTTTTTTGGAATACATCTGCTATCCCTTTCTGATAATTGCAGTTTGATTGGCTGATTTTTAAACGCTTCAGTCTAGTTTATTCTTTAGCAATACCCTATTAACCTATGCAATTAAATGGATAGGTCTGCCACTATAAATTCAAAATGCTAATCGTTGAAAATTAGGTATGTACCTATAATATTTCACATAATTATCGATTGCTTTTTTCGCTCTCTTGCCATTACTATCCAATCGAAATGGTAGTGCATCCACATCAATTTCATTTTCGGATATTGGCAATAGCTTGTTAATTTCGAATCTTTCTCGAAATGTTAAATCCGGCACATTAATTTCATGAATATCATTCCATGAAGAGCAGATATGAGGCTGCACATCAAGGTGAGAATCATTTAAAAGTGCCTTAATGTTTTGAGGCCCCGTTTTTTTTAATATGATTCCAGTAATGGACAACATCTGATGTTTATTATCGATATATCTAAAGATTGTTACTGGGTGTAAGCTCAAATCATCGCCAAAATCTAATGCACTATCAGCTACTGTTTGAAAAATTCCACATATTGTGGATGCGAATCTATCCATAGGTTCTACATCATTTTTTGTAATATTTTCGTTGAGAAATTTGCACGCAGATTTTTTCTTAAACACATCAACTTTATCTTTTCCCATCCCTGAGCTATCTACAAGAGCATCTGGATTTGCGTTAAAAGTAACTTTAAAAATATCATATTCATCTAGTTTTTCGAGAATATCGTGACACTCCGTAAATTGTTGTGCCCACGATGTATCTGTATAGTCCAGCCAGATCACCGTACTTTCATTTCTATTAAACTCATTAATGAAGCTTTCGATTGTGGTATTTCTGCAACTTATACAGCCATAATTTTTATTAAAATTCTGCCTTGAAAAAACTGATGTATCTCTCTCCAATGACTCTAAATTTGTAATTCCTAAGCTATGGTGAAGAATGTGATGATCCTCCAGCATTGGACCGCCAAGACTTATATATTTATATTTCTGTATTTTCTCTGGCAGTTTTAGCTGATTTAAAATCTCAAAAAAAATCTGCCTATCAATAGCTTTATTTGTTCTCAAATGATACGGAATGCTTCCCCCACTCATTTACAGCTCTCCCTATAAACAAAATCAAAACAATGTTCTCCAACTTGATTTGGGGTAGATTCACTATCTAGACCTAAATACTCCGCAACCAATTCAATATCTTCTATATCTTTATTAAAAGTAATTTTTCTTGACTTGGATGGAGTGTTTGCAGGAACAGGCAGTGCAGGAGTGTGCTTTAATTCATTGCTCTTATTTCTTACTTTTGTCCAATCATGAAATTTTTCAATTACTTCAAGTGGTGTTGCATGATTGGTTTTACTAAGACGAGCATTGCTTTCCTTGATTAATTCCTCTCCTTTCCATTTATTGGTGTAGTCAATAAATATTTTCGTGCCTTCGATAATTTGCTTTCGAACTCTTATGAATAAAGGGGATGATGCATCAACCCCACGCTTAGTAGTTGTCAGGGGAAGTTTTTCTGGAGTGTTTGATTTGAAATATACTATTCCACTTATCGCGATGAATTGGGTGTGATATCTCGGGAGTTCGACTCCCCAGCCGGTTAGCTCTGTTTTATCTCGATACACAACAATCCTGTCATTACAGACTATTGTCCAGCCTGCATCATCCGATTTGTGTCGAGGGGCCTTTTTTTCATCCTCTTCTTCTTTTTCTGTAACCAATGGCAAATTCAGGCCAACAATGAGGCTCACCTCAACATCATCGATTGTTGCTTTATACATGTATGGCTGAATAGATCTACCGCTTTCATGATCCAACTCATATCTTATGGTTATCGGATTTGGGTTTATTTTTTCACCATTCACCACCACCTCAAATCCTTTGGTGATTATATAGCTATAAGCATATATAATCTTATTCATTAAATTTGTTGAGAATAATTTATTGGAGAACTTGTCCGCGATCGTTTGAATTATTTTTGATATTTTTATTGATGTGCCATTTTCTTTTTCAAAACCTAACGTCTTTTGAATATTTATTTTCCAATCAAAATCACTGCCCAACCAAGCCTCATCGATTTCGACTTTAAACGAGTCGCTTTCGCTATGTTTTGTCTCAATAATACAGTGTCGCCCAATTTTAAAAATTGAGCGTTTCATCCCAATTCCATAAACTCCGACTGTTGCCAAATTCTCTCTGGGCGCATCAGCTGGGCGTCCCATTCTAAATGCATATTCAACGCTATCAATTGGTATTCCGCCGCAGTTGTCTGATATTTCAAACTTATTTTTATCGTATTTTATTTTTACCCAATAACCTTTGTAATCTATGTCCTCTGGGTTTTTTCTTTGTGATCGCGCAACCCCATCCAGACAGTTATCAAGAAGATCCAAAATCGCATCTTCCAAATCGATATCTCTAGTGAGCATTTCGACAAAAAATCTTTTTGTCGGAGTAAAGTCTGCAACTAGCGGTTTATTCTCGGCCATTTTATTTTCCTTAAAGTCCAATTTTTTAAAGCAAAATTAAGCCAGCGTTAATTGTTGAGTATTTAATTATCTGGTTATCGCAAGTGAATTTAACTTATTCATTTTTTATGCTGAAAGCTTTAAATTTGCATTTTGTAGTTTCGTAAAGATTTTTGACAAAATGGCTTTGGATACAATAGGTGAAACACTATTGCCGATCATTCTAAAGCTGTGCCACTTTGTTGGGTGAAAGCAAAACCAATCAGGGAACCCCTGAAGTCTTGCTGCCTCACGAACTGTGATTACTCTACCTTTTGCAGGGTGAAGGGGTCTAACCGCTTGATGGCTACCTTTGTCCGCACCCGTGCCTGCTCTGAGGGTCGGACACAAGCCATCCCATGCCAACTTCTTTGATCTGCTTACAGGATCAACCTTACCTTGCTTAACAGCTTCGTAGCGTTTACGTACTTCACTATCGTGAGTGGTATCAAAGTTACCTGAAACCTTACCCAGCTTTAAATGTTTTATAGCCTCGGGACAACCAAGTCCTTTCGGAGGTAATTTTCGCATCATTTTCGCATAACTTGAGAGTTCTTTGATTGGTCTATAACTAGCCCAACCAAAGTTGGTAGGATCATTTGACTGCTTTATCGGTTCATTAATATCTCTGATGGCATCTTTAACCGTTACCATTTTGTTGGGGGATAAAAAATCAGAAATACTCAATGGTGAATTAATTTTTTGAGAGTCGAAACCAATAACTATCACGCGTTTTCTCTTGGTGGGAGCGCCATACGTCGAGGCATCAATGATGATAGGATCAAGTACCGTATATTTTTTATCGACAGATGCAAGAGCTGTATGCAGCTGATCTATATTTTTTTCATCCATTAAGCCTTCAACATTTTCCATTATAAAAAATCGTGGAGATATTAAATTTATATGCCTGAAAAAATCCATTAACAATAATCTGCGAGGATCATTTAGGTCTCCAGCTCCCATACGACTATATCCTTGGCAAGGAGGGCCTCCTATCACACCATCTATCTCGGTAGCGCCTAAAATCTTTATCCAATCTTCTTTGCCCATAGTGGATAAGTCGGCTTGAATAACTTTAGTATTTGGAAAATTTTTTTTGTATGCAGATTGTAATGTTTCGTCAATGTCTATTGCGGCAACAGTATGAAAACCGGATAACTCGGCGCCCAACCCAAAACCGCCACATCCACAAAAGAGATCAACTATCGTTGGCTTATTGCTCATAATTAATGACTCTATCATATCCATAAAAATATTTATTATCCCAGAATGAAGTGTGGATTACGACCGTTATTTACGCTTGGGTAGAGTTTTTAATTTGTAATTCATTGCACCCAATTACTTGAAGTACTTGAAGCATAAATATTGCCCCGAAGGTGCCGCGACCTATTTTATTGCTCAAATTTTGAGGTGATTCATGAATGCCTATTTTTTCTAATCTTTCGGCTACATCTATATAATTTAAATTTCTTCGAGTAATTTCTGCTTTTAGCAAGCCTTTTGCGTAATCTTTCCAGTTGGCTTCACTCATTTTTGGCGCCCCTAGTAGCCCATAATGATTATATTTCATCATAAATGATGAAATATAGGATTGCAACAATCAGTCCCAAGCAGTCATCATATATGGTGACTGACTTAACTCAGCGGCCAATTAATGATCATCAGGTAACCACTAGCATCTCATCGTTACGTTTTGCCCCTTGCCAATAACCTCTCCACCATTTTGATAACCCCGCATTCAAAGCTTTTCCTAGCAAATCAGAAAACCTTTCCTTCTCTGTTTTTTTTCTGCAGTCTTCTCTCCACGCCATTTCATTTGCATAGTCAATCATGTATTTGGCCATCATTCGATGAAAAACTCCGTACTCGCTTCTTCTTAGGCGACTAAAAAATGACTCTGCCTGATTATTGTTCACGCCATTTACTGTTGAATACTCTTTGGAGTGCTCAACTGTTTCATGCGTAAAATACATTGCGTAGCTTGTGTATGCTGGGCTTTCATCTGTTCTCACCAGGCTTCCTTTCTTTATGCAATTTTGCGCAATATATTTAGCGGCTTTTTCATCTTCAGAAAGACTAAGTAGGCAACGAGTTTTAACTCCGCCAAAACCAGGAACAACTTCTCGAATAACCATCACAATCCTGCGGTTGCGTTTTTTGCGTTCAAAGTTTGCTCTTGATTGGGAGCTACGTTTTGCACCTTGGCTTTTGCCAGCTTAATTTTATTGGCAATGTCCTCTGGTTTGGCTTTATGCCTAAATTGCCCGCTCCTGGGTTTACCTCCAAAGTGGCCGCCATCAACATGGATTTCTCCGGAAAATGGAGCATTATCGATAGTTCTGGTAATGGATTCCCTCAATTTATGGCAGAACACCCAAGCGGTTTTGTAGGTCACCCCGAGCTTTCTTGAGAGAGATGATGCTGAAATGCCATTAGGGCTGGCGGTGAATTCAAACAACATCAATAACATTTTTTTAAATGAAAGTTTATGATCAGCCAATGGAGTTTTTGTGGTAACACTAAAATATGCATCGCAATGTTTGCATCTCCACTGAAACCGTGTTTTGCGAAAATAATGAGAATCTAAAACACCGCATGTAGGGCAGGATTGCTCATCTTTAACTCCCCATCTCTGCTTGCGAAAGAACATAAAAGCGTCTTGTTCTGACATGTCTGCAATATCAATAAGCGATAAATCCCTCACCGCCCGGGATAATAACCAATGTTGCCCCATAGGATCAGCCTTGCGCCGCCGCAGTACTGTACACGTCTGGCGCATTAATCTGTAAGCTTGGATGACTGAGGCAATAGGAGGCCTAACCCGGCAATCAAAATATAATTACCGTGTTGACAACCTAATATGAAAAGAACAAAATTGTGGGAATCAAAGGCCGTCTAAATCTTTGATGAACCACTTAAGCCAGATGTTTGCCGCATCTGGCTTTTGTCTTTTATAGCCCCTCTCTTATTTATCTAGATTTATTTATCTCATTGATTTACCTCATTATTTTCAGGTGTTTCATTCATTAATCTCTGCTTCGCCAACCAAAAGGCAACATCTTTAGCAAGAGCAAACTTTCCGCGTCGACTCTTAATTGAGAAAACCTTAACTGGTACGGTTTTTCTTACTATCGCTTGCCTAAGCGCTTCTGTGGATCGGTATCCAAGGCAATTGGATAGAGATTTGCCGGTTAAAAGAGCCGTTCCGTGCAGCGTCATTATTTTTTCCTCTAAATGAGCTGCCAGCAGCTCGACTTCTTTTTCAGTAGCCAAAGTTGTTTATCCTAGTTTCTACGTGACAGAGCCAGACTAACTGTGATTGGATTGAGTTAATATGGCTTTTTTGAGGGGCCAACAACCAGTCAAATATATAGAAAAATAAATAAAGTACTTATATTTCAAAGTGTTATGATTTTTTAGCGGTTGTGGCATACCGAATGCGAAATTTATCTTAGAAATGTTTTCATTCAAAAATTACAAAAAACTGAACTACACAGTTCGTTCCATCACGACCAGATATTGGGCTGAAGTAATAAAGGGGCTGCTGGGAGCTGATTGTGCAAACCAAATATTGGCTGCTCATAAGAACCCTAATGGGACAATGGTTCCTGGATGGTCGAATAATATGTCAAGGTATTGGAATAGGATGCTCAGGGGGGAGCCTGCTTCTAGAGAGAATAATGTAAATATTACTGAATCAATCCTGCCTGGTACCAAAGCGATTTTCAGTCACCCTCTTTGGCACTTACTTGGCGCCACGGATATAACTCATAAGCTATTAATGCAAGTATTCTTGGCCCTTCCAGTATTTTTTCATTCGAAATTATATGAGACTGCACCCAATGGTCTTATTTATCGAAAAAGAACTGTTAATAAAAGATTTCTTATTCACCTATCATCGCTAAATTCGCTAGATGCCCTGACCTGTTTGTTGGCATTGGCTCTAGAAGCGAAATTAGAGGGGAATCAGAACTATCTTCTTCGATATGAAATGGGAGTGATTAAGGTTTTGCTTAGGTTGTCAGTATTATCGGAGATAAAATTTATTTACGGTGGCTTATATCAATCTATCAGCGCTCGTATGAACCAATCTCAATCAGATCTTGAAAGATTGAGTACTCATGATTTTCGTTTGATGCCCCCTTTAAGAATCCTTCCTGACGACAGATTTAATATTGATCGTGCAGTAGCCATTTATAGTAATGCGTTGGAAATTGCATCCAAGGTGGGATTAGTATCAGATAAGAAGGAGCAACAATTCTTATTTCTTTACTCTGTCAACCATGTTGACTTGGGTAAGGTATGTGTCGAGTTGAACTCATTAATGCAAGGCGATTTACAGATTAACCAATTAAGTGAAACGACCAAAGACACCTTAAAAAGATTTGATCGTTTACTGAAAAAACCACGAAGAGGCGCGAGGTAGCTTTGGGCAACAGCTACCTAATAGCGTCAAGCAATAAAAAAGCCAGCAATTGCTGGCTTTTTTATTCAACAGCACTAATAAAAATTAGTTCTGCGCGAGAGCTTCCAATCTGGCTTTTTCCTTTTCCGAGTAGGTAACCCACTGCGCTGCAACTTTAGAGCTACGCGCGTCTTTACCCGCTTCTTTAAAGAATTTTACAGCTTCGTCAAAATTCTTTAATTCAAACTCGGCTTGTGCAACAGTCAAATTCGCATGATCAACACGCTTGAGCTTGCCGGCCTTTAGAGCCTGACGCCCCCATTTTGAAGCTTCTTTAAACTTGTCTGTTGCAAGATACGCTTGCGCAAGACCGATAATCAAATCACCTTCAGTAGACTTTTCAGCCGCCTTTTCATATTCAGCCAACGACTCTTTTGAGTTTTGCGCCAAACCTAAAGAGTCAGCCAGTAGCTTAAGGTTTTTCGCTGTTGGCTCTACAATCTTGTCAGTGTAAATACCCTTTCTCAGCACTTTAGCTGCTTTGTAAGGCACCTCTGATTCCAGGAACATACTTGCCAAGCGAATAACGTCTTTCTCCGTCGTCAAGCCACCCATCAGGTAACAGGTCTCTAATGCATAAAGAGAATCCTTTGGACGCTCAACAACATAGTAAACCTGTGATAACTGCTTCCAATAAGCGGCCTTCGGATAATGCTTGATCAATTTCTCCAAGACAACCAAACCGCTTTTGTAATCCTCTTTATCAAAGTACAGACCACGCTGCAGGATGTACCAGGATTCAGCAGGAACTTTACCAGCAGCTTCCTGATTCTTTACAGCCTCATTGATATTAAGAAGGGCATTCTTATTGTCTTCAAGCTGATAATACAGCGTTGAAAACATATAAGAATCTTCGGGCTTGAGAGTGTCAGAGTATTCAGTCCACTTAAGCAAAGTCTCCAATGCCTTTCTTGGATTATCCATCTGAGAATACAACTGACCAACGATGCGAATAGTAGATGCTTCTTGAGATATGGGCATATTCGGTGTTTGGGCAAGCATTTTGTTAAAGCTTTCTATCGCTTTAGCATAATTCTCAGTACCCAAATGCGCATAACCAGTGTATTGGTTAAGTACTACCAGTTCATAAGCGTTCGCTTTGGCAGAGTTCGCGGCCATTTCGTTTAGTATCTGCAATGCTCTGCGCGGATCAGGTTTGACCGACTCATCCTGAGGCTGCAAATAGCTAGCAGCTTCAGTAATTTTCTTACCAAAGGACTCAGTCAGATTCGGGTGCTTACGTTGCTCACCTGCGTACTTGTTCTTGGCTTTTACTTGAGCGTTTGCTGCGGAGACCTCAACTACACCCGGAGCAACCGCGTCAATCACCTTTCCGAGTAGAAGAGGTGATAGAGCAATAATGCTCGCCAGAAGAGTGCGGTTTAGAGCAACTGAAACGGCAGGAAATACTTGTCTCATTTCATTACCCCTTATTTCTGCATCTCGTAAGTGAAGCGGTTCTTAACACCAGGAACTTCAACCGGCTTGCCATCCACCACTTTTGGTTTGTATTTAAACTTGAGTGCAGCGCGAACAGAAGCACGGTTAAATACCGAAGTGGGTTTGCCGTCCTTAGTCATACACTGACCTTCGACAGGCTGAGGATCACGCGTGGTGCCCGTCTCAGTAACTGTATAGACAACCGTACAAAAACCTTCGATACCACGAGAAAGCGCGGTGCTTGGATATTCCGGAGGAACTTTAACGATAGGAAGATACTCACCTTCACTGAAAGCCAATGAACCTGAACCAACATCTATGCCAGCCTTCGCCACGGGCGCCGTCATATTCAACGCCTCGCCAGATACATCCGGAGCATCAAACTCAGGCTCTGGTAGATCTGGTGGAGTCTCCGGCTCTTCCGGCTTCTCAGGTTTTGCATCTTCAAAACGAGTTTCAATTTTTGTATCAGGCATGGTGATATCGGGAATTTTGGCAGATTTCTTCTGCGTCATTTCGCCTAGATCATTATTGATTAGCTGATACATCAAAAAAAGAAGCAAAAGGGTAGTAACCACCCCTAATGCCGCTGCAATACCTACTTTTGCGAAGTTCATAGCAACCTACTTCTTCTCGGTAGAGACAGACACATCGTTAATACCGGCTTCACGTGCGGCATTAGCGACTTCCAATACATACTTAAGATCGGCTTCAGTATCAGCTTGAATCGAAACGGTACCGTTAGGATTATCGGCACGCATCCGCTCAATAACTTTGATAACTCCACGTGGATCAACCTCTTTCTTATCGATCCAAATTTGGTTGTCTTTACCAACAGCGATCAAAATACTGGCATTCGGCTTAGCTTCACCAGTTGTGGCATCGGGTCTCAGGACTTCTTTGCCGGTCTCCTTGATGAAGGTTGCCGTAACGATGAAGAAAATAAGCATAATGAACACAACATCCAACATAGGAGTTAGGTCAATAGCCTGCGCTTCTTCATCGGGTTTTGCTTTATTCCTGCTCATGAGACATCTCTTAATTACAGGTTAATATTGCACGATCACTCAGTGATCCATTGTCAAATGGTCAGCAAATAGGTGATCTTCACGCTCAGCAATACGCGCCAGGTAGGTGTTTGCGAAAATTCCCGATAGTGCGGCAACCATGCCCGCCATTGTTGGAATAGTCGCTTTTGATACACCGCCAGCCATAGATTTAGCATCGCCACCGCCAGTTAACGAAAGCACACTAAACACTTCGATCATACCTGTTACCGTCCCCATCAACCCCATTAGAGGGCAAAGAGCGATAAGCGTTACGATCATGTCCATGTTGCCGTTAATCTTGGCCGACATGCGCGAAATCATTGCTGCACGAATTTGATGGGCATTCCAGGATTTGCGCTCTTTACGCGCCTCCCAACTTGCCAGCGCCTGTTGAACGTCGCCTTTCAGACCGCCTTTGAAGTACCACGCCCGTTCAAAAATGAGCGTCCACATTACAAAGGTAAGGGCGGCAATCCAATACATCAAAAAGCCGCCCTGATCCATAAAGGCTCCAATGGCTGCAAAAGCGTCCGTTAAAGCCTGCATGTGTTATCTCCTACTTACGCTCAGAGTTTTCGGCAATAATACCGGTCGTTTGCTCGTCCAAGATATGGACAATCGCCTTAGCACGGCCATTAACGATGGTATGCAACAGAACTACTGGAATAGCCACCACAAGACCTTGGACGGTAGTTACCAGAGCACCGGAGATACCACCCGCCATGTTCTTAGGATCGCCCGCACCGAAGATAGTAATCGCTTGGAAGGTTTCGATCATACCTACTACGGTACCCAACAGACCCAACAGAGGCGCAACAGCAGCAATAATTTTGAGGATCGCCAAACCACTTTCGATAGATGGACGCTCTTTCAAAACAGCTTCTTCAAGCTTCAGTTCGAGGGTTTCGGTGTCAACATTTTTGTTTTCTTCTGCAACCTTCAATACACGCCCCAATGGGTTGTTAGTGTTAGCTTTGTCTGACTTCAATTGTGCTTTGACTTTTGCGCTCACACCCAACAAAACGAGAATGCGGAATAAACCAAGCAATAAACCGATCACGCCGACAGCGGTGATTACGTAACCAACTGAACCACCTTGATGCCAACGCTCGACAAGCGTCGGCGTATCAATTAACGCAGTTAACAACTGGCCACCAGCAGGACCGGTAGGGTCGACACCAAAATCCACTATACCCGTTGTGGCATTTTGTAGTTGTTGAGCACCAGCCAAATGGTCAGCAGGTTGGCGGGCCAATTCCTGAATTTTCGCACCATCGAAAGTCAGGTAAGCGCCGTTTGACACCAAGTTATAAGTACCAACACGAACAACCTCTTGTGGGGATTGCTCGCCATTCGGTTTAATTACAGTTGCGTTGAACTTCACAACACGACCGGTCTCCACCATTTCACGTTGAACCTCGAACCACAGACGCTCAATTTCCTCAATATCAGGCAAACGAGTATTGCTGTTCATCTTCTCAATCAACGCGTCCAGGAACTCGCCGCGGCTGGGATATTGAGCACTTACAATAGAAGTCCCCAAAGTTGCGCGCAAATCACCCGCAGTAGAGGTCAAATGTCCGAAAAGCTCTTTCATTGAGCCTAAACGCTCGTTCAATTGAACTTTTTTAGCGGCAACTAAAATATCTTGTTCTTGGTATGTTTTCTCAAGTGCAGTAGAGCGAGCTTCTTCAGCTTGGCGGGTAGCTCTTGCTTGAGCCAACAGATTAGCCTGATTCGCTTTATCGCGCGCAAATTCAGCTTCACGTTGCTTATGCTCTGCCGATTCATTGATTTGAGATTTTTTTACCATGTCCAGCAACTGATCCAGTGTCTGGGCTTTTTCTTGAGCGACAGCAAAAGTGCTGCTCAACAAGCCAGTAACAGCAAGCATCAGACAGCTTTTAACAAATTTCATTTTCATTGTGCTGCCTCCGGCGCCTGTACAGTCATGGTCATAATGTCTTTAGACGCCTGGTTACGTGCAATACGCAAGCCTTTCAGGATGCGACTGTTGTAAGAACCATCCAGAGCTACCCACTGCCCTTGAGAGGCATCATAGGTACCACATTGTTTGGCATCAGTTGTTTGATACATTAGAGAGATGCGGCCGACACGGAGAATATTAACTTCACGATCCTGACCATCGATTGGCAAGGTGCCTTTATAGGCGTCGATGGTATTACCGTAGGCAGATTCGATTTTGTAGGCTTCGAGAACTTGACGGAATTTTTCTGAAACCGAAATATCCGCGCGATCTTGATTTGAACGCAGAGCGGCAATTCGCTCTTTACGCTCTTCAACTTGGAAAGGCTTATCCAAACTAACGAATTGCTCAAGGCTATCGAGCATGCGAAAGATCAACGGTTGGATTTGACGTTCGATAACAGTCACTTTCTCAACTGATTGTTCAAGTTCCTGAACCACAACCAATTGCTTGGCAACTTGCTTTTCCATCTGGGCGTTGAACACGCGGAGATCGTCGATCAGCTTGTTTTGTTGTTTAAATTGTTGCGCCAGATCGTCAGTTTCCTGAGCCAATCTATCAATTCGCTTCTGGGAGTCTTGCGCCAAAGTGGTTTTGGCTTGACCGACCTTGAGTACTGCATCCAGAGTTTGATCTGCCATGGCAACGCTACCCATTAGCGCGCCGGCAGAAAGCATCGTGGTCAGAGCCACCGCTTTCAATCGCTGCTTTTTCATAATCCCCCCAACTGGGTGTTCAATCAAGTGAGTTTGTGGCAACAGGCTGCCACAGACGCGTTATCCACGTAGCCTCTTCGAGGCGGTTAAGAACGGCGGCATTGTAATAAGCGCCATGGCCTACTTCCAATGATTTATCCTACAACCTTTCACGTGTGTATTTAGGTATCACACCGGTAACACATAACAACTTCCGCTACTGCCACCGGTAACACAAAAAATAATTTCAAAAAAATAAAATCAAAAAAACATTTAAAACAACACTTTTGGTTCTTAGCGGTAAATTATCGCTGGCGCCGAGCATACACCAAAAACTCATGCGGCACTGATGCGAACGCTTCGCCGGCCCTAGTCGATTCCAACACCCAATCCAGCTCGTCGGGCGCCTCGAAAAACGCATCGCCTTCTGGTTCAACAGCAACGCGTGTCAAATAAATCCGATCGACAAATTGCAGCGCCGACCGATAAATTTCCGCACCACCGATAACCATCGCCTCGCTGACCGGCAAGTTGTCTGACAACACTTTTTTTGCCTCAGACAACGCCTGCTCGAAACTATTGGTAACAATCACACCATCAACCGCTGACCAATCCTTACTGCGCGTAACAACAATATTGGTCCGTCCAGGCAACGGCCTGCCTATGGACTCGTAGGTCTTACGCCCCATAATGACCGGCTTACCCAGAGTTACTGCCTTGAAATATTTCAGGTCCTGCGGAAGGTGCCACGGCAGTTGATTGTTACGCCCGATAACACCATTTTTTGCTGCCGCCACGATAATGGCCAGTTTCATGCAGTGCCTTCGCCCTTACTTATTAACCACTTATTTGCCAACAACCGAAACACCATTAAATGGCAATAGGCGCGACTATGCGCGGATGGGGTTGGTAACCTTCAAATTCAAAATCGTCCATTTCGTAACCAAAGATACTCTCCGGCCGACGCGAGAACCTAAGTGTAGGCAAGTTTTTTGGCTCGCGTGTTAATTGTTCGTAAACTATGTCGTCTGTTATATGATTATTGTAGAGGTGACAATCACCAAAGGTATGCACAAAATCACCCACACCCAGATCGCATTGTTGCGCGATCATATGGGTCAGGAGCGCATAACTCGCAATATTGAACGGCACCCCTAGAAACAGATCTGCGCTACGCTGGTAGAGCTGACACGAGAGCTTGCCCTTTGATACATAAAACTGAAACAAAGTATGACAGGCAGCCAATGCCATGCGCCCATGCTCGACATTTTGCTGGGGACTCATGGATTCGTCTGGCAGATCGGCAGGATTCCAAGCGCTGACAATCAAACGACGGGAGTAGGGATTCTTTTTAATTTGCGCAATGACTTGGGAAATTTGATCAATCGTTGAGCCATCCGGACAAGCCCAGCTACGCCACTGCTTTCCGTAAACCGGCCCAAGATCACCCGATTCAGTCGCCCACTCATTCCATATCTTGCAGCCACGTTCTTGCAGCCAGGTTACATCTGTTCGCCCCTGCAAAAACCAAAGCAATTCAACGATGACACTTTTTAGATGGACGGTTTTAGTCGTCACCAGAGGAAAACCTTCATTCAGATCAAAGCGCAACTGGCGACCAAATACCGAGCGTGTGCCAGTGCCGGTGCGATCACCGCGCTGGACACCGTTTTCGACTACATCGCGCATCAACTCAAGATATTGCTTCATTAACGAACCTGTGCTTAAAAAATTACACTCAACTCAAACATGCTTAGCCGATTTGGCGGTAAACACATAGGCGTAAACCAGCAATCCCACCCCCAGAATAAACATGGGCACACAGAGCAGCTGACCGCGTGTCATCCAGCCTATCAGGTCTATACCTTGGTCCGGCTCGCGCACAAACTCAACACCGAACCGGAAGATGGAGTAACCAATTAAAAATACACCTGATACAGCACCGCGCGGGCGCGGCTTGGCAGAGAACCAGAACACAATCAAAAACAGCACCAAGCCTTCAAGGAAGGCCTGATAAAGCTGACTCGGATGACGTGCAATACCCTCCGGCAATGCCTTGGGAAACACCATCGCCCAAGGCACATCACTGACACGCCCCCACAACTCCTGGCCGATAAAATTACCGAGGCGGCCAAAACCCAAACCGAGCGGCACTATCGGTGCGACAAAATCCATTACGCCAATAAAAGAGCGATTGATACGGTAGGAGTAAATAATCATCGCCACTATGACGCCAATCAGACCGCCATGGAAGGACATGCCACCCTCCCAAACGCGGAACAGCCAGAGCGGATCACTCATCCATTGCTCGAAATTGTAAAACATTACATAGCCGAAACGGCCGCCGAGAATTACACCAAATGCGCCATAGGTAATCAGATTTTCGATTTGGGATTTATTGACCGTTGCAGTGGGCGCCTTGGCGCGATGCATAGCGACCAACCACGCGCTGACAAACGCCAGCAAATACATGATCCCATACCAATGCACATTGAGGGGCCCGATGGTCATATCACCGAGCGACATAGGGCCGATAGGGATGGTGAAGGCAATGGGATCTAAATCAGGGTATTGCAACATAAGCGGTTAAACCTGGGACAGCTCGTTCAGTGGGCGGTGATTATGGCGCGTAATTGTGACTCGCCCAAGACATTTATGTTCATTCACTTGAATCTGATGCGACGGGTCGAATCAGACGGGTTAAACCAGTTTCGCGCAACTCGCGTGCAATATGATCGCGGATGAGATCACCGTTGGACATGCGCATCACCTCGGCAAGCAACTGTTTAGCGCGCTCAAAGGTGACGCCGCGAATAACCGATTTCACCTTGGGCAGGTTAGTGGCGTTCATTGAGAGCACATCAAAACCCATCGCCATCAACAGGATAGCGGCGCCGGGATCACCCGCCAGCTCGCCGCAGATACTAACACTGATACCGGAATCATGCGCCGCGTAGACGATATATTGTAATGCACGCAAAACGGCGGGATGGAACGCCTGATAAAGATCAGCCACTTGCGCGTTATTTCGATCAACAGCAAGCAAATACTGGGTGAGGTCGTTGCTGCCAACCGAGAGGAAATCAACCCGACGCGACAATTCCGGCGCAAGGTAGACCGCTGCCGGCACCTCAATCATCACCCCAATTTGCGGCTTGCGCACCCGGTAGCCCTCTTCAAGCAGCTCTTTATGCACGCGGTGGATAAGCGCCTTGGACGCATCCACCTCCTGCATATTGGTGATCATCGGCAGCAGGATGCGGAGATTATCCAAACCTTCACTTGCCTTGATCATGGCACGGATTTGTGCGAGAAAAATCTCGGGGTGATCGAGAGTGACGCGAATACCACGCCAGCCGAGAAAGGGGTTGTCCTCTTCGATAGGAAAATACGGCAACGCCTTATCACCGCCGATATCGAGGGTGCGCATGGTGACCGAATGAGGCGCAAAAGCTTCCAATTGCTCGCGATAAATCGCGCGCTGCTCTTCCTCACTGGGAAAACGGTCACGCAGCAGGAAGGGCACTTCGGTGCGATACAAGCCTACTCCTTCAGCGCCTCGCTCCAGCGAACGCACTACATCGGCCATCAAGCCGGTGTTCACATGCAGTGGCATGCGGTAGCGATCTTTGGTTTCGCAGGGGAGATCTTTAAGGGCTTCCAACCCTTTTACCAGCGCCTGCTCCTCAAGGAAGATCGCCTTGTATTGCTTGCGCAACTGCGCGCTAGGGTCGCAGTAAACAGAACCCTTGTAGCCATCCACAATAATCGGGCGGCCATCCATTTGGGTAAAGGGCAAATCCACCGCCCCCATCACCGTGGGGATATCCATCGCCCGCGCCAGAATCGCTACGTGAGAGTTAGATGAGCCCTGCACAGAAACCAATCCCGCCAGCTTCTCTTTGGGGATTTCCCCCAGCATCGACGCCGTCAGCTCTTCGCCGATAAGAATGGTTTTGTCTGGATAAACCCGCGTCTTTTGGTTGGATTCCTGCAGATAAGACAGCACGCGCCGCCCTAAATCACGCAGGTCGGTAGCTCGCTCGCGCAGATAAGGGTCATTCATACTATTGAAAATATCTTCGTGCTCGAGAATCACCTCGCTCCAGGCATAAGAGGCATTAGCCCCCTTGCGGATGCGATCGGTCACTTCGCCACCGAGCGAGGCGTCGTCAAGCATGGCGAGATAGGCATCAAACAGCGCCTGCTCTTCGCGATTGATACGGGTTTTTAATTGCTCGCCAAGGGATTTGATATCCTCGCGCACGGCCATGAGGCTGCGCAGGAAAAAGGCGATTTCAGCGTCAACATCTTTGCAGGCCTGATAGCGCACCGAGCGCAGATCGGCAGATGGGGTTATCACTACTGCCTCACCAATCGCGATACCCGAAGCACCGGACACGCCGATAAATTTGGCCTGGGTAGCCTTAGCACCCACCGGCACCACACCACCAGTCGCTTCGGCATGAGCAATCACACCCGCCAACTGCGCCGACATGGTGACTAAAAACGCCTCTTCACCTTCGTCGAAGCGGCGCTGCTCGGCCTGCTGGACAACCAACACCCCGAGCACTTTGCGGTGGTGAATAATGGGCACACCAAGAAAAGCGCTGTAGCGCTCCTCACCGGTTTCAGGAAAATATTGATAGCTGGGATGCGCCTCGGCATGCTCTAAATTGATCGGCTCTTCACGCACAACCACGCGCCCAACCAACCCTTCACCTGCCGCCAAGCGCACCTTGCCGACTGCATCAGCGTTGAGGCCGTCAGTCGCCATAAGCACGTACTCGCCTTTGGCATTGCGCAGATAGACTGAACACACCTGTGTCGCCATTACCTGCTTCACCCGCGTCACAATAATCGCCAGCGCGGTTTTCATATCGCGCGCGGCGTTTACTTCCAGAACGATGGAGCGGAGTGAATTTAGCATAGGGGTTGGTGATCAAGCCTGTCAGGTGGATTAATTGGAATTATAGGTGCTCATTATGTATGGCAAGCTAGCGAACGCGGGCGCTGCGATCCTCCAAGTGAGCGTGGAACAATGACAACTCTTTTAATGCACGGCGATAGACATCGCGCTTGAATGAAACCACTTTACCCAGCGGATACCAATAGCTTACCCAGCGCCAGTCATCAAACTCGGCTCGACCACCATTATTGAGGCTTACCTTGGCGTCATCGCTCAACATGCGCAGCAAAAACCATTTTTGTTTTTGACCAACACACAGCGGCATAGAGTTGTGACGCACCAAGCGATGGGGTAACCGATAGCGCAGCCAGCCGCGAGTACAGGCAAGGATTTGCACATCCTCCTGCCGCAGGCCAACCTCTTCATGCAACTCACGGTAGAGCGCCTCTTCCGGCGTCTCATTGGGATTGATGCCTCCTTGCGGGAACTGCCAGGCATCATGACCACCAACACGCCTGGCCCACAGCAACTGCCCTTGGTCGTTGGTCAAAATAATGCCCACATTAGGGCGGAATCCGTCTGAATCTATCACGGGGGAATTATCCATATAAAAGGTTTTGCTGTGGCAGAAAACAAAACTCCAGCGATAAAGAGCGGACATGTTCCACAAAACAGCGTTTTCCGCACTATATCAGGCTGGTTCAAAGCCGCAACCCTGAATCTTGGAAATGGTTTTTTCATTGAGCGCACCAGCCGGTGCCGCTATTCTAACGCCCCTTGCAGCAAGCCCTGCAAACTCTCCATTCATTTATATAGGTAAGCACCGTGGCACTGGCGATTTTTGATCTCGACAATACCCTGATTGCAGGCGACAGCGACCACAGCTGGGGCGTATTTTTGGCGGAAAAACAATTGGTGGATGCGGACATCTATCGCCAAGCAAACGATGACTTTTATGCCGACTACAAAAATGGCACGCTCGATATCCGCGCCTATTTACGGTTTTCGCTCGCGCCGCTCACCCGCCACAGCATGGCTGAGCTGGAAAAATTACACGCGGAATTTATGCGTGATCATATCGAGCCGCTGATGTTGCCCAAGGCCGAAGCGCTGCTGCAGCACCATCGCGATCAAGGCGATCACTTACTGATTATCACCGCTACCAATGGCTTTGTGACTCGCCCTATCGCCAAGCGTCTGGGAGTCGGCGACATACTGGCTACCGACCCGGAAGTGGTTGACGGCCGCCACACCGGCAATTTTGTGGGCGCGCCCTGTTTTCAAGCGGGCAAAATCACCCATCTTCACGAGTGGCTTAAACACAACCAGCATTCATTGGAGGGCGCATACTTTTACAGCGACTCAATCAACGATTTACCGCTGCTGGAACAAGTTGACCATCCAATCGTAGTCGACGCTGATGAGCGGCTCAGCACTATCGCCCGCGAGCGCAATTGGAAAGCAATAAGCCTGCGCTAGGCAGGCTTATTGCGATAAGCGGAAACACCAAATCTGGCTAGGCTAGATAGACGCGCGCAAACACTGCTTTCAAATAATCAGTTTCAGGGATAGCCGGATGGATTGGATGATCTGGCCCCTGCCCGCCCTGACCGATAATCTGCACGTGACGATCCAGATGAC
The DNA here is from genome assembly GCA_964499225.1 of uncultured Cellvibrionaceae bacterium. GTDB lineage: Bacteria > Pseudomonadota > Gammaproteobacteria > Pseudomonadales > Cellvibrionaceae > Cellvibrio. The sequence continues at coordinate 47,860 of CAZCJR010000007.1, read as the reverse complement.
GACCGGAAGCACGTACTATCTCCAGCAAAGTATCTTTACCCAAATGCATGGAGCAAGATGCGGAAACCAGTAGCCCATCGCGCCCCAACAGACGCATACCCAATTCATTAATATGGCGATACGCCGCCTCACCCGCTTTTTGATCTTTGCGCTTTTTAATAAACGCGGGTGGATCTAGCACTACCACATCAAAGCGCTCATCGCTTGCGATCAACTCTTTCAGTACATCAATAGCCTTGCCCTGGATTGCGGCGACTCTATCGGCGACACCATTGAGCTGGGCATTTTCCAAAACGGCATCAGTTGCCGATTCTGATGCATCCACACAAAACACTTCGCTCGCGCCCGCAACAGCGGCTTGCACGCCCCAGCCACCAATGTACGAAAATACATCCAGCACCCGCTTGCCTTGTACATACTGCTGCAAAAGGGCGCGGTTCATCCGGTGGTCGTAAAACCAACCGGTTTTTTGCCCGCCATGCACGGGCGCCATAAAACGGGTGCCATTTTCTACCAACTCGACCGATTCGGGCACTTCGCCGTAGGCAACCTCGGTGTACTCTGACAAGCCCTCCAGCGCGCGGGCACTGTGCTCATTGGCAAGTAAAACCCCATGTGGATTCAACACCTGAACCAATGCTTCCACAATTTCATTTTTCACCAACTCCATTCCCGCACTGGCAATTTGCACTACCAGATAATCGCCAAATCGATCCACCACCAAACCCGGCAGCAAATCGGCATCACCAAAAATCAGGCGATAAAAAGGCTCATCAAAGGCCATCTCACGCAACGCTAGCGATTGCTTGATGCGATGTACAAGAAGGGATTTATTGAGCGGATATTTTTCATCGCGACTAACCAGGCGCCCGCAAATCAAACCGTTGGGATTGATCAGCGCAATACCGAGTGGCTTGCCACTTTGGGTGGTGACTAGCGCCTGCTGCCCCATCGCGAATGATTTCAGCGGTGACTTGGCAATATCCACTTCATTGCTGTAAATCCACAAATGCCCCAACTTTAGACGGCGATCAGCTTGGGGGTTAAGAACAAGGACGGGCAGGCTCATGGCAAGGCTCACATAGCAAAAAAAGTGCGCGGATTATAAGCCTTGTGCGACTGGGACACAGAATTAAAAATGCGCCAACTGCAAAATGCGCCAAAAGGACGAGCGCAATGCCAGGGAAAATGCTAAGAAACGCACAAATATAGGGTGTTTTAGGCATGGGAGCGCGTTTTTTGAACGCTTGGCACTTTATCATTCAAAAGATATGAGCTAACGTTAGCTGTGGCCATAAGTCCTAATAAGCTCAAGAGCTTAGCGCAGATTCTTTATGCCATTTATACCATCGAATTCAATGCCAGCCGCCGCCTTATAATCAAATTACGGCGGTCGGTAAACTAGGAAGACATCATGCATACTCTAAAAACGACGACAATTGTCAGTGCGGCATTAATGAGCCTACTGCTTTCCGCTTGCGGGGGCTCCAGCTCGCTTTCAACCAGCCAAGGAAATTCAAGTTCCGCCAGCAGCGTTAGCTCGGGTTCAATCGACACAACATCACCGGCGTTTATCGGCTATGGCTTTGACAGTTCATTTGTTGAAGGCGAGATAGGTGTGAGTATCGGGTCCGCGACCTTATCACCCGGCGGCAGCACCAACCTTACTGTAAATATTGTTAGCTCAACCCAAACACTTGCGTCCGCCCCCACGCAAATAACCTTTAACTCGCCCTGTATCGCGTCGGGAGAGGCCAAACTAACTAACTCCTCCGGAGGCACAACCAGTAACGTTGTAAGTTCAAATTTTGGTGAAGCCACGATTACTTATACAGCGAACGGCTGTTCTGGCAACGATCAAGTAACAGCCACCGCAGTGATTAACGGCCTACAGGCAAATGCTCGAACTACACTCAATATTGCCTCCGATACCGTATTAGCCGTAAAAGCGATAGATACTGAACTATCGCAGATCAGCCTCAAAGGTACCGGCGGGCAAGAAACCGCAGTTGTCAGTTTTTTAGTGTCTGGTACGACTGGCGCCCCCATCAAAAATATTGTCGTAGATTTTAGTTTGAGCACTGAAACTAACGGTGCCAGCTTGGGGGGGTTAGCACTCGTAAACTCCAGCGCCACCAGCGATAAAAATGGCGTAGTTTCTACCACAGTACAAGCAGGCAATGTAGCCACCTCGGTTGTAGTCACGGCTAAGGCCAGAGATACCAACATTGCGACGCAATCCAAGAAATTGATTGTATCTACTGGCATACCTGATCAAGACAGTATTACGCTGGGTGCCGACGATCGCTTCCCTATGGGCTGGGATCACAGTGGTACAGAATCAATATTTACTGTTCGTTTGGCTGACGCATTTAACAACCCGGTAAGTGATGGTACAGCAGTTTCATTTACCACAGAGGGCGGCTCTATTGATGACGCCTGCACGACCGTAAAAGGTGCCTGTAGTGTAGTTTGGCGCAGCCAAAACCCAAGACCCATTCGCAACAGCCCAAACAATTCGGTTGATCGCTTACTCTGTTTAAACGCTGGCGGCTTGAGCTATGTAGCAGACTACGATACCTGCGCTAAAGAGCGTGCAGGGCGAACTACTGTGTTGGCCCATGCGATTGGCAACGAGAGCTTTATCGATACCAACGGAAATGGTTTGTACGACTTTGGCGTGGACATTTTTAAAACGCACGATGATTACCCGGACGGCAATCCAGAGTGCGACAAAAATGCACCTTTAACATCATTGGCAAAACTGTCCAATTCTCCTCGCCTTGCATGCGACGATCTAATTGAAGCTTACGTGGACCGCAATGAAAATGGGATGCACGACAATGATGAACCTTTTGTCGACTTAGATCTCGATGGGGGCTACTCACTTGAGAATGGCATTTATAACGGAATTTTGTGCCGTGATAACGACCCAAATTGCACTAATAAGGAAAAAATCACTATCCGCCAAGACTCGACCCTGATTATGGTCAGCGACAACATGCTACTAGATGCGACCGGCTTTCCCTATCTGGTAAGCAACATTGCACTCGACGCCATACCAAAGCCCACAAGCTCAGTTTCAAGTGCTTCATCAAGCTCGAGCGCGCCTGGTAAATATGTTGCGACTGCATTTTTCTGGGTTGCCGATCGAAATGGGAATGGCGCGCCAGCCGGAACAACGCTTTCTATAGACACTTCATCCCTGAAAAATGCCACCGCCAAGCTTTCAAATGAAGGTCCACTGGCCGCATCAGAAGATCCATCTTATGTTGAGATCAGATTTGCGTCTGACGATTCAGGTAATAAGCCTTCTGGATTCATCAAAGTATCAGTGACCTTCCCAACGCCAGGCGGCCCACTTACAACATCAGATTTTGTTGATGTGAATTAATTTTTAGGCTTATCTACGCCAGCAGCTATCACGGATATCTGCTGGCGTTTTTATTGCTAGGATCCGCACTTAACCGGCCCTCGTTTGACCGCCACTTGTCCATGGGCAATAGATGTTCACCTTGATGCTTGATTCAGGCCACAGGAGAACATAGTAAAACTCTACTAAGATAAGAAAAGGACCCATCACCGGATCCGGTTTCTTCACTCAATAAATCCAACTATTCAGTTTCAATTTATTCAATTATTAGAGGCAACTAATACTTCAGCCCATCTTTACCACTCACAATATCTTCGCCGCGTTCGGTTAATGCAGTAGCGTCGCCGAGAGGTTTTGTCAGTTCCAGTGCAGCATTCACTGAACCATTGTCCCAGCTCACCCCCCACCAACCCGCATCAAAAAGAAAAGACTGCTTACCAGTTTCTGAAAGGAATAGTAGTGAGCATTAAAAAAATAGCGTCATCGAAAAGTGATGATGTACTATTATTTTTTCACAACACGCCACTTACCTATATTTTTTTTTATAAAAAAAGCCTGCTCTTTTGCAAGAGCAAGCTTTCAATTACACAGAAAATAAATTTATGGCGAAGGGAAAGTTGCGGGCATGCTAGTCACTTCAATACCGAAAGGACCACTCACTATATCCTCACCGCGCAACGTTAGATCAACAGCGCTTTCGGATTCAGAAATATCGTAACCACCAGCACCAATCCAACTATTCGCAACCCACCCGAATGGTAATGTCGAATAGCCCCAGTACTTGGCATTTGCACCACCAAGCACCCCTTCACTCAAACCACCTTGAGCAGAATCAAATATCACGCTATCAATCTCAGATTGCGATTCAAAGCTAACCGTCAGGATAGGTTGCGCATCTTCTACTTCAACATCACCCCAAATCTGAATATCGTCGACTTTGATAGTGCCATTAACTGCCCCACCAAATTGAACAACAAAGTTATTCAATCCACCGGTACGCACAAAACCTGCAGGGAAATCATCGGACGTACGCTCTAATTCATTCCACTGGCCCACTACAAGCTCGCTTAACTCCCACCGCCAAATAAAGTCGTGCGACCAGGTACTGTCTTGCATGAACATCTGAAAATAGAAATTGGAGCCAGCAAAACTTTCAGGTACAAATACTTTTACTTTGAGCGTAATGGGACCTTTCAAATTGAGTTGCTTGGAAGCGATGTCGCCCTTACCTACCGCAACATCAGCCTCACCACTGATATTTGTATTAGTAATTTCCAGCGCACCGTCTACCACTGCAGATGTAGCGAACTTATCCCAGATAACACTATACGAATCTGCATCGCCGTCAAAAGAACTACCCAACTGCATTGCATTAACAATTTTTGTGTTGGTTTTGCTGGGATCAGAAATTTTTATAGAATCAATGAGAATGGGTTCTGCATTTGCACCAGACAAACCATAAAACTGTATGCCAAATGCGTTGTGCGGTGCTTTTGCAGCACTGAAATCTACTCTCAATTTTATATTTGTCCAATTACCCAAACCAGCAACCAATGATGTAGAGGGACCATCAATCCAAGACCAATCAGCATCTTTTCCGTATATCTTTAAACCCAAATCGGTATCGGCGCTGTATGACGCTGGAACAAAAATACGCAGAGTCACATCCAATGGTTTAGTGAGAGGAACTGCAAAAAATGATGGAGCCTTCCAACCCTGCAGATTTATTCCACCGTCACCCGCACCAGTAGGCGCTATTGTAAGAGCGCCGTCGGCGTGCCCAACTGTCAAAGGCCCCCAATCCAAATCCCACTCCGCATTGTCGGAATCAAATCCGGTTTGATATTCAGGCTGTATGCCAGGAAATACGGTTAAATTATCAAAAGTTAATGGTGCGGAAATATCGGCTGATTTTCCATTAGCGACAATTTCATAGCCAATTTTTTGCACAGCACCCAAGTCAAACCCGTCTTCAACATAAGCACCTGCTGCTTGTAATGCTTCCACGTTAGGCAATTTAAAACTTAATCGATTCCACGCATCAAAATTTAAATTACTTGCTTGGCTCCAGCCGGTATTTGCATAGCGACCATTGGTATCTTTTAAATACATAACGATGCCGAGCTTGCCGTCGGTAACGTATTTTTTAGGAATGTACACATCGGTTCTAATACTGCCACCGTTATCCAAATAAAGTACTTCATCAAGTGTTATTGAATAAGCCGCTTTATCATCAGATGTTTGCCAGGGAATATTAAATACTAAACCGCCATCACCTACTGCTTTTTTCATAATACCCAAATGATCGACATCATCGACACCTGAACCGCCAAAACCACTCATTACTACTGGCATATTGGTTTCGTTCAATTTGGATATGGCCGTGCGTACGCGATCATCGTTATTCCAAGTTTCGCCAAAACCATGAACAGACAACACCAGATTAGCTTGCTCATCCGCTACACGCAGTTCGCGTGAGCGACCGGCGGTAAACGAGTAGTAATCTTGCCCGCAGCCAGCGGCATCAATAACCAGAGGAACTTTCAATCCCGCTTTACGGAACTGCCGAATCGCCAGTTTATGTGCCTCAAGATAATCACCGTAACCTACCGTGTTTTCAGTGAAGACATTTTTAGGCCCCCATTGATGCGCGATATTGATCATCAAATGGGGTTGAAAGCGATCCTGCGCAATCACCTCTAACCAATCACCAAGCCATAAATCTTCAATAACCTTATCCAGAGCATCAGCATCGTCTTTGCAGGTAAGTGAGCTATCCACCAACGCCAGCAGAGCGATCATGCCTTTGTCTACAATATCGACTAACGCACCTTCGAGCTCTTCTTTTCTCGTTGTTGCCGATAATTCCAACCGCACCACGTTCGCTCCAACATCATGCACACCGGCAATATTATTGATTCGCGCAAGCGGGTTTTCACCATAATGAACATTAATGCCGCGCAAAAAAATCGGTTGGCCGGCGACGTCTTTTAATTGCCAACCATCTGCCTTGATGAACGGTGTGCTGTCTGATGGGCGAGGGCGATCAGAACCATCATCGACAACCGGCTCCGGTATCAATGGATCGGTACTGTCTTTCTCATCTCCGGCCAACCCGCCACCACCACCGCAGGCCTGCAACATCAACGCGCCCATTAGAAGGGCGATATAGCTATATTTTTGTTTCATTATAAAACTCCACACTATTTGACTATTTTTGCCATGTGATTGATTAATTCATTTTATTTTTAAGCAGTGGCAAATATTAAAGTTTGACTGTCATACCCAAAGTGTAACGCCGTTCCTGAACCCATAATGATTGAAACTGGCTCTCCATTTGCGCGTAACTTCTGCGGTTTTGGCCGGTTAAATTAGTGCCATTAAAACTAAATTCGAGATGATCATTAACCCAGTAGTTTGCCGAAAAATCCAGATAGCCAGTGGGTTCTAACCAGTTGCCGAGATTTAAAGCGGCAGCATTTGTGTTTAACCCTGCACGACTCAAATACTCCTCACTACGCCAGTTGTAAGCCAAGCGTAGATTAAGGCCCTCACGGTCGTACCATAAAATCAAGTTAGTTTGATGTTCGGAATTCGACGGCAATGGCAATGCATTTCCTTCGATATCGATATTATTGGATTCGCTGTTGGAGTAGGTGTAATTGAATTCAACACCCGTCGAACTCAGAATTTCACCTGGCAGAAAAGTAAATGGTTGTTTGTAACCCAGCTCAAGACCGTAGAGATCTGAGGCGCCTACGTTACTGGTTGTATAGATATTGGCAGTGCGATCGCGATCAATACCGTCACCGTCAGTGAAGGGACGCTGCTCTTGCGTCTGCTCAGTTGAGGTATCAACTTCAATTAAAAACAAACCAAAACCGAGCATCGCGTTTTCATCAAAATACCATTCTGTTGAGGTGTTGTAGACATTCGCATACCAAGGCTTGATATAAGGATTACCGTCATCATTGCCACCGCCAACACAACTCACTGACTCATTGCGAGTTTGACCACCACCAACCGGAATTTGAATCGGGTTGCCGTTCTCATCCAATTTGTCGCACTGCTGATACCAAAGCACCAAGCCAGAACCAATATTGTTCAAATCATTACGCGATGTTGTTTTAGCGGCACCGACACGGACAACCACATCATCATGAGGGAAAAAATTGACATTGGCCGACGGCAAAACATCATTAAACGAATGCTCAATCGTTTCCGTTTCAGCGACGAAGGCAATTTTTTGCCAATCGTCATAGCCGACGGAGTTGTATTTATCCAACACATCGGGAACTACAGCGCGAACAACTGTGCGATCTGTCTTGATAAATTGCGCACCGAAATTTCCTTTAAATGGAATACCGGCAATACCCTCTTCACTATTGAAATTGAATTGAGCGAAAGCCGATGTCGTCTCCTCAGTCACATCATAGGTGTAACCTGGATCGGCGACGGTTTTGGTACCTGGATACAATTTATTTAAAAATGCGAGCGGATTGTCCCATTCGGACGGATCTAATGAAGAAACACCATTCTCAAAACCTTTGATGGGACCAAAATCGCGGAAGACGGCGGTGTTCGCAGCCGAGAAACCGTTATCTACCAAACCATTTTCGATCAGCGCAGTAGGTTCTTCGGTGAAATCAAATTTGCGCCACTCAGGATATTTTTGCCAAATCTGGTTGCCGGTGCGCAACTGATAACGCTTGTCTACAGGTACGCGCGGGTCATCCCAGTTTGAATAGCGGGCGGTAGGCGTTACGTAATAGAATTTTGAATAATCCGCCTGCCGCTCTCCCCAACGCAAACCACCTTCAACGGATTCCCAAAAATCATCATTAAAAGAAAATTTTGCATCTGCCCGCGCAACATTCAGTGTTGCATTGGTATCTGCACCATCAGCAAAGCCTTGGTACTGTTTAAGTAAATTTGCATCAGAGAGATCGTCCACAAAACCAAACGACGGAACATCTTTAGAGTAATCTACCGTCACACCGTAAATGCTTAAGGGGTCTTTGCCGGGAATTCCATCTTCATCGGCCCACAGCCACGCTGGAGTACCTTGTTGGAAAGTCGCTTTGCGATAATGCTTTTCAGCTTCAGCATAAACGTAGCGAACACTCGCGTCGACGTTATCACCGTTGGTATAGTTCAATTGCAAATTGGTATTGAGCGCACCAGTGCGGTTACTTTCGTTAGTAGAACTTGTCTGGAAATCAGCCGCATTTACTCGTGCAACTTCCAGAGAGTGCAGGGTGCGATTTTGCGTTTGTCCATTAGCATCGACATAACTAAAATCGACGCTCTTACCAAATTCACTTCCGGGCAACAATACGTTGTATAACTCTTCGTCGTAGCCGATTAACTCGTCATTGGTACCGGGACGGGGAGCACGAACACCATTCTCTTCATAGTAATTAGGATTGGTTTTCGCATTAAAACCAACGCTCACGCCGCGATCATACTGCGCCATACTGGTGTAAAACACGTCGCCACGCAGGGTAAACCCTTCTGCTATTTGCGACTCAAAAGTGAAGGAGCCACCCTCGCGTTCGCGATCCATATAATTGCTTTTTGCACCAAATGATTCAGGGGTGAGATACCAATCATTGACCAAGTCTCCGTCACCATCAAAATCAAGCGGATCGCGCGGGGTACCGCCACGTCGATCCAGGAAGGCCAGACGCGCATTTTCATACATGGAATAGTTGGCGTTGTAAGTCGATGAATGGAATCCGGATACCGTAAAAGCGAACACATCATCAAAATTATTGCCCACAAATATGCTGACGTTATGATCGGGATCGCGTGTGCTGGTGGAACCATCTTTATTGGTTTCTTTATCGGACAGATCCCCCATGGAACCTTCTAATCGAGCCTTAACCAACCATTCGCTCAATGTGAGCGGGCTTAGTGTTTTTAAATCCACTAAACCGGAAATACCGCCTGCCAACAAAGATGCAGACTGTGATTTGTAGACATCTGCCCCCGAGATCAAACCCGCTGGCACATCGGAATAATTGGCACCGACGCCAGTAATGGTCCATGGGCTCAAGAACTGCTCGCCGTTCAAGGTGGTTAGCACTTGCGGCATACCGCGCACGTTTAGGCTGGTGCCTTCATTAGCTTCGCGGGTAATTTGCACACCGGTTACGCGCTGCAATGAGTCGGTGATGGTGGTATCGGGCAATTTGCCGATATCCTCGGCCACGATGGAATCCACCACCATCGCCGAATTGCGTTTGATATCAATTGCCTTGGCTTGTGAGGCGCGCACGCCCTTTACGATAATTTCTTCAACTTCTTGTTCAGCGCTGGCGGGAGCGGCGGGTTCCTGCGCATATGCCTGCGCACCATAAAGAGCGCAGCCTATCGCCAGAAACAGAGCTTTTTTTCTGGTGGTGATACCACTTGGTTTGATCATCTTGAGCTTCCTCGTGTTGTTATCTTTTATAAAAATTGTCTTGCGCTCTCCGGTTTGGCAGGCAAACACGAAGAGCGACTGGCTGGACATCGAGAAAGCAGAGCGGAGGACCGGAATAACAGTGAGTAACGTCCAACGACCGACGTAAATCTCCCGACTGGCATGTCGCCAGATACGGGATGAATGTCGATGGAACCGCTAAAAAGTCGCTACAACTATTATTGTTATGGCACCCGTCACCGACGCAAAGCAGCGGTTGTGCGCTCCACTACTCAAGACAGCTCGCACCCTCTCAATTGACTAAATTTATTATTGCCATAGACTCGATAAGCAAAATAAATACTATTTATGTGAGTGGTTGGCGAGCCTGATAATGAATCAAAATGTAATCGGTTTCAATACCAATTTGTGACCGGTTACATTGATTTTTGCGACACTAAGGAAAAGAAATCCGCCGAGACAATCTCCACAACCGTTATTTATAGTCAGAAAAAGTTAAATCTAGAGGAAAATATGATGAAAAACATAAAAAATAGAATAAAAAACGAAAATTCAGGCCAATTTTCACCGGTAACAGATGGGAACCACTCGGCAAGCGACAAGAGAATATCTTAAAAAAGAATACGGTTTCATGCTGTTTTGACATTCGAACTGCATTTCGAGAATAAAAAACCCGGCGGTGCCGGGTTTTGGAGAGAGGGGTAGTTATTGAGATGAGAATTAAAGAAGCTGTTCAATCGCCTCGGCCAGTTTGGGCGAATCCGGCTTGGTCATACTGCCAAAATGCTCAACTACCTTGCCGTCTTTCCCGACCAGATATTTGTTGAAATTCCACTTTGGCTCCTGGCTTTGCGCGTTAATCGCTTTGAATAGCGTATTGGCCTTTTCGCCAGTGACGTGAGTAGGTGCCAGCATCGTGAACGTTACACCGTAATTGAGGTAACAAATTTCGGCAGCTTTTTCTTCATCCGCATCTTCTTGCTTAAAGTCATCGCTGGCAAAACCAACAATCACCAAGCCCTTATCTTTATATTTCTTGTGCAACGCTTCCAACTCTTTGAACTGGGAAGTAAAGCCACAATGGCTGGCGGTATTTACTACCAACACGGTTTTGTTTTCCATTAACTCACAGATATTCACCGCATCTTTTGAATGCAGCTTGCGATATTCGCCTTTCATGTATTCTGGGCAGGCAGATGCAGCAGCGCTTACCAAACTGACCATAGCAACTCCCAACAAGGTAACCAGCGGATTAATTATCAATTTCACAGCACATTCCTCGCTTAACAAAATAGATACAAAATTAGACGGGTACGTTACGCAGTGTAAGTCTTTTTGGATGTAACAAAAGCGTAAGGGTTGCACATTAACCAATCCTTACGAGTGTCGCGATACTGGAACAAAAGCCAAACTCGGTCCCACCAACGATAGCGTGACCCACTCGGTATTTTCTTCACTACAGTTTTCTATGCGGGATAACGCACTGATCTGCCAATTAATCTTGCTTAAGCTGATTTTGTCACGCTAAACCGGCGCATCACCTATAGACAAATTCAGGTAATAAAATCTGCCGTTTTTACGTTTATAACCGGGTTTAGGGAACTGTCTTTATTATCGAGGGCACAACTATGATCAGATCAACTAACTATGAAACGCGCAGGGGCTTTACCCCCTACTTAGCGGCACTGGCCGTTAGTGGCGTGCTTTTAACGGGCTGTAGCTCACCACCAAAAGCTCCGGACCAAGAACTGCAAGCAGCAGAGCTCGCTATTGCAACTGCCGAGCAAGCTCGCGTTGCAGACTACGCATCTCCCGAGTTAGGCGAGGCACGCGAAAAACTTACTGCTGCCCGTACAGCAGTAGCGAAAGAAGAAATGACCTCCGCCGCGCGTCTTGCCGAACAAGCGCGAGCAGATGCCGAGCTGGCAACAGCAAAAGCAGCGGCCGCAAAAGCTCAGGTCATAAACGATGAGTTGGGAAAAAGCGTTAATACCCTTGAGCAAGAATTGCAACGTAACTCGGGAGGTGTCCAATGAACCCCACTAACAAACCTTTCGCCTCACTCTTTTCAATATTCGTCATTAGCAGCGTATTAATGGCCTGCAGCTCAACACCAAAAGCGCCCGATGGCTCGGCCGAGGTGCGCGCAAAGCTGACTCGATTGCAATCGGATTCGCAACTGGCAACGCTTGCGCCCGTCGCGATTAAAGAAGCCGATGCAGCCGTTAGCCGTGCCGAAGAACCGCGTAAAGACACCCAATATGCGCGACATCTGGTGTATCTCGCGGATCGCAAAGTTGATACCGCTGCCGCCTTGGCGCAAGCGCGATTATTGGAAGATCAACGTGATGCAATAAGTGAGCAGGCCACTGCTGCGCAATTGGCATCGCGTACGCAGGAAGCGGATGCATTGCGTCGTCAAATAGCTGAACTCAACGCGAAGCAAACTGAACGCGGTCTGGTAATTACATTGGGTGATGTGTTGTTTGAAACCGGTAAGGCTGATTTAAAAGGCGCAGCCACTGCCAACCTTGGCAAGCTGACTGCATTTCTTACGCAGAATCCTGATCGCTCGCTGGTTATTGAAGGTCACACCGACAGCATCGGCACAGACAGTTATAACCAGGTGCTCTCGCAAAATCGTGCTGATTCGGTCAAAGCATTTCTACTTAGCCAAGGCGTTGCAGCCAATCGCATTACCGCCTACGGCAAGGGAGAAGGTTCGCCAGTAGCCAGCAATGATGATTCCGCCGGTCGACAAATGAATCGTCGTGTAGAAATTATTATTGCCAATCCCGGCCAGGCGAACTCCGTTCAATAAATTATCGCATCACCGGAAGCTGGCTTACGTCAGCTTCTCCTTTCCGCGATGGATAGCATCGAGAGGATAATCAGGGAAATTAGTTGGAAAAATGTAAGGAGAATCCTATGACTCTTGGCACAATTTTATTAATCGTTCTGATTCTAATATTAATCGGCGCCATTCCAGCTTGGCCTCACAGCCGCAGTTGGGGTTACGGCCCCAGTGGCGGTTTGGGGTTGGTGGTTGTGATCCTTTTAATTCTGATACTCATGGGATATGTGTAGCAAACTGAATCAGGTTTATTAATCTGGAGTTACAAATCTTTTTTTGTAGGCCTGTTGTAGATTTTATTTCACCATCGAAGGAGCTTTACCATGAAAAATTATTCTCATTACTTTACGGCCGTAATCCTGTCCTTTTTTGTTTTGCTCGCGGGTTGCTCTTCCACCTCAAAAGAAAAAAGTACTGGTGAATATGTTGATGATGCTGTTATTTCAACGAAAGTGAAAGCTGCATTTGTTGAAGATGATGATTTAAAAGCAACTGAAATTCAGGTTGAAACCTTCAAAGGCGTGGTACAACTTAGCGGCTTTGTCGCCAACTCAGCTCACGCTAGTAAAGCGAGTAAAGTCGCACGGGAAATTAAAGGCGTTCAATTGGTTAAGAACGATATTCGGGTGAAGTGATAAATCGGAAAGGTTATTGATATTTCGGGGACAATCATACAGGGGCGTATAAGCGACCCTGTATGATTATCGTCGAGACATAGAAAGAACAGCTAGAAAATTACGCAACTAAATCCGCAAGTGCGACTTAATTTTGCTAAACGCATATGAAAATCAAACCCCTTAATCTTTAATAAAAGTAATTACTGCGATAATCGGCAAAATCAGGAAAAATGAGGCAAACAATAAAAATCCCCACTGAATTCCCCTTGCAGAACTATCAAAAAGTTCCTTTTCTTTAAGTAATTTATCAATTAATTTTTGATCAAAAACATACTCTTTCAACTTAATTTTCCTAGATATTTCTTCGAGCTCGCCTTTCGATTTTAAAGTGTCTCCATTATCATCTGTAAGCTTTAACGAAAGAACTAAACTTTTGGCCATATCTAAATTTGATCCGTTAGGCGACTTCTTACATTGGTTGCACGAAGCAAAAGGAGCTTTCTTCACAGATCCACAATATATACACACTGAATAAGCCATATAATCACCGTGTCACCAATTATTGTTTACATTCATGTTAATTTTGTCCAATTTTATACCCCATATAACCTGATGCTACGATAGAACTCGGAATACCAATCCTGATCGAATTTTCGACAATGGAAGCTTGCGCGGCTTGGCTTCCACCCCATCTCTGAGCAAAGCCCATCCATTGATTTAGGCCTAGGCTACGATGAAAAATGCCCTTTAATGCGGGTAACTCAACTAAATTAAAACCAGCATTTCTGATACCTTGTGGGATAAATTTAGCTTTTTGAGGAAAAAGCCAGTGATGTAAGCTTGCTCCATTGGCACCACCTTTATTTTTCCAATACTCACGACTAATTTTCTTAAATGCCTGAGGGTTGTATAAAAATTTGAAGCTTACAGATGCCGCCCCTGCTCTCCCGGCTAAAGCGATGCCACCACCAAATGGCAATGTCATTACTGTTCCCATGCCAGTAGCCAGGGTCTTTACGTGCTGGTCATTGTTATAACTCGTAGCCCATACGGCACCGTCATTGGAGCCTGTCAACATTGCATTTGCGAAAACAAGATCATAATTTAATGAGTCAGCCAATTTTTTATCAGCTTGACTCATCGCATTACGTAGATCCGCATTCGCCTGAGCAATACCTTCTTTGAATAAGGGATTTTGACCAAAATAATTGGGGTCATAGAAAGCCCCACCATAAAACGCAGTCAAATTATTACTGTTGGTATAAGACTGCATAAAATAATACGCATCATCTCCCCTCAATAGTGATGAATTTCGACCTCCACACACGTCAGCAGCTGGAGAACATCCAACCGCCTGCTGCATCGCATACGCCAAATCTCGTTGGAATGGATCAAGATTCGAACGCCTATACCCACTAGGATCGATATAGCTAAGTGGATTATTCCCTACATACGAATAACGGTTGTAGTTCTGCGAATCATAGGGTGATTGGATAAATAAATCGGCACTTAAAAACCTTCCAAGATTCGGATCATAAACACGCCCGCCCATGTGGACGAGATTGTGGCTATCGAGCTGATCGTGTCCTGTAAATCCATTTGTTGTTAAGAAAGTTTCTGTTGGTGAACCGGGCTTCCAATCGGATTTTTGGCGCTCACCCCAAGCACCAAAACTCATGCGGTTGACGAATTGACCAAGCGCATTGGTAGTGGCTTCAACAGAACCCAAATGATCGGTATGCAGATAAACTGTGTCATTCGCACTTTGTGTGCCGCCAATCAGTACACGGTTATTCATGATCACACTATCAACATAGCTTTTTTGCGTAGTGGTAGAGCCATCAACAATGACTTCATAACTTCCACCGGCTAATTTATAGGTGGTTTTAGTTCCGCTAACTTCCTTATACAGCTCATGATCCGGGCCGTAGTGAAAATCGGTAATGGAAGAACCGGCGATACGCGTAGGTTTGTTGAAGGTGTCATAAATAATTGATTCACCACCACGCGCAACCATGTTGCCATATTTGTCGTAACTGTAATTGATCCCCCCCGCAGAGGTGACAGCATGAACTCCCGCATTGCGCACCTGTTCGTATTTCAGTTGGCCGACATCGTTATTAACCGGACTGCCTGTTATGAAATCAGAACGGTTTACCAGATTACCTAAACCTCCGGTATCGTAATCAAAGGTTTGCGTACGGCCAAACACACCGCTGGTCGTAACAGTCTTAACGCGATTTAGTTTGTCATAAATGTACGTCTCGGTTGTATTTTCTAAGGCCACATCGGTGGCACTAGTGCGCGCCGTAGTGCGCGTTGCAAGATTGCCCAGAGTGTCATAGCTGTAACGGAGGTTTTGAATATCGCCGTACAAGTTTGTAAAATTATTGGTTCCGCCTAAACGGCCGGATTTGATACTGGTCAGGCGACCGCTTTTATTTTCGAATCCGGTTTGGGTAACGACACCATTACCCCACAACTGGTTATTGAAATGACCGCGTGCATCCACTGTATTACCGAGCGCCCACAATACTGTTGAGCCAGAGGTAATATCGCGGGTTTGTACTTGATAACCAGCAGCATGATAGTCGCGCTGGATCTTAAATCCGTTCGGATACCTAACCGTTTCCGGGCGGCTGAAATTATCGTAGGTGTAAACAAACTCACCGCCGCTTAAGCCACTCGTAGTCACAACTTGACGCGATAAGCGAGAAAAGCCGTCGTAATAGTAATCTTCGCTAAAACCATTTCCTGTGCGAGTGGAAAGCTGGCCTTGCTGGCGAGTATCCCAGACCCAGGAGTAAGTTACATTGCTACCCGATGCGGGCTTATCGATCCGACTGGTCTGGCGACCTAATTTGTCGTAATCATAAGTAATGTGTTTTTCTATACCAGCAATCGCTTTCTGCCATGTCTGGCGACGCAACTCACCAAAGCCGTTGAAATCGAAATTAATGACACCGGCATCCGGATCTTTGATGTAGCTTTTATTGCCTGCCAAGTCATGCGTCATATCAATCTTGGTCGCAACATTATTATTAATCTGGGTAGATTCCAAATTACCTGCAGCGTCATAACCGTAGGCAACAGTGTTGTAGAGTGCATCCTCAACTTTAATTACTTGCCCTAGCGGATTGATAACGCGACTTGATGTTTGTGTTTCAGTTCCACCAACTGGTTTTATAACCAGAATATTATCGGTTACTTTTAGCCCGTAAACATCGGCTGTGTAACTCGTAGTTTTATTGCCGCCATCAGCACCCGTAATACTATTCGCGCGGCCGAGCGCATCGTAACTGCTGTAGCTATTCCACGCTGTAGCGAAAGAAGTATCAGCATAAATACCGCTGGTTGCGTAAGGTTCGGAAACACGAACAAGATGACCATTAGGAGAATATTCACTAGCCTGATTTATCACTTTGCCATCAAGGCTGTAGGCAACATTTCGCACTTCACGCTGCAACGCATCGTAAAACGTAATGCTTAACGGCTCTCCCAATTTACCAGACTGATTTGCATGGGTTAGCCGTGTAGCAACACCGTAATAAGCACCGCTTGGACAAGTGATTGGTGCACTGCTGCAATAGAAAGTTATGTTCTCCGTCAATGAGCCATCAGGTGTTTTTTGGGTTTGCAAACGGCCAATTGCATCGTATGTATTGGTTGTGGTCAAGCCAATAGCAGTTTCCGTTTTTACACTACCAAAACGGTAGTCATAGGTTACAGATGACTGGTGGTTTTCCGCATTGGTAATTGTCTGCGGGTATATACCATAGATGAAGTTGCTAAATGTGGTGACACGGTTTGGCTCGTTGGTGCCATCGAAATCTTTTGCAGCTTCAGTGATTTTATTGACTACACCGTTAGCCTCACGGTCATAAGTGATAACTTGCTGAATAGCCTCACCTTTAAAATCAGTGCGAGTTTTTACCTCACCTTGGCTATTAGGTGTAAATTCTGTCACAACTGTTTTAAGGCCCGCGTTACCTGCTTTGGCAACCTCTTGTGTTGATCTTGTTAGAAAATCATCATTACATGCAGATGTTCCATAATACTCATACACATTAACCGTGCGCTGATTACTTAGTTCGCCCGTCACGTCAGCACCACTGAACCCATTACCCACCTTGGTATTTTGTTCAGTCACATTGCCGCAGGCATCAAAGGTATTAATTGATTTACTAACACTGAGAGGTGAACTTTCGCTAGTGGTGCTCAACTCATAGCTCTTTTGCAATGAAAATTGCAAATAAGGGAAGCGTGGGTTTTGCGGGTGCATTGTGTAATTGTTATCAGTGATGCTAATTAAATTACCCGCAGTATCTTTAAGGATTTGTTTTTTAATGCGTCCGCTGTATGGCCAGTCCTGGCGATATTCAGTAGTGGAGTTCACTCTGGTGGCGGTGTTGGTAATGGAGATAGATTTAAATCCACCAAAGCCGCGGAATATATCTTGCACTCCACCGGAGTAGTTAAAATAAGTGTGATTCAATCCACCTTGTCCATTACTGGCGGATATTTTTTTCACTACTTGCATAGAACGGTTAACCGGCAGTTGCGGGAATACGGGCGCAACTGTATCCGGTGTGTAGAGCGGTTTGCCATTGTTGGTATGACCGGTTAAGGGGCTGTAAGCAAGTTCGGTAACTACTCCAAAACCATCGGTGATTTTATTGATCAGGTCGGGTTGTTGTTGTTTGGCTAGATAAGCCTGACCCTTAACGATCAAATCCGGAAGGCCATCATTGTTTACATCACCTCGGAAAGGATTAACCTCCTCCTCGCTGGTAGCGACGACCATTTCAATTAGGTAATCCATTTTGCCCTCAAATGGATCGATGCCACTATTCACAAACGATAAAGTACCGTTGATGTAGGATGCATAGAACACCCTTGTTACTCGCTCAGTTGGGCCACTAGAAAAAAACAAAATTAAGTCACTCAGTCCATCCTTGTTGTAATCCATCACAAATGAATATTGTCCAGAGGTATAAGCCATTGGCACGATCGACAGTCTTGTCGCAATCAACGGCCAGCTGGTATATAACTGATCCCCAGTCGATAAAAGGATCCCCCACTGGTTAACTAATGAGAACTTATCTGGGTAGAGCACATCTGCGTTACCATCGCCGTTGATATCCACCCATGTACGCCAATAGCCAAGATTTGCCTGGTAAGCGATGCGATTGGGCGCACCGCCGCCACTAAGCCCCGTTTTTTGCTCCACAAATGGTGCATTACTGACTCGTCCAATCATTCCACTCCCACTAAAATTGCCGCCACTATTGGCCCTTGCATAAAGCACGTTATTAAAATTCTTCCCGCCCAACCACTCAAGCGCTTCTACATAAGTTTGGTCTAAAAGGCCGTCATTGTTGACATCAATATAAGTAAGTTCAGCGCGCGAATCTAAAGCGGAAATGCCACTACTTGTTGCTGAACTCACAAAGGATGTGTTGTTTTGCTGAATCCAAAACCGGGCACCAGCATTCAAGTCTGTCAAACCATCATTATTCAAATCAGCCACTCGTACAAACTCATTTGCGTTCAAGGTCATAATGAGCTGTGAAGTCATAGCTGTTGATGGAGCCATGCGATTTAAATACACGTCCAAATAGCTCGTTGATCCTTGGGTACGACGAACGCCTGTAATGGCAGCCTTCCCATGTCGGGTTTGAATCAATTGGATAAACTCTGCCTCTGCATACCCTGTAGTAGTAAACGTGCCATTCGCATTTCCCCATGCCAATAAGCTTTTCGTTCCAATTACATCAACATAACCATCGCCGTTGAAATCCTCATAAAGAGTGCCATTGGCTGGCAAAGATGTTGATTCAAAACCCAACTCACCCAATTGCCAATCAAAGGTCAATGGACGCGCGCATTTCCATGTACTTGACTCATAACCACACTCATAAATTTTATCCACTAATTCACGATTAGTTGTTGCGCTAATTTTATAGTTGATATCGTATTGCTTGATCGGCGTTGCCGTAGTTGTACCAACATAAGTGGTGACTTTATCCAACACTTTTGTATGTTGATATTTGTTACCAACATCGTAACCCCAAGGGGTTTGCCCAGCTCTGGATTGATAAGCGAATGTCACAAGACCGGTAGTACCTAACTGGATTTGTGAAGGGTAATATTCACCGTTGGCATAATTTTGTTCGTAGGTGATGATGTACTTATTGCTGTAAGCATCTTCTACTTTGTCTAATGCCCAAGTACTTACAGCTCCACCATATCGGTTAGTGGCATAAACTTTACTGTTCTGCGATGAAGCCTGCTCGCCATAAGTTAAGACGCGGCCATCTTTAGTCCAAATTTTAAAATAACTGTGCCCGCCATTGGCACTTGAGCCATAGGCTACAATTTTCGCAAAATTATCCAACTCAGTTTTATATTCGCTACCTGCAGCCCAATATGTTGAATCATTTGCTGCTGATGCACTTGATGCAACAACTAGCTTTTGTCCGTCCAAACATAAACGATCACTGATGGTATAACGAGGGTTAGATTTTTGTGCTTCAACACCTTCTGTCGCAAAATTCGCACGGCAGCGAGTAATCGCAGACAGGCCACCAAGATTCCAACCAACACCCATCAAGCCATTACCGGAGCGGCTGTTGTAATTGAGCGAGAGATTAGGCTTTAAATCGCGCACAGCGGGCGGTAATGCGATCGGGATTGAATAACCAGCCGCACCATTCGATACATTAAGATTGCCTTGCGTGGTCGCAACTAGTTGATTAGTGCCGAGCGAAGGAATGTTTGCATTTGTTAGTGGATAATTAAAAGCCGCTGGAGCCTGAGAGTTAAAATTAAAAAGACTGGTAGCACTACTAGCCACTGACGAAACAGCAGATGAAATTCGACTGGAATTACTACTCGACATTGAAGAGCTTATTGCGGCACTACTGGAAGAGTTATTTCGATGCACAAATGAGCGCCCAGCAAACGTATTCCCGGTAAGAGTACCATCAGTGTATGTAGCCAATACCCGCCAGTAATAGGTAACTCCATTTTGTAAAGGCCCTGGGGCTGCCGGAGGAGACATCCCCTTTGATGCCCATCCGGAACCGTTATTCCAACAAACATTTGTTGTCGATATAGAATTTATCTGGTACGCCCAGCGAGTGGTTGGAAAATCTGGGGTTGTCGATACGGTGATGGTGTAGTAGCTAAAGCTTGCATTATTAGACATCGACCAAGAGAAACATGGGTTTTGAGAAGAGGAATAAACAATTGCACCATTTGCAGGTGATATTGGTGTCGGCGTTGGTAACGATGGAGCGCTGACCAAGAAAGGAATGCCTGTGATATTAGTTCCAGTTACTGTGCTGCCATCATTATAGGTCGCCAATATTCTCCAATAATAAGTAACGCCAGCTTTCATTGCCTCAGATACGGGTAATAGCGTTGTTCCTTTGGGCACCCATCCGCTACCGCCATTCCAGCATACGCTTGTGGTAGATGATGACAGGATATCGTATGCCCATCGCTGAGCAGGGAAATTCGTAGATAATGAAACAGTCACAACATACGATTTGAAACGTGAATCAGTAACCCTCGTCCAGCTAAAACAGGGATTTTGACTAGATTGAATAATTGTGGCGCCGCTATCGGGCGAAACCATTGATGGGACGGGATAGGCCTGCGCGTAACTTTTACTAGGAAAGGCTATCAGGATGAAGCCCGCACATTTAAGGCATAAAAAAGATAGCGCAAAGAACTTTTTAAGTTGAATTGAAGTTAAGAAATTAAAAATGGAAGTAAACATATTACGTTCCTTGTAAATAATGTAGTTAAAATGAGTAGGAAATCGGTAATAAAGAGCTAGTAGAAGCTTATAGAATTTATAAAATGCGACAATAAGACCCGACAATATATTTGTCTAGGATTTTATTGAGGAAGCTAATAATTCAATCGTTGATGATATACGCATCACAAAAAAGCGGATCTAAAAAGATCCGCAAGTCCGGTAGGGCGAAAAATGGCAGAAATTTAACAACTGACACGACAAGCAGCCTGAAAACGCCGAAAAGGACAACCGCAAACAAAAAAGCCAGAACCTAGGTTCTGGCAAATCACGGGAAAACAAGGCTAGCAAAAAAACTGGCTATCTAATTAATAGAAGCCCAAGGAATATCAATAATAGCGCAACATTAGCAACATGGAATGTTGTATGTAGACTGCTTTTTTGAAGCATTAATTTTATCATCGGCATTAACCCGAAGTTACATCCTGTGAAATAGTCAGGATAAAATTAACACCGCAACCTATGGTCAGCAATAACGTTTTTTGGATTGGATAAAAGTCGAACCTAATAAAAAAACATCGAACCTCGTCACGACATGGAGGCGCCGTTATTCGACATTGCGCTAAGTAACTCGTTATGGCTTTTGAAATTCAATCCGCAGCGACGAATAAAATCCGCTAGTTGATCCATGTCGTGAGGCGAATTGTAATGAATGTTCTTCTCATTCAATTCCAATGGCGGCAAAACACCATAGCCCGCCAGTAGGCAAGCCCATGATTTTGCCTGATAACTGCCTTCTAGATTATGTGCACTCATATCCCTTGCGAAGTTTTGGCTGGTTCTCCACAGATATAAAATTTTATTCAGGCTTTCGGATACCTTAGTGTTGACGGCATTATCCCGCCAGTACTCAGTATCTGCTCGCTGATTAACCTTGTAATGGCAAACAATATAATCCCGTACACCATCAAACTTGGCGTTGATCTCCCGGTTAAACGTATCCTCGAATTGATTGGTATACCGCCCGTTTTCGTAATGCTTCATGAAACGCATAACAGTTTCAAAAGAAAGTGCAAGTGCAGTCGCTTCCAAGGGCTCAATAAAACCTTGTGACAAGCCAATTGCCACACAATTTTTTTCCCAATGTTTTTCAACGCGCCCAACTTTCATTTGCAAATGTCTAGCAGCAATATCGCTATCCAGTAAGCCTAAGTGTTGCCTCAGCTCCGTTTCCGCCTGATCAGGTGTGATGTAGTTAGCGCTGTAAACATAGCCATTTCCGTAACGATTGGTTAATGGGATTTTCCACGCCCATCCATTCGACAGCGCCGTGGATTTTGTCTCTGGTGGAATTATCTCCGAGATTGCGCTGGGCATTACTACCGCCGCGTTATTAAATAAATTTTCTTTAAAACTCTTATACTCAGCCTTCAAAGCACCCTGTAGAAGTAAGGACTTAAACCCGGAACAATCAATAAAAAAATCAGCCTCTAAAAAACTGTTGTCATCCAATCTAACCGCTGTCAATGCTCCACTTGAACCGAGCACAATTTCTGTCAAAGTTCCGAAAACTCTCTTTACCCCTCTACTCACCGCTTTTTCCGCAAGGAATTGTCCTAAAAGAGTTGAATCGAAATGATAGCCATAGGCCACACCGAACGGGAACGATTCAGCCGGGATAGGACCAAGGTTTTTTCTTGTGAGATAGGTCTCCAAGAAGAAATGGTCTGGATGTACAATCGCGTTATTGCCCTGTATACGCGCTTTGATATTGCTAAAAAAAACGGGGACAGTATGGTCATCGGTTTGCGCAGGGAACGGATGAAAATACTGTTCAAACCCTGGAACAGAAGACCAGTTAGCAAAAGAAATTCCATTCTTGTAGGTCGCATTGCAACGCGGCATCCACTCTGATTCAGCAATATCAACAGTGTCAAAAAAGAATTTTAAGTGGGGCGTAGTACCCTCACCTACGCCGATGATGCCGATCTCGGTAGATTCCAACAAGCAGACTTCTACATCCTTCCAACGAGACGCAAATAAATTCGCAGCCATCCAGCCGGCCGTACCACCACCAACAATAAGAATTTTTTTAGGCTTATTGGACTCAGTTGTCATATTCGTATACTCGTCTAGCAAATAGTATTTCAATAAGCTGTTAATTAAACTGGCCTATTTTTAGCCACATACTCTTTTAACTCAGTTAGCCATTTGCGTTGCGGCATCAATGAATCCGCGAGCCTTCTTGAGTTTTCGAGATGCTCTGAAATTTTTTGCTGTGCGAAATTCCCCAACTTGTCGTTTACTGCCGGCGCTCTAGTGGGATAATCCATACCATAAAGTACCGACAGATAACTCTCTGTATGAAAAAAATCAAATGTGCTTGCGAAATCAGTGCGCTGAGGAATGGAATATTTCCATAATTCCAATCTTTCTCTTAAAAGGTCAGATACCGCTACCCGCTCGGTAACATCGCACCAAAACTGGGTATCTCTTCTATCTGAAATGCAGTAATGGAGCTGAATAAAATCAAAAATACGCTCCCAAATTAAAGTCGCAATTTCGTTGCATGACTTGGCATACACCGGAATCTCTTCCTTCATTAAGGGGATTTTTTTGGCGATCATACCTGCGCAAAAGTCGGTTACAAAAATAGATGTAGCCTCAAGTGGCTCAACAAAGCCGTTGGCCAAGCCGAGCGTTACACAATTTTTTTCCCAAATTTTTTCCCGGTAGCCTGCTTTCATTGGAATTTTGCGGGCATTCGAATTTTCAAGATCTCGCCCATGGTATTTGGAGAGCTCTTGTAGAGCCGCATCGTCACTCATATGTTGCGAGGAATACACAAGCCCTGTGCCACGCCGTGTAGTTAGTGGAATATCCCATACCCAACCGGCGCCATGTGCCACTGCTTTGGTATAGGGGAAGAGTTCTTCACTTGGTTCAGTGGGGACCTGTAACGCCAATGCGGTGTCGGTTAAAATTATGTCGCTTTTGTCAATAAAGGGAACGTTTAAGGTTTTACCAAACAACAATGATGAAAAACCGCTGCAATCAATATAAAAATCAAATTCTTCGCATCCGCCTGAGTCGTACTGAAAGCCTTTAACATTGCCGTCGTCATGCAGGAGCACTTGTTTAATAGTCTCGTAAATATGGTTTATGCCAAACCTTTTTTTGGCATTGTCTGCCAGCAGCATCGTAAATTTAGCCGCATCAAAGTGGTAAGCGTAATTCACTAAACCTTTATAGGGAGGGGAATCTGTTCGTTTTGGGCAGCGGTTATGCTCGGCCACATAATAGGTAGGTGACAACTTCGAATAATAAGCTTTTGTTTTGTTGCCCAGCCAATAATTGTTGACGTCATAACCACCGGGATATGGCGCATCAAATGTGTGGTAATAAAAGTTATCTTTTCCGTATTTCTCGGTGCTCATCCAGTTTGCGAATTTAATAGCCGTTTTAAACGTCGCATCACAATGTAAAAGCAGATCGACTTCACTAATACCAAAACTTTGCAAACTATTGCGAATAAGTGGAACTGTGCCTTCCCCCACACCGATAACGGGAATATCCTTTGACTCAATCAATGTGATTTCAATTTCGGGATCGCGCGACAACTCCAGCCCTAAATGATTGGCGCTGAGCCAACCGGCATTACCACCACCCACAATCGCAATACGTTTTATTTTCATGATAGTTTCCAGAGGCTCAACTATTGTTTTAGTCTTTCTATGACATGATCTTTAAGGGTTCTTTCCGCCTGCGGGGTTATTTCCCCAAGCGCATATTGGCAATGCTCTGGAATATAAGATGCCGGATCGACACCTTGCCTAAACAAATAATGGTCGAACATGGCTCGCCAGGCATCACGCTGAACAGGGGTGAGTTTTCGCATCGCTAATAGCGCCATATTTAAACTATCGAGTGGCGTTGGTTGCACTACGTCCTTAGCCGCAGAACCATTCCACCAGTAATTCATCAAACCATTTACTTTTTCTAATGAATCCACGTGATGCCACCAGAGCATGGGAATAAAAATAGCATCACCGGGATAAAGCTCTGCCGAATAGGCATTAGCGAGCGCCGCTTTAAACCGTGGATAACGATCAAAATCCGGGCTGTGAAGATTCACCAAACTGACCGGCGCACCTGCGGGAGTAAAATTGAGCGAACCGGGATATAAATTAGCAACTTGATCTGGCGGAAAAAGAATAAATTTTCTGCGCCCTGCGACTACACAGGCAACATTATCGGAACCATCATAATGTGCGCATACAGTCGCCTGATTTCCTACCCATAGGCGAGGCTGAACGTCGGGAAAGAAATCTGATTTATTCTCGTTAGAGAGGCCTGGCAACAGCTCGTTCAGCAATACATTTTGGATCGATATTGCAGGATAAATCTCTTTGCTCATTAATTCTAATAAACGGCCTAAAAATAAATCTAATCGTTCTTCGCCCTTGATATAATTCAGGTCGGTCATGTCATCAGTATAAAAAAAACGCCCCTTTATATCGGGATGTCCCAACAATATGCTGGCTTTTTTGCCAGTGTAGAAATGCATCAAGTGGGTCACAAAATCCTGCGGCGTTTTTTTTGCTGCATTCACTAACGGCCAATGCCCGGCAAATTCACGAATCACGATAGGTTGTTGTGCGGGTACTATATCTTCAAAAAACTGCTGCGCCGAGAGGCCTTTAAATTCTGGAATGTTTTTAAAATCTGTCATGTAATCACCTGATAGCCCTGCGCAAATAGTCCTGCGCAAACAATACTGCGCAATTAGCCCTTTGCAATTATTCCGATACAATACTTACTGCACTATCCAGCCATAGCCCACAATAAGTTATTTCAGATTAAAAAACGCCAACAACCTTGTAAAAAAAACGCGCAGCATCGCTGCTGCGCGTTTTTCCCTAACAACTTCCTGATCGAAAAAAAATGCTATTAGAAAGTTGCGCGAACACTCAGAGCATAACGACGGTCAGTCGTGAAGCTTAGTGCATCAGTTTTATCGCCCGCTTGATTCAATTGATACTGTGTTTTGGTATCAGCATCCAACAAGTTACTGCCTTCAAGGCCTACTTTCCAATTATCATTAATGGTGTAGTACAAGCTTGCATCGACCATACCTTGCGCCTTAGCGTATGCCGGTACAAACTCCTCGGATTCACGCAGCGTTAGTAGATACTCAGAACGCCAAGTGTAAGCCAAACGGAAAGAAATATCTTCGTACTCATACATACCGACAATATTCATGTTCTGGTCTGAGTAACCTTCTAACGGCAAGCCGGTAAATACGCGGAAGTTATTGCGGTTGTCGGTGATCGGAAGACCTTTTTCCGTAAAGTTTAGGATACCGCCTGCAGTATCATTTGGATCTTCTAATCCATTTTGATCGATGTAGGTATAGTTAAACTGTAGACCTAAACCACTCCAAGCGCCGGGCAACATATCGTAGAATTGTGAGTAAGAGAACTCGACGCCACGAATAGTGCCTGAGCCGGTATTATCCGGGCCGTAAGCCGATACTGGGTAGCTGTTGCCGGCTTGCTCAATATCCAATGAAAATTGTTTATTACGGATAATATTGCTCAATTTTTTATCGAATAAGCCAACAGTTAATGAACCGGCAGGAGCAAAATACCACTCAGCAGTTAAATCAAGGTTAATTGATTCTTCTGGCTCCAAATAAGCATTACGAGCAACTGCACTGATCTCAATATCTTCTAAATCCACGACTGGGTTAGTCGCTTCACTTTTACCCTGACTAGGATCTTGTAAAATTTCTTTATAATCCAAGCTGACGATCATACTGTTACGAGTATCAGCCAAGCTTGGAAAATAAAGTCCTTTAGATGCGCCAAACCGAATCACTACATCTTCAGCGACGCCGAAGCTCAAATTCAAACTCGGCAATACGGTATCGTAATCAGTACCTTTGACCGTGCTTTGCACTGCTTCACCGGAAGCCAAGGCAAAAATCTCTGGGTATCTAGTTTCCATCACGCGATACAAGGACGGCTTTGTACCATCGGCATTAAGATTTCCACGTCTTGCTGTTTCTGGAAGCACTAAGAAACCGGTCGACTCTAGTTGGTAGCCCACATAACGCAAACCGACATTGCCTTTTACAGGCACCGATATCTCATCAAACTCAAAGTCTCCACGCACGTAGAACTCGGTGCGTTCTTCGTTGGTAGAGCTTAAGTGACGAGCAGAAAAATGACTATCGAGGCGATCATTAAGATCTTCATAGGGAAGAGCACACTTACCGCTGCCATCATTTGCATTACCTAATGCACTCCAAGTACCACAGCCATCACGCAGAGTTTGGATGTAGTTTTCAGTCAACTCCATTTTAGGAAACAAAAAGCTGTTATTAGGCCCTTGAATAACCTTGCCGTTGTACTGGTCAGCAAAACTAACGCGTTCAAACAGCTCAGGCGCGACCTGCGGTGATGCGTTGTAAGAAGCCTCTGCCTGCCAAGGAGTACCCAATGCGGAAAAACCTTGATACTCAGTATCACCAATGCTCAGTTCTTTATCAGAATAATAGACACCCGTTTTTACGGCAGTGAAAACACCGTCCAGATCGTATTGAAGATCTAACTTAATGCTGTCGGCCTTAGCGGTAGAATAAACCTCCTGCTGCATCCCGCTAGCTAACCGCAATATGGGATCAGTATAAACTGTGATGGGATCACCGTCCGCGTTAACACCCGGAGCTGGTGCAGCAACGTTAGGCGGGTTCGAGGTATTCTGATTTAAGAATTCAATAGTTGGATTCGAACCTCTTAAATCCAAGAAAAATGGAGCATTAACACTAGTTTGATTGCCGTTGATTCGAGAGGTCAAGCCGTAGTTATGAACAATTTGCTCTGAATCGATGTGTTGATAATCCGCCGATAAAGTTAAACGATCACTTGGCTTTAACGTCACGTTAAATGAAGTATCTTCAACCGTGTTTTCGTTATAGTTATAACGAGAACGGAACTGTAATGGGAACTCTGGGTCAGTGTTTCTCGCAACTCCCGAGGTCAAGAAATTATTTTCATCAACAGTAATAGGCTGACCGTTTTCGACATCTGAGGACCACTGAAGCGCGTTGCCATTGCCGCGCAAAAAGCCACGATCGCCAGAAGCAATTACGCGCTCACGCCATTCGAGAGTGGCCTTGGAATTAATATGTTCAAGAGTCGCAGTAACGGTTTCATCTGTATTTTCCCACTGTAAAGACGTGGTAAAGCCGGTACGTTTACGGTCATTTTCGGCGGTACTAACATGAAAGTTAGCAGGCGCATACCAGGTACTATCGGCTGGCTGACCTTCGATTGCTGAACCATCGAACGGTGAACGGTATGCCTCTTCAGCAGTGATTTGGTTCGCCGCAACGCCATTACAAGATGGCGTCCACGCTAATGCATTTGGCACACAGGGGCCGTCATAAGCGCCCTCTACTTTACCCGGACCTACTGGGGTACCCCAAATGTCGTAACTTGCATTGGGTGTAGTGTCTGTACCACGGGCATGGAAGTTACCCATACCAACACCATCACCACGAGTTTCATATTCCGATTGCGAACCTGAAACCAAGAAACCAAATTTACCTGCACTTGTCTCCCAATTATCAGAGAACAATGCAGAGAACGAGGGGGTTACCTCCTCACGGAAATCACCATAGTTAGCTTTTGCAGAGAAAGAAATTAGGCGCTCATCTGAATCGAATGGCTTCCGAGTTATTAAGTTAACAGTACCTGCAATACCACCAGCTGCTAAATCTGCAGTTTGGTTTTTAACAACTTCTACAGCCCCCAATAATTCGGCGGGAAAATCTTCGTAACTTAAACCGCCCCAAGGGTTAGCGCTAAATGCTCCACGGCCGTTAATTTCTGAACGAACACGGTCAAGACCACGCACCAATACACCAGTACCTTCATCGGCGTAATGCTTGGGATCGCTCGATGAAGCAAACCGTTCGATGGTTACACCAGGAACACGCTGCAAGGCTTCGGTAACCGACTTATCGGGTAATGCACCGATGTCTGTCGCAGTGATTACATCTTTTACCGTATCCGCGTTGCGCTTCAGTTCCTGCGCAGTATTCAAACTGCTGCGCATACCGGTGACAACAACTTCTTCAAGATCTTCATCTTGAGATGCCGCAGTTTGCGCGAAGGATGGCACGCTCAGCGCCATAATTGATATTGCTAGCAAGGATCTTTTAAATCCTTTGCTCGACATTTCTGCCATGTTGTTTTTACGTGTAAACATATCCAACCCCTTAGTTGTTTTCTCTCGTATTAAACCCACGGAAACGTATAGCTGGAGATTGCTATACGCATCTAATTAAACACTCCATCTACCACTTCATTATTGTCAAACAAAAAAACCAAACGGAACCCTGTCCGAATTTAACATCCACATTTTTGTGGTTCTACCTGCAAAGCAAAATCGAACTGTAAATTACTAAAAGTCGAACTCTGCATATAAAACCACTTGGTAATGTAGACACACTTACAAAAGCTGATACGCGAATAATGCAAATATTTCTCGCAACAGCTCAGCAAACCTTTTTGTTTTCATGCGCTCTAATTCGCGCGACTAGCCTACCTTTGGCGAAACTTTGCAGGGAAAGTACTAGCAAAGACAACAACACTACTTCCAATAATCCTGTGTTACCGCCGCCCGACGATTTATTGTCATTCGCTGCAGGCGCAGAAGATGCAGTAACCGAGGTAGCTACAGATGCGATTGACGACGCGGCCAGCGAACTTGCAACAGGCGACGATGATGACGAAGGACGAGAGGAGAAATTAATTTCATCATCAATTACTTTTAATAAACTGTTCGCACCCGCTGCGTCTTGCGACAATTCCCAAATCATAATGCCTGAACCCTGTTCGAGACCGAGCTGGGTTTTGGCTTTGATTGTTGCAGCGCCGTTATAGGTGATGTAATTGCAACCGGCACAGGCGTTGCCAATTAAATCTTTAGTCGTAGCATCTGCACCAAATTCGGCGAGAATACTGGCGTAGGTGTAATCAGATTTATAACTACCAAAACCGTAGCCATAAAACGGAACGCCTAGCACTAACTGCTCTTTGGTAAGGCCGCGATTTTTCCACAAATTGACATGATCAACCGCCATCGAATAAGGGGAGTGCTGTGCACCCGCCGGCCCCCAACTTGGGCCAATCGCGTCATATGCCATGATGTTGACGAAATCGAAATAAGGAATTGATGAAACGGGGATCATGCCGCCGACATAGGACGCGGTCGCGCAGGTTAGTAGTTTTTGTCGTGCGATTAATTGCGCGGAAAGCGCTTGAATAAAGGGAGTGTAATTGCCAGCGTTATCGATATTGGTGAGCAACACACCTTCGATATCCACATCGATACCGTCCAAGCCAAGCTCTTCCATCAATGCAATCAGGTTATCAACTACCACCTGGCGATTGGCAGGTTGCAATAATATTTCCCAGTTACCGGAGCATGAGGGAATCACACCGCCAGCAACGGATGCCAACACTTTCACGCCTGCTGCCTGTGCTTTATCAATCACATAGCGCACATCTGCGACACTGACGTTGCCACCCTGCATGCCGGGCATACAAGTCATAACGCCGTTATCGATCAATTTTCCCTGCGCATCAGGATTGGTGAAAGAGAGATTAATGTGAGTGAGCTTGCTTAAATCCGTTTTATCGATGGCGGCTTTCATATCAGTAAAACTGGCGATATAACCGATAACCTTTGTTTCAGCCGCAACACTACTGGCCCATAAATTCATTGAGCACACGCAGAGAAAAATAACGCCGGGCGCAAACACAAAGCGTCGCGCTAGAATAATAATCGAGTGTTTAATGATGTCTTTCACAGTTTTCTCCACCGCTTAACTCATTAATGCAAATGCTGCTGCCGGTAGTGACTCGGCGTTACACCAACTGTCTTTTTAAACGCTTGGTTGAAGACCGATTTACTATTGAATCCACAACTTTTCATAATTTCGCTGATCGGCTTTTGGCGCAATTCAGAATCAGCCAACCGCTTTTTTGCTTCCGCGACACGATAAGTGCCAATCAACTCAAAAAAATTCATGTGCATCTGACTGTTAATCGTGCATGACAGCAACTTGGGCGAGACATTTAACTTAATCGCCAACCGCTCTACCGTAATGTGCGGCTCCAAATAAGGTTTACTCTGCTCCATAAAATCGGTCAATTTTTCTACCAGTTGCTGCTGCGGTTCTTCTACCGCCGGCTCAGGTTCAATCGTGCGTTCAACCTGGATGTCAGAAAAATCCTGCGAGTTTTTCAGCAGGTAGACCACCAACACACTTATATAAATGAGATAAAAATGGCTTTCAAATTCCCCTAAAAACTCCGCGCCAACCAAGCCGATAAAACGTGTATCGATAAGTGTCAGCAGAGACCAGCAATTAATCAGGAAAAAGCCGATCACTAACAACTTCAGCCATTGCAAATCCACCTTATTCAACACGCAGTGATGTGCGCACCGATGGTGAAGATATTGATGCAACTGATAAACACACAGCGAACTGTAAGCAAACAAGACCAAACGCTGCGCCCAGATCAGCCCTTCAAAATAAGGATCACTCACTACATGCGACCAATCCTGGACATATTGCAATTTTTGTTCGGGCGCCAAACGATGAAAAATTTGATAAATATAGACCGGATAACAGACCACTGGTAACAAATGCAAAGCGTCGAATCTGGTTAATGCGAAATCACGAAAAATCGCCGCACGTGTAAACCAAAACAACAAAGGTCCCTGTAGAAAAAAAGCAAAACCAAACACAAAGAAAAAATTGGCTGACACCAATGACAAGGTATCGCGCACATTAACGTTCCAGTAAACCAGCGTATCGAAGGTGCGCAGTGCACCCAGAAAAAAGAACAGCGCTAAACAATGCCAGTACACCGGTTTGATGCGCCCCTGTTGTTGGAAAAAAAACAAAAGGCACGCAAGAACTAAAGCAAGAAAGCCGCTGAATAACAGCGAAATATCGTTGATATTAAACAGTGCTACTTCAACCATATCAGTCTACCAATAGCGCAGGTCATCATAGATAACGTATTTATATTTAACGCATTAGTAACCTATCCTCGTGCCGCCGCTCCTATGATCCCATCCTGACCATAGCTCTCATGAGTCCAGCGTTATGCACCACATCCTGAGGTTGTTACCTTTGCGCCCCTTAAATTATTGTTCGTCACCTGAGTCAAAAGTTCGAGCTTCTGACGCCACCAACTTACATCCAGCAGGACAACGTTGTCAATCCTATTTACAATTTTCCCGACCAACGCAATGCGGTGATCAGGGTTGTGTAAACGAATTCAGGATTTTTTCCAACGAAGAGGCTGCCGCAACCACCAATTCCTGATCCAACACTCGTGCTTGTTGAATCAATTCCATTACTTTTTCACGCTCACTTTGCATAAGAAAAGTAGTTTTTACGCGCTTATCCAGCAGCGCTAAACCCGTGCGCGCGACCAGATCTGTTTTATTCGCCAGTGATAACCATTCCGGGTGCAGTACCAACAACGGCTGCAACGCACTTCGGTTACCTGCCCAACGCTCAAATTGGCCGCGCAGTGCACGATATTCAGCATTATCACGCGGATTCGCTAACCACTGACCCAGTTGGATATTAAATTGACGCAACTCCTCATTCTCTGCCGGTAATGCATCAACCAATCGATTCAGCGGATCAGACTTGGAATAGGTTTCGTAAGCCGATTTTTCATGTTGACGATGGTAGTAATGCGCTGGCTCCAGCATTTCAACAAATATTTTCACCGGCGCGATTTCATTCTCACCCGCTAACTTTTGCAATGCAGAAGTTTGCTGCTGGCGATGCAATAGTCCGGTGGATTTTTCTGCCCAAAGCCCAACTGATTTCAAGCGCGCATACATACTATTTTCATCTTGCAAATCCCGCGCCGACCAGAGCCTTTCTGCAACAACAAATGCACGCGGCCACAAACGCAGGTCAATGCTATGCTCATCAACTATTTCTGCCCAGAGCGCCGCTTCACCGCCCAGAATTAACGACTCCTGCTGTGCACTCAAATGTGCCACCGGCGCAGTTTTGGGTAACTGTTTGTGGGCATTATTTTCTGCTGCTTTTCGCTCGCTAGGCGAAGAAAAGTTATTAAGGATTTTTTCGCCGCTAATGGTATAGGGCGTGTTGCCCACAATGGCGATACCGTGAATTTTGTCTGCATCAAAATCTACACGGAATTCAACTGGCCCCATCCAGGTATCCAACGAAAATACCGCATGGTTTTTGGTGTAGTGAGTAAGTAAAACCTCGCGCCGCGACTTGCCGGTGAAATCAATAAATGTCTGGGCAATTTTTTTATCATCACCGATAAAGGTGAATGTACCTGTCACCGGATTTCCGCGCTTACGCGGCATTTGAAAACGCCAGCTAGCAATTGTTTCGTTAGTCGAAGTGGTTTCGTTCCCAGCGATAGCTTTTATCACCACCGGTTTAGGTGGAATAGGATCATTGCGATAGTGATAGGCCGAGGTTTGTGGCTGATCCAAATAATATCCGGTAGATAAAATGGCTTGAAAACCATGGCTCACCGCATCACTCACACCATCCGGCCCACGCCAGGAATGGATAACGATGCCCTTGGATAAGTCTTCATGCTGTATTTCGTCCCAGCCAATCATCTTGCGTTTATGCTTTTGCAAAATTTTCTGCAAGCGCTGATTAAAATGCGCGTGCAACGCATGATGGTCTGTTAAACCTTGTTGTTGCATAAAAGCTTGTATTTCCGGATTGGCATTCCAATGCTCCGGATCAACTTCGTCACCGCCAATATGCAAATATTCGAACGGAAATAATTCAACTACTTCCGCGATAATCGCATCGGCGAATTTATACACAGCTTCGCTTGCGGGATTCAGGGTTGGCTTGTGCACACCCCACCGATATTCCATCGCGTAAGGGCCGGGTGCCGACATTAACTCCGGATAAGCAACTGCAATAGCGCTGGCATGACCGGGCATATCAATTTCCGGCAGCACCTGAACACCGCGTTCGCGTGCGTAGGCAACGACATCGCGAATTTGTCGGCGCGTGTAATATTCGCCGTCGGAGGCAAGCTTGTGGAGCTTGGGATATTTCTTTGATTCAAGGCGCCAGCCCTGATCATCGGTTAAATGCCAATGAAAAATATTGTATTTTGCTGCAGCCATTGCATCTATCTGACGTTTGATAGTAGCCACAGAAAAAAAGTGTCTTGATGTATCCAATAACAAGCCGCGCCATTTGAAACGCGGATGGTCGTTGATGGTTACTAGAGGCAAGGTAATTTGGGTTTCGGTGCCGATCAACTGCAACAGGGTTTCCATTCCGCGCTGGGCGCCTGCTAACTGCTTGGCGGTTAATTTGATTTTCGTAGCAGTGATATTGAGCTGATAGGATTCATTCCAGTGCTCGATTTGATTTGATATTGGCCGAACATCATCCACATGGATAAATAATTCCGCTTTATCAGCGGTGGTTTTTTTCAATTTTACTTTTTTACCCGTTTGCTGCTGAATCCGCGTACTCAATTCTTTTACAAGATTATTAGTCGCAGCAGATTTTTTGCTTTCTATCGTGAAGCTTAGCGTTTCACCTACTATAAATTGCCCCTGTTGACGCTCCACCATCTGCGGATAGGGCATCAATGGCAATTGCTCCGTCTGGGCCTTAGCACAAACGGATATCAATAGGCAGGCAATTAACAATACGTATTTATTCATAACAATTTTTTAAAGTTTAAGATTTTTTGTAAGCAACGCAATCCACTTCCACTTTGCAATCCACCACCATGCTGGAAACAACACAAGCACGCGCGGGCGGATTAGCACCAAAATATTCCATAAAGACACGATTGAAAGACATAAAATCGCGCGGATCATCGAGCCATACACCACAGCGCACAACATCTTCAGGGCCATAGCCGGCTTCAGCTAAAATCGCGAGGACGTTTTTAATAGTTTGATGGGATTGCGCAATAATTCCACCGTCGATAATTTCGCCGTTGACCATTGGGACTTGGCCGGATACAAATAACCAACCATCCGCACCTGCGGCACGCGCGAAAGGCAAATGCTGCCCACCCGTACCTTTTCCGCCTTCGACGCCGTAACGTTTTATTTCTGACATTTTTAAATCCCCCTAGCCCCCTTTTTCAAAGGGGCGGCTGTGACAAGTTTATCTTTAACCCTTTTAAATCCCCCTAACCCCCTTTTTCAAAGGGGGAACTGACGCGTTCCGAAACTACACCTCTTCAAAAAAGGAGCGCACACCTTCAGCAAGCGACATATGCTCCCCCCCTTTGGAACGGGGCGCGTAGCCAAGGGGGGCTGGGGGGGATTTAGTAAAACCCAATTCTTAAATCACGCTGTCTTGCTATAAATTTTCCCGCGCGTGCTCCGGTTAATGTTTTTTGTGCATAACTCAAAACACCATTTACCCAGACTGCTTCAATACCTTCTGCCAATTGTTGCGGTTGGGTAAATGTTGCGGCATCTTTCACTTTTATCGGGTCAAACAACACCAAATCCGCAGCGACACCTACTGCAATACGACCGCGATCGTCCAAACCAAAACGATCAGCGGACATGCGTGTCATTTTGCGAATCGCTTCGGGCAAACTAAATAATTTTAAGTCGCGACTGTAATGGCCCAGTACGCGCGGAAATGCGCCCCACAAACGTGGATGCGGTAGCGGATCTACGGGCAAGCCATCGGAACCCACCATCGTCAGTGGATGAGCAAGAATTTTTTGCACATCTGATTCACTCATGCCGTGATATACAGCACCGGCCGGTTGCAGTTTTTTTGCGGCATCTTGCAAACTCAGATTCCAATCATCAGCAATATCCGCTAATTTTTTTCCACCCTGTTCCGGGTGTGGCTCACTCCAGGTGATAACAATATCGAAGTCGCTGGTGACCTGCTGTAAATCCAAAGTGGATGAGCTGGCGCTGTAAGGATAGCAATCACAGCCAACTGGATGATTGTTCGCTGCCATTTCTAGTTTTTTTAGAATCTGTCCACTGCGCCCCCAGTTACCGGCACCGGCACACTTTAAATGCGACACAATAATCGGGGCCTTTGCGTGCTCGCCAATCTCGAAGGCTTCGTCGAGCGCCGTTAAAATTTCATCAAACTCGGTACGCAGATGCGTGGTGTAAATTCCGCCACTTTCATTTAACACTTCGGCTAAATTTTTCACTTCTGCAGTGCTGCTAGCGATGGCAGATCCGTAAGCTAAACCGGAGGATAACCCCAGCGCCCCTTCCATCATGGATTCACGCAATTGCACACGCATCAATTCGATTTCACTCTGCGTTGCTGCGCGATCCAAACTATCCATATGATTATTGCGCAATGCGGTGTGGCCAATTAATGCAGCAACATTTACCGCAGGCTGGGCATTGTTAACCGCTTGCTTATAACTCGCGAAATTGGCGTAACTAAAATCTTCTGGAGCACCGAGCAAATTCATCGGATCTGGGAGCCTGCCGGTTAATGTCACCGGACTTGCACTGATTCCGCAGTTACCCACAATCACCGTGGTAATGCCCTGCGAAATTTTGGGCAACATTTGCGGAGCATGAATTACCTGTAAATCATCGTGGGTATGTACATCGATAAAACCGGGTGCTAGCACCAAGCCCTCGGCATCACGCACAGCAATTGCATCACCTGCCGACAAATCGCCGATGGCAGCAATAAATCCGCCGCTAATAGCAAGGTCAGCGCTGTAAGCAGGCTCACCGGTGCCATCAATAATCTGCGCATTGCGAATAATTAAATCGAACTTCACCCACTACTCCCGATCACGTTTCTTATAAACGTTTTTTGTTTGCTAACGTCTGGTAAATCCAACGGGTTAATCACCCAGCGGTAAGCGATTATCACCACCGCGATATTCATCTAACGCAAATTTCACCCGGCGCAACAATTCTTTGCTCTCGGTTTTGCGAGCAAGCGCCAATTCGGTAGCGAGAATATCGATTGCCAATAACATGCCGTAACGCGATGCCGATGGTTTGTAAATAAAATCGGTTTCTTCGGTCACTACCGGTAAAACAATAGTGGCTTTGGTGGCCAAAGGTGAATTGCTTGCGGTAAGCACAATAATCTTTGCGCCGTATTCGCGCGCGATATCGGCCACTTCCAATAATTCAGGCGTTACGCCCGTGACCGACAAGAGCACTAACACATCCCGTTCAGTCAGGGTTGCCGCCAGCATGCGTAACAACACCGGATCGTGATACGCCGTGACGGCTTTACCTAAACGTGCAATACGAAACTGCACTTCGTCCGCCAACATAGTTGAACCGCCGCCCATACCGCCGATATAAATTAGACGAGCAGAGTTGAGTAATCCTGCGGCAGTACGAAAATCCTCTTCCACAAAACGCGCAAGATTCGCGCGCAAGGTGGATTCCACATCACTACAAATTTGCGTGTAAAACGCACTCTCTTCCAGCGCTGGAACTTCCGCTAAAAAACGCGCGCCTACAGCACTTGCCTGCGCCAGTTTTAATTTCAAATCGCGAATATCTTCGCAGCCAACCGCTTTGGCAAAGCGTGAAATGGTGGCGATGCTCACTGCTGCCTTTACTGCCAACTGATCAATACTGGCAGAAGCGGCAAAGGCGATATCTTCCAAAATCGCATCGGCAATTTTTTGTTCGGTCGCCGAAAGGCGATCGCGACTGGCGCGCATGTGGTAAACAATATCGAACAAAGCCGTCATAGTGTTTCCCGAAATATATTTAGACGAAATTTATTTAAAGTAGTGCAGCAATCAGCGATACAAAACCAAGCGCCACAACTGAAATAATGGTTTCCAATACCGTCCAGGTTTTAAGGTCTGGGTTACTGTCATATTGAAATATTCTTTGATCAACCAGAAACCACCGTCATTAACATGCGACAAAATTAACGACCCTGCGCCAGTGGCGATCACCAATAATTCTGGATGCGGATAGCCAGCCGCCAACGCGATCGGCGCAACAATTCCCGCCGCGGTGCTCATTGCCACTGTTGCTGACCCCGTTGCAATGCGCATCAAAGCTGCCACTAACCAGCCCATCATTAACGGGGTTAATGCCATATCAGAAGAGAAATCCACAATTTCTTTTGCGATACCGGCTTCCACTAAAATGCGATTCAAACCACCACCGGCGCCTACTAACAAGGTGATACCTGCCGTGGGTGCAAGACAGTCGTGGCTGAATTTCAAAATCGAATCGCGATTAAATCCGCGGGCAATACCCAGCGTGTAAAAGCTAACGAGCGTTGCGATCAATAACGCAACCACGGAGTTACCGATAAATAATAAAAAATCATTCATGCTGGTGCCGGGCGCCGCAATTAAATCGGCCCAGCCACCGAGCAACATCAACACCACCGGCAACATAATGGTAAACAGGGTGATCCCAAAGCCAGGCAATTGGCGCTCGCTATCGGCATGAATAAATTGCTCTTCAAGCGGGTTGTGCGCAGGCAACTGAATTTTGGGCGCAATCCATTTAGCAAAAATTGGCCCGGCAATAATCGCCGTCGGAATTCCCACTAACATTGCATAAAAAATTGTGCGGCCAACGTTGGCTTGATACTCGCCTACCGCGATCATCGCCGCCGGATGGGGTGGCACCAGTCCATGCACAACCGACAAACCTGCCACCATCGGTAAGCCGACCAATAACATGGAAGTACCGGTGCGGCGCGCTACGTTAAATGCGATAGGAATTAATAAAACAAAACCCACTTCGAAAAAAATCGGAAAGCCGACAAGGAAGGCGATAAACACCATCGCCCAGTGCACATTTTTTTCGCCGAACCAGCGAATCATAGTGCGCGCAATTTGTTCTGCACCGCCCGACTCGGCCATCATTTTTCCAAGCATGGTGCCCAGTGCTACAACCAGCGCGATATGCCCAAGCGTTTTACCTACGCCGGCTTCGTAAACAAACACCACATCTTTTGCGGGGATACCGGCCATCAAACCCAAACCAAGCGACACCAATGTCAGTGTGATAAACGGGTTCAGGCGATAACGGGCAATTAACAACACCAGCGCGATAATGCTGATCGCGGCGTAAACCAGTAACCAATGACCGGGGCTCAAAGCAAATTCCATATACGCGCCTTAAAAAAAAGTTTCCACGGCATTGATCACCGTGTAGTTATCATCGACCACCAGTAGCTGCCGCCACTTATCAAACGTCAGGCAGGGGTGGGAAATATCCAGTGCGAGCATATCGCCCACTTGCAGATCTGCATCAGGCGCAATTTTCATAAACGCGTGTTGATCCATCATCGCGGTGACTTGCCAATCGGCAGGCGCTGCGACAGGAGCTTCTGATCCGGGACGCCCCTTGTTTTGAGGCCGAAAGTGCATGGCAGGAGTAGGCAGACCGGCATCAAACGCGGCATCGCGCTTGCCCAAGCCGAGAATGGCGAGGCCGGGTTCGGGGATGGAGAGCACATAGGCCCACAATTGCAGCGCTGGCAGCAAACTCGTCTGCAAGGAGCGGGCGACGGGGTTACTGGCGTGGATACGCACCTCAGCGGCCTTGTAGATGCCCACATCGTGGGTGAGATAGCAGCCGGGGCGCAGGATGATGTCGAGCGGGCGCAGCAGTTCGAGCCCTGCCCATTCCTCCGCGACCAGATCAAACCAGGCGGAACCGGCCCCGGTAAGAATGATTCGCTCAGCCGTTAACAGGCTATGCGCTTCCAGGGTCATCAATTCACGCACAG
This sequence comes from uncultured Cellvibrionaceae bacterium, assembly GCA_964499225.1. Classification (GTDB taxonomy): domain Bacteria; phylum Pseudomonadota; class Gammaproteobacteria; order Pseudomonadales; family Cellvibrionaceae; genus Cellvibrio. The sequence goes on along the minus strand of CAZCJR010000007.1, from coordinate 8,004 downwards.
CACGACGCAGAAAATTGCGGATGGATGGCTCGTCTTTGAGGACACCCTCGTAGACTTCTACACCCGCAAGAGAGAGGGACGCAGGGTAGCGGGCGATGGCATCCAGCACAGCAGCGCGGGTTTGCTCATTGCGCACACCGGTGCGGCCGCCATCCACCCCCAATTCCAATAACAGATTCAACCGCTGTCCGGCTTCAGCGAAGAACTGCCCTAGCTGTTCAACATTTGACGCCGAATCCACTATCACAAAAAAGTCGAACTCCGGGTTTTGCAACAGGCGGGAGATGATCGCCATATTGGCACGGCCAACCAGCTGATTAGCCATAATCACGCGGCGCACACCAAAATGGTAAGCGGCTTGCACTTGCGGCGCAGTCGCGAGAGTGATGCCCCAGGCGCCATGTTCAAGTTGCTGATGAAAGAGTGCCGGGCTCATGGTGGTTTTGCCATGAGGTGCGAGTTTCAGTCCGTAGGTGCTGATAAAGGTTTTCATCCAGTTGAGGTTGTGCTGCACCCGACTGTTGCTAAGTACCGCCACCGGCAAACTTACATCCTCCTGCAGGAGGTTCCACCTGCATTGGGGAGTAGTAGCGATTGTCGGCTGGGTACTCACATCACCCAATCCTTTACCAGTTGGGCTTAAGAGTCTATCGGTAAGCACTTTTTGTAAATTATTTTCTTTATACATGCTTTTTTCTCAGCGAAAGCAGAAAAAACGATCATTTTTACTAGGCTAACACCAAAAAAATGAACTGAAAAGAAAATAATTTACAAAAAGACGATATTTTAGCTGCCAATCATGAAAGTTTTTCGCGCTCAAAAATGGGTTTTGGTGCGCCAGAAAAGTGCAAAATAGATCACATTCGAACCGGAATGCATTCAAGTTGCAGAGAAATTACCCAGCCTGGAGAAAAGTCGTACCTGATCACCACACCACTTGCTTCATCCTGTGGCAAAAAGACACACTCCTTCACCTCCCCCCACTCCCTGTCATGTCGTCAAAATTTGCAGCTCGCACCAATTTCACCCTCATGTATTTACGGCGCGCACTTTTCAGCACGACAGAAAAAAGTTCGAGTTTTTTTCATTCTTACCTTTCAGAAAATCGCGAAAAAAGTCGCACTTGAACCCCGAAGTGGCAGTTAACTGCAACCCAAAACTGGCACTGGCTATCCGGCGACGATTATTTGATGATCAAGCCGACGTGCGAAAACAGCTTCCTGTTGCCCCCACTACGACAGGTTTTTGCAACGCCGGGATCGACCATCTCCTGATGATCGCCATCCACGGCTGACATCATCAATTCCGAGGACAATAACAATGCTTAATATATTGGCAGGCCTAAAACACTATCGGCATCTGGGTATTCCCGGCTGCTTATTGCTCACCGCACTGGCGAGCCCCAGCCAAGCAGTGGTTTATCAAGCCGAAAGCTACACCAACTATTTCGATACTACCGCTGGTAATACCGGTGGCGCCTTTCGCAATGACGGTGTCGATATAGAAGCCACTAGCGATGCGGGCGGAGGTCACAACGTCGGCTGGATCGAGGCAAGCGAATGGCTCGTCTATGGCGGACTTTCCATCCCTACGTCCGGCAGTTACACCATCCGTATGCGCGTCGCGAGCCCATCGGGCGCAACTGCATCGGTAGACTTGAACGGCGGCAGCATCCAGCTGGGTGATTTCGCTATCCCCGCCACGGGTGGCTGGCAGAATTGGACGACCGTTACCCGCACCATGAATATCAACGCGGGCACTTACAATTTTGGCGTTTTTGCCAAAACCAGCGGGTGGAATTTCAACTGGATCGAAGTGGTAGCCAGCGGCAGCGGCAATACCACCGGCCTGCTCACAACCTACGAACACTGCAACTACGGTGGCTGGTCTGCCGGCTTCAACACCGGCTCATTTGATGGCAATGTGATGACCGCCATGGGTGCACGCAATAACGCAATCTCATCCGTTAAAGTCGCGGCCGGTTATGAAGCGGTGCTTTTCGACAACTGGGATTACAGCGGTGCATCGGTTGTGGTCTCGGGCGATAACGCCTGCCTGAGCAATTTCAACGATCGTACCTCATCGATTATCGTACGCCCCATACCCAACACCGGCACCGGCTTCCCAGCCGTAGTGAACGAAACGCAATTCAACCAGATGTTCCCCGGCCGCAATAGTTTCTATACCTATGCAGGTCTGGTTGCCGCCTCCCAAACCTATCCCGCCTTCGCAGGCACTGGCGATCTGGCCACCAAAAAACGCGAAGCAGCGGCAGCACTAGCCAACTTCTCTCATGAAACCGGTGGTCTCGTGTACGTAACGGAAATCGCCCAAGGCGAATACTGTGGCGACTGGGATAACAACCCAAGCACCTGCCCTTGTGCACCCGGCAAACGCTACTTCGGCCGCGGCCCGATCCAACTCAGCTGGAACGGTAATTACTGCGCAGCGGGCGCCGCCCTGGGACTGGATCTGCGCGCGAATCCGGATTTAGTTGCCCAAAATCCCACTATCGCCTGGCAAACTGCCATCTGGTTCTGGATGACACAGTCGGGTGCCGGTTCACGCCCCGCGCACAATACAATGGTCGGCGGCTTTGGCTTTGGTGAAACCATCCGCACCATTAATGGCGCACTGGAATGCAACGGCGGCAACCCCGGACAAGTGCAGAGCCGGATTAATGAATACCGTCGATTTCTAAATATTCTGGGCGCGAGCGAAGGGCCGGGTAATTTAGGCTGTTAAAAAACGCACCGTCATTTTTGCTCCCAAGCTATGCTTGGGAGATCACAGAGGAAAGCAACGCCATATTGCGAGTTAATGGAATTTATCGCTGACGCTAATAACAATAATGAATTCAGAAACAAGAAAATATACATAGCAAAAAAATACGCCTAAGGTATTTTCAAAATACAAAAAAATTTACAACCCCTACAAAAATTTGTGTAACAAATTCAAAATTTAATGAAAAATCCCCCGAAATTTGCAGCAAAACCTTGAATTTAGCCGCTGGCACAGATGATGCAACAACTCTCCTGAGCATTATCAATGTTGATGTGCAACATAATCCACGAAACTTATTTTTATGTTCAGGAGAAATTTATGTCTAGCGATGAAACCTCAGCCGTAAAAGATCTCATCAAAGTGTTGCATGATGGGGTAAATTTTTATACCGACGCCAAAGTCGAATTGAAAGGTTCCGGTTATGAATCTGCGCTGCAAGATATGATTGATGCGCGCCAGCAAGCGCTGGTACGTTTGCAGCCATTAGTATTTATCCGCGACGGCGAAACCGAATCAGGAAAAACACTCAGCGGTAGCTTGCACAAAACCTACGCTGATATATTGGCCGCCATCAAAAGCAATAAGTCACAAGTGTATATTGCGGAGTTGGAGGAGCTGGAAGACCGCACACTGGAATATATTCAAAAAGCGCAGTACGAAGCCGTGTCAATCGACATCAAAACCGCATTGAATTATGTGCACAAGTCATTGCGCCAATGCCATGACCGCATGCGCGGACTCAAACGCTCTGCAGCTTAATATCGAGCGATACGCATTACGCATTTAAAGCGCAATGCAACAAAAAGGCCACCCCGTTGAAAAATGGGGTGGCCTTTTTGTTAGATTCGATTTTTTATTGGACTCGCTTCCTATTGTTGCAACAACCACTCACGCCCGGCGTGTTCACTGCGAAAAGTTTCAATCGCGCCGCGATCTCATATAGGCACATAAACGGGACAGATATTAAATTATTCCCTTTTCAATTTTTTCAGCCAGCTTTTTGAATTCATCAAACAAGCCTTGTTCAAAGAGCATTTCGTCGGTGAACATCGCATCTTGAGGATCAGTAGAGTCATCCCATAAATGGCTATATCGAGAGTGATTGCGAAAGCTATATCCGGGCGTCCCAAACATACGCGACACTATGAGCCTCTCCCCGTTAATGACTTCCTCGTAACCGTATTGGCCTTTCGCCAACCCGCCTTCCGCTTCGGTTTTTAAGAATTTCTCTTCGAGAACTTTTACAAACCAAGCCAACCCTTCTTTGGGAATTTCAAGTTGAGTGCCGCCCACCCAATAGCTTGGGCTACCATCTAAAGGAGCATAAAGCCCTCTTTTTGCCCACAATAGATGATCGCCCTCTTTTAGCCAAAAGGAGTAATTGTAATCGTTTTTCCGTGGTTTAAATTCCTTATATTGATAAACGATGCGCGGATCATTTATTAAAGTAACAGGGTCGGTATTAGGAAAACTTTTCATATTTATTCCTTAGCAATTGATGCTTTTTACTGCTTTATCGTTTCGGAGTTGACCGAGTTTCATTGGCTTTTTGTCAAGCATAACGACTTCGACCGGACCATAGGCTTTGGCCTTGGAATTAGTATCTAATGTCATTCCATTTCCGGTGAATTCTTCCCACGCCGCAACTTGCCCAGCAAGCTTTTGCCTTTTAATGATCAATTGCGTGTCATCTTTTGAAAAACCCAAGTCATTCGATAGCGCCTCCATCTCATCAATATCCTCCGAACTTATTTCTTTTTTCGATTTTGCCTTCGCAAACAGATAATACTTGGGCGCGAGATCATCGCTTAACACCTGCTCAACTTCATCTGGTGATAACGTCGATATGTGCGGATTTTCAGCGATCAGTGCTCTCAAATTTTGTTTGGTGGGGATAATGGTTTGTACATCGCCTATCTCATTCATCTTATCGCGATCAATAATCAGGACAGTGTACTTTTTCCCAAGAGTGTGGCGAGTGCCAAAAGCATTTAGTAACGCTTCTGCATCGGTATCGCCATGTTCTACCATGGAAAAAGGCGCAGTCCAGGATATGGATTGGCCATGCTCCCTGACCTTGCCAATATAGCCTTCATCGCTCGCGTAATCCGTCTCAATTACCCGTACTAAAAACCGCTCCTCCAAACCCGCCGCTATTACTGCCTGCTTATCTGCCAGAGAGTAAGCAGAAGGTGGAAGTGGCGAGCCTGCTGCCCTAGCCGCACGAACGGCGGGGCCAGCATCTATGAGGCGTTGCGCAGCTTCATCCAGTGATTGAGGTAGAGCGTCATTTCCTTTGACGGGCGTAGATATTGGTTTTTCCACTACCGATTTCTCAACCACACGTCTCACCGCAGGAATTAATGCGGCGGGATTTGCATCTATTTCCGCCCGTTCCGCCATCCACTTGCGCCTTTGTGCGCCCAATTGTTTGGCGTGGTTTTCCAATTGCTGTTTAAGCACATCGCCGAAGATGGGATGGCAGACGTACCATTCGCCGCCGTCGGGATGGTTATCAAGTTCGCGCCATTTGAATGTGGTGCTGAAGGGATCGCCGTTGCGCGCGACGCTGAACAATTGGCCATCGAGGAATTTATAGTGCAATTCGTTTTCCGCTATGTCGTGATTAAATTCGCGGTGGTAGTAGGGCACATAGTCGCGTTTGAATTCTTCGATGTTGTGGACCGACGCACCAAAATAATCATGGCGTTGCGCAAGGGCATTCATCGCGTGTTCGAGGCCAGATACGGGGTTTTCAACGTAGGGAAGATCTTCCCAAGAGAGTTGATAGCGAGCTTTGAGTTCGTAAACAAGAAACATGCAGCATTCCTTTGTCTGTGATGGTGGTGTTGTAGAGGCTCGTTACTGCTTCATGCAACAACGACGGGGTGCAAGGTAATGAGTGGAGGGTGATAGGGTCAAGCAGGCGGTTGTGATGGGCTGCGCAGAATTATTATTCTGTCGCCTTAGAGCGTATTTTCTTGCGCAAGTCAGCAGGGCCTCTTAATAATCACCACTCACTTACTAAAAACAAATCCCCCCGATGGGAAGCATCAGGGAGATTTTTTATTACACCGCATGATGATGTTTGTGGTCGATAAAATTATTGTTGCAACAACCACTCACGCCCGGCGCGTTCACTGCGAAAAGTTTCAATCGCGCCGCGATCTTGCATAGTCACATAAACGGTTTTGCCATCGGTACCACCAAAGGCAACGTTGGTTGGCTTCTGGCCTTTCAATTTGATTCGCTCGATCACAGTGCCATGCTGCGACACTACCGTCACCTCACCTGCTGCGTAGCGCGCGATGTATAAATTGCCATCGACATCGCAACGCATACCATCCAAACCGTGATCGGGAAATTCAATTAACAGGCGTTTGTTTTTTACAGCGCCGTTTTTTTTATCGATATCGTATTTCCACACTTTGCGCTGCACACTTTCATTGACGTACAAATGTTTTTCGTCGGTGCTAACTTCCACACCGTTGGTGGTACCCATATCGGCTTCCAACAAACTCACTGTGCCATCGGTGGCGATTTTCCACAGGTTGCCGGTGTTGTCTGCCCATTTGGGATCGCTCGCGTAAATCACGCCAGATTTTGCGATAGCAATATCGTTAGGCTGATTCATTTTATCGCTGTGTGCATGCACCGAAACCGCTTTGGTTTTTAGATCAATTTTCAAAACGTTGTGACCGGAATAATCCGCCACATACATAAAACCCTGGCGATCAAAACGGATGCCGTTGCCAGTGCTGCCTTGCGGCAATTTCACAAACAGTTGCGCGTTATCTTTTTTGTCGATAATACCGATGGTGCCTTCTTCGGCAAAATTCACTGCGTATAAATTGCCTTGCGCATCCACTGCCGGGCCTTCAACGCCTTGGGTGAAAACATTATCGGCAACGTAATCGCTAGTCTGTGCAAGCGCCAATGGCGCTGCCGCCAGAAGCGCAATTGCAACGATGCGGTGGGGATTAAACAATGTGTTATTCATAGCGACCTCTTTGTGTTTTTTGAAAATCTGCCTGAGCCGCTGTAGTGGTCGGGCATTGATAACACAAACAGGTCGCACAATAAAAGCCTTGGCCTCTTAGGACAACTAAGGTTTTGAATGACGCAGATCGCTTAAACGCAGGGTATTTTGCTGATACACCTGCCCGGTTTGCCCCTTGATCGATATCGTCACACTCGGCTGCGCAGCAGTCCAATTAATATCGATCAACCCGTAGTTATTGCGATGCTCAGCCACCCCCAAGCGGTGTTTATTGGGACTAATGGCTTTCCACTCCTCGGTCAAGCCGGACGAGGTCACCTCCCACAGCGGATAGGCGACTGCATCATCGACCCTGCTGAACTCCGACCAGTGAGTATCGCCCGAAACAATAAACACACCATCAACTTTCAGCTGATCGATCAGCGCAAACAGCCGTGTGCGTTCATGGGGAAAATTCGCCCAGCTTTCCCAACCGGTGAATTCCGGCAGCAGTTGGATGCTGCTGGCGATAATGCGTAAATCGGCTGGCTGCTGCAGTTGCTCTGCTAACCACTGCCATTGTGTCTCACCCAGCAATTGCGCTGAGGTATCGGTAATAGGTTCGTAGGGACCCATTTTTTTCGGGGCTTTTTTGAGCAGGTAATCGGTCTTGGATACGCCCTTAAGAGGTGATCGGTTCCAGCGCAGGTCGAGCAAAATCAACTGCACGCGCTGCCCCGGTTTGCCGTAGGTATGCGCGGTGTAGATGCCATCTTTACGGGTGCGGCGCGCGGACTCGGCTGGCTCACCCCAGAAATCCAGCATGATCTGACGCGATGTCTCTTTTTGCGGATATTCAGCGCCGACATCATCGGCGCCATAGTCGTGATCATCCCAGATAGCCTGCACATGGCTCTGCTGGCGCAGGGTTTGAAAACCGGGGTTGGCGCCCAGCTTCTGGTATTTACGCTCCAGCTCGGGCATATCCTCGGTATCGCCGTAAATGTTATCGCCCAAAAATACAAACAGGTCGGGATGCTCGATATTGATCGCCTTCCAGATCGGCTGTTCGTGATCCTGATGCACACAGGAACCAAAAGCGATGCGGGTGATGCCTTTGGCCAGATCGGGTTTGCCGCTTTTGGCCTGCACATTGGCGCTGCCGAGCAGGAGTTCGGCCGCCAACCATAGCAGCAGCGGTAAGGTGATAAGACTGGTCAGATAATTCATGGGGTCTCCGG